>JABFRS010000001.1:656250-1312500 GCA_013141055.1 Cyclobacteriaceae bacterium | reverse complement strand
TGTCAGATATTCCTGTGATTCTTTGAACTGTCCGTGTGCCATGGTAGTGCTTCCCATGTGATTGAGCGCGACGACTTCTGCATAATGATTCTGTTCTTGCCGGGCAAGAATTAATGATGTCTTATAAAATTTGGCTGCAACCTCACTGGCATCAGAGGTAGAGAGCTTGGCGTGAACCTGGCCCAGGTTACCATAAATGATAGGAATGTAAAATGACTTATGATTCTTGACCGCTAATCTCAGTGCTTCATTAAGAATGAGTATGGAGCTGTCATTGTTCTTCTTGAATGATAGAATAAGGCCCGAGGCGTTGTAGACCTTCATTAGAAGTTCTTCATTCCCGATCTGAAGACATTTTTTTTCTGCCTCGTTAATATAATATTCGGCTTTATCGAACTCTCGCCTTCCAGTGTAGGTTGCACCTAATAATCTGTAAGCATCTGCCTGCAGAGAGATCAATTTGTTTTCTTCAGCGATCGAGGCCGCGGAAAGAGCATATTCAATGGCCAGTTCATTATCACCGAGGATCCAGTAGCAGTTGGCCATCCGGTTCTTGGCCATGGCGATTCCTTCTTTGAAATTTATTTGTTCCGACAGCCGGAGTGCTTCTCTTCCATATTGTAATGCCTGTCTGTAATCATACCCCTGATTCATGAAACTCAGGTTATTTAATAGAGTGATCCGTGTACGATCATCCGTTATGCTCACTTTGTTGAATTGCTCTTTCAGGCTATCCAGTTCATGGGATCTTTGTGAAAAAAGCGGTGAGATTGACAGCCAGCCAAGAAGTAGAATGATGATATACTTATGCATTGTTAAGGTTCGATATTTTTTAAGCCGTGACCGGATTAATGCCACTTCTGACTTTAGGTAACTGTACCCACCAGAAACTTGTTAAGATCTAATGGCGGGTTATGAACGCATTTTTATAGCGTTAGATGCACCGTTGCAACGAAAAAACCCGTGAACGCAACAAAATTACTCCTTGCAGGGCTTAATCCCGCAAAGAAACACGAGTCAATTGTAATATTGAATCAATCTAAAATCCTGTTTCTCAGACGGGGTCACCCATAATTGGCGACTAACCTGGTTTCGACCGGGTGATCCATCGACTTGTTTTCAATTTCTTCCACCAGCAAAGGCCAGAGTGTGTATTCGAATTTCTTTCTGAAAATATCTACGTGCCCCGCCTTCTCAACAGTGTAGTCTGAGACCTTTATTTTCTTGATCTCCCGGGCGGCATTTGGAAAGAATTCCATCATCAGAGGAACGGTAATGTCATTGGCGATATAGTCATCATCCATGTAGAGAGCTGTAATGGGAACTTCGAATTTATCGAAGCGATCTGTTTTCAGCTTTTCCCGGATGCATGGCATGAAGTAATCTTTATTGATACACCATTCTCTCCATTCCAGAATAGAGTTCTTTGTCAGATCCTCACCCCATCCGATCTTTTTCATCATCCCATATCCATGGATTTTTATCATCAAAGGACCGATGACATACCACATCATCCAGATGCCAATGTTCTTAGGGAAGGGAAAATACTTCCAGTAGCCTACTGCAGCGTTCAGGGAAATTGCTTTTTGTATCACCTTGCTGTTTTCAATGAATCCCATCAGCTGTGAGCCAATGCTATGACCGAACCAGGTGATCTGACACGTCCCGAATACGCTGGTAACATAATTCAGAACAGCATTCATATCCTTGGTTCCCCATTCGTGTATATAGATGTCTGAATTTTTAAGATCAGCAGGTGCTGATTCACCTATACCACGGTAGTCATAAAGTAATACGACATAACCTTTTTCGACGAGGTACTCTGCGAAGTTTATATAGAACTCTTTTTTAATGCATGTAGCCGAACTTAAGATAACAGTTCCTTTGCTGTTGGTCAGCGGAACTCCCTGCAGCGCACTCAACACATAGCCATCAGACGAAGTGATATTAATTTTTTGCATAACTCTTCTGTTTTTTATTGCTCTCATTTCTCCTCACATTTTTTATTACTGCATCATAACGGTAAGACAGTGGTTTTGAGTTATATGGGAGTAAATGATTTTTAGGTAGTTACGTTGCGTTTAGAATGTCGCAACCAGATTACCCTGTGATGCAACGACAGTATTCGCACAGAGATTCCGGAAGAGAGTCATTTGCGAATATTTTCAGAACTGAGAAGATTGATATGCGGTCACTAGTCATCACTTTGAATGCGGTATGCGCATTACTCTTTTGTTTTTTCCTATCAACGAATACTCACGCGCAGTCAATTGAAATAAGGAACATTGAATTCTTTCAGAACAAGCTGGTGATTCACTATGACCTCCTGGATTCGATTGAAGGAAGATTTTATACCATCAAAGTTTATTCGTCTGCCGATGGCTACCTGAATCCTTTGGAAAAACTCAAGGGAGATGCCGGATTAGAAGTCAAGTCGGGAAAGAATAAAACAATCACCTGGGCTTTTGGTGAGGATCTGTCGACAGGTTATTCAGGGAAGGTCGCGCTGGAATTAAGGGGTAGACATTTTATTCCCTTCATCCAGACGGATGAGATCAATAAATACAAAGTTTTTAAACGCAAGCAGATCTATAATCTGACGTGGACTGGCGGCACACCTCAGAATGTCCTGAACTTTGATCTTTACAAAAAGGACAAGAAGATCACGTCATTCTCAGACATTGCCAATGTCGGGCATTATACTTTCCAGTTCCCTTCTCACATCCGGCCAGGAAAGGACTATCAGTTTGTCATCAGCGATACCAAGAACAAAGATGAAGTTGTAAGAAGCAATTCATTCAGGATAAAGCGCAAAATACCGTTGCTAGTGAAGGCAATCCCTACACTGGCAGCCGGAACTCTAATTTATCTTCTAGCGCGACCTGCAAGTGATGAGACCATACCCGCCTTTCCAAAAGACATAGTTCCTAAATGAGTAACGGAAAAAATTCAATTGTAAAATCAATGGCAAGAAGTGTATTAGTTTTTATTTTCTCTATTTCGGTTTCCGGAGTCTGGGCGCAATGCATGATCAGCTTTACGCGACTGAATTCAGTTACGCCCGCTCAGAATGGTACGCAGGTTACGCTGTCGTTTAATCTTGCAGTCCCTCAGGCCACTAACAGTAGCTTTCACGTCAACTACGGAACAGGTTATGAGTATAGCAGATCAGGATCAGGCGCATGGACTGCCGTTGAAGTGAATACAACGAGCGTTATCGTTTCCAACCTGACGACCGGCGCGAATTATGATTTCAGAACGTACACAAATTCAGATTGCTATAGAAAAAGAGCCGGAACAGGAGAGCCCTATGATGAAGCAATACAAAATGACGTGTCTGCAAGTCTTGGCACTCTTACTTACCCAGCTGCTCCGACACTGACAGGTGGTTCATCCAGCAATTCAACTTCTGTAACATTTTCATGGAATGCAGTAAGCGGTGCTGTCAATGGCTACTTCCTGGATCTGTCAACCAGCAGCACATTCGATAGTTATGTTTTTCAGAATACACCCGTAGGCACTTCTCCGACAACTTTCACAACGGCCAATACATTAAACCCGGGTACCAACTATTATTATCAGGTAAGAGCACATAACAACTCGGGAGTTTCATTGTATTCAGTGAGATCGACGGCTGTTATTACGCGTCCGGTTGCTCCGGTTGCAATTGCTGCATCAGCCATTACTACTAATTCATTCAGAGCGAACTGGCAAACAGTAGCGTCCGCAACAGGATACAGGCTGGATGTTTCTACTTCAAATGATTTTACTCAAATCGTAACGGGTTATAATGATCGTACTGTCAGCGGACTCTTTCACGATGTTGCGGGGTTATCTCCTGGTGTACCATATTTCTACCGCGTCCGTGCAGTCAATGCGAATGGAGCTTCTGTCAACTCAGCCGCAACGATTAGCCTGATCACAATTCCGGCTGCCCCCGTACTCAATGCTCCAGACCTGGCGATCAATTCTTTTATTGCAAAATGGCAGACGGTTACAGGTGCATTGGACTATCGACTGGATGTATCAACGGCAAGTGATTTTTCAAGCTTCGTTACAGGATTTAATGATCTGACTGTATCCGGTACATCGCGTGATGTGGCGGGCCTCAATCCCGGTACACAATATTATTACAGGGTACGTGCTGTTAATAATAATGGGGGAACTTCTGTAAGCACATCTTCCTCGCTTACAACACTGGTAGATTCCCCTACAGCAAATGCAGCATCTTCAATTTCCGTCAACTCTTTCAGGGCAAACTGGTCTGCCATTGGAGCAGCAACAGGCTATCGACTTGATGTATCAACATCAGACACTTTCGCTTCTTTCCTGCCAGGGTTCAATGATGTGACAGTGGCCGCTCTCTTTGCCGATGTTCCGGGTCTGGCGGCAGGAACCATATATTATTATAGAGTACGGGCGGTAACGGCGGGAGGTCCTTCTTCCAATTCGAACAGGATTTCCGTGATAACAATTCCAGCAGCTCCTGTAGCCACCAATGCTTCTCAGATGACTCTTACATCATTCAAAGCAAATTGGGCATCGTCCACAGGAGCTTCCAGCTATCGTCTTGATGTCTCAGCAGATAATTTTGCCAACATGCTGGCCGGTTACAATAATCGCGTTGTCGATGGAACATCAGAAGATGTTGCTGGACTGACTTCCGGTACGGTTTACTCTTATCGTGTTCGCGCTATCAATGCAAGCGGTACTTCTGTGAATTCAAATGTGATCAGTCAGATTACGTTGTCTGATACTCCTGCGCTTCAGCCATCCACGGAAGTGACAATATCTTCCTTTGTTGGTAACTGGTCATCGGTAACAGGTGCCGGTCACTATGAGTTGGATGTTTCCGAGGAATCATCGTTCAATAGCTTTATCAATGGATTCGATAAGCGTGTTGTCAATGGAATCACTCAGCAGGTTTTTGGTCTTGTTGCGGGAAAGAAATACTATTATCGTGTCCGATCGATCAACCAGGCGGGTGCATCTGTAAGTTCATTAACAGGAGAGCGATTCACGTTACCTGCTATACCCGCTGATTTGGTGCCTTCCGATAAGGAAACTACACGCATTAAAGTGCAATGGCAACCTGTTGTAAGTGCAATTGAATATCAACTTGAAGTCTCTACACGGCTGGACTTTCAATCTTTTGTAACCAACTACGGTCCAAAGATCATTCCATCCATTATCACAGAAGAGGTGGTGACAGGACTTGTTCCGTCCACTGTTTATTATTTCAGAGTAAGAGCCCGCAATGCATCTGGGTTATCAGATTATTCTATTGTTAAAATAAGCAATACACTTTCCGGCACAGGTGGAGATGACAATGCGCTGAAATTAACGGAAGCAACTACGTATCCGGAGGTTCATAGCACCAACCAGGCTCAGGAGATGTCAGTAGCGGTGACGGGTGGAAACGGTACGATCTCTGTCTATGTGCATCACAGAAAGAGTGCAGGCGCTAGTTATGTTCGTGAGTCTGCAGTGAAATCAGGAAGTAATTACAAGATTGCTGTGAACGATTCATGGTTCGATGATTTCGGAACTGAATTTTACTTTGAAGCGGTGGATGAAGGTGCCGAGGTCAGAACGTCCCCGCATCATTCCATTCTTACTGCAAAAGTAGTGACAGTTCCTTTGTCAAGCTTTGGTAAAGACATTAAGAACTATCAGCTCATCTCGGTTCCTTACTCCATTATGGAAGGCAACCAGATCAATGATGTCTTTGAAAAAATCATGGGTGCGTATGACACTAAGAAATGGAGATTGTCCCAATACAGGAATGGTACGATCGTCGACTATACAGAAGGTCTTGCCGCAAGCCAGCTGGTACAGGGACAAAGTTATTTTTTCGTTTCCAGATCTCCGGTAAGTCTGGCATTAGGCGAAGGCAAGAGCTTTGGGAATTCTGTTGCCAAGCCATTCAAAATGAATCTTAAGAAAGGTTGGAATCAGATCGGAAATCCTTTCCCTATAACAATTAACTGGAATCAGGTCCTCATTTTTAATGATAATCCTTCCGGTGTTGATGGACTGCTCACATTCAATCAGCAGACTGTCTCCTTTGTTGAAGACAATGAGCTCAAAGCTTTTGGAGGAGGTTTTGTTTTTGCTGAAAACGATATTGAGCTAAGCATTCCTGTTACGGTAAACAATCCGGGTGGCCGTACCGCTACAATTGAAGAATCATTTAAAGAAAGCAATGATGACTGGAAGGTTTCAATAACACTTGTTCAGGGTGAAGCGATGAACACACGGAGTGGAATTGGAATGAGAGTGGGTTCTGATGAAAGCAAGGACAAATGGGACCGCATAGCCGCACCACGGTTCCTTCGATATCTTGAATTCAGTACCCTTCAATCCGGGTTTGAATATGATCTTTCACAAAGCATTGTAAATCCACAAGATTCTTACACATGGAATTATTCGGTGCACAGCGACGAGACAGGACCTGTTGTGATCAGATGGGATAGCATTGAAATGTCAAATCTGAAAGGACAGCTCATTATGCGCGATCTCAAGAGCGACGTGCTGCTGGACATGGCCAAAGTGAGCAGCTACACAACGAATCAGTCAGGGAAGTTTTCCATCTATTACAATAAAATCAGATCAGTGGGTGTAGAACAATTAAGTCTTGGTGCTCCGTATCCTAATCCATTCAGATCGCAACTGACTATTCCGTTTGATTTTGTGACTAACGAAAGTAAAGCTGAAGCCGTGCTGATCGTCAGCGATCTTCAGGGAAAAGTAGTAGCCCGGCTCGGTCGTTCAAGCGTTGTTGATGACCAGGGTATTCAATCTATCCAATGGGATGGAGTGAGTGATGATGGGAATGTTGTTCCGTCGGGAATGTATATCTATCAACTGATAATGATCAGAGATAATGCCACAAAGACATACCGGGGGAGGTTTACTAAATTCTAATTTGTATTAAACGTGGTTGAGAGAAATATGAGAAGTCTGTTTATTCTGGTTGCATTATTTTATTCTGTATCGGTCTGTTCACAAGGACTCATTACAAGAACTAATGAGTTTTTGATCAATACGAAGACGGGGATGCCCGACAGCGGACCTTTGCCAAGAATATCGTGGATCCATCCAAAAATGGAATTTACCAATAGCGCTCAAAACAAGATTGAAATCAAAGCGTCCATAGATTCACCAACTTTGTTGAAAGAAATTACCCTTGTGGTCAGCAGTTCTCTGGATGGAAGGGTTATTTCCAAAAAGAGCTTTGCGGTCAAGCCGGAGCAACAACAGTATTCTATTGCACTGACGGTTAACTTGCCGGATGGCGGAAATTCTCTTTCATTGGAGGCTGTTACCGAAAGCGGAATTCTTGTTGCTGAAAAGCGTCAGATTGTAACAGGTAAGAATGCATCCGATGCAATGGTCTCGCTTGACAGAAAGGATTACATATTATTGTTCGCCACCAATAAGTATGATCACTGGGATGATCTGGTGAATCCGATTGATGATGCTCACGCGATCGCGAGAGAGCTAAAGGAAAAGTATGGATTTATTGTTGACATCGTTGAGAATCCAACGGTTGAGAAAATGCTGGAGAAAATCCGTGAGTATAATGAACGTAAATTTGGTCCGCAGGATCAGTTGATGGTTTTCTTTGCCGGCCACGGTCATTATGATGAATCTTTTGGGGAAGGATTTGTGGTAGGGAAAAATTCACTTAGCAATGATGTCTCCCGAACTACTTACTTATCTCACAACCGCTTGCGAGGTGTCATTAATAATATACCCTGCAATCACATACTCCTCACGATGGATGTATGTTTTGGTGGGACTCTCGATCCTGTTCTTGCCCGTTCACGTGGCGCAAAGCCTGATGAGATTTCAAGTGATAAACTTTTAGTTCGGAAATGGAGTCATCGAACGCGAAAGTATCTTACTTCAGGCGGCAAAGAGTATGTATCAGACGGAACAATTGGAAAGCATTCTCCTTTTGCCGGTAAGCTTATCGAATCACTCAGGGCCAGAGGAGGTGATGATGGTATCTTAACATTGTCTGAAATTCAATCGAATCTCGAGAAACTAAGTCAACTCCCAAGGTTTGGTTCCTTTGGAGATGACGAAGCGTTGAGTGACTTTGTTTTCGTGACGAGGTAGGTTGGCTGAAAAAAGACCACGGATGTCGCGGATCAGCAAAACAAATGCTCTTGCATCCGAAATGGATTTACACGGATGCAGCAAAGCTGCTGAAGCATAACGAAAGCATTTACTGCAGATGTAAGTAGCCAATGTTACTTATTGAGACCTGAGTGTTTTTGATGGGTTGACTCGTGCAGCTTCAAAGGCGTGGTAGATCACAGTGCCCATTGCCAGCAGGATGGTTGTCAGACCCGCCCCCAGAACAATCCACCAGTTGAATGTGGTATGGTATGCAAAGGTGCTGAGCCATTGATTCATAAGATACCAGTTGAAAGGAATGGCCAGTATGAATGCTATGACGACCAGCCGGATGAAACGTTTTGACACCAGTCCGATCAATCCTGTGATCGATGCACCAAGAACTTTTCGGATTCCCAGTTCTTTTGTCCTCTGAAGAATAGAGTAGGAGGCAAGTCCGAATAAGCCCAGTATTGAAATAAGTATCGCCAATACAGAGAATGCGTTTATGATGTTTCGTAGTTGCGTCTCTTTTTTATACATCGATTCATATTGCTCGTCCAGAAATCTGAGTTCGAAAGGAGATTCACTGTTGACTTTCTTCCAATGAGTTTCGAGTATGTTCTTTATTTCTGTTGGTGATCCAGAGATATTTACAATCAGGTAGCTATAGCGTTGTGCCTGGTTTCCGGAAAACACAACCAGCGGGCTGATGGGATCGTGAAGAGAGGAGAAGTGAAAATCTTTCAACACACCTTTTATTACTCCGTCAGTTTGCCAGACCTTTAATTCTTTCCCGATGGCCTCTTCCTCTGACCAGCCAAAAAAATCTGCGGCTGATTGGTTGATAAGGATTTCCCAGGTAGGCGATGTCTCATCAACATTATGTGTGAGATCTCTTCCGGCTGCAACTTCAAGCCCGACTGTCTTTACAAAATCAGAATCCACACACACGGCGGTCAGAAGTTTGCGGTCGTTCTCAGTCTCGTTCTTAAGACTCATGGCAGTCTGATGACTGATCCGGGTTGGGAACTGGTAAGTAGCAGTGGTGTGGGTGATAATGGATTCTTCCGCAAGTGAATTCTTAAGAACATTTATTCTTGTGCGGGAGAGGCTATCCAATGAAAGACCTACAAGCTTCTTCCTTTCAAATCCAAGGCTTTTATTCTGAATAAATCGGATCTGGTCAGACACCATCAAGGTTGAGATGATCAGTAAAATGGAAATGAAGAATTGGCCAAGGACTAACGATTCTCTGAGGCGAATCCCCTGACTTGAGTCTTTAAGTTTTCCTTTCAGAACCTTGGAAGGAGAATAACCTGAAACGAATACTGCCGGGTAAATGCCGGAAAGCAAGCTGATTAACAGACCTCCTCCGATGAATAAAAGGATGTTCAAAGGAGTACCTAACGGCTCGAGACTTAAGCTTTTGCCCGTTAGAATGTTAAACGCTGGAAGAAGTAATGATGCAAGCATAATGGCCATTAGTAAGGAAAAGATCGTTACGATGAGAGATTCGCTGAGGAATTGATTGAATAGTTGAGATCTTTCAGCACCCATTACCTTTCTGACACCTACTTCGAGTGCGCGTTCCATGGAACGAGCTGTAGCCATATTGATATAGTTGATCGTTGCAATGAGAATAATCAGTGTTGCCACAAAGGAAAAGATCCGGATGTAGATGATGTTGCTGGTGTTAGGCACATTATAGCCGGAGCTTTGGAGATAAACTTCACGAAGCGGGATAAGATCAAGATCAATGGTCGATCTTCCATCTTTGCCGAACTTCTCTTCCATTCTCACGGGGATCTTGCTTTTAATATCATCTACATCGGCATGATCGCTCAGCAAAACATAGGTGTAGAATTCACTATTGTCCCAGGTTGGTGTAGCTCTTGAAATCTTCAATGATGAAAAGGATACAACAAAATTGAATTGCAGCTCGGAATTGGATGGAACATTTTCTATGATGCCTGTGATAGCATATGCTTTTCCATTGGTGCCTACGATCTGTTTTCCAAGAGTGTTTTGATTAGCCCAGTCGGCACCGAAGTATTTTTCCGCTGACTTTCTGGTAATAACGATTGAGTTTGGTTTTGTAAGTGCAGAGGAAGAATCTCCTTGCAGAAATGGGAAGGTGAAAATTGAGAAGAAGGTAGAGTCCGCAAAGAATACATCCTTTTCATTGATGCCTTCTCCATTTTTGGAGAACGAAAGTGCTGACATAGAGATTCTGACACTTTTAACTACTTCCGGGAAAGCATCTTCCATGAAGGGGCCACCAACGCTGCAGTTGGCACCAGTCGGCATGACCGTTTCATTGAAGTGCCAGGTCATGGGCAGCAAGTAAATGTTCTTGCCGTTCTTGTGAAAACTATCATAACTCAGTTCATGGGCAACATAGAGAAAGATCAGCAAGCTGAATGTGAAGCCGATTGACAGGCCGACAATGTTAATTCCGGTGTGAAGCTTTTGACGCATCAGATTGCGACTCGCAACTTTAAAGTAATTGAATAGAAGTCCCATGTTATTGCTTGATGTGTGAAAAGTTTTCTTTTTCCGGAGAGGTTGGTGAATAAGGATAGAAATGAAGTCTACCCAATAGTATAGTCTTGCTTTTGCAAAGCCATTCTCTTGCAGTCGTCTTGAATAAAGTTCATGCAGGTCGCCGAGGAGATTGGAGGCCTCTTTGGAATTACCGAACAACTCCATGAGCCAGGTTCCAAATGCGGGGGGATCATTGCGGTTAGCTTTCATGATTTTTTCCAGTCGATAATGAGAGAAGGAATGGCATTCCACATGCTATTTCTTAGTTCCCTTGATTTTTCCAGCGCCCGCACCCCAGACTTAGTGATACAGTAGTATAATTTTCTTCTTCCGCCGCGTTCGGGTGCTGTTTCACCTTCTCTGGAATCGATAAATCCTTTTTCCTCAAGCCTGCTGAATGCAGAGTGAAGTGCCCCGATGCTCGGTTCGCGTTTCAATCTTTTCTTTATTTCATCCTTAATGGAAATGCCATAAGCATCATTGCCCAGTATAGCGATGGAGAGAAGCACTACTTCTTCAAATTCTCCCAGATACGTTCCTTTCATAACAGCAAGTTTCCTAAATGTATAAAATGACATTCTATTTTCAAGAGGGTTGCATTGGAGACAGGAAATTTTTCTCAACACCCATAACCCATGCGGGGGAAAATCAGGTTTAAAAATTAGATTTGTGGCAGAATAATTGTGATTTCAGTATTCTATACCCCTATTATTAATAAATGCGAGCAGGTCTGAAAAAGTGGGTTTTGAAGCCACTTCTCATTTTAATCACTTCAATTATTGTGCTGGCAGGGGTTGGATACATCCTTATCAACGCCGAGCATCAGCGTCTGGTAAACTATGCTGTCAGTAAAGTAAATCAGAAGATCAAAGGAGAGATTACAATCCAGGAAAGTGACTTCTCTCTTTTTAAGCACTTTCCATACGTCTCCATAGTCCTGGAGCAGACAAAACTATTTCAGGATAAATCAAAGGGAACTCCGATCGTTGGTATTGACCGCCTGTATCTGGGGTTCAGCATATCCGATATTCTAAAAAAGAATTATCACATCAGGAGTTTTTCAATTCATGGCGGTGATCTGAATATGGTGCTGGATGTTAATGGAAAATTCAACATCCTTTCGGCAATTGAAACTCAACATGATAGCCTGCAGGCAACAGACGCGGATACAACGCAGTTCCGACTAAACCTCGACAAAGCAGTGTTCAATGATTTCAGAGTGGCACTGCTCGATCATACAAACGGAACATCGACGCGTTCACATATTACAGAACTCACTGCTTCTTTTGCTTTGGAAGGAAAGCACCTTGCCACCGAATTGCAAAGTGAGATGGAAGTGGATTTCAAAAGTCCGGGCGACACAACGTTTTTCAGACATAAGAAGATCACACTGGATATGAATGCCGGTTATAAAATGGATGAACAGAAGATCATCATATCCAAGGGTAATTTTAAGCTTCAGGATGCATCATTCATCGTACAAGGCTCTGCACAACTGGGCCAACCCGCAAGCATCGACTTCCTTGTCAATGGTGATAAGCCTGATATGAATCTTCTTGCAGCCTTTCTTCCGGGTGATGCAAAGAAGATCCTTAAACCGTTTCGTTACGACGGCCGGATTTATTTCAATGGGATTGTATCCGGTGAATTATCAAATGGCAAACTTCCATTGATAGAAGTATCTTTTGGTTGTGAGGATGCGTGGTTTATTAATACATCGGCAGATCGGAAAGTAGACAAGCTTGGCTTCAAGGGATACTATACCAACGGCGCTGAGCACTCACTTCGTACTTCCGAACTGCATCTTACGAATGTGAGCGCACGTCCTGAGAAGGGAATCTTTGAAGGGAATTTCATCATGCATGATTTTACTGATCCCAAAACGTTGGTTCAGATAAGATCAGAGCTTGAGCTAAAGTTTTTGGGTGAGTTCCTGGGGATTCCTGATCTGAAGCAGACTACAGGAAAGATCAAGCTCGATATGGACTTCAAGGATCTCTCCAACATCCAGTTGCCGGAACAATCTCTTAATAAGCTTAAAGAAGGTATTCAGAGTAAGCTTGTAGTGGAGAATCTTTCTTTTCGAATACCGGGTTATCCACTTCCGGTCCGCAACATGAATGTTCATGCAGAAATGAAAGATGGAAAAGTAACGTTGGATTCTGCAACCCTTCGTATCGGTGAATCGGATCTGCGCCTGAGTGGAACACTTAGTGATATACAGGCCTTCGTAAAAAATACAAAGAAGGCAGTAACGGTTACGGTGAATGTGAGCAGCAAAAAGATCATGTTTAAGGAGTTGCTGGCGAGTGATACCGCACTTGCCCGGAAGGCAGATGAAGAGATCAGGAATTTTAATGTCAGACTTTCCATGGAAACATCGGTTGAGCAGTTGTTGCATCCTGCTCCGCTACCCAAGGGAAAGCTGGAAATAAAAGATCTGCGGGCTTCCTTTAAAACATATCCGCACGTCTTCAAGGATCTGGGGGCAACCCTTACTATCAACGAGGATACATTACGACTAAGAAATTTTACCGGTATGATCGACCAGTCTGACTTTAAATTCAGCGGACGCATCAGAAATTATCAGCTATGGTTTCAGAAGATAAAAAAAGGCAAGACCGAGATCGCTTTTGATTTCAAGTCAAATCGATTTTCATTGGCAGATGTGCTGGGCCCCGTTAGTCGCAAGTATATTCCGAAAGGATATCGCAGGGAAGAAGCGAACAATGTATGGCTCCGTGCCAAATCTGAACTTCGTTATGATACTGTTTTTAAATTCTCTAAAACACATATTGCGAATATCACGGGGGATTTAAAGAATCACAACTTCAAGCTCAAGGATATTCATGGTAACATAAAGTATGGAAACAGGGTTGTGATCATTGATACGCTGGTGGGCACGATCGGTAAGAGCGATTTCGATGTCAATCTTTATTTTTTCACAGGAGCAGATAAAAAATTCAAGAGGCGGGACAACTATTTCAGATTGGCCTCTAAGTTCCTTGATGTGGATGAATTGAATGAGTATACAGCATCTGCTACACGATTACCACAAAGAAAAGCAGATTCCTTAGCAAAGTTGAAGCCGGTGGTAAAGAAGGATTCATCTGTTCATGCCAAGGCCTTCAATATTTTTGCTATACCCTTTGCTGATCTTAATGTTGAGGTGAATGTCGAAAAGCTAAAGTTTAATAAGCTGTGGCTTAAAGATGTTTCCATGCGCTCGCGAATGCAGGAGGATCATCAGATCTACATTGACACTCTTTCCATGCAGGTAGCGGGAGGCGGTCTAAGAATGAATGGACAGCTGAATGGTACGGATACTGCGAAAATATATTTCAGAAGCACTATCAAAATGGACAATATAGATCTTGAAAAGATGATGGTGAAGCTGGATCACTATGGTCAGGATCTCACTATCAACAAAAACATCAAAGGAATTCTAAGTGGACAAATTAAAAGTTATTTCCAGGTTCATCCGAACTTTGTTCCGATTATAAGCAAAGCAAAAGCTGAATTGGATATACGCATTTACCAGGGAAGCCTTGTTGATTTCGCGCCGATGCAGGCTATGTCGAACTATTTCAAGGACAAGAATCTTCGCAATATCAGATTTGACACGCTTCAGAATAAGCTTTCATTCTCTAATGAGACTTTGAGCATTCCATCCATGAACATCAATTCATCATTGGGGTATATTGAGATGTCGGGTAAGCAATCGCTGGATCTTAGCATGGAGTATTACATCCGTGTTCCGTTGAAGCTTGTTACGAAAGTAGGAATGAATGCTTTGTTCGGCGGCAAATCTGAAGAAGTGGATGTGAATCAGATTGATGAGATCGAACATATTGACAAGGAGAAGAAGATCAGTTTTATGAATCTTAAAGTATCGGGAAAGCCGGAGAACTTTAAGGTGGTGCTTGCAAAGAACAAGAAGTAGGTGAATCTCAAATTGGTCGGTTCCGGTCACCATCGACCGTTCCTGAACGAGAATCTCTCTAATGTAGGCTAATTTCGATGGTATTACCTCTGGCACATATTTGGCCAATACAGGTTCATGATCCGAAACTACTTCCTGATAACCTTCCGCAGCATGATGAAGAACAAGGTGTTCATCATCATCAATGTGTTGGGTATGGGCGTTGCTATCGCCTGTTGTATCATTGGTTATTTTGCCTACGAGTATGATGCAACTTTTGACGCTTCACACCAAAATAGCAAAGAGCTTTACAGGGTTAGTTCCGTTAGGGAATTTGACAAGTCTTTGACGCGATTTGGTTACGCTCCATTGCCATTACGTGAAGTAATCGCGAAGAATTTCCCTGATGTTGAAAATTCAACCCGATATGTCTCTTCAGGATCAAACTTTAAGCTCAAGGAGGATCTTTTTGCTTCCAATCTCTCCTATGTTGATCAGGCATTCTTTAAGATGTTCACTTTTAAGTTTATCGTTGGTAATCCAAATGATTTGAATGACAAGAGCAGCGTATTTCTGAGCGAGACCATGGCAGTTCGCTTGTTCAATTCACCAAAGGAAGCCTTGGGAAAAACAATTACACAGGTTTACGGAAAAGAGTTAAAGGAAGTAAGGATTGCAGGTGTATTTGAGGAACAACCAATGAATTCAAGCTTTCGAAAGAGAGATGGATCATCGTTTATGCAGTTTGATAATTATAAGGAAGAATATGCTGGGATAAGGGAAGAAGATTGGAGGAGGGATGTTTCTTTATTTGTTCAGATCAATGATGCAACGCGTGTCGGAGTAGTTCACAAGCAACTCCAGCAGTATATCGTTAATAACAATAAAGTGCGTGAGGATTTTCAGGTAAAAGAGTTTACACTGGACCCATTGACCACCATGGCACATCGTGACCGGGATGAAAGTGTTAAATCAGTTACAGCCGATGCACCTCCTTTGTCTGCCATTATCGGATCCATTATAATGAGTGTGCTGGTATTATTAATATCATGCTTTAACCTGACCAATACTGCCATTGCCATTTCTTCAAGAAGAATAAAGGAAATAGGCATTCGCAAAGTGATGGGTTCACAACGCATCCAGTTGATCGTTCAGTTTTTAAGCGAGACCACAACCATCTGTTTCCTGGCATTAATACTGGGATTGGGCATGGCCGATTTGCTGGCAGAGGGATGGAATCTGATGACCGCGAATAACATTCAGATCACTCCTCATTATCTCGATGCTCCGCGGTTCATAATATTTTTGATACTTGTCTTGCTGTTTACAGGAATTGTGGCCGGAAGCTATCCTGCTTTTTATATCAGCAAGTTTAAACCGGTAAGCATTCTCAAAGGCAAGCTGCAGTTGGGAGGAACCAATTATTTTACACGATCACTTCTTGGATTGCAATTCACAATTTCACTGATAGCAATTGTAAGTGCTTTTGGATTCCTGCATAACGCCCACTACCAGCAACAGTATGATCTTGGTTTCGATGTGCGTGGCTCTGTTGTCACCTATGTCAATGGTGAAACTGAATTTAATGCCTATAGAAATGCATTGCAGCAAAATCCTGTGATTACCTCAATAGCCGGGGCAAGAAGTGGCATCTTCTCTAATCGTTCGCACGAGCCAGTAAAGTACCAATCCTCACAATCGGAAGTTGACATTATTCAGGTGGGAGATAATTATTTAAACACCATGGATCTCAAACTTGTTGAGGGTCGTGATTTTACCAAGAACTCTGAGACGGATCGCAATGAATCGATCATTGTAACTCAGAATATGGTGGAACTCTTTGGTTGGGATAAGCCTCTTGGAAAGGAAATTATCTGGAAGGATTCAGTAAAGTTATATGTAGTAGGAGTGGTTAAGGATGTTTATACAAGAGGGCTCTGGTATGAAATGGAACCGATGATGATCCGCTATGTGTTACCAGATCAGTACACACAGTTGGTTGTCAGCGCCGATGAGGATAAGCTATCCTCTATGAATATTTTCATGAATGATCAATGGAATAAAATATTCCCAAATAGGTTATACAATGGATACTTATTGTCTTCTGTAACACAGCAGGCAAACACACTGAACATGAGCATCGTTTATGGATATACTTTTCTAGGAGTTATTGCGATGTTATTATCTGCAACAGGACTCTATACTTTAGTGTCTCTCAATATGATTCGCCGGATGAAGGAAATTGGAATTCGTAAAATTGTCGGAGCTTCAGTCTCAAGTATCATGACAACTATAAACAAAGAGTTTGTTATCATCCTTGCTGTTGCATCATTACTGGGAGCATGGGCAGGCTATGCATGGTGCAATGCTATTATGAGTACTATCTGGAAATATTATCAGAGTGTGAACACCATGACATTCGTTGTGTCGGTCATCCTCATGTTTGCAGTATCATTTGCTACAATAGGCTATAAAGTATTCAGTATTGCTACTATGAATCCGGTGGATAGCCTTCGGGATGAATAGTCAATTTAATGAAGCTTAGAACCACAAAGGCTTCATATGTGACTATATTTTTATCCGCATTAGTTTGATATTATTTGATGCTTCGTCTGTCCAGGCAAAAATCAGATGATCTCCTGATTTTGTCATTTGAGGGAATCCACTGGACCGTGCAGAAGATGAGGATGCAATGATAATCGTTGCTTCTTTGGTTCCATCAGCATGAACTTTTGCCGCCTTAATCTTTTCGTCCTCCATCCAGCAGATCATTATTAACTCTTTACTGAGCATTTCAATATCAACGCGCCCGATGGCTTGCTTCTCATTTATTAAAATTGCCTTTCCGAAGGTTGCGCCACCGTCGGCAGAAAAGGATATTTTCACTTGAGTGGAATCCTGAGCGCCGGTGTACCACGCTACCACTACATCATCTCCTGAAGCAACCACGCGAGGTCCATTTACAGGACATCCATTGATCTTCCAGTTGTCCTGTGAGACAGGTTTTGGAACAGTCCATTTGCCATCAATAAGTCTGACGATAGAGATGTCACGAATTTCCTGATGGGATCGGTCGCGGTAGACGACGATGGGCCCGGCATTTGTCATCGCACTACTCGTCTGACAACAGTCGCACGTTTTGTTATCAAGCTCCCATTCACTTACTTTTTTGTTATTCTTATCAATGATTGCAGCGCGAATACTCATTGATCCATGGTGGCCTTCGTGACCTTCCATGTTTTCCATTCCCTCCATGACCGTGTTCCTGCCATCAAGCCAGGTAACGAAGAAGTTCTCTTTGTAAGGAATGATGGATACAAATCCGTGTTCGGCCTCTTTCCTGTCGTCATTAATTGGAGTGGAGACAGTCCAATGTTCCCCTTTATCAACGGAAGTAGAGACGACAGCATCATAAGCATAAGCGCTTTGGCCGTTCCGCACCAGAAAATTCGCAGCGAAATTTTGATCATTGACTGCTATTGTTGGATAGTCTGCCCAATTAACAAACCAGTTGGTGCCCGAGCCTATTATCTGAGGACTGCTCCACTGATCTCCTGAGAGAGAGGAAAACTTCAAATACGCAGTATCATTCTTTTGATGCGTCCAGGAAAGAAATACTTCTCCGTTTTTGCCTGTCACCAGCGATGGTTCAGCGCTTCCCACCTCAGTCGGTGAGTTGAGTATTTCCATTGAATGAACAGAGACTTCTTTATTTTGAATAGGAGAGCATTGAAAAATGATGATGCTTAAAAACGGGAGCAGGCTTTTTCTCATAGGAATGCCAAAAGTAATTCCTGAATTTTTCAGAACAATAGCATATTAAATAGCAATCAGGGTTCCTTGGCAGATATCTGATCAATTCACTTCTCTCAGTTCCTTGTAATTCCTTACATAGGAACACTCCTGAATAACCTCTGCATAGAATTTTGTCTTACCGTATTCGCTGTAAAGTTTTCCATAATAGGTATGGCTTCCAAGTGCAGTTCCGGGAAGTGCTCTTTTTAAATAGCGTTCGTTCTCTTCACATTTGGCAAGCATGAATGTGCACTTCGCTTTAAACTCGATGTCTTTTGAGGCTTTCATTGCTTTCCTATAATATTCTGACGCTTTAGTACAGTCATAAAAATATCCTGGTAATTTTTCTGGTGTATCGTTATAGGTGTATGTCTGATTATCCATGATAGCAATAGCAATTCCTGCTGTGTCCAATTTGCCATCTTTCCAGAAGCCTTCAAAAAAATCTTCTGTCGAACCAAATGCTCCGATGGGTCGGGTGTAGGCCAGATGCTGCCATGTTGGTCCATATAGTGTGCAGTTATACCAGGCATTGCCTAATAGAAAATAGTAATCGGTGGCTTTGCCAGGTTCATTGGTAGCCCGTTTCTCATAATCAAGCATTTTCATTGCAAGATCCTTTGATGTGACATACTCATGATCTTCTTCGCAGGTGACGCAATCATTGATGTGTGTTCCAAAAGGATCGCCACTGGCTCCATGTGCGAGACCACTCTGATCAAAGAATGAAATTGCTTCTTTAAGATTTCCCATTCTGAAAAGAAGTTTGCCTTGCAATTCCAGAAGATCAGGCTTCTTGTAAGGCAATTTGGCTAACAGAAACTTTTCAAAATTGCTGAGATCAGGGCGATCAATGAATCGGATCAATCCCATTACCGAAGCGGTATCTGGATGAAGAAATATACTCTTCGGTACTGAACTGTATGGATCAAAGAAATGAGGGGCTACCAATTCAGCCTTCACAACATCTCCTTGTTTCATATAAGCAGAATAGAGCAGTTGGTAGGTGTACTGAGAAATCCGTGATGATGTTTCATAAAGTTCACTTCCTTCCTGAACTGCTGCCATAGCAGCCAGATATCGATGAAGGGATTCTTCAAAAGGTTCGTTGATACTTTTGACTTCAGCAGCTTTTAATAAAACCTCCAGCAAGGTGACGTACTGTTTGAGAAAGGTAACATTCGTGCCGGGTGTTGCCTTTACCAGAGAGTAATGCTCACGGGCTTTGTCAAATGATTTGTTCAGAAAAGCGAGGTATCCTGCTGAGAGATGCCATATGTAGGGACGATACATCTGATCATTGGCAATTGCTTTTTCTGTAAAGGTCAAAAGCCATTTGATATTATTTGACGAATCACTGGTCTCAGACCAATGGTCGCCCATTTCTTCTTTATAAATTTCTCTGTATAACAAGACTTCAAGTTCGGGTGAACGTGGATCAAGCTCATAGATTGATTGGAGATTTTGAATACTGTTGGAGCCATTCTCAAGGTTATTCAGAGCATAGAGAGATATTTTGTCAGCTGGATCTTTGCATAAAGTCAATGCTGAGTCTATGTCATCATAATACAAACTGTGGAAAGTACTGATCCGCTTGCTTGAGCAATGCCTGTACACTTGTGCGTAATGAAATTGAGACTCAGGAAAACGACCTTCCGCTTTCAATGCTGCTGCATAGTGAGCCATTGCCCAGTAGTAAATGATACTTTGGGGTGTTAGAGGTGAGACATATTTATTATAATACCCTGAACAGCGACCGAACTCATTCATGTAATGAGCCAGGCGACAAAGCTGATAACCAATCCTCACTTTCATGAAATCAGTGGTTGCGTGCTCGGCAATGGCTTCACCTTCCTGAAAAAGAGTGTTGAATACGTCACCCTTCTCAAAGCATCCAGCCCAGTCGTCAAATTCGTTTACATAAGGCTGACACTTGCGAACAAAGATCAGATAGGAGAGAACGTTCTGCCAGTCTACCGTTGACAATGCTTTGGTTATCTCATCAGGATAATTCTTATCTGATAAATTTTTATGAAGTGCTGCTAATTCCTGGGAACTGGCATCGTAAACAAGTCTTCTGGCAGTCTCTTCAGAAACTCCGGGAAGGAAACTCTGCCATTCTATTACATTCTTCTGATGATCGTCCTTTGCATTTTCATCGAAGTTGAAAAGAACGTCACTGAAGAGTTCAAACTTTTTGGGTTGCTTGGGCGCAAAGAAATTTCTTCCAAAGACGATGGTGTACGGTTCGGTTTCTTCGTCACCACCCCAGCACGCGTCAGAAATCTGAGGTGGCAGGAGTGCCAGTGCGAGGCTGCTAAAAACGAGTAAAGATCTTTTCAATCGACTGAGTTTCATATTTGGAAAGATTTTTATAATCGAAGTCAAACAGTGTTACGGTGATGGAGTCCTTGGCAAGGTAAGGTTTGATAAGTCCAGCGGCAGATAATGCTTCTTCGGTACCAGACCTTTCGACCTTTACATGATCGCCATTGATAAGCGTCATGTCGTGATAGCGGATAGTTTTATCGACCTTATAAAGATTCTCTTTCACCATCGTCAGTGCTCCGTTGTTAGTGAGATCGTCTCCAAAGTCATTTATAATTCCAAGAATTTTTCCTTCCCGGTAAACGATGGCCCAGGAAAATACGGGTAATGCAATGTCCAGGGGTAAAGGATACTGATCAAAATTGACAAGATAGCGCGACGCATCTTTCACATTAAAAATTGAACTTTCACCGTTCATATCGTCAATGTCTCCCATATTATAGAACATGAGTGTTCCTCTTTTTACAGGAGGAACTCCGGTAGCATGAAAGTATTTTACCTGATGCAGACGGATGGTGGCGGTGACCATAATCGGTTCAGTGAATTCGCCCTGGATTTTATTCAAAAGGGAAAAATAATTGTCCTTTGTTTCCTCTGACCAATCACAATCGAATTGGATCTCTTTAATCGGAGTGATAGATGTAAAGCAATTCTGAATTCCTTTGATCTTCCTTACGATCTTCACAGCAAGATCCTTCAGGGCATAGTCACTTGTTCCTTTCAATGTTGCATTCGTAAGGAACACTACCGGAACGATCTCTATTCCTGCTGGGATAGTATCCAAAACATGCAGTGTTGATCTGGGATAAGCATCCTCCTCATAGATGTCGACGTCAAAAAACTTGACATAAAGCTTCTTTACTCCGAGTTCATTGAGCAGGCGGTTACCATCTGTACCAAGGGAAAATCCACTTTTCCAATAATAAAAAGAGCGTGTTATGGTTTCGTTCTTTTTTCCACAAGAGGAGATAAAAAGAGCCAGAATAAAGAGAGGTGTGAAGATTTTTCGACGCATTTGAAGAGGCAAGGCATGAAGTTAATAATTTATTTTCGGTGAATCTGCCTTTCCTTCAAGATTGTGGAGTGAGCCAAAAGTCCAATGATGAACGTGTAGAATAGCCCTGAATAGATCAAGGCTATTCTATTTTTTTATTGTATTGTAACAGTGAAACCTACATCCAGATCTGTTTCTCCGGGAGCATAGGATCCGTCTTTTCCATTAGGTTGGTGGCGAAGGACAATCCGTAACCATCCTGTACTGGCCGTGCCTGTTACAAATTTTGAATCAAGCCCCAAAGGTAGTTGTGGCACATTGGTGTCATGATCCGTTATTGTTATCGAAAGATTGAGATTATTCCCAGCTGGTATTGGTGTTGGAATAGGCTCAGGATAAATATCATCCGGGTCATTTGGATCATTAGGAATTATCAACGACTGACTTGTTCTTAAGGGTTGATAAAAAACAAGATGATAATTCTCTCTTTCCTTTACTTCGTCAGATACGATAAATGCAGGGCTTTGCGTCTTGTCAAGTAATGTCAATGTTGCATTGTAAGTTGAATTAGGCTTGAGAATAATATTCGCCTGACTTATGTCGACAGGTTGCGGGTTTCCATTGTTATCAAATAACTGTTCCCATTGTGCGGTCGGCTTATCACTTGCGTCGTTAACATTTACAAGTTCCACGATAACAGTTGTGAGTGCCTCATTGTCAATTACAGGAACGACATTCTGCTCATCATGATTACATGAAAATGTTATTATGATCAGGATAATGATGAAATATTTATTTTTAAAATTGCTCATATTAGTTTCTTTTTTTTTCGTTAAATAGTTTTTCCAAAAGGGATACGAACTTTGATTGTATAGTTTGATCCCGGCTCATTTGTAAAATACCGGAATCTATCCATGTAATCCCGATAGGCGAGATTAAGTAGATTGTTTACCGAAAAGCTTACGCTCATCAATTGTCTGCCAACAGGAATTGAAAACCCTGCATTTGCATTTATCAGCATGTAATCCGGTGGTGGCAACAGATAATCACTATTGGCCGGCACTCTTTCCTGCCGCATGACATAGACATTAGTAACGCTTGCATACAGTTGCCTGAAGCTTCCATGATTCCCAAAACCATATCGCAAGGTGTTTTCAAAACGGTTGGCCGGAATCAATTGCAAATAATCGTTGATCGTACGGTTCCATGCGTATAGTAATGAAGCTTTTGACGTAATGCTCAATGAGTCCGTCAGATGATATGTTGCAGAGAGATCAATACCACTGAACCTTGCGTCTACCTGAGTATAGTTGAAAGTAGGATAGGATCCCCTCACGGTATGAATGAATTGCAGATTTGGCTTTAAATAAATATAACCATCAATGATGTTGTTATAAACTCCGAGCTCTGCATGCCACCGGGCACTTTCGTAATGTAGGGAGGTAGATAAATTATACGCCCTTTCAGAACGAAGGTTGGCATTTCCAATCTCATAAGAGATCGCACTTTGATGCACGCCCCTTGACATCAATTCATTGATCGTAGGCGCCCGCCATGCCGTTCCGACATTTGCAGTCCAGGAAAGATTGGGTCGGATATAGTATTGAGACCCGATTGTTCCTGTAACATTGTGAAATTCCCATGTCGGTGTAACTACTTGTGCGGTGTTATTGTCTATGGTGTAAGCTCGCAGCCATCGGTAATCATATCGGGCTCCTGCCTCCAGTGTCAATCGATCGGAGGTCCACTTGCCAATGTAGAATAGCCCACCACCGTAGTTACGGAAGTTGGGAATCAGCATTTCATACTGACGTACATTTCCCTGTGTCAGTCCATTAAATCCTACTGTTCCTGAATATCTGTTAAAAGCTTTGTGCTTGTAAATAAGATCCAGGGTATGGGAAACTAATTTCAGATAGAGTTCAGGATTCAACCTTCCGGTCAACGGAACGTAATCATATTCTGATCGCACATCCTCCTGCCGCGCAAATACTGCATCAATCCTGCTTTCATTTTTGAATATTCTGAAGATGCTTCCCTTAAACAAATCGTGCTGAACTTGCTGATAGGGTCGATCAATCTGATAACTGAAATAGGATGGAGTAAGGGGCTGTGGTCGTTCGATGGCAGCCTTCAAATCAGAAATCGACTCAGCATGTGTCCCTGAAAAGATACCCAGCCGGGTATTGAATTGGCTATAGTAAATCTCTCCTCCATAATTGCTTTTTCTATAAGCAAGTGCAGATGAAAAATTCGCCTCTTCAAAACCTGAGTTCTCAATGTAGTATCCGGGAGTTTTTGAATTTCCTGCCCTGCGATAGGTTCCCTGGAGTCTCCAGCTAAGTCCACTCAGTTTTTTATCAAATGCGCCCTGAACAATTCCCGATACAACACCCATTCCATTATTCGTTGACCCAACAACATTGACTTCGCCACTGATGCCCGGGCTGTCAGGAAGTTCTGATGGTTCTACCAGAATCACTCCGCCGATTGCATCAGAACCATAGCGTATGCTTGCGGCACCTTTGATAACAGATAGCTTTGTTGCTACAAATGGATCTATTTCAGGAGCATGCTCAGATCCCCATTGCTGACCCTCTTGTCGCACGCCATTATTAAAAATGAGAATGCGATTACTGTGCATTCCGTGGATTACAGGTTTGAAAATGGTCGGACCTGATTGCAACGCGTACACACCTGTTACACTTTTGAGTGCTTCACCCAATGATTCTCCTCTTACTTTTACGAGATCTTCGCCTTTTATTTCTGACTTTGGCTGTGAGATCAAGGGTTTGTTATCATCCTTTTCACCTTTCACTACAATCGCATTCATCGTTTTTGTTTCTGCTGACAGTATAAAATTGTGATCTGTGTTGATACTCAGATCAACACGGTATGTAACGGTTTCATATCCAATGAAAGAACATTCGACAGTGTAGGTGCCTGTACAAAGGGACTCAATTGTGAATTTTCCCAGATCGGATGCAACGGATCCTCTGGAAATCTCCTTAATAAGAATATTGGCAAATGGTAGGGGCTGCTTGCTTTCGCCATCCAGAACCTGGCCGCTGAATTTTAAATTGCAGTTCGATTGTGCATTCAGACCGAATGAAACAATCATGAACAATGAAAGTATTCTTATAAAAGAGTTCATCACAAAGCTTACAAAATGTAAAGGATGCAGGTTTGCCGAAAGGCAAGTGCATATTGATCTGGATCAGGTCCGAAAAAATCGGTGTTAGATGACGGGAGGTGCCCGGTCTCTGCTATGTGAGAGTGTTAGTGTAATCTCTTCGCAAGAAGTATTTGCGAGAAGGGTTTGCTGAAAGTTTGAAAAATGGAATTCTTCAGCAGGTGGTAACGATAAATTAAAAAGAGTTTCTAAGGAGCAAACCTTACAATGATTGTTGTGCTTGTGAAGTTCAGCTGAAGCACTTTGCTTAATCTGATTTTCATGAGCGTCGTGACGATCGTGAATAAAATTTAAGCCAACCTGATTGAATAATAGAAGTCCCGCCAGGACAACATGGAAAATTATATAGTAAAGCGGGTTTTTCATGGCTTATGTACAAAGATAAGGAGGGTCATGATTTATGCAACTATGTTGCACGATGTTCTATAACCGGAATCATAATGAAATAAGCGGTTTTTAACAGCAATTATTTCATGCTAATATTTCCTTCAATAGAATCGTCAAGAGTTTTTCCAATGATTGCTCCGGCCATTCTTTTAACAAGCCCCACAATCATGTTGTGCTTTGTATCCCAATAATAGCCATCAATAGGTTTTACTTTGATCACAGTGATGCGTGGATCATCGATGCCTTCTGTAAACCATGTCTTCAGGATCGGTTGCCATAATTCCTTGATCTTTGATTTATCTGTACTGATAGAAGCTTTTCCATAAAGAGAGAGGAAATCGGAATAAGAGGATCCCTGAAAGAGAAGCTGTACTGTATGGTCTTCTTTTATTTCAGCGTTCTTATGACTGTCTTTTGCACTCAGGAACCATAAATTGGCATGCTCATCAATTTTCTGAACCGACATTGGCCGGGTGGAAAATGATTTTTTCGTAGTGATTTTACTACAAAAAAGGCATGAGCCTGCTTTGTTAACTAATTCCTGAATTTTTTCTGTGGCCTCTTTTCCATGAAGGTCTTTGAAGTTATCTTCTTCCTGTTCTTTATTGATGCTATCCATAATCTTTAGATTTTAAATCTTTAATTCAGGATAGCCAATCATATGCCATGTAAATTCGGAATTCGTTAATGACCCCTTAAAGTTATTTGTGTTTAATGATACTCTTAACAATGTCATAGAGTGGATGGATCTCCTAAACAAAAATCTGCTTTAGATATATACTTTCATTAATAATTATATTTTATTATAGATTCTGCGGGGAATTTTCTCCACGGAATCATTCATTTTAAACTTAAAACAAGGTTATACGAATTATGATTTGACTCTGGCTACAGCGGTATAATTTTTTGATCCTTTTGAAAAATCATAAACCAGACAAACCATGAAAACCTTATTAGTAAAATTTGCAATACTTGGCTTTATACTAAGTCTCGCTGCCTGCGGTCCAAAGAAGGACGACAGCAAAGAAGCAGCAGAAGATCAGAATGAGAAGAAATTCGACGATACAAAAATTGAAGGAGACACAGAATTTGCGGTAAGCGCTGCTGATGCGGGAATGTTCGAAGTGAAAGCAGGTGAACTTGCTCAAACCAATGGATATTCAAGTGAAGTAAAATCATTCGCTAAAATGATGATTGAAGAGCATTCAAAGGCTAATGCTGAGCTGACGGACGCAGCTGCTTCAAAGAATATTACGTTGCCAGCTTACTTGAGCAATAATGCTCAGGGTAATTATGATGCCCTTGCTAAGAAGACGGGTAAAGATTTTGATGACGCTTATACCGATTTGATGGTAAAGGGTCATAAAGATGTTTTAGATCTTTTTAAGAAGGAAGCCGCTGATGGAAAGGATGCAGACCTGAAAGCCTGGGCTACAGGAAAAGTTGCCATCATTGAGCATCATCTTGAAATGGCCAAGCAGACAGAAGAAATCGTAGATAAGATGAAATAGTATTTTGGCATACTGTTGCCAAAAGAAAAAGGGCGGCGTCGTAAGATGCCACCCTTATTTTTTATTGAATATTTGAATCCTAAAGACCCGTCAGGAAGAATGCTTTATCGGGTTTTCCATTTACGAAAAACTGAATATTCTGATACCCGTCACGTTTTTCGATAGCAAATACAAAAGCAGGCTTCGTTGTTGATTGTAGCTTTTCTCCATGTTCAATGTTGATATAAACATTGATATCGGCGGCCACCTCTACCTTGTCAATTGTAATGGTTGTGGCTAGTTGTGTTGGTTGACAAACAACCCCAATATTGAAGTTGATAACGAAATCAGGCTTGTCTAGTTCGCTGGCATTCGTCTGATCGAGTGTAAACTTGCTGTCAACGTCTTCCTGATTCATCAATAAAAAGAAATTGACAGAATCAGCTAAGGCAACTGTATTTTTTGCGCTATAGCCGGGCAACGTTCCAAAAGCCAGTGTGGAGATAGCTGGCTCCGTTGCTCTTGCAAGGCTATCCATCCGAATACTATCGGCAATGCGTTTTGCTTCTTGCTTTTTTCCATTGCAGCCAATCATTGCTCCGGCAATGCAACATAGAACAATTAATTTTTTCATGTTTTTTAAATCTATTCTCTTAAAGATACTGATATTATTGCTTGTGAAAGTTTATGTTTAACTCTTAGCTCATTCTTAATTTCTTTGTCTTCCTTCCTGTCTCCAGCTTTGCTATTGTTTCCCGAACCGCAATCTTTGGTAAGGTCTCCTTATTAAACAATAAATATTCTCTGATTTCCTCCGAATGTTTGGTCACTGCACTTCTCAACAGCCACGAAATGGCTTTTGTGATCAGAATTTCTTTTTCAGCTTTAAGCTTGTCAATATTTTTGAGTGCTATCCGCAGAAGCTCGGCATTCTTTTCTATTCTGATAGGAGAGCATAGAAATACAAGCGATGCTCTGCGTTTCTGAATGTTCTTGCTCTTAGAAAATTGTGTAAGAAGTTTCTTCCAGTGCTTCCAGTCCCGTGGGATTTCCGTTTTCGTATAAGCGCCAGTGCAAACTGAATCAACTTCTGCCCAACCTTCCAGGTGATCTAAAAATTGATCAAACACTTCCGGATTGAATCTTCTTTGCTCCAGCGTTGAGTCATCCAGCAATGCGCCTACCATCACTTTCTCTGTCGATGATTTGCCCTTAACAAGACTCAGAAGAAGCTTTTGAAAATTTTCAGTTGACAGATCGCGATGAGCCTTCATCCAGTCCTTTGATATTTTTCTTAATGTCGGCGCATTGATAGGATAACGTGGATGAGAGTTGCCCAGATAGCTATCCAGAAAGGTGTGTTGTGTCGGCTTACCTGAATTTTTCCTGATCAGTTTTAATATCTCATCATGGAGGAGGTGTTGTTTCATAAGGACTATTTGTAATAAAGTTATGAATCCATTCCCAGGAATGCTCAAAACCCATTTCAAAGTGCGTAAGGAATTTTCAGGGGTATTAAAAGAGGTCATTTGGACAAAAAACATTTCGCTTTTCGTTTTCAAATATTTATTTTGTGCCTCCTACTTTAAACCCCACATCATGTTTACTGAAAAGCAAGTTCATATCCTTATTGGCTGCGCTGACGCCCGTGACCTGAGTCAGGTACAGCTCGATGCTGTCGAAACCATTACCAACGAATTCGAAGGAAGAGGAATCGATATAGAGTATCATGTTGTTCGTGCTGCTGGTTCTTTTGTTACCCCAGACGTAGTAATGGATATCAAGAGAACGGTTGAGCAGGCTCAGCGAACTATATCCGGTGAGATGCCCATAAATTATTTTGTGCACATTCAAACCCATGCTCACCTTACGGAAGATTCTAATGATGACTACGTTAGTCACGTCCATGATCTTCACGTGGTTCAGGGATCGCCTCTTAACTGTGGTATGTTAGGGGCCTCTGCAGTGGGTATTGAAATCGAAAAAATGATTGTGGAGGAGAAACCGGAAATCGAACTGGAGGGTGTAAATGTTGTCATCGACAATGACACAAAGATCAAGCTGCTGCTAAAGGAGCACTATGCCTATGACGGATATCTTGCCGGTGACTGGATATTCAGTATCGATCTTTTAAGGACACATCCACGCCATCAGCGGACATTGCTGGAAAAAGCAATCGACAATGATTCTGAATTAAAAGTACTGGACATAAAAATTACCTGTGGTATCATGGATTACTCTATCCACTCTCTTATCAGGGTTGATGACGGTGATCCGGCAGTTCCGTTCTGGGATTCAGTCCAGTTATATATCCGCAATCACTCACTCAACGAGCGTACCAAAAGAGAGTTGCTGATCAATCAATCTCAAAAGCAAAAGCCGATGGCGGGATTATTGTGCATGACCGATCCAAGACAATCTTCAAGAAATCTTGCTGCTGAATTTTATTTAAAGAAGAAGGGAATTGATAATAAGGGAGATTATATGCCTAATACTGTTTTCAATATGACCGGCAGTTCATTTGATATTCCATACACTCCATTCGGTCCATATGTGATTGCAGGATTTTTCTATGCGGTGAAGCATCTGGGACTTACCGATCAGATGGTTATGGGATATGATGCTCAGCAAACGTCCCGCATTCTCTTAAAGATCAAGAATGATCCCATTATGAACATGATTGTTAAGAAATTTAATGTCAATCTTATTCCTGTCAACCACGTTGATGTCGACTAAATTCATTCGGGCTTTTATTGTTATCGGACTTTGTTCGTTTGCTGCTTTTTCACAAGGAAAGGAGAAAAGGTTTATCAATCCTGAAGGAGTTAATAAGCCCAATGGCTTCAGTCATGTCGTGGTTTCAGGAGGCACTGTTTATATCTCGGGACAGGTATCAGTGAATACAAAAGGTGAAGTCATTGGAAAAGGGGATTTAAGGACACAATTAATCCAGGTTTTTGAAAATCTGAAAACTTGTCTTGCTTCAGCAGGCTTAACATTTGAAGATGTTATCAAGACAAATTATTATGTTGTGAACTGCAAGCCTGAAGATGTAGTGATCCTGCGTGAGGTCCGGAAGAATTATATTAATGTTGATAGTAATCCTCCCGCCAGTACTCTGGTGGGAGTTTATTCTCTTGTAAATCCTGATTTTCTTGTTGAAATAGAAATGATTGCGAGATTAAAATAATCATTCTCCTTCGTTGCCCGTTTTCAATTTTTGAATCTTCAATTTCCTGTTTCCCAGGTATTTAATTGCATTAGAAAGCTTAATAGTATTTGAAGTGATGCCAATGGTGCAATTCATCAATTGCTTTTCATAATAGATATTGTAATAATCCTGGCCTTTATAAAATCTCACAAAGAAGGCCACTTCATCAAACCATGGTGGATAGTATTTATAACTAACGTCGAGAATAAATCTTTTATCGATGTCAACAGGGTCATATCCCCGGTATTGTCCAAAGATCCAACCACCCTTCAACTCGATGCTTGAATTCTGAAGCCAGCGATTCAGCCAGTCTTTCTTCTCTTTGCGAAATGGTCCTGCAAATCCCAGTGACCCAAACAGTCTGTAGAACCCATAATTCTTATTGAGATTGGTGTCAGCCCAGCTCGAAGGGTATATTTCAGTATAGACTTTAACTTCCTTTAAAGAAAAATAATCTGTACTAAGTGGATTAAGTGTGAAAGTCGAAGTTCCAAGTTGGATAAAGTTGACAGAAAAATTACCAGAGATCAGGTCAATAGTTTTAGTAGTGTCGTTGGAGTAAAAGCTTCCACTTTGGCCGTTTGAGTGATGCGATATTGAAGCAAACCAGATCGCGTCCTCGTATAAGATTTTGGATAAAAATGAATTCTTCCAGAATTTAATGCTATGGTAGTAAGTGAGATAGAACCGATAACTGGGTACCTGGATCGGAACAGACTTCTCATCAAGCATTCTGATCTGCACTTGAGGATTCATCACCATCGCCCAATTCTTCTGTCGGCTTGATACGAAATAAGAAGGAGAAAGCTTTCCTTCAAAGATTAAAGGGCGCTGATTACCGAGCCCACTGCCAAAACTCACATAGCTTTGATCTCTGTTGAAATTGACCATAGTGAGAAATTTTCCGTGCGTCAGGGAATCGGAATTTTGTGCCCGGGCACCTCCTGCAATAAGCAATAGAATAAAAACAACTTTCTGTCCTGACATAAATGCTGTAAGATACACTTGACCCAACCATTAAAGAAAAGTTAATCTTGAGATTCATCGTGATAGATGTTAATTGTATATATTCGGTGATCATCAAAATCCGTGTCTATTATAATCATGATCCGGATATGTATGTGCCAGATGCGGAGGTGTGGATAGACAATTCCAGTAATACTGCAAATGCTAATGGTTTGGGTTATTACCAGATTATTGTTGACCCTGGTACCTATAAGCTAAGATGCCAGACCTACAAAAATCCATGTCCCAGTTAGTAGAGGAAGTGCAGGTAAACCCTGCAAAAAAATCAAAAGCTTCTTGTAAATTTTTACCTCGGAACGACTGTAGAATAGGTTTCAGGAGAAATTCTAATTTCCGCTGACGGAATTTAGCCTTGATTAGTGCGTACTAATTTTTATTTTACAGGAATGTGCCCTGAAGAATAAAATATGAACAGGATCAGCAGCATCGATTTCGTCCGGGGGTTTGTCATGATCATCATGGCACTCGATCATACCCGCGATCTTATTCATGTTGATTCCTTGACCCAGAATCCAACCGATCTATCCAGTACCTCCATCATTATGTTTTTAACGCGGTGGATTACCCACCTATGCGCTCCAACTTTTGTTTTTCTTTCAGGTGCTTCTGTATTTCTGTATCTGCAAAAAAGTGGATTGGAAGAGACCCGCTCATTTTTACTTAAAAGAGGAGTGTGGCTTATCATTGTAGAGCTCACGATCGTAACATTCGGATTATGGTTTGATATTCGTTTCCATATTTTTTCATTTCTGGTAATTGGGGCAATTGGCTTCGGACTTCTGGCTCTGGCAATGTTATTAAAAGCTTCTCCCAGGATGGTAGGCGCGATTGGATTGATCATTGTCTTTGGTCACAATCTTTTATCGCTGGCTCCGGATTTTCCATTGAGAAATATTATTTCTCCCTTGTTCGGACCTGCGGCTTTCCCGATCACACAACAAACACTCCTTATAATAGGTTATCCGCCAATCCCCTGGCTGGGAATTATGCTGATAGGTTTTTCGTGTGGAAACTTTTTTGATTCACCTTTCCTGATCAGGAGAGGATTGTTCTTAAAAGTTGGGCTCTCTTTCCTTATGGTTTTTATAATTCTTAGAATCATAAATGTTTATGGAGATAATCCATGGACTTCTCAGAAGGATTTCTGGTTTACGTTTCTTTCGTTTATCAATGTTACCAAGTATCCGCCTTCACTGTTATTTGTCTTGCTGATGCTTGGCATCATGTTCATGCTTTTTGCCTTTACCGATGATGTCAATAATGGATTGACGCGAGCTGTCACAGTTTTTGGAAAGGTTCCACTGTTTTATTTCATCGTGCATTTCTATTTGATTCACATCATTTTATTAGGAGTGCTTTTCATTCAGGGATTTGCCTGGACAGACTTTGATTTCAGTGCATCTACTTTCGGGCGACCAAAAGATGTCGCCAGTGGTGTGGGTCTGGGAATGATTTACTTAATATGGATGTGTGTTGTTATTTTCTTATACCCTGTATGCAAATGGTATGGAGAGTATAAGGCGAAGAATAAAGATGTTACGTGGGTCAAATATCTATAGGTAATTAAGGCTTTGTTGGCTTTCCACTGGCGTCAAAGTAATAGGTGGATGTCTGGCCATTTTCATTCTTGATCTTTACAAAATATTTGTCAGAGGATGCATTTCTGTAAAGAGTAGAATTTTCCCATCCACTATATACTGCCTTGGATAACTCCTGACGCAATGCTGCAGGTACTTCCGAAGATTTTACTTTTGTCCACCCTGCAAGTGTCTCATTTTGCTTTATGCGAGTTGTGTCTTGAGCTTTTAGAGTGGAGGCGCTGATCAAAAGACCGAAGATTGCAACGATTAAGATCTTTTTCATAATGGGATTGTTTTAATTTATTGACAGAAAAATTGTGCCATTGAAAGCATTTGGTCTGTTTTTAATCAGAATGGATTAAATGAGAACTAAAACCGGGAGTGCAGTTTTGATCTTAGAACCAAGGCAATTAGCAATTCTATCCACAAAATTTATTCACAATTAAACAATGTAGAAAAATTTCCGCGCCGATTTGATTGGGATATGGGTCCGTTGACTCTAATCCGTGTTCCTCAAAGATTAACTAAACATGAATATTTTCTATTCCCAACTTCATAGCTTTCTATAAAAATTAGAGGGGATTGTGAAATTTGCTTGTTTTGGAATGTAATTTGAGTGTTTTGAAAGTGGATCTGAATTGAAATTGCCAGAAATCAGCTCTTTCTGAACCTAGTTTCAACATAGTCGGAACATAGTTAGAACCTAGTAAGAACATAGTCGGAACCTAGTTGGAACATAGTTAGAACATAGTCGGAACATAGTACTGCTTAGGTAACCCTCCCAAATGTATCCCTGAACTGAGTATCGTAACCCGTGGGTTTATGACATCAGGCATCTATCTCAGAACTGGATCAAAGCCCTCACAGAGATTTGTTTTCTCTAAGGATATCCTCCAGCTTATAAAAGACTTTTAAGCCTCTCTCTTTTGCAATTCTGACATCCTCATCAGCACCCTTTGATTCACCTTCAAGGCGGAGAACGGCATCACACTTTGTAAGTAATCTTTCAGCAACTGGATAGGCAACTTCATTATAAACATCATCACCGATTCTCTTCATTCCTCCAACGCGCATGAGTGGTAACGCAACCCATTCACCGATCATTGGAATATGCCCCGCGCGAAATAGAGGCAGGGCAACTTCTTCCAGTTGCCTTAAATTTTTCTCCATTAATTCCGGTTGATCATTTGTTCCACTTCGATATGGCCCTGCAATAAGGATAAGCATGATGTGCGAGTTTGTTTACATGACAAAAGTAATTGAGACGCTGGTGGCAAGAGTTAATGTAGATTAATAAAACTTACGGCTTGTAAAATGCAATTTTATTTCCTCTTGCGCGCCCGTATCACACTCAGGAACTGAGGTGTTACTCCCAGGTACGAAGCGATCTGTTTTAGGGGAGCGCGCTGTACCACCTGAGGATATTTGGCAATAAAGTTAATGTATCTCTCTTCAGCCGGAATCGTTAGGTTTTGAATCACCCGCATTTGTTCGCGGATGTAGGAATTTTGCATAAGCACTCTGAAAAACCTTTCAAACTTGGGAACACCCTTGTATAATTTTTCCAGATCAGACTTTCGTAATTGAAGAATGGTGCTATCCTCCATGGCTTGTATGTTCAGCATTGAAGGCTTTTCATTAACAAAGGCATGCATGTCGGTGACCCACCAGTCATTGAGAGCAAACATCACTATCCTCTCATTAGCATTTTGATCAAGAGCATATGCACGAAATGCACCGCTATGGACATAGTGAAGATAATTGCAATCCTTTCCTTCCTCGAGGATCATTTCCTTTTTGAGAACTTCTCTTCCTGAGAGGAGAGAGGTGAAAAATTCAAGCTCTTTTTTATCAAGCTCTATGTGCTTACGGATATTTTTTAGGATCAGGGAGTGATCAGTCATGTCACAATTTAGTAAACTAATGTATGAGATATAAAAAAAGCCGGAGGTAAGTCCGGCTTCTCAGTTTCTGTTCCTGCACGATCAGCTTTTGGAAGAAAATACTCCCCGAAGCTTCGTATTAATAAGACCTAGTCCGACCCAGGTAAGTATTCCGAAGATCAATGGAAAATAGTAGGGCTCAGATACTCTGACCATGATGGAGATTGCACCACCCAGGTACCCTGTCAATAGTATTGCTCCAATAATCGCTGTTCTGGGAATTGCATAAAGTATAGTGCTGATTAATAAAACGATTCCAATGGGTTGAATGGCTTGCTCCGGCCAGCCAAGATTTAATGATCCTTTAACAGCTTCAGGATGCATTATGATTTTCATGATAGAATCAAGCAGGAGAAAAAGAATAAGTAATCCACAGATGATGCGGCCTGTCCAGAGTGCCTTTCCAGAGATAGGTTGAGATGAGTTTTCCATAGGTTAGTATTGGTTATTGTTTGTTTTCTGATTAACAATACAAATCTACCTGTAACACAGGATATCCTGATACAATAAAGCGACAATGTATGGTGCTGATTCCGACAAAGTATTTACACAATACCCGCCCTTGACGCAATCACCCCCTCACATTGTCGCGATCCAACCAACTGCACAAACCCAACCTCTAACTACCCAAACTAACTAAATCATCCAGGTCCAATGGTTCCACCTTCATAACCACATTGAAACAAGTATCAGAAGAATGATTGTAGGCGCGCCTGTTCCCCACAAAGGAAAGCGACGTTTGATTTTGACAATGGTTTTCATTTTGGTTCGATTTGGTTCTGGAATCTTTTGCAAGTATATAAGCCCTTAACGCGACCTTTTTGCAAAAAATTGCCAGCACGAACCTCTTGTCGATGCTTTACGAAAATGTGTAGATAGAAGTGTTGCTCTTAACGCTCCAACTTGAAATTCGGATCTGCAGCAGGACGCTTATCTGTGTTTGAAACCTTCCAGGCAGTACGATAGATCCAGTCTGTCATCTTCTTCAACTTTGAATAATTGATATTCTGAGCATTATCCTGAGGAGTATGGTATTCTTTATGAAGGAGTGTAGAGTACATAAGTGAAGGAATTCCCAATCTGGCATAGGGAAGGTGATCACTTCTGAAATACCAGACTTCAGGATGTGTAGGCTTGTCCCACAACGTGTCGAGCTTGAATTTCGGCCCCTCCTGATTTGCATCCAGTGCCATCTTTGCAAGCTCTGATGAATTTTTGTGTGGTGACTGAACGCCCATTACGGCAGCACTGTCAGGATGGTTCCGACCGATCATATCTCCATTCAATACTGCAACGATCGATTCTTTTGGAACTGTAGGATGAGCTGAATACCATCTTGATCCCAATAAGCCGCGTTCTTCAGCGCCATGAATGACAATCAATGCAGAACGTTTTCCAGGGACTTTTTTCAAAGCACGCATGACCGCAAGCATGGCAACATTCACACTTGCATTGTCGTCCGCTCCGTAATAAATAGAATCATTGCCAATGATATTCCGTATACCATGAGCGTCAGGGTGTCCGCTCAGCAAAACGTATTCTTTAGAAAGAACGGGATCTTTACCCATAGTCTTTCCAACAATATTCACAGAAGGATATGTGAAGCTATCCAGCATAATATTTGTTTTTAATGTCAGCCCTTCCTGTTTGATCCAGGTAAGCGCGCTGGAATGCAACCAGAATACAGGAGGCTTGGACTTAATGATGGCATTGGGTCCTCCTTCAAGATCATATGTACCATTGTTGAAATTATGCATCGCGTATTCCCAACTGTGTTCACCGAATTCATCAGCTATAAAAATCACCGCTGCAGCACCACGGGTAAATAAGTCGTTACCATACTTTACCATCATTTCGCGACTGTATCGCCATTCCGGTAGTGATCTGAACACAATGCCATCTCTTGAGGCTTCGATCACCACCGCCTTGCCTTTTACATCAATAGATGCATTAGGTTGCCCTGCTTTTCCAAGAAAGACCACTGGCGCGGTAACATTCGCCGGAGCTGTCTGGGCCACAAGTACATCTTTCCAAAGCTTTAATGAATGATCACCAATGCTAACGGTTGAAGAGGATGAGATTTTATTTCGCCAAAGGGAAAAAAACTGAAGATAGGTGCCGTCGTCGCCTGCAGGCTCCAGCCCCGCTTCTTGCATTTTTTTTGCAAACCAGACTGCTGATTTAATTTCATCGATTGTGCCACCCGCACGTCCCTTGAAATGTGGATCAGCCATTTCGTAAAGATCTTTTTTGAGATCGGTTTCAAGAATTGCGCTCAATGCTGGTGGATCAATTGAGGTTTTTGCTTTTTGAGCAAGCATGCTAACAGAGCTTGACAAAATAAGCAACAGAGCAGGCGCGAAGTATTTTATCATAATTTTCAGGTCTCTACGAATGTAGAAAATTATGATTGCAATGCTTTACGACTTATGACCAGTGGTCATTGAAATTTTTGCTTTTCCTTAGGGAATCCCCTGAATGCGTTTTTCTAGTTTCTTACTCTCCCAAGTGGGAATTTCTCAGAACGTGCTTCTCCTTTAATCATTCCTGATATCTCCGCCATCAGCGAATCGGCCGAAATTTTTGAGTAAGATATTTTCTGTGGAAAATCGTGCTCTGGATTTTCGAAAACGAGCTGATCATTCGCTGAAGAGGTTAGCTTGAATTTTATTCCTTTTCCATCATTCTGACCTTTTACTAAAGGGATATAAAATACGTCAGAGCCGATTTGAGCAAGGCTTATTGTTTCTGAAGAAACTGTATCGCTACCCACCACGGCGTAACTCGCACCTGAGAATGTTGAATCATTCCGGGTCTTCCATGTTTCAGTGATCACTGCGCCCCCGGCATTGTTACCCCATTTTCCCAGCAGCCAGTTTGCTTTTTCAAGATTTGCATACGATTTAACCTGTGATTCGTTTGCTTTCCTGGAACAGGCATTGAAGCAAAGGATAATAATAGCCAGGGACAGTAGTGTTTTCATTTGATTGTTTTTGCGTGATGAAGCAAAGATGGGAAAGTCACCTGAAAGAAAATTGTAAAATTGCGACAACACTATTCTGCACTGGAAAATAGTGATGACATTTTAAGATTATTTGCATAGAAATTACCTGGATTCATTCCGGTGAACTCTTTAAAATCTTTGATAAAATGTGACTGATCGTAGAAATTACTTTCCAGTGCTACCTCACCAAGATTAACCGAGTCTTTATTCGCCAGCATTTTAAGACTTGATTGCAACCTTACAATCTTGGAAAGCTGCTTTGGACTCAATCCAATGACCGAGTGAAATTTCCTCTCCAGCTGGCGACGGTTAATATTCAATTGATCCGATAGTTCACCCACAGAAAGATTTCCATTGAGATCTATGATCGTTTCAATGCTGGACTTGACGAGCCGATCAATCGCATCAGGTGTCACCAGTTTCTTTAAAAAGAAATTTTCCAGGATTTGTATTCTCTCCTCATTTGACAATAGACTCATCATTTCTTGCTCAAGAATAACTCCTTCTTCACCATACAACTCAGACAAGGCTACAGGCCGGTTTTCCATTTTTATTAAGGGCATAGTTGCGAACGGAGTAAACCCATCAGGAAAAAATCGAACCGCAAAAATGGAAGTTGCTCCAGTAGGTTCGATGTCGAGAGGACTTGTGATCTGCCCAAAAACGAAGCATCGTGGTTGTATAAAATTTTCAGAACCGTTGTACTGCCTGAAGAGATTTCCGTAGTGAAAGATCATTTCCATGCATCCATCAGGAACGATTCGTTGCTTCTCAGGTTCAACTTCCTGAGGAGCCTCCAATGTCCAGAAACATTTGATGAATGCTGTTAATTCGTCAGAGGGGTCGAAAGTTTTATAGTCCACAAGTGAAGTTAGTGAAAGGGTGATATAATTTTAAAATTAAAAAATAGGGTTACCACGTGATTTCACAAAGATTGTAGTGGTCTCAATCCTGGCAGCGCTGCCGATCAGTTTTTTTATTACCGGTTCGTGGCTAAATGAATTTGCATTCCGCACAGATCTTTCATGGTGGAATTTTATTGGTGCCGGAGCAGGGGCATTGGTATGGATCACAGTAGGTGTTCAGACATTGAAGGCTGCAAGAGTAAACCCAACAAAGTCCCTGAAAATAGAATGAGTAGGAGACAAATATCATTGAATGACAAATCACTGAAACAATTGATCGGTTACCTCATAGACTTTCCAATCATTAACATCTATTTCTCTTTTATGAAATCCGTTTCATAAAAGAGAATATGCCCTTCAGTAATTATTTAGATCGGAGAAAAATTACTGATCTCAATACTTTCATTTTTTCATCAAAAACCTCAATCTCAAATTGATTGAGTGGATTCTTAACCATTATTACTGTAACGTAAAAAGGGTGGTTTAATATTCATGGGGATACCAAATACATCTTTTGTGTATACATGCCAGGTATAGAAACTGAACCCCCAGTTAAACCTAAACATCTTACCTATGCGAAAATTATTTACGCTCGTGGTGATTGTTTTATCTTATTTCTCCACGATCGCCCAAACTCTTCCATCAGGATTTGAGCGCGTCATTGTTGGTGGAAATCCTGCCACGATGCCCTTTCCAACTGTAATGGCGTTCGCTCCCGATGGCAGAATCTTTGTTGCTCAACAGGCTGGCGCCTTACGTGTTTTTAAAAATGATGCATTGCTCACAACGCCATTCATAACACTCACTGTCAATTCGAGCGGAGAAAGAGGTCTTATTGGTATTGCTCTCGATCCTGACTTTGCTACCAACAATTATATCTACCTATATTATACCACGGACATTGGCGGAACACACAATCGCATCAGTCGCTTTACTGCTGATGGAGATGTGGCTCTGGCAGGAAGTGAACAAATCCTTCTTGAATTAGATCCTTTAAGTATTGCAACGAATCACAATGGAGGAGCACTTGCCTTCGGTCCCGACGGAAAATTATACGTTGCCATCGGTGAAAATGGACGTGGAGCCAATGCTCAGGATCTTACCACCTATCATGGTAAGATGCTGCGTATCAATAAGGACGGATCTGCGCCTTCTGACAACCCTTTCTTTGCGACAGGAACAGAAAGAAGCAGACGCTTCTGGGCGTACGGTCTAAGGAATCCCTATACTTTTACGTTCCATCCCATTTCAGGAAGATTGCTGGTGAATGATGTTGGACAGGATACATGGGAAGAAGTTAATGATGCAACAATTGGAGGTAAAAATTATGGATGGCCTGGTTCGGAAGGAGTTACCGTAAATCCAGCCTTCACATCTCCGATCTTTGCATATGGCCATGTTGGAGCAGGTATGACCGGCTGCGCATTGACTGGTGGTGCATTTCTAAGTTCAACGACTACAAATTATCCTTCTATCTATTCTGAAAAGTACTTCATTCAGGATCATTGTTCTAATTGGATATATTATTTTGATCCGACGGAAGTAAATCCGACGGCAACATTATTTGGTTCCAACATGGGTGGTCAGGGCTTAAGTCTCTCTCTTGGTCCCGATGGAAATCTTTATTATTTGAGTCGACAGACATCACGATTGTACAGGATCGCTTATACTCCGCCGTCAACTCCACCAACGATTACATCTCAACCTCAGCCCGTGACAATTATACAGGGACAGACCGCGACATTTAACGTTTTGGCGAGCGGCTCAGTACCGTTCACGTATCAATGGCAGAAAAACGGAGTTAATATTAGTGGAGCAACAGCCCGGATTTTTACGATTAACAATGCGCAAGCAAGTGATGCAGGTCAGTATCGGGCAGTGGTGACTAATTCAGTTACCAGCGTTAGTAGTAATGAGGCTTTATTGACCGTAAACCCTCCACCGGCAATTCCCGTCATTACATTGCAGCCTGTACCAAGAACAGTTACAGCTGGACAGCCCGCAACCTTCACGGTAGAAGCAAATGGTGCAGGAGCACTAACATATCAGTGGTATAGAAATGGTTCTGCTTTGGGGGGAAGAACTCAGTCTACATTGAACATTGCTTCAACAACTGCAGGAGATGCAGGCAATTATCATGTAGATGTAATGAATGCTAATGGAAATGTCCTTAGTAATACTGTCAGTCTTACGGTGAATGTTGTTAATCAATCTCCAGCCGCACACATTGTGACACCGATATCAACTGATTTTTATAGAGCAGGCGCATTAGTACCGTTTGAGGGAACTGGTACAGACCCGGAAGACGGAACGCTACCAGCTTCGGCGTTCATGTGGGACATCCATTTTCATCATAATACACATAATCATGATCAGCCTCCTCTTCATGGAATACGATCGGGAAACTTCGATGTGCCGAATCGGGGAGAGACGTCTTCAAATGTTTGGTTCAGATTTATACTTACGGTAACGGATAGTGGCGGAAAGGAATCAAAGGATTCAGTAGATGTGTATCCGGCTTTATCAACATTGACTTTTAATACTGTACCTTCTGGATTGACGGTATTGATTGATGGTCAGCCAATGACTACGCCTTTAAGTTTTACCAGCGTTGAGGGATTGTTGCGTGATATAGGTGTTGTCGATAATCCAATCATTGGAAATGATGCGTATATTTTCAGTTCGTGGTCGGTGGGAGGATCAGCATCACAAACCATCGCTACTCCACAAAATGATGTTACTTATACTGCTAACTTCTCAATCGTTACAGGTCTTGAAGAAGAATTGTACGCACTGACAGTTTATCCCAATCCTGCAAGTGACGTAATTCATATTGCTAATGGAGATATAAGATCCATCAGTATGGTGAATTCCATTGGCAAAACAATTGAGATGGATCCTGTATATTCTGGTGATCAGACTTCAATATATGTAAGTCATCTTCCGCCAGGTGTTTATGTGCTATTTTATTCAGGTAATTCTCTTAAAGGTAAAAAGAGAGTGTTAATAAGATAAGGCATATGCTGATGAGGGCAGATCATTGATTTGTCCTCATCAGCATTAACTATACTCCGATCAACGGACTTTGTATTCCCTTAACCATTCGATTGCTCTGATGATCTTGGTGTCCTCTACGAGGTTGTCGAATTTATCTCCACCTTCTACCAGAATATCCGGTTGAATTTTGTCTTTATAAACATTGCCTTTAACATCTTTCATGTAATCTACGGATAAGTTGATTCCTGAGTTTCCATCAATCTTGAATCCATTTACTGAAGAAACCCATCCTGCTGTAGGCTCGCCTATCAGGATTGTGTTAGGACGATTTTTAAGGATGATGGCCAAGCCTTCTGCGGAACTTCCTGTCAAAGGCCCGGTGATCACGGCAACGGGAATATTAAGATGGTTCCTTGGGCAGGTTTCTTTGAAGGGAAATATGTTCTCTGATTTTCGATAGAATCCGTCCGCCCTGATCTCTTCATCGGAAGAAGTCAATCCATATTCCAGAATATTGCTGATGCCCATGAGCATTGAGAAAACGTGACCACCGCCATTGAGTCTAAGGTCAATGATCATGCCTTTTGGATTTGTTGAAAGAACCTTGCACAAGCTATCACGAAGAGCTTTCGATCTTTCTTTGGCGATCTCCTGATCAGTTGTTGGAATTCGCAGGTAGCCAATGTTATCAAAAAGCTTTGTAAAAAATCTATTGTCTTTTCTTTTAAGGGCAGCTCTGTATTCAAGCTGCCCCGGAATTTTATTCCAATCGAATTTTTCTTTCTCCCACTGGAACAGGCTGTCCTTATGTCTTACTCTTCCATGAAAATCTCCAAGCGATTTCATGAGAAATCTCATGGAGTTTCCAAGATCTTCAGGGCTCCGGGCATTCTCAGCAAGCTTGTATGCTTGTTCTGTAAGTGCGGGCCAGTCAACATTTTTTGAATTAACGGAATTCTCCTTCATGATCTCGATGGTTTTATCGATGAAGGCTTTTATTTTTTGTGATTGAGCATTAACGATAAAAGGAATGAAGAAAATTAACAGTACTATTTTTAGTTTCATAGCATGATGGTTAGAATCGGCCGTGTTACTGGTCGCTCTGCAATAGGTTACAATCCTATTCTAAAATTTTATAGAGCTGTGACGTAAAATAGGTTAGGGAATTTTTCTCCATATTGGAATTTGGAGAAAGCAGGATGATTTTAATTTATCTAGATAAAGGAATTTATCTTACTCAGAGAGTATTTCCTGATGATGAAAATAATGATTGGCAGAGGTAATTTTAGATCAACTAAGTGGTCCCGGTAGGAATCGAACCTACATCCTCAGAATCGGAATCTGAGATTCTATCCATTGAAATACGGAACCGGATTAGAATTACGAAGGCAAAGATAAATGACCTTTCCGTCATTCCAATTGGATAATTTCAATGAGGAAATATGTGAGAATTCTGACGTAAGGGATTCCCCAAATCTGCTGAAATCGCCTTACACTGGTCTGGCACCCAGTTGCTTCAATAATCGCGCATGTCCAGCCAATGCTCCCATGAAAGTTCTGGCGCTCTTGTAAGGCAAGCCAAATTCAAGAGCCGTCTCTTTTACAATGGAAGATATTTTTCTGTAATGCACGTGGCAGATATGTGGAAACAAATGATGTTCAATCTGGAAATTCAATCCTCCAACATACCATGAGAACCAACGGCTTCTGTTTCCGAAATTGGTGGTTGTCAGGAGCTGATGGATAGCCCAGTTATTTTCAAGGGAATTGTTTTCATCTGGTAGAGGAAATTCGGTTCCCTCAATTACGTGTGCGGGCTGAAAGATAATGGCAAGAATGAAGCCTGCGATGTAATGCATCATCACTACACCTGAAATTATTTGCCACCAGGCAAGGGAAGTGAATACAATAGGAATTATAAAAATGTAGCTTATATAACCAATCTTCGATCCGATTAAGATAATCCACTCTCTTACAATATTGATCTTATGCTTCTTGGCCATTCCGTTCGTCTGGTAATTATAGATGCGAACAAAATCTTTGAAGAACAACCATACGATCGTCATGAGTCCATACAGAAACCAGGCATAAATGTGCTGGTATTTGTGAATCCGTTTCCAATCTGAGTGAGGTGTCAATCGCAGTACGCCGCGTGGACTGATATCCTCATCTTCTTCATGAACATTTGTATAGGTATGGTGCAAAACATTGTGTTGCATTTTCCAATTGAATGCGTTGGCACCAATCAGATTCATGGAATAACCTAAAAGTGAATTTACCCAATCCTTCTTTGAGTAGGCGCTGTGATTAGCATCATGCATAATGGAAAGGCCAATACCTGAAAGCCCCAAACCCATTACGACCACAGATAAGATCAATGCCAGCGTTCCAGTTACAACACCTGAAACGATTAAAGCATATGGAACAAAATAAAGCGAAAACATAAAAACCGTTTTTACAATCATTTCCCCGTTGGCATGTTTTGCAAGCTTATTTCTGGTGAAATACTCGTTAACACGCTTATTAAGCGTTGCTGCGAATTCACGTTGCGTTCCGGCGAAGGATATGGTCTTTAAAGCTGACATTCTTAATTGATTCTTGAGAATTACGATAGAAAGGGAGAAAACAGATGTGTATATACAACGAATATAATGGAACAAAATTGCATTTCTGTCATGACACAAATTTAAGCTATTGGCACCTTTTCTTACGTATGTTTAAATGTTAAGAAATTGTACCCATTCACTCTGATCGTATAAGATGGGTTAACAAAAAAATTACACAAAAAATTCAGTTGAGAAGCAGATGAATCTAAAGCAATGTGATGTCAATCCATCCATTGAGTCCATCCGAAGTCTTTATATATCTGAACTGCTTATAGGATGCGAGACCTTCTGCTGTTCCGGTCACAGTGCCGATGGGTACGGCTTGGCTGTCAGCTTCGGTCAGCAGAGATGCTGGATTTCTTATTACAAATTTGTTCCCCTTTTCAGCGGTGATCACTTTGCTTTTTTCAATGAACCCTTCCCGATTGTTTGCTGTGCTCACCCGATACCAATCGCCACTTTGTCCAATCACTCTCACGTAATAATCTTTTGATAAGCTTTCCCGGACTGCAAGTTTGGTGGAAGGTCCGCTATGAATGGAAGTAATTTTTTGCTTTGTCCTGAATACAATGGATTGAAAAGAGGTATCAGGAGCAAGTTCGTTGACAAGTTTTTCCATCGTCCTGATATAAGCAATTGGATTAATGCTTTTATTCTGAAAAACTCCGAAGTGAAGATGCGATGGTGTGGTGATTGCATTTCCGGTGTTGCCAACAGTTCCCAGAACATCACCCTGTTTTACTTTCCTTCCTGCAATTGCTATCTGTGAATCAAGGTGAGCAAAATAGTATGAGTGACCTCGTTTGGTATCATTCATCCAAACAGTTTTCCCGCCAAGCACACTTGAGCTTACTCTCGTAACAACTCCATCGGTGGGGGCAATCACAAATGTTCCTTTAGGAGCAAAGATGTCAATACCTTCATGCTTCCTTTTCCCTCCATCACGTGGATCGCCATAGAAACTTCCAATTGATTTATTGGAAGCACCCTTTACCGGATTCATCAGCACAGGCGTCACACTTAACGTGATGGAATAATAAATATTGACCAATAGTTCTGGCTGAAGACGAACGATGCAGCTTCCACTTTTTGGAAGTTCGTAGGTCAGGGAAAGTGAATCACTGTAGGCGACTGTCTCCCATTTATTTTCTTTAAGTAAGAAGACGTCAATAAATAATTTTGATTTTTCTTTCGCCTTAATGGCAGAGGTCAAAGTAAGCACCTGCCCGTCTTTCACATCAAACCGATAAAACCTTGCGGATGGTTCGGAAGAAGCAAAGTAACCAGTTTCCCTAAAAGGCAGCGTCACAATAATTGAATCGTGAAGCGCCACATCTCCGGCATTCATCCATGTCTGAGCTAAGGAAGATGAGAGAAGACCTGTTTTAGTCAGCGCGTTGACATATTTTTCTCTTGGAGAAGGGTTCATTGACGTGAACGTTTGTAAAGCATTACAGCTTCCCAGCACAATTGCAATGGATAGAATGATACTACTGTTAATCGATTTTTGAATTGCCATGAACATATTTGCGCAAACAGGATGCCACTTAAAACGCTGTTGTTTACTTATTTGTTGTAGAAATAAGTCCACGGTATCGCTTACAGGAATATTGGAAAAGGAATAATTTGATTAAAAGCTCATGGAACACTGTTATCTATATATGAATTGTAAAAAAATCGTTTTATGAAAGCAAATATTCCTTTACCAGCATTATTCCGCGCATTGATTTTAATGATCGCGATGACAGCTGTTTTTATTTTTGCTACTTCCTGCAGTAAAAAAGAAGATCCCGAACCAGGCTTGACTATTACAAGTTTTCTTCCATTAACAGGAACGACTGGAACTGTTGTAACAATTTCAGGCGCAAGCTTTGACGAGACAAAAGAAAATAATACTGTTTCCTTCAATAAATTTCCTGGCGTTGTTACAGCGGCTACGGCAACGCAACTAACTGTAACGGTTCCTGATGGAGCATCTAGCGGGAAGATTGAGGTTACGACGAACGGCAAAACAGTCACCTCCAAGGAGGATTTTACGATTACACCATAAGGCCGGAACATCGGAAATTCACCGCTTATAAATCATTCAAAAAATAGACTTCTCATCTGATTTCTATTTAACTTACCAGTCTGTCCACGTTGGTTAATACCCCGATCGCGTGTTTTCACATTAAACTGCGTAATGAAGATATTGATGCTTGGCTGGGAATTTCCCCCGCTTTTTACCGGAGGCTTGGGGGTGGCAACGTATGGCATCGTGAAGTCACTGAATCAATATTCTCAGATTCGACTGATCATACCAACAGCAGGCGATGCTTCTGATCTGGAAGATGTTAACATCATAGGTCTCAACAAGCTTACAAAAGAGGAAATTGATATAGAAAGTATTCAATTCGAAATTGAATTTGACAATACCCGTGTTGAAAAAATCCCTCTTCAGATAAGTCCTTATCATTTCACAAATGCGTCATTCAGTGGTTTTTTTGGTTCGAATGACCATCCGGAAAGCGATCAGAAAATCGATGTAATCAGGTCAATATTCTCCGGACGTGACATGTATGGATTTAACGTCATGCACAAGGTTCATTTGTTTGCATTGCTTTCAGCTGAAATCGCTTCGGATGGAGACTTTGATATTATCCATGCGCACGACTGGGTGACATATCCTGCTGCAGTCAGAATTAAAAAGCAAAGTGGTAAGCCATTGGTAGTTCATGTCCATGCTCTCGAAACAGATCGCGTTGGAGACACCGTTCGCAATGATATTTATTGGATGGAACGCGATGGATTGCTTGAAGCAGACTCCATCGTCGCTGTCAGTGAATACACAAAAGAGCAGATCGTTAAACATTATGAAATAGACCCGTCAAAAATTTCTGTCGTTCATAATGGAATTGAACCCATACCAGTAAAACGATCCGTTCATAAACTAAAGGATAAGCTTGTGATTTTTCTGGGAAGGATTACTTCTCAGAAGGGCCCTAATTTTTTACTGGAGACAGCTGAAAAAGTTGTTCGTGTCTATCCAAGAGTGAAATTTGTAGTGGCTGGTACGGGCGATCAGTTTGGGCATTTACTGGAATCAACTGCTTATAGAAAGCTGGGGAGTAAATTTATCTTCACTGGATTTTTATCAAAGACAAAAGTGAATGAATTACTCTCCATGGCAGATGCATACTTTATGCCTTCCGTATCAGAACCTTTTGGATTGACTGCCCTGGAAGCTGCGCATCATAAAGTTCCTGCTGTAATATCTTCTCAATCAGGAGCAGCAGAAGTAATGAAGGGATCCTTGCAGGCCGATTTCTGGGATACGGATAAGTATGCCAACTATATTCACGCAATACTTAAATACCCTGCTTTGGGCAAAATTTTATCAGACCGCGCAGCTCTTGAGTTGAATGATCTCACCTGGGATCATGCTGCCAAAAAACTAAGAAACGTTTACGATACACTTTTACAGGAATCATAATTCATTTTATATGCCTTCGATTTGTTTTTATTTCCAGGTACATCAACCATTTCGTCTCACAGATTATGATGTATTTAAAATAGGACACAATCATTTCTATGAAGACGAGTCAAAAAATGTTGAGATCCTGGATCGCGTTGCAAGAAAATGTTACCTGCCTGCGAATGAGACGATGCTGCGACTTATCGATCAGCATAAGGGTGATTTCAAAATCTCATATTCATTAAGTGGCGCTGTGATCGAGCAATTCGAAAAGTACCGTCCTGATGTGCTGCAATCTTTTCAGGAATTGGCAAGAACCGGCTGTGTTGAATTTCTTTCCGAAACATACTACCACTCATTAAGCTACTTGTACTCAAAGGCAGAATTCCTTCGTCAGATTGCGAGACACAGAGCCAAGATCAAGGATCATTTTAATCAAGAACCGGCAGTATTCAGAAATACTGAGCTAATCTATAATAATGAGATTGCCAATTTTATTTCAGAACAGGGTTACAAAGGAATTATCTGTGAAGGACTTGATCATCACCTCGGTCACCGAAGTCCTAATTTTCTTTACCATCCTCCGGGCAATCCCAATATTAAATGCTTATTGAAGAATTATAAACTCTCTGATGACATTGCCTTCCGATTTTCAAATAAAGCCTGGGATGAGTGGCCTTTGACGACTTCAAAATTTGCAAAGTGGGTTCATCAGGTTGCGGGCAATGGAGAAGTAATCAACTTGTTCATGGATTACGAAACTTTCGGTGAGCACCAATGGCCAGAGACAGGCATCTTCGATTTTCTTGCTCACCTTCCCAGAGAGATTATTCAGCACGGTGATTTTAATTTCAAGACACCTTCTGAAGTTATTCAGATGTACGATGCAAGAGGAGAGTATGATGTTCATCAGCTAAGTTCCTGGGCAGACATGGAGCGGGATCTTTCAGCCTGGTTGGGCAATGGTTTGCAGCACGACGCCATGGAAAGGATATATAAACTTGAGGAGGCTATTCACACAACAAAAGACGGAGACCTGATGGATCGTTGGGCGAAACTCACTACCTCAGATCATTTCTATTATATGTGCACAAAATACTGGAATGATGGTGACGTGCATAAGTACTTCAGTCACTACAACACGCCATACGATGCATATATTAATTATATGAATATCCTGACAGATCTGGAGCATACACTGGAAATTCATAATTCAGGGAATTGAAAGAATTTTGGGCATTACACAACCATCATAGCAAATAGTATCGTATGTCATTTGGGTGACACTAAAATACGCTCTGATTTTTCATTTTTGACGTAAACCTCCGAAATGCCGCTCCGAATAATATTTATTGTGTTATCAGTGATTTTGAGTTCGCAAGCGTTCTCACAGTCTAAAGCAGAAAATAGTCTTGATGCTACCATAGCATTTGCAAAATTTCAGGGTAGTGTGGCCATCCATTACTCTCATATGTGGAAACTGGGAAAGGCCCAGAAATTTTCAATGGGAGTGGGGGCCCGGTTTACATCCTATCTTGGAGCCAATCAATACTATGTAACAGCTCCAGCCGAACTTACATCTGAAAGTACAAGTCCTCTTATCTTTTTCAAGGACAACATTGAGAAGAATATGGACACTCTTTTGATCAGCTCGCCGCAGGTGAATATGATTAACATCAGTATAAATATGCAATATCAGGTTTCTTCAAGGATGTCAGCAGGATTTAATATTGATGCACTTGGTTTTTCTTTCGGTGGATCCAGGAATGGAAACTATATCAATGGCTATACTGGAAAGAATACCCAGGCAAGCCCCACAGCATTTAATGTTTTATTGATAAGTGACAATGATCGTGGAAGTCTTAACTCTGAGATTTTTGCAAAATATAAGGTGAATGATAAGTGGGGTATAAAGGCGGGTTTGCAGTTCCTGTTTACAGAATATACGACAGATACAAAGGTTCAGCAATTCCCTTCAGAAAATGATCGCTTTAGAGTTAAGTCGTTTATGTTTGGATTGGGAGTAAGTTATAAGCTTTAAAAATACACTATGAAGACAAGCTGCATTATAATTCTCATCGCTTTGCTCAGTGCATGTCAACCTGAACTCACGACACCTGTTAATCCTGCAGATGCATCCAATGTGGATCTTACAGGTCTTACTCCTCTGAAGTCAGGAATGTTTGTAGGTATTGGAGGACATACTGCAGCGGGCACTGTTCTTATTTATGAAAAGAATAGTAAAAAGTATATTGTTTTTGATCCGTACTCATCTCAGGCTGGTCCTGATCTAAAAGTCTATCTTAGTAAAGACGAGAATGCATCTGACTATATCAGAGTGGGTAAGCTTCAATCTACTACTGGAAGACAAACCTATGAAGTGGTCGGCAATCCTGAAATTGACCAATACCCTTTTGTGCACATCTGGTGCGAACAGTTTTCTGTTGAATTTGCCAGAGCTCCTTTGAATTAAAACACGCAAGTTCTCCTTGTTTCTTTCTGAATTGTGAATTCTCTTCACCAGGGAAATCGTATTCTTTTTGTTTGTATTTTTAACAACGCTGGAATTGAATAATCGATAGCGTTAACAAATGCCATACAGAAGTTCCGAATGGTTTGGGAAAAAGGATAAGATGGGATTCATCTATCGAAGCTGGATGAAGAACCAGGGTTTTCCGGAAGATATGTTTGATGGGCGACCTGTAATTGGAATTTGTAATACATGGTCTGAGCTCACACCCTGCAATGCTCACCTGCGTGACCTTGCGGAATCTGTTAAGCGTGGAGTGTTGGAAGCTGGTGGCTTTCCTGTTGAATTCCCAATTATGTCATTGGGGGAAACACTTCTCAAACCAACGGCAATGCTGTTTCGAAATCTCGCCAGTATGGATGCGGAAGAATCTATTCGTGGAAATCCAATAGATGGCGTTGTACTATTGACGGGTTGCGATAAAACCACTCCTTCTACATTAATGGGTGCGGCGAGTGTCGACCTGCCAACGATCGTTGTTCCTGGCGGTCCGATGCTGAATGGGAAATATCGTGGTAAAGATATTGGCTCCGGCACAGACGTATGGAAATTTACAGATGATCTTACTACGGGTAAGATGTCATATGAAGATTATGCTTACGCTGAAAGCTGTATGTCCAGAAGTCACGGGCATTGTATGACGATGGGGACCGCATCAACAATGGCGTGCATGGTGGAAGCATTGGGCATGAGCTTATCAGGTGCTGCGGCAATTCCTGCTGTGGATGCCAGAAAGAAAGTTCTCGCCCAGTTGTCAGGAAGAAGAATTGTAGAGATGGTGAAAGAGGATCTCCGGATTTCAAAAATATTGACACGTGAAGCGTTTGAAAATGCTATTAAGGTAAATGCAGCCGTTGGAGGATCGTCAAATTTTATAATTCATCTTACTGCTATTGCCGGTCGAATTGGAGTTAAGCTTGATCTTGAGGATTTTGATAAGCTTGGAAGTCGCATTCCCTTGCTGTTAAATCTTATGCCTTCCGGAAAGTTTCTCATGGAAGATTTTTATTATGCTGGAGGATTACCTGTTATCATAAATGAACTGAAGGCTCAACTTCATATGAACGCCGTTACAGTAACCGGCAGGTCACATGCGGAAAATGTTAAGGCAGGATGTGAATGCTATAATCATGAAGTTATTACTTCCTATGATCAGCCTCTTATCAAGGAGGCGGGCATAATAGTCCTTAAAGGAAATCTTGCTGTCAACGGTGCTGTTATGAAGCCATCCGCAGCAACGTCAGCGCTCATGCAGCATAGGGGACGTGCAGTTGTATTTGAAAATATCGAAGATTACCATGCGCGTGTGAATGATCCCAATCTGGACATTGATGAAACATGTGTGATGGTGTTGAAATCAGTAGGCCCTGTTGGCTATCCTGGAATGCCGGAAGTTGGGAATATGGCATTGCCTAAAAAATTGCTTGATAAAGGAATTACTGATATGGTCAGAATTTCTGATGGAAGAATGAGCGGCACTGCATTTGGCACCGTTATTCTTCACGTCTCACCGGAGTCTGCCATTGGTGGAGATCTTGCCCTCGTTAAGAATGGAGATATGATAGAGCTTGATGTGAAGAAAAGACTCATTCAACTTGATGTTTCGGAGGAGGAACTGGCAAGAAGAAGATCCTTATGGAAAAAATCTGAACAGGTGGTTGAGCGGGGTTATGTTAATCTTTATGTCAATCACGTACAGCAGGCAGACAAAGGTGCTGATCTTGATTTTTTGGTGGGCGGATCAGGAAGTAAAGTAACGAGAGACTCTCACTAAATATCTTATGATTGCAACGCTGGATATTCCTTTCGATTCAAATTCATCTTTTCTCAAGGGGCCTGCCCTTGCGCCTTCCAAAATTCGTGAAGCATTTCATTCTGACTCAGCAAATTATTTCTCAGAGAATTTTATTGACTTGAAGAGTCATTCTGGCGTAAAGGATCTCGGGCCTCTGAATTTTTCAGAGAATACTCATTTCTCTGATGTTATTACCAGTGCAGTTAAGGAAGTGCTTTCGAATTATGACAAAATTCTCTCCCTTGGAGGTGATCACTCCATTACTTACCCTATTATAAGAGGAGTTGCCAGCAAATACAAAGACTTAACCATTCTTCATATTGATGCACATCCCGATCTTTATGAGAATTTCGAAGGCAATAGATTTTCTCATGCAAGCCCTTTTGCCCGGATTATGGAGGAAGGACTTGCTACAAGATTGGTTCAGGTTGGAATTCGGACCATGAGTCAGCACCAGCGGGAACAGGCCGAGAAGTATGGGGTTGAAGTTATTCATATGAAAAATTTTAACCCACAGCATCGCTTTAACTTCAGAGGGCCGGTATATGTTTCCCTTGATATTGACGCTATCGATCCTGCTTTTGCGCCAGGAGTTTCTCATCATGAGCCAGGAGGACTTTCCTCGAGAGAGGTTATTTCCATACTTCAGAATCTTTCACCAACCGTCATAGGAGCGGATCTTGTTGAGTTTAATCCAATACGCGATCCATCCGGAATTACCGCAATGCTTGCTGCAAAACTTTATAAAGAATTACTCGATCTTTTGCTGCGCTCAGAGCAATAGGGTATTTTGCCTTTATGTCCCGAAGATTATTTTTCCTCTTAGTAAATCTTTGCAGTGGGGCAGCTTGCTTTGCGCAAACAATCGAATACGATTTAATACTCAGGCATGGAACTGTTTATGATGGTTACGGTGGAAATCCAATTGTAACTGACATAGCGATCAATGCTGATACAATCGCCGCCATTGGTGATCTGTCTTCAAAAAAAGCAAAAAAAGAAATTGATGCAACCGGACTAGCGGTTGCTCCTGGATTCATTAATATGCTGAGTTGGGCTGATGGAACCTTGCTGGAGGATGGAAAAGGTGTCAGCGACATTAAGCAAGGAATCACTCTTGAAGTTTTTGGTGAAGGATTAAGTCCAGGACCACGAAAGAGAAAGCCGGGAAGCAAACTCTGGACAACCCTCAATGGGTACTTTGAACATCTCGAAAAAGAAATGATTAGTCCCAACGTTGCATCGTTCGTCGGAGCAACCACAATCCGTGATTACGTTATTGGTCAACAGAACAGAAAGCCGACTGCTGTCGAAATGATTCAGATGAAGAATCTCGTGAAGCAGGCAATGGAAGAGGGTGCGATGGGGATTGGCTCTTCACTGATCTATGCTCCCGCTACATTTGCGACCACAGAAGAGCTGATTGAATTATGTAAGATCGCCTCTCAATATAATGGGATGTACATCACACACATGAGAAGTGAGAGTGATAAAGTTCTTGAAGCCATCAATGAGGTCATCAGAATTTCCAAGGATGCAAAACTACCCGCAGAAATTTATCATCTTAAGATCAATCAGCAGCGTAACTGGCCAAAGATCGATGCTGTTCTTTTTAAAATAGACAGTGCTCAGAAAAGGGGATTGAACATTACGGCCAATATTTATCCATACGCTGCAAGTGCTACTGGTTTAAAGGAAAGAATTCCAATATGGGCACAAGAGGGAGGAATTGTTGAACTCCGTGCAAGAATTCGGAAGCCCGATCTGAGGAAAAGAATATTATATGAAATGGAAAATGGAATTCCCTCAAAAAATTCTGACGCAAGGGATGTTATGTTATTGAATTTTAAGAAAGACTCACTTAATATTCTTTACAAAGGTAAGCGCCTTGACCAGGTGGCAATGCTTCATGGAAAGAATGCTGATGAAACGGTGCTTGATCTGTTGCTGGCGGATCAATCATCCATCGGTGCGGTTTATTTTCTTATCTCCGAATCAAACATGAACAGGATGCTGCAGCAGCCTTATGTGAGTTTCGGAACAGATGCCGGCGCCATTGCTTTGACACCAAATTTCACAGACAAAGGTACTCATCCCAGGGCATACGGGACCTTTCCACGAGTGCTTGGAAAATATGTTCGTGACGAGAAACTTTTGACTCTTCAGGAAGCAATCAGAAGAATGACCACTCTTCCTGCAGTCCATTTAAAAATAAAAAAGAGGGGAGCATTGAAACCTGGAAACTTTGGAGACGTTGTAGTGTTCAATCCAGAAAAAATTCAGGACCACGCGACTTTTGAAAACCCGCATCAATATTCCACAGGAATGATTCATGTGTTTGTTAATGGTATTCAGGTTTTAAAAGATGGCGAACATACTGGAGAAAAACCAGGTCGTGCGGTGAGAGGCCCTGGGTGGAAGAAAAATAAAAAATGAAAGACCTATTCTCAAAGCAAGCCAGCTGTTATGCCGCTTTTCGTCCGACATACCCAAAAGAACTTTATGATTTTATTCTCAGCAATGTAAAGCTGAAAGAATGCGCATGGGATTGTGGAACAGGCAACGGACAAGTCGCAAGGGATCTGGCACCATACTTTAAAAATGTAAAAGCCACCGACAGTAGCGTCAAACAGATAGAGAAGGCTTTAAAAGGTCCTGATATAGATTACTCAGTGTCAGCTGCTGAAAGAACTCCATTTAAAGATTCGGTTTTTGATCTTATTACTGTGGGGCAAGCTATTCACTGGTTTAATATTGATGAATTTTATAAAGAAGTTCAGCGTGTGGGAAAGCAAGACGCATTATTGGCAGTATGGGGATATAGTCTATTGAAAATCGACAAACCCATTGACGAACTTGTCCTGGATTTTTATGTGAATATCATTGGACCTTATTGGGATTCAGAAAGAAAGCTGGTGGATCAGCATTATAAAACAATTCCCTTCTTAAAAGATGAGATCAGTTGTCCAGAGTTTTCATTTAAATTCTCATGGACGATTTCTGAATTACAGGGATACTTGTCAACTTGGTCATCGGTTCAGAAATATGTCCAGGTCAATCAGATGGATCCGGTAGAGGATCTGATAAGAAAGATAAGGCCATTATGGAAATCTGAAAAAGTGGAAATTAGATTCCCGCTTTTTATGCGATGTGGCAGAATAAGAAAATAATTCAGATTGGTTTAAGCATAAAGAGCTTCCTTTTGCTCCGCGACTCTCTCGCTTTCAATATATTCATCGTAAGTCATCAGCTTGTCGATAAATCCATTGGGTGAAATTTCCACGATACGAGTGGCTACAGTCTGGGTAAACTCGTGATCGTGAGAAGTAAACAGCACAGTGCCTGGGAAATCTTTCAATGCATTGTTAAATGCAGTGATGGATTCCAGATCAAGATGATTGGTTGGTTCATCCAAAATTAGAAGGTTCCCCTGGGCAAGCATCATGCGTGAGATCATGCACCGCATTTTTTCTCCTCCTGAAAGTACCGATGATTTTTTGAATACTTCTTCTCCTGAGAAAAGCATCTTGCCAAGAAATCCACGAATATAAACCTCATCTTTATTCTCCTCGGCGGCAAATTGCCGAAGCCAATCCACAAGATTTTCATCTGATTTGAAATAGGCCTCATTGTTGGATGGAAGAGAAGCTGTTGTTATGGTTTGACCAAATTTAAATTCTCCCGCATCTTGTCTTTGCTCCCTGGAAAGGATTTGAAATAAGGCAGTTACTGCCTGGCTGTCTTTGCTGAGAACGGCGATCTTTTCACCCTTGTTTACAAAGAGATCAAGGTTTTTGAATAGTACTGACCCATTGCCAGAGGCACTCAGATTTTCAATCTGCAAAATCTGATCACCTGCGGTACGAGCTTGTTGGAAAATAATTGCTGGATATCTTCTTGTTGAGGCTTGAATATCATCAACATTGATCTTCTCAAGTAATTTTCTTCTGCTGGTTGCCTGTCTTGATTTTGATGCGTTTGCACTGAAGCGGGCAATAAACTCCTGAAGCTCCGCTTTCTTTTCAGTTGCTTTTTTATTTGCAGATGAACGTTGAGCCAATGCAAGCTGACTGGATTGATACCAAAAGGAATAATTTCCGGTATATAATTTTACTGCATTGAAATCGATATCAACTATGTGTGTACAAACGGTATCCAAAAAGTGACGATCGTGAGATACTACAATGACGGTGTTCTTGAATTCCAATAGAAAATCCTCAAGCCAGGTGATCGTCTTAAGATCAAGATCATTGGTAGGCTCATCCAGAATAAGAATGTCAGGATTTCCGAAAATAGCTTGTGCAAGGAGTACTCGCACTTTTAAATTTCCACTTAGCTCTTTAAGAAGTTTAGTGTGATCATCTTCTGTGATTCCAAGGCCACTTAAAAGTGCAGCTGCATCTGATTGTGCATTCCAGCCATTCATTTCTGCAAACTCACCTTCGAGTTCGGAACTGCGAATTCCATCGGCTTCAGAGAAATCTGGCTTGGCATAGATAGCATCTTTTTCCTGCATGATGCTCCACAATTTCCCATGGCCCATCATTACAGTATCCAGCACAGGAACTTCATCGAATTCATAATGATTCTGTCTCAGTACAGCCATCCTTTTTCCAGGGTCGATACTCACGCTTCCTCTGGTGGGATCAATGTCCCCTGCAAGGATTTTTAAAAAGGTCGACTTGCCGGCACCGTTTGCACCGATGACTCCGTAGCAATTTCCGTTGACGAACTTCAGGTTCACCTCATCGAACAGCACGCGTTTTCCAAACTGAAGAGATACGTTATTGGCAGCAATCATGGCTTTTTAAAGAAATTAGGGCGCAAAAATACAAAATTTTTCTCCTTTGATGTGATGGAATTGCGATGCGTCCTCTTCTTATTTTAACAGGGAATTTAATTGCCTAATTTTTCTTTCCGACAATCTCACGGAAGCTCTCTTTGCCTTCTAAGGTCTTCTTTAAATTCTCAATAAGCCTAATAGCACGGTCAATACGGAGCTGACTGACTTTGACCTGAGATACATAGTAAATGATGTATCTCTGCTTGCCCATTGGGAGCATATGAAACCGTCGGCTGCCTTCTTTATCCTGTTTCAGTAAACTTTTCAATTCCGCTGACATCTCCATGCCATACTTACTCTCATCTTTTACCAGTGTAACGTTGATCTCGGTTCCAACTTCGGCATTCAGTTCTTTTAATATCTTTTTATTGAGACTTATGTATGCACTTCCTTGTTTGAGAGCAACCAGTCCACATTGCCATGATACTGTTTTATTCACGGTACAGATTAGCCGAAGTTTAAAATTACCTCCAAGTTTTTCGACTATCGCTTTTGACACCTCTATGTAAGACATCTTTAAATGCTCAAGAGGCTTGATGCGTGTTTTGAACTTGACAGAAGATGGCATAGCACTAAAATTACATGAGCTTCGCGAATCTTCAAATCCTGAACCTTCAAATTCATTATAATATTCACTATCTTCATTCACCTCAAATGAATCCATATGAAACCTCTATTCTTGCTCCTTGTCTTAACTGTGATGTTCTGCTCCTGTCAAAAGAAAAAGTATGACCTTATCATAAAAGGAGGGACTGTTTATGACGGTTCAGGAAACCCAGGAGTCGTTTCAGATATAGGTGTTAATGCAGACACCGTTGCTTTTATTGGTGATCTGTCTGGCGCGATAGGTACGATAGAAACGGATGCGAGAGGATTAGCCGTCGCTCCTGGTTTCATCAATATGATGAGCCATGCAGAAGTTTCTCTATTGATCGATGGCAATTCTCAAAGTGATATTCGTCAGGGTGTAACACTTGAGGTGCTGGGAGAAGGATCAATGGGGCCGTTAAATGATAGAATGAAAAAAGATTACATGGATCAGATGAAAAGAAATCCTGACTGGAAGTTTGACATTGACTGGACAACGTTTGGTGAATATCTGGAATCACTTCAGCGAAGAGGCATAACACCTAATGTGGCTGCATTTGTAGGACTGAATACAATCCGTATTAATCAGCTTGCTTACGAAAATCGTGCTCCTAATCCTGAAGAGCTCGAAAAGATGAAAGAGCTTGTGAAACAGTCAATGAAAGAAGGTGCAATGGGAGCTACCTGTGCTCTGATTTATGCTCCCGATAATTATGCTACAACAGAGGAACTTATTGAGTTGAGTAAGGTAGCAGCTTCATATGGTGGTATGTATATTTCCCACATGCGAAGTGAAGGCAACAATATTCTTGCTGCGGTGGATGAAACTATTCGAATAGCAAGGGAAGCAAAAATTCCGGCTGAGATTTATCATTTGAAAATGGGAGGGAAGTCAAACTGGGGAAAGCTTGATTCTGTTATTGCAAAAATTGATAAAGCAAATAAGTCCGGACTTCGCATAACCGCTGATATGTATAACTATACTGCCGGGGCAACAGGTTTGGACGCATCTATGCCACCATGGGTTCAGGAAGGTGGTATTAATGAATGGATCAAAAGATTAAAAAACCCAACGATTCGTAAGAAAGTCCTTCTCGAAATGCGAACACCAACTGATCAATGGGAAAACCTACTGCTAAATGCAGGCAGTGCTGAGAGGGTATTGCTACTAGGATTCACAAATGATTCTTTAAAGCGCTATACCGGCAAAACTCTGGCAGAGGTAGCTAAGACATATGGAAAAAGTCCTGAAGAAACAGCGATGGATCTCGTGATCACGGACAGCACACGTGTAGAGACTGCCTATTTTCTGATGAGTGAGGAAAATATCAGGCGCCAGATTGCGTTGCCTTACCTGAGTTTTGGATCGGATGCTGGATCCCCAACGGCCGAAGGAATGTTCCTGAAGTATAAGGATCACCCAAGGGCATATGGAAATTTTTCAAGGTTACTTGCCAAGTACGTAAGGGATGAGAAAGTCATCTCCCTGGAGGAGGCAATCCGGAAACTCACATCGCTGCCTGCTGGAAATTTGAAAATTAAGAAACGTGGATTGTTGAAGCCCGGTTATTTTGCGGATGTAGTTGTTTTTGATCCTGCAAAAATTCAGGATCATGCTACCTTTGAGAATCCCCATCAATATAGTACGGGTGTTCAACATGTTTTTGTGAATGGAACACAGGTATTGAAAGAAGGTCAACATACAAATGAAAAACCCGGCATGATTGTTCGGGGTCCTAGTTATGCTAAGTAGTTCAACAAGTGATTAAGAAAGTCCGAACCTCAAGCCATGCTTCATTGCATGTTGATATTTCTTAGGATTGAAGCGATATAAGAATGGTGCTTTATGTGCGCCACCTTGCCGTTGTTCAGAGAGTCGTTCAAGAATGCCTAATGCAAGAATTTTTTTCTGAAAATTACGACGGTCAAGTTTTTTATCCAGAATCGTTTCATAAAGATTCTGCAAGTCGGGCATGGTGAATTTTGATGGCAGTAGTTCTTTTCCTACCGGAAATTCATTGAGATTTTGTTGAAGAGAGCTCAATGCTTTTTTTAGAATATCATTGTGATCAAGTACCAGCTGTGGAATCTTATCAATATTATGCCATTCGCATTTGCTTGAAAGCTCATCCGGTGAAGGCACTACCTTTGAAAACTCAACCAAAGCCCAATATCCAATAGTGATAAAACGTTCCAGAAACCAACTGTTCTCTTTTATTTTTCTAAGATTCTTGATTTGATGCTTGCCTCTTTCGCGATCGGGATCACCAAAAGTATGGAACTGCTGAAGGTGAATGTGATCTAAACCCGTTCTTGAATTTAGAATGCGATTAGCAGCTTCATCAATATGCTCGTCTTTATAAATAAAGCCGCCCGGTAAGCACCATTGTTTTGTATCCTTCCATTCTAATAAAAGAACCTTAAGCTGACTATCGTGGAATCCAAAAATTACGCAGTCAATGGATAGATGAGAAAGCAAATACTCGTGCCCTTTATCATAGAACGTTTGCGTATCCAGTGTAATTCGGGGCTTTTTCATTTCGCTAATATAAAAAGATAGGATGGGTGAAAGGCGTTTTAATTGAAAATGTTTATCATTGTGTCAGATTAACACAATGATAATATGAAACTGGTATTGGCCTTTATTTTTTTAATCGTGGTAACCCTTGCTATGAATTCTTGTAAAACGAAACCTGAGACTCCCTATCGAGATCTCAACAAGAATGGCAAAAAGGATGTCTACGAAGACATTACCCAATCTGTGGAAAATCGTGTGAGTGATCTTTTGAGCCAGATGAATGTTGAGGAGAAAGCCGGCGTGATGTTTATTTCTGGTGTTCGTATTAATGAAGATGGCTCTCTGGATGATATTCCGGGAAAAGGAATGTTTGCAAAAATGCCACAAGCCAATAAACTCCTTGAGGAGAAGAATATCAACAACGTTAATTTCTGGGTAGCTCCTAATACAAAAGCTCTGGCTACCTGGTACAATAATATTCAGAAGGCAGCTGAGAATTCGCGATTAGGAATACCATTTACCGTTGCCTCAGATCCACGACATTATTTCAGTAGCAATGTTTTTGCAATGGCTGCCAACGAATTTTCACAATGGCCTGAACAACTTGGCTTTGCTGCGATTGGTGATGAAAAACTGATGCGCCAATTCGGAGATATAGCACGTCAAGAGTATAAGGCCGTAGGAATAACAGAAGCTTTGCATCCCATGGCGGATCTGGCTACTGAACCTCGCTGGCCCCGCGTGAGTGGTACTTTTGGTGAAGATGCAGATCTTGCTGGCAGAATGGTTAAGGCGTACGTTCTTGGATTTCAGGGAGATCATCTTGATTCGAACGGTGTTGCCTGTATGACAAAACACTTCTCTGGTGGTGGTCCTCAAAAAGAAGGATTGGATTCTCATTTTGAATTTCATAAAGGACAGATCTATCCGGGAAATAATTTTAATTACCACATTCTTCCTTTTGAGGGAGCCTTTGCTGCTCACACTGCCGCGATGATGCCTTACTATGGCGTGCCAGTGGATCAGACCAGTGAGAATGTTGGGTTTGGTTTCAATAGAGACATCATCACAAAACTCCTTCGCGAAAAATATGAGTATGATGGAGTTGTTTGTACTGACTGGGGACTCATTACCGATTCGGATATGGGCTTTACGGTTTGGCCTGCACGCGCATGGGGCGTTGAAGGTCTAAGCGAAGAGGACAGAGTGAAGAAAGTGATTGATGCAGGTTGCGATCAGTTTGGTGGTGAAAGTCGTCCAGAGCTTGTTGTTAAGCTTGTTAAGGAAGGAAGGATCACGGAGCAGCGCATCGACGAATCTGTAAGAAGAATTCTTCGGTTGAAATTCACACTTGGTCTTTTTGATAATCCTTTTGTAAACGTTGAGAAAGCTACTCAGATTGTTGGAAAGCCTGAATGGAAAAAGCTAGGTGAAGAAACGCAAAGACGTTCACTGACTCTCTTGAAGAATGAAAACAATACTTTGCCTTTGAAAGAGGGTACGCTGAAAATTTATATACAGGACATTGATCCTAAAGTTGCTGCGTTGTATGGAACCGTTGTTGAAAATCCGAAGAGTGCAGACATTGCCATTATTCGTTTGAGAACTCCATGGGTGCCCTTCGATACAAAAAATCCAATGGCGAGAGGCTTTCATCATGGTGACCTTGACTTCAAAGGCACTAAAAAAGATAGCATCATTCAGTTGCTGAAAACTGTCCCTACGATCGTGGATATTTATATTGATCGCCCTGCAGTCATACCTGAAATCAGTCATTATGCAAAAGGATTGTTAGCCAACTATGGAGCAAGTGATGCCGCTTTACTGGATGTTGTTTTTGGAAAGGCGAAGCCGGAAGGAAAGTTGCCATTTGAATTGCCATCCTCCATGGAAGCTGTGCGTAATCAGAAGGAAGATCTGCCACATGATTCAAAGAATCCATTGTTTAAATATGGCTTTGGATTGAGTTATTGAAGCAGTATATTTCTTTAACCAAACGTACAAATCATGAAAAAATGGACTCTTTTATTCGTGCTGGCAATTTCTTTTCAATTGTCAGCTCAGGTGGTTCCTGATTCGCTGCTTGACTTAACATTATTCCAAAAGCGGACCTATGTGAATAAGGATGAAAAGATGCTTCCTTTCAGGATTTTGTATCCGGAGAATTATGATAAGAAAAAGAAATATCCTCTCGTTCTGTTTCTGCACGGTGCAGGAGAACGTGGAGATGATAACGAATCTCAATTGACTCACGGAGCGCGTTTGTTTCTGCGCGATGAGAACAGAAAGAAATTTCCTGCTATTGTTGTTTTTCCCCAATGTCCGGCTGAGAGTTTCTGGAGTACGGTGAGTGTAGATCGGTCAAAGATGCCAGTAGGTTTGGTTTTTAATAACAATAATCCGCCTAACGTCCCCTTGAGTTCTTCCTTTGAACTGGTAAAAAAACTGATCCTTGAGGAAGGGGCAGATGCTTCACGCATTTATATCGCTGGCCTTTCCATGGGTGGGATGGGAACCTTTGAAGCAGTGTATCTATATCCAAATATGTTTGCAGCAGCGATGCCTATTTGCGGAGGAGGAGATGCGGCAAATTATGATTCACGTGTTCTGAAAACTCCGTTCTGGATTTTTCATGGTGCAAGTGATCCGGTGGTGGATGTAAAAAATTCCCGTGAGATGGTTGACAAGCTGAAGAAACTGAAAGCAGACATAAAATATACTGAGTACCAGGGCGTGCAACACAATAGCTGGGACAATGCTTTCGCTGAACCGGATTTTCTTTCCTGGATGTTTTCTCACCAAAGGCGTTAATAGCAGATTAAAGACCTCCCAGAAATTCAAAGGCTCTCACTTCCATCCAGTTCTCGTCTTTTCCTGCCAGGGTAAATCCTGTATGACCTCCTCTTTCAGGTGTTTGTAAATAGACGTGCGGATGATCTTTTGCGATATCATAAGGATAGCATGCCTCTGGTAGAAAAGGATCATTGAGTGCATTTACAATCAGTGTGGGTGTTTTTATATGAGGAATGTGTGGCAGGGAGGCTGCTCTTTCATAAAAATCTGCAGCGTTTTTGAATCCATGAAGCGGTGAAGTGTACCGTGTATCGAATTCTTCAAATGATTTTATTTTGTCAAATCCTTTGTAAGAAACCCGATCAGGAAATTTTTCTGACTTCTGCTTAATCTTTTTACCAAGTTTCTTTAAGAATCGGTTGAGATAAAATCTCTTATTCGGTTTATCAAGCTCTTTTGCACTTGATCCCAGATGACAAGGGACTGAGAAAGCTGCCCCACCTTTTACAACAGAAGGTAAATGATCACCGTTTTCTCCAAGATACTTTAATGTGAGACTTCCGCCCATGCTGATGCCAACCAATACAATGGAATCATATTGATTTTTTTCAATCGCATGTTGAATAACTTCATTCAGATCTTCCGTCGCTCCATGATGATAGAATCTTTCCAGCCTGTTGATCTCTCCGCTACAACTGCGGCAATTCCATGCTAATGCATCCCATCCACGATTGAAAAAATAACTAGCCATTCCCTTTGAGTAATGGCGTTCACTATTTCCCTCAAGTCCATGAGAAACAATCATTAGTTTTTTAGAATCCTTTCGAAGCCAATCAAGATCGATGAAATCGCCATCGCTAAGTTCTAATCGCTCGCGTTCATAGTGAACACCTTTTATTTTCCTGAAGGCACTTGGAATGATTGTTTCAAGGTGACCATTAAAAAGATAAAATGGTGCTTTATAATCCGATGATGGAATGATGGGCATTTTAAAGAACGTCTGAGTATTCCTTCACCTTGTCAAATACAGATCTCGCGAAAGGGCAAAGGGGAACAATCTTGATATTGTTTTTCCTCGCATGCTCTACTGCGGCTGCAACTAGTTGTTTGCCTGCATTTTTTCCTCTCAAAACGTTATCTACCTGAGTATGACTAATGATAATTCTATCATTGCCTGCTTTTGAGAATTCCATAAATGCAACACGCTTGCCTTCCTGTTCGATATAGAAAGCTCCACGTGTTTCCGATTGTTCTAACTTGATTTCCATAGAATTGGTCTTGCAATATTATTCCTAACACCCTGTAGATCAAACTGGTTCCACCTTGAAAAGGTAACTATCTTTGACGTTGTAACATATTGCTATGAAAAAGTTCTTCTTATTTATCCTGATAGTAATCTCAGCTCACACTGTTCTATCCCAGAAAACTTCAGGCAATCCGCTTTTCCCGGGATGGTATGCTGATCCGGAAGCAATGATCCTTAATAATCAATATTGGATATATCCCACCTACTCTGACAAGTATGAGAAGCAGGTTTATATGGATGCATTTTCATCATCTGATCTTATTGTATGGAGGAAACATTCTCGTATTCTGGATACCTCAAATGTTAAGTGGGCAAAGCGGGCAATGTGGGCTCCATCGGTAGTGGAGAAGGATAAGAAATTCTATTTATTTTTTGGTGCCAATGACATTCAGAACAATTCTGAGGATGGGGGTATTGGGGTAGCGGTTGCTGATAGGCCGGAAGGTCCATTTATTGATTTACTTGGGCGTCCATTAGTGGACAAATTCTATAATGGAGCTCAACCAATTGATCAGTTCGTATTTAAAGATGGTGAAGAGTACTATCTGATCTATGGGGGATGGAAACATTGCAACATCGCAAAGTTGAACAAAGATTTTACAGGCTTTAATAATTTTTCAGACGACGCTACTTTTAAAGAAATTACCCCTGAAAGTTATGTGGAGGGTCCGTTTATGTTTAAGAGAAATGGAAAATACTATTTTATGTGGTCAGAAGGAGGATGGACGGGTCCTGACTACAGCGTGGCTTATGCTATCGCTGACTCACCGCTTGGCCCATTTAAAAGGGAGAGCAAAATACTTCAGCAAGATCTTAAGATTGCAACAGGAGCAGGACATCATTCTATTCTTCATCCAGTCAATAGTAACCAATGGTACATTGTATATCATCGACGACCTCTTACAGAAACGGACCGAAATGCGCGGGTGATTTGCATTGAAGAACTCTCGTTTGATGAAAAAGGACTTATTAAACCTGTTGTCATTACAAACGAAGGCGTGAAGGAATTCAGAATCAAATAAATCTTGATATAGAAGAATTATTTAGGCTTGTAATTCAAGCTTAGTGCCGTCATTAGCACAAATAGTCCGACGGCCAGAAGCAACGCCAATCTCAGGGTAAATTGTTCTGCCAGCAAACCAATTATGGGAGGGCCAAAGAGAAACCCTGAATATCCTACCGTTGTAACCATTCCAAGCCCAACTCCTGGTGGAAGATCTTTAGTGTGACCTGCAATACTATAAGCAATGGGAACAATAGCCGAAAGTCCGATTCCAACAATAAACAATCCAATAATCACAGTAACAGGGTCAATGAAAATGATCGCAATCATTAGTCCTATGGATGCAATGATTCCGCAAGCGATCATAAGAGGTCGGTCTCCGAAACGTATACGTGCACCATCACCAAATACCCGACCAATTGTCATAGCCAATGCAAATGCAGATAAGCCTAAAGGAGCCAGACTCTGATCGGCTTTCGCAATATTCTCCATGTAATTAGTACTCCAGTCTGCCATAGCTCCTTCACCGAGCATACTGCAAAAAGCTATAATACCAATGCTTACCATGGCTGCATTTGGTAAGCGGAATGCAGGACCATCGGAATCTTTGCTTTCAGGCCTATCGTGAATGAGGTAATATCGTGCAATGAGCACAACGATTACGCTGATCGCACTTACGGTTATAAAATGGATAAAAAGGCCAGTTGATATTTTTGAGAATAAAGATCCGCCAAGAGCTCCCATCATCATTCCTATGCTAAAGAGAGCATGAAATGAAGTCATAATGGGTTTGCCATATTGCTTCTCAACCATCACGGCTTGTGAGTTCATCGCGACATCCAGCATGCCTGATGAGATACCCAAAAGAAAAAACGTGATCATTAAGGGAATGAGGGTTGTAGTTGGTAGCCACGGAATAAACGGGATGAGTATGCAGTAAAAGAAGGCTGCAAAGAGCGTGATCCTTCTGCTTCCATTGCGAATGATCGCCCAACCTGTGAAGGGCATTGCAATCAGTGAACCAATAGAGGAGGAGAGTAATACAATTCCAACAATACCGTCATTGATGTGAAACTGGTCCTGAATTCGCGGCAGACGGGAAAAGTAGTTTGCGTGAACGAATCCATTCAGGAAGAAAATGATATTTACAGCAAGACGGGCTGACGGCACAGTTCTGATTTAATTAGATTACAAAATTAAACAAATGAAAGGGTGTTGAGTGCCCAGATGTAACATTATCTGGTATTATAGGCGCATCAATCGTTTGAGGAAAAGTGCTGCGTTATGGAATTAGCTAACAATGGAATCAATTCACTGCGGCAATGCAATCAATTTCCACAGCGCATCCGTAATGAAGAGGCCCACTGGGTACAATGATCCTTGCAGGGCGATGGTCTCCAAAAAATTCAGAATAAACTGTATTTACTTTCCCCCAGTCATCCATGTTGCTGATGAAAATGCTCACTTTCAATATACGGTTCAATGAACTGTTCGATGCATCCAGTATGACCCTGATCTTTTCAAGACATCGTTTTGTTTGCTCTTCAATTGAATCAAGAATCGGCTGCCCTTTGTCGTCGGTAGAGATTTGTCCTGAGACAAACACAAATCCATTGTGAACCGCTGCCGGGGAATAATGACCTTTTGGTCGTGAGGTTGAAGAAGGGTAAATAAAGTCCATAACGTTTTGTATTGGATTATTTATGAAAAAAGCTCCGATTGGAGCCCTTTCATTTTTTTTAATTCTATTTAATTATCAATTCTACTTGGCGTATGCTACTGACCTCATTTCTCTAATCACAGTTACTTTGATCTGGCCTGGATACTGCATCTCTTTCTCAATCTTCTGGGAAATCTCAAAGCTCAATTGCCCCGCACGTTCATCCGTTGCTTTTTCAGCATCAACAATTACACGTAGTTCACGACCAGCCTGAATTGCAAAGCACTTCTCGACACCATCAAAGCTTAGCCCAACTTGCTCCAGTTCTTTCAGACGACGAGTATATTGTTCAATCACCTCACGACGTGCGCCAGGACGTGCGCCACTGATTGCATCGCACGCCTGAACAATAGGAGAGATGATGCTGGTCATCTCAATTTCATCATGGTGAGCGCCGATAGCGTTGCATACGATAGGATGTTCTTTGTATTTCTGCGCCAGCTCCATGCCGACAATAGCATGGGGTTTTTCCAGTTCTTCCGGCCATACCTTGCCGATATCATGAAGCAATCCAGCGCGCTTGGCCTGCTTGACATTTAGCCCCAATTCAGTGGCCATGATTGCGCAAAGGTTAGCTACTTCACGTGAATGTTGTAGAAGATTTTGTCCATAAGATGAACGGAACCGCATCCGTCCTACCATCTTGATTAATTCAGGAGCCAGTCCATGAATGCCAAGATCGATTACCGTACGCTCTCCGATTTCCACTACTTCATCATCAATATTTTTGGTTGTCTTGGCCACTACTTCTTCAATGCGTGCAGGGTGAATGCGTCCATCCTGAACAAGTCTGTGGAGAGAAAGTCTGGCGATCTCTCTTCTGACGGGGTCAAAACCTGAGATGATAATAGCTTCCGGTGTATCGTCAACAATGAATTCAACACCTGTTGCTGCCTCCAATGCGCGAATGTTTCGCCCTTCACGACCAATGATCTTTCCTTTGATATCGTCACTTTCTATGTTAAAGATTGAAACGGAATTTTCAACAGCATGCTCGGTAGCGGTGCGCTGAATTGTTTCAATAACTAATTTCTTTGCGTCTTTGGTGGCTGTAAGTTTTGCCTGCTCCATGATGTCTTTGATGTAGGAATTAGCTTTTGATTGAGCTTCCTCTTTCATGGACTCTACCAATTGATCACGTGCCTGATCAGCTGTAAGCTTTGAGATACTTTCCAGGACTTGAACTTTCTGGAGGTTAAATCGGTCAAGTTCTTCCTTTCGGCTCTTTACAAGTTCGTGCTGACGGGCAAGGCTTTGACGTTCTTCATCCAGATCAGCCTCTTTGCGTTTTGTTTGCTCCAGCTCTTTGGACAGTTGTGCTTCACGTTGCTTGATCTTCTGTTCGTTGCTGATGATCTGGTTCTTCTTGCGATTGGATTCTTCTTCAAACTCCTGTTTCATTTTCAGGAATTTTTCTTTTGCTTCCAGAATCCGGTCTTGCTTGATCTTTTCAGATTGAAGTTCGGCTTCTTTGATGATCAGTTTAGCCTTTTCGTCATTGACAGATTTATTCCTATTGACTTTTCGTTTGTAGAGAAAACTGCCGATGAGAAGACTAAGAATAATGGTTAGAGCCAGGCTGGCCAATGCATAAGGGAGGAGTTCCATAGTTAGTCGTTAACGTTAAAAAATATCCCGTTGTATCGGGACCGTTAACAAAAGACTTTCTTTGAGGAGGAATTTACAGATATAGACTATAAAATAGCCTGCGAGACCAATTGATTCAGGTGAGAAACTTTCTCCACTACTGATTCATCAATGGCATGTGTGCTCTCGTCTGCTGCCAGTTTTTGAACCAGGCAATCAAAAGCGGTCATGGCCAATAGGTCTTGTTTATCGTCCGTTCCGAATTGTTCGCGGTATGATTTCAACTTTTCGTTGATCAGCTTTCCTGCAGCTCTTACACGCTCTTCCTCATGACGTTTTACCTTCATGGGGTATTCGCGGTCTGCTATTTTGATCTTTATTGAAAGTTCGTCCATCTACTGCTTATCGGCTTAAGTGAGCGATGCATTTATCTATCTCACGGATGTAGTCATCCACTGTTTTCCTCAACTCAGAAACGCTTCCGTTATCCGGGTGAATATTATCTACAATCTTAGTGATTTTAATCTGATTTTTAAAGCCTCCGAGCTGTTCATCGCGCTGACGAAGGTGCTGTTTTAGCTCTGAATTCTCAGATTTTAGCGTTGTGACTTCTTGTCTAAGGTTTTTGTGTTCGCTCAATAACACGACCAGCTTGCGTTCCAGGCCATTAAGATTCGTTTTGAGGGCTTCTTGTTCCATGTAGTTAGTGATTGGGTTTTTTGACCGCGGGTGATGCGGCTTGTTCTATTTCCTTATTATCGCTCCAAGCTTTTTTTCTAATTCGGTCATTAATCTCGTCATGGTCTTGTCAATCTCCTCGTCCGTTAAGGTTTTCGTCTCATCCAGCAATGTAAATCCTACAGAGTATGCCTTTTTTCCTGCTGGAATATTTTCTCCTTCGTAAACATCAAATACTGTCACTTCCTTCATCAATTTTTTCTCCGTTGCGATCACCATTTTTCTGATCTCTTCGAAGCTGACACTCTTATCAAGTACCAGAGAAAGGTCGCGTTTGACTTCTGGAAACTTCGGCACTTCCTGTACATCGAACTTAGGATTTGCGGATTGGAAAAGCAAATGGGTATCCATGTCCGCGTAAAAAATTTCCTGTCGTATGCCAAAATCTTTTGCCAATGCGGATTTTACTTTCCCTATCCGGCCAATTTCTTTTTGTTTATGTGAGAAACTCATGCAATAATCATACAATGGATCTTCGATCTTTAGCTGAACAATTTCACCAGCAGCGCATTTCTCCAGTATTTGCACCACTTGCTGGGCAAGGTCATGATACGTTACCAGTCTGGGTTTGGACTGCCAGTTTTCTGATTCAATATTGCCACCCAAGTATACTGCCAGGCGCTCTTGTTCAATATATTGATTATTGTCTTTGTAATAAATCTTTCCAAACTCATAGAACTTGACTTCCTTTTGCTTGCGATTAAAGTTATACGCAACGGCTTCAAGACCTGTGAACAACATTGTTTGTCTTAGTATACCCTGTTCTTCACTGAGTTTATTAACCACCTCTACGGGCTCGCCTTGAAACTGCAAAGAGTGCTTTTGCTGATAAGCAATATTTGTTAATGAGTTGGTTAAAAGTTCAAAAAATCCATTTCCAACCAGTATTTCGCCAATATTCCTCTTAAACTTATTAATATTCTGATCTGGGAAATGTGCCAGAAAATCTGTTCCGGCAGCTTCAACCAACTCAATTTTATTGAATCCATAAATGCGAAGAATCTCCTCAACTATATCAGCTTCCTGAATAACATCTACACGATAAGGGGGTACAGAAACAGTATAACTATCGGCTGTCTTATTGATCAATTCAATATCAAGACCCTTTAAAATGGCGAATATTTCTTCACGTGGTATAACTTTGCCAATCAGGCGATTTACATTTTTGTCTTTTACTGATATCTGCCTATTCTCAATCTTAACCGGATAGATATCTATAATATCCGATGAGATTGTTCCGCCTGCAATTTCTTTGATCAATAAAGCAGCACGTTTGACGGCATAGACGGTGTTCAATGGATCGGTGCCTCGTGAAAAACGAAATGAGGCATCTGTTTTTAGTTGATGATGATTGCTGGTCTTGCGTACATAATCTGCTGAGAAGCATGCTGCTTCCAGAAAAATAGCCTTTGTCTTTTCAGAAATACCGGATTTCGCACCTCCAAAGACACCCGCAATACACATTCCTTCCTCTGCATTGCAAACCATAAGGTCATTCGCAATCAAAGAGCGTTCTTTATTATCAAGTGTTATAAATTTTGTTCCTGCAGGCTGCGTTTTAACAATGATTTTATTTCCTGCTACCTTATCGGCATCATAGGCGTGAAGCGGCTGCCCGAGTTCGTGCAAAACGAAATTTGTAATATCTACTATGTTGTTGATCGATGTGAGTCCGATGGAACGAAGACGACTTTTAAGCCATTCAGGTGATTCCTTAATAGTCACTCCCGAAATGGTCACTCCCGAAAAACGAGGACATGCGATCGTGTTTTCAACTGCGACATCAATTATAAGGCTCTTTGATTCAACTTTGAAAGCATCAACCGATGGCCATTTAATATCCCTGCCTTTTGCAGCTTTGATATCACGAGCCACACCAATATGTGAAGCGGCTTCAGCTCTGTTTGGAGTCAAGCCAATTTCAATGATAGAATCAGATGTTACTTTATAGAAATCAGATGCCAGTGTTCCGTTAGGAACAGATGTATTCAATACGATAATTCCTGCATGGCTTTCGCCTAATCCAATTTCATCTTCAGCACAGATCATTCCTTCACTTTGCTCGCCGCGGATCTTTGCAGATTTGATTGTGAAAGAATCGCCCTTTGTTGGGTTCACTGTTGTGCCAGTCAAAGCGACTACCACCTTTTGCCCTGCGGCAACATTAGAGGCTCCACAAACGATTTGCAGTGGCTTGGGCTGACCTACGTCAACAGTCGTGATGGAAAGCTTGTCAGCATTGGGGTGCTTTGAGCAGGTAAGGACTTCACCAATCACCAAACCCTTTAATCCTCCCTTTACAGACTCAAAGGAATGAATGCTTTCTACCTCTAATCCCGTGTCTGTAAGTGTTTTTCCGATTTCCTCCGGCGATTCCGGTAAGTCTATATATTGGCTAAGCCACTGGTATGAGATGGTCATGCTGAAAAATGAACCCCAAATATATGAAATGCTATTGGCTTTTAACTTTTGGCGCTTGGCCCTGCATGTTCATAATGCTTTGCTGTTACGCTACTTTAAAAATCCCAATCCAGCCCTAGTTTATCTTTCAACTCATTGAGATATGGATTCTTTTCGGCGAGATGTTCGAATTTTTCTTTTGAGGTATAGATAATCCTTTTTCCTTCTGCTTGTTTTAGACGCGTGGTAATGGTTAGCTCTGAATTTTTCAGACGATCCCGAAGGAAAGCGATGCATTCATGTCTGAAATTTTCAATGAAAGATTCTTCAACCGGATTGGTAAGAATGACAAAGATTGTTGGATGATCGAATTCAAATTCACGTTTCAAAAGTTGATATTCTCCCACTTGATTTTTTCTCAATTCGGCATATTCATTCCATACTTCCTGCAATTCTGCAAGAACTACTTTGTGGTTAATAATAGCTTCTTTAATTTCTTCAATCTTTTCCTCAATCGCAGGGCCATCATTTTTCTTGTTGAGCCCGCTGAGATTGAATGAAGTCTTTGCTTTCGTTCCTTTGAGTGGAGTTCTTGGAATAGCAGGTTCCTGAGGTTGCTGTTTTTGGGTCTCTTCAACAGCAATCTTTGGTTGAGTAATAGGTTTCTCTAAAGACTTCGAAGTGGATTCTTCCGAAGGTCGTGGAACTTCCGCAATAACTTGCGGTTCTTTCGTTAATTCAATTTTTTTTTTAACCCTGCTTGCGCAGATTCGAGAAGGGGGGCAGGGCCGTTAAAAGTCGATTTGAAATGAGCCATTTTCATCAATGCCAACTCTACCAGGAGGCGTTGATTTTTGCTGGCCTTGTAATGGATGTCGCATTGATTAGCGATGCTTAACCAGGATAGCAGCAATGAATAAGGAGAAGCTTTTGACTGCTCAATATATTTTTTCTTGGTAACGTCAGGTACTTCCATAAGTTGAACAGTCCTGACGTCCTGGGAGACCATAAGATTGCGAAGATGTTCGCTTAGCCCCACTATAAAATTCTGTCCATCGAATCCTTTGCGCAGGATCTCATCAAAAATGAGAAGAGGAACTGTTGGATTTTCAGCAAGCAGCCCATCAACTACTTTGAAATAGTATTCATAGTCGAGGATATGAAGATTGTTGATAACATCCTGGAAAGAAACACCTTTTCCGGAGGAGAATGTTACCATCAGATCGAAGATGGAAAGAGCATCACGAAGTGCGCCATCTGCCTTTTGTGCGATCAGGTGAAGAGCAGCTTCTTCTGTTTTAATTTTTTCGCGGTCAGCGATCTTCTTCAACTGTTTTGCGATATCAGAAATCTGAATTCTGTTGAAGTCAAATATCTGGCAGCGGGAAAGAATCGTAGGAATAACCTTATGCTTTTCAGTCGTTGCTAAAATGAAAATCGCATATGAAGGTGGCTCTTCCAGTGTCTTCAGAAATGCATTGAAGGCAGCGTTTGAGAGCATGTGCACCTCATCGATGATATACACTTTGAATTTTCCGTATTGCGGAGGATAGCGAACCTGGTCTATGAGGCTGCGGATATCTTCTACCGAGTTATTGGATGCGGCGTCGAGTTCAAAAATATTCAATGAGTTGACTTCGGCTTTTTCTTCAAAGCCGTTGATCATTCTGGCAACGATACGTGCGCAGGTTGTTTTACCCACACCCCTTGGACCGCAGAACAAAAGTGCCTGAGCCAGTTTATTGCTGTCGATGGCATTTTTGAGTGTGGTAGTGATGTGATCCTGCCCAACAACCTCCTCGAAGCCGAGGGGGCGATATTTGCGGGCTGAAACAACGAAATTTTCCATTGACGCGAAGATATAGAACTGAAAATGAAGAATGAAAGTTTAAAAAAATTAAAAATGAATAGTTGAAATACTGGTAGTATCCAGAAGCTATGAGAATAAAGGAACATTCGGCATCAAAAAATCCTACTCTATGAAGTGGGATTTCTATTTTAAAATGAGATCAGGGAATTCAGCCCATCTTATTGTTTTTGCGATTTGTTTTGTTTGTATAAAAGATATTTTCTTCGAGAAAGATTCTGCAGGATTACCACCGCCTTCTACTTTACTTTAATTCCAGAATGATAAGAATCTTCATTTTAGAATTACTTGTCGAAAATATTTTTATCCCAACCTCTGAACTCATAATACTTTGATTTGGGTTCTCCCGTCCATCCATTGATTCCTTTTCTTGGCAGCATGATACCATGAATATAGATGATTGGAATAAACCATAGTCCAATAAAAATCAGAGCATACAGCCTGCCCACAAAAATTGAAATGCAGAGAACAAGGGCAAGTGTGATCAGATACTTCACTACTTTTCTTCCTTTCGGGCTTCGTTCTTCGAAGTGACTAAAATAGATGTTGCCCAGAAGAATAATGAAGGTTACGATTGAGACTTCAAACCAGAGAGTATCGGTACTCCACATAATAATGGGATTATATTTTTTCAGAAAGAATCGCGAGAAAAGTCTTCACAGCATCTATATAATTTCCTACACGAATGTTCTCATTTTCAGCATGCTGATTATTATCAGGATTCACTGTTGGAACAGCTACTGCCGGAATACCCAGTGTGATCACAAATGGTGAAATCGGAATTGATCCACCTGCTGTTCTTATTTTAATAGGGTCTTTACCGAAAGCTTTAACCATTGCCTTGCTTAGCCAGATTCCACATTCAGAATTAAAGGGAGTTTGAAAAGCTCCATAGGAGATGCTTGATCGCATAGAGGCGATCTTAGGATATTTCATTCGCTCGTCCTCTGTCGGTTCCTTTTCTACCATGTAATAGCCTGCATCAAGGACATGCCTCCTGACAAGGCTAATAAGTCGTGCTGGATCACTGCTTGGAACCAACCGAATATCAATCTCTGCGGTGGCGGTTGCTGGTATGAGCGTACGCGCTTTATCTCCAATATATAGTGAGTTCAGTCCCCGGATATTCAATGTTGGATACTGTAGACCTTCCTGAAAATTGTTTCCAACCCTGTCAGGTTCTGCAATACCAAGAAATTTATTAATCTCCTCTGCATTATCGGGAACCTGCGCTAAGATCTTTTTTTCCTCTTCTGTAATAATAACACCGTCATAGAATCCCGGGATAGTAACTTTTCCTTCCTCATCTTTCATGGATGCAAGCAAAGTGGAGAGACGTAATGCAGGATTAGGGGTGTAGTTTCCGTAATTCCCACTATGAACAGGAGTGCGGGGACCAAACGTTGTTAGGGTGATCTCACAAATTCCGCGTGCGCCAAAAGATAACGTTGGTTGGTTACTGATATGACGAGGTCCATCAAAGATGATCAGCATATCTGAGGCCAGTTCTTTTTTATAGGTCGCAACTGCCGCTGGTAAATTCGGTGACCCTAACTCTTCTTCAAAATCCATAATGACTTTGATATTGAAGTTTGGCTCTGTCTTTAACTCCTTTAATGCATCGAGTGAAGCAAGGAATGCCATTGCAGGGCCTTTTGCATCTGATGTTGCACGTGCAAATATCCTCCAATCTGGATTGATAGTCTTGGTAAGATTATCATATGGAATTATGTTCCAGTTACCCATTGCATCTTTCTCTTTCAGCACTGGCTTCCATGGATCTTCCTGTTGCCAGTCGGCCGCATTTACAGGTTGTCCATCAATTTGTAAGTAAATTAAAACTGTCTTCTTTGGATTTTTTACAGTCCGTTCTGCTAATAAAAGAGGAATGGTAGAGGTGGTGAGTCTTTTGGTTGAAAATCCTCTTTTCGAGAAAGCGACTTCGCACCACGTTACATTTTTTTCAAGGTCGGCAGGAATGTGCGCGTCATTCTTGAGGCTTAGCAGATCATAGAATTCCACAAACGAAGCGATTGCATGTTTTTTCGAAATGCTTTCGAGATCAGGACTGCTTTTTTGAGCAGTGACAGAAGCAGAAAGAAAAATTATTATGTATAGGACAGATTTCATTCAGCTTCTACTTCAAATATTTCTCCGGCAACGGATATCCCATACTTTCGGCACACCAGAATATATTGACAATATAATATCGCTGTCCGTCAAAGAACAACTGAATGCTATTGATCCCGCGATTTGTAACAGGCCCATCGGTTTTCTCTTTGGTTTCGTACGTGCTGAAGATATGCGTTACCGTACCATAGGTTTCTGTAGTACGATGCAATTCCTTTTCAAAAAAACCTGTAGATACTCTGGAGGAAAATAACTCCACGTACTCCAGGGGAGTAAGAGCCTGAAGTGTAAGTTCACCAGTCTTGCTTTTACGTGTAGGAATTAATCTCGCTTCCGGTTTAAATAGATACTTGAAACGCTCCCAATCGCGTGCTTGCCCTGGGTCGCCGGAGATAACACCATACAAGGCACTAATAATTGCATCTGTGGAGGCTACATCTTTTTCGTATTTACCCTGAGCGAAGGCCGGGATCATTGTAAAAGCGAGTATTGCTATTAATAAGATTCTCATATTGTTGATTTGAAGATTGGATTGAAAGATTAAGATAAAGAGTTTAATTTTCAAATCAATAAATCGCGTTTACCTTTGATTTATTCCATGGGTCAGAATCCTAAATATTCGGTAATAATTCCTGTATTCAATCGCAATGATGAATTAATGGAGCTGCTGGAAAGTCTGACACGCCAGACTTTTCTGGATTTTGAAGTGATCGTTGTGGATGACGGATCATCAATAACTGCTTCAAAAGTGTGTGAGAATTATTCCACCAGACTCTCCATCCAGTATTTTTATAAGCAAAACTCCGGCCCTGGTCCGAGCAGAAATTTTGGTTTTGATAAATCAAGGGGAATCTATCTGGTAATGTTTGATTCCGACTGCATTCTTCCAGCAACATACTTTGAATCAGTTGAAAAGTTTATGACGGCCCATCCAATTGATGCGTGGGGTGGTCCTGACAAGGGGCATGAGAAATTTACTATCGTGCAGAGAGCAATGGCATTTACCATGTCTTCAATTTTTACTACCGGCGGTATTCGTGGTGGTGAAAACCAGGTACATAAATTTCAACCCCGAAGCTTTAATATGGGAATGAGTCGTGATGTGATTGCGAAGACTGGTGGGTTTAAGTTTGATCGTCTTGCAGAGGATATTGAATTAAGCATTCGTATGAGGAAAGAGGGATTTCGGGTTTCTCTTATACCAGAAGCATTCGTTTTTCATAAACGACGCACAACGTTCAGGCAATTTTTTAAACAGGTACAGGGATTTGGAAAGGGAAGAGTCAGAGTGGGTAAAATTCATTCTGGAGAGATAAAATTGACGCATTGGTTCCCGACTGCGTTCATGATCGGGTTGATCGTAATAGCTCTTGGCTTGTTTTTTTACCGACCACTGGGTTCTGTGGGACTTGCGGGTCTATATACTTATTTGTTTTTAATTTTTATTGATGGACTTCGTGTAACACGATCTTTGAAGGTTGCTTTATTGAGTATTCCTTCAGCAATTATTCAGCTTGTAGGATACGGCAGCGGATTTCTAAGCGAGTATTTTAAAAAATAATCAAATCAGTTGAAGCAGAATTTCTTCATTGATCTCGTGTTTTCCCTTGAAAGTGATTTTCTCCGGTTGAATGTTCAGCTTTGCAGCGAGGGTGTCAAACTCAGCTATTCTTTCTAGCGTCACAAAATGATCTTCATCACCGACCACCATATAAGTTTTTTTTGAAGTCAGTGCTTTATGCCCTGCATCAAAATTCATATCGGGTGGAAAGAGTCCAGCCCACAGAATAAGTTTTTCAAATTTTATATTGCCGTGAGCTGCCCACCTGCAAACAGTTGCACATCCCTGTGAAAATCCCAAAAGTGTAACTTTTACATTGGGAAAGGACTTTAATTCAGTCTCATAAACGTGATCAAGATATTCAAGATAATTATCGATATCCATCAGACGATTTTCCCGCGTCATCCAGGTAGCACCTACTTTGTTATCAGGTCGGCCTTGTTGAGTGAGATCTGATAAATAAAATCGTGAGAGACCCTCTGGAGCAAGGATGCAAATGTCTTTCTCTGTCAGTTTTTGAAATTTCTTTATGAAGTATTGAGCCAGCTGACCATAACCATGAATGACGATCCATACCTGGCTAGTGGAGTTATTCAAAATCCCTGTCTTGTAATATCGTGCGTTAAACTGGAACGATACCTTTTTTTCTTCCATTGAATTATTCAAGACTGGATGCGCCAAAACTTAGTGGAAGGAGTGTTTCAGTTGAATTACCTACCATCCATTTCATATCAGGCGCAAGCATGACAATCTCTATTTTGCTTTTTTGGCGAGTTTCGTATTCAAACATCACCTGACGGCACGCCCCGCAAGCTGTAGCGCCGATAAGTTCCTTGTGTTTTCTTTTGTGCGCCACTACTGCAAGTTTTTTAATTTTCTTTCCGGGATGTTGAGACGCGGCCGCGTATAAGGCAACACGTTCCGCGCACATGCAAAGAGGATAAGAGGCGTTTTCCTGATTTGCTCCAAGCACAACAGTTCCATCTTCCAGCAGCAATGCTGCACCTACCTCAAATTTTGAATAAGGAGAATAGGATAGTTGAGTAGCTTCCTTTGCCTTATGAATCAAATATTTGGATTCAGCATCAAGGTCTTCCAGTTGATCAAAGAATGACAAGCCTTTCATAAAAACAGACTTTTTTTAAAGCCGGATAAGAAAGTTAAAGCATTCCGTTGAGAATGAAAAATCAATCCTAAATTCAGGATAAATTGAGGAAAATTTCAAAATGATGGATTCTATTCTGATCCTGGGTGCGGGACGATCTTCTTCCGTGCTGATAGATTATATCCTTAGGGAAGCATTGGTATCAAATTGGAAAGTTACGGTTGGAGATGTATCGCTCACGGCCGCCCAGGAAAGGGTTGGAAACTTCACAAACGGAAATGCAATTGTATTTGATATTAATCATGAGTCCTCGGATGAGATTATAAAGAAATCTGATATAGTGATTTCTCTGATTCCACCTTTCCTGCATCCACTGGTTGCGAGCAAGTGTCTGCAATTTGGCAAACATCTCCTGACAGCAAGTTATGTTTCGGATGAGATGAAATTGTTTGATCCTGAGGCGAATGAAAAAGGGCTTTTATTTTTAAATGAATGCGGGCTTGATCCTGGTATTGATCACATGAGTGCCATGCAGGTAATTGATCGTATAAAAGATGGTGGAGGTGAACCTTATTCTTTTGAATCGTTCACAGGAGGATTGATTGCCCGCGAAACGGATATAGAAAATCCATGGCGCTATAAATTCACATGGAATTCCCGCAATGTTGTAATGGCCGGTCAGGGCACGGCCAGATTTATAGAAAATGGTCAATACAAATACATCCCTTATCAGCAATTGTTTAAAAGAAAAACGCCTGTCACTGTTTCAGGTTATGGTGAATTTGAAGGGTATGCTAATCGTGATTCATTAAAGTATCGTGAAGCATATGGCTTGCAGAATATCAAAACCATGGTACGAGGAACACTTCGCAATGCTGGATTTTGTTCAGCATGGGATATTCTTGTCCAAATGGGATGCACTGATGATAGTTATAAGATGGAAAATGTTGAAAGCATGACCCACCGTGATTTCATGAATTCATTTCTGGAATATCATTCCCAATGGGCTGTTGAAGAGAAAATTGCCAGAAAATTTTATCTGGATCCCGCCGGGCCGGAGATGGAAAGATTGAAGTGGTCAAATTTATTCGATAAAACAATTATCGGATTGAGTGAGGGGACGCCAGTTCAGATTCTGGAATGTATACTGAACAAGCGATGGAAGCTCGATCCCGAAGATAAAGATCTGGTGGTGATGTGGCATCGGTTTCGATTCTTGCAAAATGGTTCTGTAAAAGAGATTCAATCTTCCTTGGTGGCAACCGGTGAGAATTCAATTCATACCGCAATGGCGAAGACAGTGGGACTTCCATTGGCAATTGCTGCTAAATTGTTAATGAAGGGAAGGATTCAACAGCGGGGTGTTGTAATCCCTGTTAGTAAAGAGATTTACGAACCGGTGTTAAAAGAACTCAAAGAATTAGGGATTGAATTGAATGATCAGATAATGTGAAGACTTGTATTTATTTATTCTCTTCATACCACACATCCGTTTCAAGGTCAAATCCCTGTGCTGCTGACACTGCCAATTGATCACATCGCTCATTTTCAGCATGTCCTGCATGACCTTTGATCCAAACAAATTCAGGGTGAAATTTTTTATGAAGAGGGATGTAGCGTTTCCATAGATCTGAGTTTGCCTTGTCTTTGAAGTTTTTCTTCTCCCATCCCCAAAGCCAGCCTTGCTTTACAGCCTCCACCACATATTTCGAATCAGAATAGACAGTAACAGGTATTCCGAGTTTTTTAATAGACTCAAGTCCTGCAATGACTGCCATCAGTTCCATACGATTATTGGTGGTCAAGCGATAACCATTGCTGAGTTCTTTTTCGTGACCGTTGAATCTCAGAATCGCACCATAACCACCAGGCCCTGGATTGCCTTGTGCGGCGCCGTCTGTAAATAATTTGATCATCCGAAAGAGACGTTGGTTTTAATGATCTTCACGGCAATCGCGAGAAGGATTACTCCAAAGACTCTGCGTAAAACAGCGAATCCTGATTTGCCTATTTTTAATTCAAGCCAAAGGCTGATTCTAAGAACCGTATATACGACAACAAGGTTTACAAAAATTCCGATGAGAATATTGATTTCCTGATACACGGCTCTTAATGAAAGAATGGTACTAAGCGTACCGGCTCCTGCTATAATCGGAAAAGCCAGTGGGACGATGGATCCTGTTCCCTTCGCATCAGGATCATTTTTTATGAGGGTAATTCCCAAAATCATTTCCATAGCAATGATGAAGATAATGATGGCACCAGCCACAGCGAAAGAGGCGACATCCAATCCAAAAAGATTTAAGATGGACTGACCGAGATATAAAAAGCTGACCATCAATATGAGGGAAATAAAAGTGGCAGCCTCTGCGTGGATGCGTCCTTCCCGCTGACGGATAAGAATAATCGAGGGTATTGCACCAAGAATATCAATGACCGAAAACAAGATAAGAGTTACAGAAAAAATCTCGGTGACATTCATAGGGGGGATTATTTATTCGAAAGTTAAGGATTTGGCACCTTCACCGTGTTACTGTTGCGGATAGAAGATCTTGAAATTTCTGGCCTTTCGGGATGATAAAGTTTTTGTATAGGATTCTATATATCTGAAAATCTGCCTCTTGAAGTAGAAAAAGCACCTATTAACAATTTTTTAAGAAGTCGGTTGAGTAAAACCCTTTATATTTGCCCCTGAATGAAAATCGTCCGGTTCATCTTCTATATAGTTTCGGTCCTCGTTATCTGCGAGGTCACCGGCCTAATATCACTATATCAAAAGGATGCGACTGTATGCTTTGTAAAAGACCAGCAAGAGTGTCCACTGGAAGAAGATGAAACAAGGGAATACGAGGAGGAAGAGGATTATTTTGTTGAATTATTTTCTAATACGGTCATTCCAGGTCAACAGATTTCGATCACTGCACCTGCTCTCTATTTTGAACTGACAGAACCTCTCCACGAGATTACTGTTCCACCTCCACAGGCATAATCTTATTGCCTTTCACTGCCGCCTGAGTTTCACTCATGGTGGGAAGATTTAACAATTCACATTCTAATTTTTTATTCAATCCTTTATGGAGGAGAAAACATCATTTCGCCCGATCGATAATTTATCGCATGACATACCCGCTGCGCTGGTAGTTTTTGTAGTAGCGTTGCCTTTATGTCTTGGTATAGCCCTTGCATCCGGCGCTCCACTTTTCTCGGGCTTAGTTGCAGGAGTAGTAGGTGGTATTGTTGCGGGTTTTTTAAGCAAGTCGCCCATCAGTGTTAGTGGTCCGGCGGCGGGTCTGACAACAATCGTACTGGCTTCCATTGCGGAACTTGCATCCTTTCAATTATTTCTAACAGCATTGGTCATTGCAGGTGCAATGCAGATTGCTCTTGGTTATGCGAAAGCAGGTACACTCGGACATTTTTTCCCTGTAGCAGTCATAAAGGGAATGCTTGCGGCGATTGGTCTCATCCTGATATTGAAACAAATACCACACGCGTTCGGATACGATGCTGACTTTGAAGGTGATGAAAATTTCTTTCAGCAAGATGGCCAGAATACATTTACTGAAATAGTATACTCCATTCAGAATATGAGTCTGGGTGCGGTTATTATCTGTGCCGTTTCGTTGGGGATACTTCTATTCTGGTCACAACCGGCGACAAAGAAAATCAGAGGCATCAATTATTTTCCTGCTCCTCTTGTTGTTGTCATCGTTGGGATTGTACTCAATATTGTGTTCCAGGGAATTCCTTCGCTGGCAATCAATGAAGCCCAGCGAGTAAACCTGGGGACATTTACAGGAATTTCTGAACTAGGAGCCTCTTTAAATCATCCGGACTGGAGTGGATTTACAGATCCAAGAGTTTATAAAATTGCTATTACTCTTGCTGTCATCGCGAGTCTTGAAACATTGCTAAGCATTGAAGCTGCGGACAAACTTGATCCATTTAAACGAATCAGCCCGCTCAATCGTGAACTCAAAGCGCAAGGGGTTTCCAATATGGTGTCCGGGATGATTGGTGGATTACCAGTCACTGCAGTAATTGTTAGAAGTTCTGCAAATGTTGATGCAGGAGCGAGGACAAAGGCTTCTTCTGTTATTCATGGAGTGCTATTGGCTGCAGTTGTCATCGCTATTCCAAATATTCTTAAGATGATTCCATTAGCATCGCTTGCAGGGATACTTCTTATAATTGGTTACAAGCTGACTTCGCCCGAGCTTTATCGTGAAATGTTCAAGAAGGGTAAGGATCAGTTTCTTCCTTTTATTGTTACCATCATTGCTATTCTTTTCACCGATTTACTCGTTGGAATTTTCGTAGGTATTCTGATCTCCGTCTTCTTTGTTTTAAAAACCAATTTTAAGTCGGCGATTATTATGGTCAATAATGACCATCAGTACCTTCTCAAGTTCACAAAGGATGTTTCATTTCTGCATAAGTCATCGTTGAGAAATGCTCTTGAAAAAATCCCTAACAATTCTTCTTTGATGATCGATGGTTCAAAAAGCCAGTTTCTTGATGCGGACATCATTGAAACAATAGAGGATTTTGTCAAGGGAGCTCAGGCAAAGAATATTGATATCGATATTAAGAAGACGGATGATGCATTGAATCCAATGTTTAAGAAGAATCCGGAAATGATAAAAGTGAATGGGGCAGTTAAGCATGTATAATTGAAAATCAGAATATGAAAACATACGAAAAATTACTTCTTGAAAATAAGGCATGGGCGGCCGAGCAGCTTGAACGGGATCCTGAGTATTTCTTACGACTCTCAAAAATCCAGACTCCGGAGTTTTTATGGATTGGATGTTCCGACAGTCGGGTACCAGCTAATGAAATCACAAATACGGCTCCGGGAGAAATTTTTGTTCATCGCAACATTGCCAATCTGGTGGTCAACACTGACTTGAACATGCTCAGCGTTTTACAGTATGCGGTTGAGGTTTTGAATGTTGAACACGTGATCGTGTGCGGGCATTATGGTTGCGGAGGTATTAAAGCTGCAATGACTAACAATGATCTGGGGCTGATCAATAAATGGCTTCGTAATATTAAGGACACCTACCGTTTCCATCAGGAGGAACTTGACAACATTGAGGATATGGAAGCACGTGCCAATCGCCTTACCGAATTAAGCGTGGAGGAGCAGGTGATGAATCTTGCCAAGACAACCATAATTCAGCATGCATGGAAGAAAGATAAGAAGCCAACCTTACATGGTTGGGTTTATGGATTGAGCGATGGTATCCTTCATGATGTTATTAAGATGGATTCAAAGACACAACTGATTGATCCTATTTATTTGTATAAATAATTTCTAATCAATAAAAATAATTCAAACAACAAGGTTAAATAATACAGTTTCTAAGTTGTTTGTTTTTTGGGTCGGGCCGGGAGTAGTTACCCGGCCCTTTTTTGTTTAAAAGAATATCTGGTACTGCAGAACAACTTGCCCTTTGCGATCCCCAGATGTAAAATCCGCATTATACGTAGGACGGTTTTGGTAATCCAAAGTAATTTTGCTCGTATGCCCTTTGATAAACCAGTTAATGCCGGCACTATAAACATTCATTGCTTCTGGAATTCGATCGAAGTTTGCGCTTTGTACTGTAACGTATGGCATCAACGTACCATTTCCTTCACCGAATAGATCTTTTTTCATCAGATATCCAAACTGACCATAGATTTGATTCCCTGTTCCAAACATCGGGAAAGCATTGCCTTGTGAACTTGCGGGATAAGGTGCGCCACCTGCCAATGCTGAACCAGGATTCATTGCATTATTATATCGTAAATATCCCGTACCGTAGTTTGTGCCAAAGTATCCGAGGTAAGCATTTATAGCTGTGCCTTTTTCCTTGTTAACAGGAGCATCATAAAACATAGCTACAGACCATAAATTCATATCCTGAAATCCAGGATTGACCGTTGGATTAATAGGATCAGGTCCGGCAACCCACATCGCATCTTTTTGAGTAATAAATCCAGCTTCAAGATTCAATACTTTTTTCTTTCCGAGATAAGTGCCGGTCATATACGGAGTAACATGAGATTCCTTGTCAAAGAAATTCCACATGAAAAAGCCCTGATATTGTTTGTTGTGACCAATTTGCGAAAACTGAGCATTGGAGCCAATTGCCGGTAATGTTGTTCCGTTTGTAGTAACAGGGAATGGATCACTGATTACCAACCTGTAATCAAGCTTCCCTAATTGACCTCTTGCATAGATGCTAAGCTTTCTTGAAAATTCATCTGTCTGATCCACTGTTGCCTGACCGAAAACGGGAACGTCCATGCTCATGATTGTACCAATGCTGGGCTGACTAAATCGGGACAGACCATTTGTAATGGTAAGGCCACCTCCAAGGATCAGCTTGTCATTCTTGGGTGAGAATCTATATTCCGCCAGGGCATCATGAAAAAAGACTTCAAGTTTTCTGTTGCCTGCATTCTGAGTCAGGTAATTAAAATTATTCTGACCAAATTGAAAATAAAAAGATACATGGTCCGTAAGCTGACCGTATAACTGAAGGCGTGTTCTTCGTAAGCCAATGTCAAACGTTTGGCTTTCGTTCTGGCCTAGCACCTGAGTGCCAGGATTGCTGTCATTGAATCTGAACCAAACCTGATTGAGGAAAGTAGCTTTAATAAAATGACTTCCGTCAGAATTCAGTTTAAGACGAAGCTCCTCAATTTCTTTTGCAGGTTCCCTGGCAGGTTCTTTTACTGGCTCTGATACGACTTGCTGTGCCCAGATTGGAATTACAGCAGTAACGAAAATTAGAATGGCGAAAAATTTCACTTTCATGATGTTTTTAAAAATTTAAAAATAATTGAACGCCAGGGATTCTCAAGTCTGAAAGATACAGCTTAAGGGCAATTCGGGATTATAGAAAATAATTAGAAAGGGGACTGACAATCAGCCCCCTTTAATGAGTTATAGCGCAACAGGCTGCTCTAATCTCTGTTTGATTACCTGTACAAACTCCTCAGCATATTTTTCAAGAAAATCTATTTCATGAGTATCGAGTAAATCAAGTTTCTTGTAGATCAATAATCTATGCTTATGGCACTCAATGTGGATCTCTTCACGATTTTCAAGGAAGCGAACTACAGACTCACTGAAAAATGATCGAACACCTGATTCTGGTTCGCCGCGCAGATAGTATTTGCTTGAAAACTCAGGAAACTCTGCAAAGTCGATATCCTTGCCACCCATTAACTCAGAAAACTTAGTTCCAAAGCTTTCTGGTTCCAGAGCAAAATCAGGAATAGGAAGATCTGTTTCTGAAATATGTACTACCGTAACATGGGTCTCTGATCCTGCCTGACCTGCACCCTGAATTAAAGTCATGTCAGCAATCTCTACTTTTCCAAAATCAGCATACTTCGAAAGAACATTCTCCTCAAATCGGATTTTGTTTCCGGCTTGAATAGGAAAATCTTTGTATTTGGAAGCTACTCTTACATGCTGAGAGTTGAAGTCATACTCATTTGCGTTGGCAAACTTCCGCAATGCAATCTGGCGCGGTGATAAACGAATCTCAATCTTGTCAGCGGCTTCTTTCATTACCTTTCTTGCTGCCAGTGGATGTGAGGACAATGCATTTAAATGATCCAGATTAGTTAATGATACGTGTCCTCCTGTCAAATGATAAGAATCTTCAAAATGGTGAAGCTGATCCATAAATGAGTGATCCACCAGTTTAGCCTGTTCGAAATTGAAGATGATATTCTTGCCAGGCTTCAATGTGCTCCAGAGTTTTTTGAATCCAAGAAAGTTTGAAAAAGTTGCAACACCTTTTACATTGATCAGGTAAGAATTTTCGCTTTCGGTTACTGAATAATCGGCTTTGAAAAGAGCCTTGATAGGCGCACCGTTAATAATATGAAAGAGAAACTTTGTAAGAATACCGGCGCCAACACCGAGGAGGAGATCTTCGCCTACCGTTACAATAATTGTTACTACAAAAATAACAAACTGCTCAGGGCCTACTTTGTACGTTCCGATAAATTCTTTTGGTGAAGCCAGACGATAAGCTACGGCAATCAGCATCGCGGCCAAAGCAGCAGTAGGAATCATTTCGATCAACGGTATCAGTACGATCATGGAAACCAATAGGAATAATCCATGAAAGAAATTCGCCCAACGCGTCTTGCCACCATAGTTAACATTTGCAGAGCTACGGGCTACTTCAGAGATCATCGGTAAGCCGCCTAACAAACCGGAAATCCCGTTACCAAGTGATAGTGCACGCAAATCTTTATTGTAATCTGATTGACGCTTGTAAGGATCTAGTCCGTCAATCGCTTTTACAGTAAGCAATGATTCAAGACTATTCACAAACAGGAACATCAGAACATATTTCCAGAAAACTCCGGTGCCAATGGCTGCAAAACTTGCATTGAATTTTACATTTCCCCAGAAGTCACCAATCGTCACAAGAGCTGCTGCATGATTTGTTTTGAAATCAAGAAATGCAGCCAAAGGGATCATAATGAGCAGAACGATCATTGGTGCAGGAATTTTTTTGAAGAATCCACCCAGCATTGGGAGACCAAAAATGATCACAAGACTCAGAAGACCTATCATTGCGATTTGAGGAGTCGCATTGGCAATGAAGATTGGAATATGGGTGTAAAGTTGAATAGGGGTAAGTCCCTTAACGAGATCGCCAGGAACACCCAGAAGAATTGGGAATTGTTTTGCGAAGATCAGAACGCCGATCGCTGCCAACATTCCATGAACTGCAGAGTGAGGAAAGAAATCGCTGAAAGAGCCAAACTTCAGCATACCAAATACGAATTGAATAACAGACATCACTACAATTGCACCGCAGGCAAGATTCACCGCGCTTACATTGTCCATCCCGAGGCCACCCAGATCTGTTACAGCGCCTGCGCAGACTGTGATCAATCCGGCAGCAGGTCCTTTGATGGTTAGTCTTCCACCTTGAAAAATGCTGACAACGATCCCACCGATCATTGCAGTAAGCACACCCATCGCTGCAGGAAAACCGCTGGCTTTGGCAATACCTAAACTTAAAGGGAGCGCCAGCAGAAATACTAAAAAGCCTGAAAGGGAGTCAGCTGTAAAGTTTTGTTTGAGGCCTTCAAGCCCGTCTTTAGGAATTTCGAGTGTTTTCATATTAAAATAAACCTTTAAAGAATGTTTTAGGAGTTTCGGTCATCTTGGTGATGATCCAGAAAAAGCTCAACAGGACTCAAAAAGACAGATTTCCTGATTGGGCATTAATAAAGCGGCGATGGCTTTATTTTATTAAGAAAGAAGTCAGATCCGGAGACGCCCTGTCAACATCAAAATGCGATGTCCGTTGGCTGAAATAGGCGAAAGAAATGCCTGAGGAGTAATTTTATTTAACTGAACAAATCTTGAATAAGAGGAAGAAATGGAAGGGATTTCGGATAGGTAAGCATGGCTCTTATCGCTCTTCTCTTCGTTCTCATTTTCTTCTATCAAAACCGAAAAGAAGGTGACATTTTCCTTCTTTGTAGAAACCTGTTCGGAAGGGGAATACTTTTCAAAAGTGGTCGTGATGACGGCATTTGCCACATTCTCCAGTGAGAACAGGAGTAGAAGTGAAATGGTTAAAATGCGCCTAAGCCGTGAGATCATTATTGAGTTTTGGGCATACAAATGTGTAAAAAAACCCAAATACTTTACCAACAAACTTTCACGAGGCATATTATTGAGAGAAGCCTCCTGGTAAAATGTCACATATTTAATACTGAAAATTCATTGCCATCGATTGAATTCGATTTTCAGCCAAGACTGAACTTTGTCATAAATTTTTACATTTGTCAGTAGATTTTATGAAGAGAGTGAATCAAATAAGGGCATTGACAGGACTTATCATAGTCTCCTTTTTATTCACATCCATCCTTTCAAAGGGTATAGATCCAACAGCATTTTTTAAGATCATCACGGTTTCCGATGTTTCGAAAAATGCCTCTTCACCAGTTAAATCAGACTCTTCAGACAATACTCAGTTATTCGATGAAGAGGAAGGTGGAGAGAAATCAGAAAGAGATTTTGGTGATGAGAAATTCAGCAAGTCGCAATTCGACCGATTTTCCCTGAATATCAAAAGTGAATTCGGGACATCACTTTTCTCACTTTCCTCATTAGTTTATCATACAGATCGTTCCGGATTTCCCGGGGCGTTAAATAAAATCCCGGTCTTCCTGTCGAATCACTCCATCCAGGTCTGAATTTCATCTTACTATCTGATCCTCGTCTATAGTCCGCAGGATTATAATGATCAGGGTGACCTAAGAAGCATTTACTGCTCTTAATTACAATTCGACCGCCTTTATTTTAACTGCTTTTCAGCATTTTATTAATGAAATCTAACGACCCAATTGGTTTTAATGAACATGAAGTTCTTCATGAGTTAAGACATTATTTACCCGAGCAATCTGCCCTTAAGGACTTTATTCATCAGAATACTCTCAACGCTTTTCAGAAAATGAAATTTCATGATGCTGTGCGCACAGCATCTGAGATGTTTGGTTATAAAGTTTCCCTTTCACTTGATGAATTCAGATCTCTTTATAAATCCGGAAAGATCCGCGAGGATATTATGGATAAAGCTATTGTAGACCGCAAAGGGTCTGCAAATCTTAGCGAGTGGAAAGAGAGGGTTATAAATAGAAAGTATGATACTTCTGCATCTTCCAGAATTGGATCGTTGCGATCACATTGGAAGAAAGAGTATCACATGGATATGGATTCCCTGGTGCATCCTATCCTTTTCAGAATACTGTGCGGATATCTTGATCAGGGAATTTCAATCTGGACATTTCCGGTAAAAGAAAAAAGTCTTCTTGCCTCCATTCGTGAAATGGAGCGCAATACATTTGCGAGTCTCTTTAGAAAAAGCAGAGCCCGTGACCTTCTTTTGAAAAGCAGTTGTGAGATTGCTGATCTTTTGAAGATCCTGGTAGGAGACGAGTCTCTGTACAAGCAATACCTTTTTGATCAACAGTTTTCACATCAGGGATGGTCGGGCATCGCTCAGGCCATTGAGATGCTTCCTGAAATGCTGCTTGATAGAAAAAAGATTACTATACATGATGTAATTGTTTTTGAATTATTGCTGGAGATCGACGCATTGGATTATCACAGTGGTAAAAACTGGAGGCCCCTTGCAAATGTGATGAAGGGATCAGCGGAAGATCTTTTTGCCCCTGTACCAGCAACAGAACTAAGTGAAGTGTATGCTCTCTGGCAAATTGCTTTTGATTGGAGTCTTTATGATGATGTTCTTGAAGGCATCGTGGAAGAGATGAAAGTGCAGAAACCTTTGGAAGATCCGGCAAAGACATTTCAGGCATTGTTTTGTATTGATGACAGGGAATGTTCTTTCCGTCGATATATTGAGAAGCTTGATCCGGATTGTGCCACATATGGTACTCCGGGATTTTTTACTGTCGAATTTTTCTTTCAGCCTGAAGATGGTAAGTTTTATACTAAGCTTTGTCCTGCTCCAGTAACTCCGAAGTATCTGATCAAAGAAGTTGGATCAAAGAGCAAACGTCAGAAAGATCTTTACTTTAATAAGCACTCACATTCGTTTTACAGTGGATGGTTGATCTCGCAAACTCTTGGTTTTTGGTCGGCTGTAAAACTGTTTATTAATATCTTCCGCCCGTCACTAAGTCCTGCAACAGCATATTCATTCCGTCATATGGACAAGTTCTCATCTCTTACCATTGAGAATAAGAGTTTGGACGATCGGGAAAATAATCTTCAAATAGGATTTACTGTGGAGGAAATGGCAAACCGTGCTGAAGCTTTATTGAAGAGCATTGGTCTTGTTAAGAATTTTGCTCCATTGGTTTATTTGATTGGTCACGGATCCAGTAGTGTAAATAATCCTCATTATGCTGCGTATGATTGCGGGGCATGTTCTGGAAGAGCTGGTTCTGTGAATTCAAGGACGATGTGCTTTATGGCCAATCATCCCAAGGTGAGAGAGATTCTTAAATCAAGGGGCATTGAAATACCAGAGACAACACAGTTTGTGGGTGGACTTCATGATACATCCCGGGATGAGATCATGTTCTTTGATGAAAATTCACTAACACCGCAAAATCTCCAGAATCATAATAAGAATGAAGTTGTTTTCTATAATGCGTTGGATCTGAATTCAAAGGAACGCGCCAGAAGATTTGAATTGATTGATTCACATCAAAAACCGGAAGTGATTCATGAGGAGGTAAAGCTCAGATCTGTTTCACTATTCGAACCGCGTCCTGAGCTAAATCATGCTACCAATGCATTGTGTGTTGTTGGAAGAAGACAGTTGACAAAGAACCTTTTCCTTGACAGAAGAGCGTTTCTGAACTCCTACGATTACTCAATTGATCCGGAAGGAACCATCCTTCTTGGAATCATGAGACCGATCGGTCCGGTTTGCGGAGGAATTAATCTGGAATATTTCTTTTCGCGTGTTGATAATCAGAAACTTGGTGCAGGAACGAAACTTCCTCATAATGTAATGGGACTTTTTGGGGTAGCAAATGGAATAGACGGTGATTTGAGACCTGGTCTTCCAAGTCAGATGATTGAGGTCCATGATCCAGTACGCCTGATGGTGATCGTTGAGCATTTTCCGGAGATTGTTTTAAAGACAATCCAGAAACAGCCTGAAGTTTATGAATGGTACATAAACGAGTGGATCAATATTGTTGCTGTGAATCCTGAGACGCGCGAATTATTTGTCTTTAAAGAGGGGGAGTTTATTCCATATCATCCTCTGAGAAACAAAATTGAAGTCGTGAGCGACGTCAATTCGTATATCGAAGGGGAACAAGAGAATCTTCCTGTACTTGTATTATCATAATTCCATCATGACTACGTTCATTCATATTTTCATAATTCTTCCCTTTGTCGGATTCTTACTTAGCGTGCTGATTTCCGACAAGAAAGAAACTTTATTGTCCAGAGCGGCTTTTGCAACAGTAGGACTTCATTTGTTCAGTGCTCTTGGATTTCTGGTGTACTGGCTTTACATGGGATCTCCTACATTGAATGTAAAAGATATTGTACTCTTTAGTTCAAGCAATTATGAGTTCTTCATTGATTTTAGCTTTGACAGGATTACAGCAACTTACTTATTTGTAGGTGCATTGTTGACATTCCTGGTAACGGTTTACAGTAGAGTATATCTTCACCGTGAAAAAGGCTATAAAAGATTTTTCAACACCATACTTTTCTTTTACCTGGGTTATAACATTATCATTTTTTCCGGTAACCTCGAAACATTATTCATCGGATGGGAAGTGATTGGTATCTCTTCATTCCTGCTGATTGCATTCTATCGCGATCGTTATCTTCCTGTAAAGAATGCTGTTAAAGTGTTTTCAATCTATCGGATCGGTGACGTGGGATTGATCCTTGCCATGTGGCTAATTCACCATCTTTTTCATGGAAATATAACTTTTCTGGAATTGACAAATTATGAAGTGGTGCACGAACACCTCCTGACTCACTCATGGATTGGTGTAACCATTTCCCTGATGATCCTGATCACGGCAGCCGCTAAATCGGCGCAACTCCCTTTCTCATCATGGCTGCCGCGAGCGATGGAAGGACCAACACCATCCAGCGCTATTTTCTATGGTTCGCTCGCCGTTCATTTAGGAGTTTTTCTTTTAATGAGAACCTTTCCTTTCTGGGAACAGCAGACGTCTGTTAGAATTTTGATCGGCGTGCTGGGACTTTCTACTACTATTATCACGACCGGAATTGCCCGAGTACAATCTTCTATCAAGAGTCAGATAGCGTATGCATCCATTGCACAGATTGGACTAATTTTTATTGAAGTAGCTGCTGGTTTTGAATTACTTGCGTTGATTCATTTTGCGGGAAATGCTTTCCTGAGAACGTATCAATTGTTGGTCTCTCCATCCGTAGTTACCTACCTGATCCGTGAACAATTCTATAACTTCTCACCACGCGAACGTTCCATTGAGAATTCTTTCCCAAAGAAAATCCAGTATTCACTTTACACATTGTGTGTGCAGGAATGGAATCTTGACTCATTCATGTATCGGTTCCTTTGGAATCCATTGAAATGGGTTGGAAATAAACTTGATTTCCTTACACTCAACAGAGCGGTTATTTTCTTTATCCCAACCTTCCTTATTGGATTATTCCTTCTGGAACATGAAGACATGATGTCTCCTTCCGTTGAACATTTTCTTCCTTTCCTTTTTTCAATGATAGGTTTGATCATGGTATTGAAGGCGTTTACAGAGCGAAAATTTGCGCGCATGAGCTGGGCAATGGTAATGATGAATCATTTTTGGATTGCGCTGGCAATATCTTTCAATGAACATTTCACGTATCAACATACGCTTCTTTATTTAAGCGGCGTTGCTGTCGCCGGCGTGCTAGGCTTCCTGTGTTTGCGGAGATTAAAGACGCTTGAAAATAATATTGATCTTGATCAGTTTCATGGTCATTCCTATGAGCATCCGAAAATTGCCTTTGTGTTTTTGATTTCCTGTCTGGGACTTGCAGGGTTCCCGATCACACCTACATTCGTTGGGGAAGATGTTATCTTCAGTCACATTCATGAAGATCAACCTATACTAGCATTATTTGTGGCGTTGAGTTTCATCATTGATGGTTTGGCGATCATACGCATCTACGCTCGGGTGTTCCTTGGACCTCACGTGAAGTCAGTGTATGATATGGCCTATCGTTCTTCTTAGGATAGTTTGTTAATCGTTCTTTGTGGATAATCACAAGGAGCGATTAACAATATGCTTTAAGGAATTTTCTAAGCTTTTTGATTTCTTTCGGTTTAATCGCAGGGAAATTGGCGATCCTGAAAGTACTGTTTTTTAATTCCCCATACCCTTCTCCAAGTAGCAAGCCTCTCTTTTTTGCGGCAATTTTTATGATGTCAATATGCATTGGCTCGCCGGCGATGGTAACTACAGTTTTTGACCGTACTTCATAATTCTTAATAAGAAGGTTAAGTTTCTTTGAGCTTTTAAAATACTTAATCCAATCTTTTTGTCTTTTAGTGATGACTAAATCGATGTTCTCGATACGATTCATTTTCTTAACTGCACGGTAAAGAAGATAGATGCCAAGAACATTTGGAGTATACGGTGTTTGCCATTTATCCATCATTTCTTTCATGAGCGAAAGACTGTTGTAATGATTTCTTTCTTTAATGTCCGACATTCGCTCAATAGCACGCGGAGAGCATAACATCACTGCGAGCCCGGCGGGGAGTCCAAAGCATTTCTGAACAGAAGCAAACCAAATGTCTGCAGAAGGGATATCAAGTGTAATTCCTGCCATGGACGAAGTGGCATCCACGGCAATCAAATGATCGGGATTATTTTTTTTTACCTGAAAAATAATCTTGTTACTGATCTGTGTTCCATTGGATGTTTCATTTTGTGTTAAGCCAATAAGATCACCATCGGTAAAGACTAGATCTTTCAAATCGGGTGAGGCTTCAACATCGAATGGAATGGATTGAGATTCCGGCTTTAATCTCTGAGTATAAGTATACCATTTCTCACCGAACGCACCATTATAAATATGAATGCTCTTGCTTTGGATCAGGGACTGCGCTATGATCTCCCAGCACTCTGTTGCTGAGGTTATGAAGAACACCGTATAATCTTTCGGAACAGAAAGTTTTTTTTTAAGGAGGCTAATTGTTTTTTTTGAAAGCTCAATGAATTCCGGGCTCCGGTGATTCATGCTTAAAATTCCTTTTTTCTGGGCAGATTTTGTCCACTCTGAAATTTCATCATGAACGCGGGAAGGACCAGGGTAGAAGGAAATCATTGGAACAAAAGATTATTAAACGTGGATTAAGGATTGCGATTGGCGAGATAGATAAGTGCCAATGCGTATCCCTGAAGACCGAAGCCGGTCATGAGCCCTGCGCATTTGGAGGTGATCAAGCTTGTATGACGGAATTCTTCACGTGCATACACATTTGAAATATGAACTTCAACTACGGGTGTTGCAATGGCGCCAATAGCATCGTGCAAGGCAATAGAAGTATGAGTGTATGCGCCAGCATTCAGAATGATTCCGTCAAAAGTAAAACCAACCTCATGGAGCTTGTTTATCAATTCACCTTCAACATTGGATTGATAATAGTGCAATTCCAAAGTCGGGAAGCTTGTTACCAGAGTTTGAAAGAAATTTTCAAACGACTGACCACCATAAATTTCCGGTTCACGCTTTCCAAGCAAATTGAGATTAGGACCGTTGATAATTTGAATGCGCATAATTTTAATTTTAGAAATGGAGAAGTGAAAATTAGTTATGCAGCAATATTCCGCGACTCTTCACTTCTTCAGGACATTAAACAAATGTCGCTAAATTAGCAGGCTAACAAAAAGTATGGCGGAAAATTCGTGGGGGCTTTATGGGAAGGAATTTACCAACTATTTGAAACTGGAGCGATCCCTTTCGGCAAATTCAATTGAAGCGTATGTGCATGATGTGACGCTTTTGGCGCAGTTTGTAGAAGTTTCAAAGCTCGATCTCTCACCCAAGTCGCTTACCACTAAGCATGTTCAGGGCTTTCTCAAGTATATAAATGAGTTGGGGATGAGTCCTCATAGTCAGGCACGCATTCTTTCCGGCATTAAGGCATTTTATAAGTATCTTCTGTCAGAGGAATTGGTTGATAAAGACCCGACAGCCCTGATTGAGGGCCCACGACTTGGGCGGAAGCTTCCTGATACTCTGGATTACAACGAAATTGAAAAGCTTCTGGAAGCTATTGATGTTTCCTCTCCGGAAGGAGGCAGGAATCGCGCAATGCTGGAAGTGTTATATAGCTCCGGTCTGCGCGTTTCTGAATTGGTAGAACTGAAGCGCGCCAATGTTTATTTTGATTTGGGATTTTTAAGGGTCGTGGGAAAAGGAAATAAGGAACGTCTGGTGCCCATCGGCAGGGATGCGATGAAGTATCTGACCATTTATCTGGAAGAAATCCGTGTTCATGTTCCCGTCCAAAAAGGTTTTGAAGGCTACGTTTTTCTCAATCGACGAGGAAAAAAAATCTCCCGGGTATCCATTTTTCTTATTATCAAGGCTCTTGCGGCGAAAATTGGTCTGCATAAAACGATCAGTCCTCACACATTCCGGCATTCTTTCGCCACGCACCTGATTGAGGGTGGGGCAGATCTGAGAGCCGTTCAGGAGATGTTGGGTCATGAATCCATCACAACCACTGAAATCTATACTCACCTTGACCGCGATTACCTCAAGCAGGTCATTCGAGAATTTCATCCCAGAAGCTGAAATTTTGAAAAGCAGTGATCGGTGAATCGCCTATCTTTGCTTCATGACACGCATTCTTTTTTTCCTTCTCTTTATCAGTTTCTGTTCAACCGGCCAGGATATTAAGGCTGAGTATGACAAGAACAGGGACCTTTCACGCTACAAGACTTTTAGCATGGGAGAAAGTGAGATTATCACTCCGAAAGATCAGATCCAACCGAATGAAGTACCTCTTCAGAAAATCGTCACGGAGGCAATTGAAGAAGAGCTTAAGGAAAAAGGTATGATAAAAGTTGATTCAGCGGGTGACTTGATTGTAACTTTTGTTGCAGGCTCTGAGCAACGTACCGACCTTGAAAGATTGGGACCTCTTGGAACAACTCCCGGAAATTCAAATCAAACGTGGTCCAGAGATTTTACGGTCGAAAGCCTGATCATTGATCTTAATGACAAGAACAACACCCTTGTATGGCGGGTCAATGCTTCCGTCAATGCTGGTTCACAGGATATAAAAAGTCTTGTTGATGAGATTGTGGCAGCAGGCTTTAAAAAATTCTCACTCAAGCCTAAGAAAAAGAAGAAATAGTTTTCATGTATAAATTTCTTCTCCGCCCTATACTCTTTCTCTTTAATCCGGAGGGAATTCATCATTTTACTTTTGGAATGCTAAGAATCTTTTCACCTATAGTAAAATTGGTGAGAAGTGCTTTTGTATTGGAACATCCCTCGCTTGAGCGGGAAGTGTTGGGTTTGAAATTTAAAAATCCAGTTGGTCTGGCGGCAGGGTTTGATAAGAATGCTCTTCTTATTGATGAACTGGCATGCTTTGGTTTTGGTTTTATTGAGATCGGAACATTGACACCAAAAGCGCAGCCTGGAAATCCAAAGCCCCGGCTTTTCAGATTGCCAAAGGATCACGGTCTCATCAACAGAATGGGTTTTAATAATGATGGTGTGGACGCTGCTGTTCAGAGATTGAAAAAGAAAAAATCGGATGTATTGGTAGGTGGAAATATTGGCAAGAATAAAATCACACCGAATGAGCAAGCCTTTGAGGATTATAAAATTTGTTTTGAAGCACTCTATCCTCATGTAGACTATTTTGTTGTGAACGTGAGTTCTCCCAATACTCCTGGATTACGTGATCTGCAGGAAAAAGAACCACTGAAAAAGTTATTGCTGGAAGTGAGGGCATTGAATCTTGCAAAGCAAAAGCCCAGGCCTGTTTTCTTAAAGATTGCACCAGACCTTACACAAGGTCAGTTGGATGATGTGATACAAATATTAAAAGAGACGGATACAAAAGGAGTGATTGCAACCAATACGACTATTTCACGGGAGGATCTAATTTCAAATAAGTCTGAACTTGATGTAATTGGGGCAGGAGGTTTAAGCGGTAAGCCTTTAAGAGAGCGGGCTACTGAGGTAATAAAGTATCTCAGAGAAGGACTTGGAAAGGAGTTTGCAATTATCGGAGTAGGCGGGATTATGGATTCAGCAGATGCAATTGAAAAAATAAAAGCAGGAGCAGACCTGGTGCAAGTATACACCGGATTTATTTATGAAGGCCCGGCATTGGCAAAGAGAATCAATCGGGAGGTTGTGAGACATTTCAGTTAATCTTTGCATTTCGCTTTAAGATTTCTGAGCGAACGTCACATTCACATAATATCTTTTTGGATTGGACTCGTCAATATACACATCGATCTTCCTTTGAGCTGAAATAAATGGAGTCGGATCAGCCCACATGTTCTCACTGGTAAATTTATATGCTATACTTGAAATGGGGTCGATCCATTCCGCATTGATTATATATGGATGTCTTCCGTTGATGGAATAGGATGTATTGTAGCCAACGAACGTAATTGGTAGTGATAACTTTTTTCCTCTTTGTTGTGTGAATAGCTCATCCTTTGCCTTCGATTTTTTCAATTGATACAAAACTCCAAAGATTCCGACGCCTCCAAATGCGATTCCAAACACTGAAAATATCAAAGGGAGGAACCACACGTTCATAAACGATTTATCTTCAGCCTGCTCCGGGTGGCCCGGAGGGAAATACACATCATAAGCCCTCAAACTTTTATCATCCGATCGGTAGAAAGATGTTATCTCGTATGACTTATCACCAACCTGGTAGGCTATAATTGGATTATCATTTCGAGTAAAGTCAATAATTTTCCCTTCTACCGTTTCCCACGTTGATAGCTGCTGAATACTGCTGTATGAGAAATATATCATCAACAAAAGAAATGGTATTCCAATGGCAGCGAAAATTATGAATATGAAATAGGGGCTTCTCATATTGGGTGCTTTAAGTGATACTAAAGCTAATCAAAACCAACAGAGAATTATTCAGCTGTGTTATGAGCTTTCTTTTTTCGGTGAGTTGCAAAGCCAGTAACACCGTAGAGACCGAAAATGATCGTAAAAATCCCACTTAGTAAAGGCATTGACCATAAATTGATAAATGTTTTTTCGGTTGCCATTTCCGGTTGCCCTGCAGGGAAGAGAACCTCTACTGAACGTTTTGTATGTTCATCTTCATCATGCTTACTGAATAATGAAAATTGATATGTCTTCCCATGGTATTCAAAGCTTACCAAAGGATAACCGTCATAGGTAAAATCAATGATATTACCCTCCACATGTTCCCACGTAATTACTTTTTCAATGGTGCTGTAAATGAGGTATGTAGTAAGAATTAATCCTCCGATTGCAAGAATGATTATCGTAATCGAGCGTGTGAGCGAATTGGGCACCTTGAGATTCCGGATTATGTAAAGAAGTTATTGGCTAAAAGTTTGAAACAGAATTCTCGTGGAATCTTAAAACAGAAGTCCGGATGCTCAGCATAATTTCGTTGGTAACAAATCTTGTTCCAACAGATCCATTAGTAGGTATTTCAAATGCATAGGACAGTCTGTACTTATCAAGAAAATCCAATTGAGCCAGTAAGCCATACGAATTAAGATTGCGTGTGTATGCCCCTACGGAATATTTTCTATTGAATATAAAATTGACATTTGCATCAGCAGAAAGTGGTGATCCGCTGACCGCTTTTAATAAAATAGAGGGTTTGAGGATGATGCTCTCTGAAAGAAAAAACAGGTATGAACCCATTAAATAATAGTGTTGCTGATACACATTTATGTTCTGACCTCCCAGTTCTACCGTACTATTTACCAATCGCGGTACCGAGAGCCCTAACAGAAATTTATCTCCTTTGAGTATAGCACCCACACCAACATTTGGTTTCGCCTGACTCACGGCAGCAAATGCCGGATCAGTCGGATCTTGCAGAATTAATTGTGAAGGATCTATTTTATAATTTATATAACCCGCCTGCATTCCAAAAGACAATGTTGTGCCGTCATTCACTCGAAGTTTGTATGCAAAAGAAGCAGAGATCTGATTGTTGGTATTTTCCCCAATCTTATCTCCAACAAACATTAAACCAACACCAAGTTTATTTTGCATGACCGACATGTGAGCACCTGCACTAATGGTTGATGGAGCGCCATCAAAACCCGCCCACTGATTGCGGAAAGAAGCAAATGCTGTAAGATTGTTATTGATCCCGGCATAAGCAGGGTTGATCACAAAAGGATTGTTCAGATACAATCCATAGAGTGGATCCTGCTGTGAATAACACGAGATCGATCCACAAAAAACGACCGTGAACAAGAGGAACCTGATACGTAGAGAATATTTCATATGTGTCGTTTCTTTATCGTTTTAAGGAGAGATAACCCGTCAATGTCTTGCGGCCGGATGCAAATTCAATTTTATAGAAGTATGTTCCGGTTGGCAACTCGCTCCCGCCTTTGCTGATTCCTGTGAAGACATGAGTTTTATTATCGTAATTATCAGTTTCAAAGACAGCATCACCCCATCGGCTATAAACTGAGACATGGTTAAGCCTTGTGTCATCCAATGCATCAATATAACGGATAAGCCAGAAATCATTTTGATTATTTCCATTAGGAGAGATTCCGGTATAGACTACGATATCACCGATAACTTCTACTGATATAACTTTTTGAGAACATACTCCTGAGAGATCACAAACTTCAATGGTAAGTTCATCTTTTCCTGCAAAAGATCTTCCTGCATAATTAATAGTTAACTTATGACTTGCATCAATCGTTGCAGTTGCTCCACTGGTTGGTTGCTTGGTGATCTTTAGAGTTGAGAAATCAATGTTGTTGTCAGAATCAGTGACCAGGCTGGTAAGATCGAACTCTACTGTACCCTCCACAATTCCACTAATGAGAGATTCTGTAATGACTGGGGCATGATTGCAAAAAGTAGCTGTAAACGTGGCGGGATCTGATAGGGGAGAATCACAGCCAAGGGCATCTCTTACAATTAATGTGTAACCGCCCGCTGACGATATTACAAGTGTCTGACCCGTTGCTCCGGTAGACCATGTATAGGTTGTGTATCCTGCGGGTCCTGATAGTGTGGCAGAAGTTGCAGTGCAGTTTGTAACCGAAATAACGGGCTTTGGTACAACATCAACAGTTGCAACAATCGATGTTCTGGAACTTTCGCAGATTCCGTTTCTTATAGCAACAAAATATGTAGTAGTAACTGAAAGAACTGGTGTATTGTAAGTAGCGTTAGTAGCTCCTGCGATTGCTGCTCCGCCGGTTGATACGGGATACCATTTGTAGTTACCGGGCGATCCACCAGTAGCGACTAATGCAAAACTTGTTGCGGAACAACTTTGTTGATTCGTTGTGCCGGGTGGTGATGGAATTGTGTTAATGAACAATCCCTGATCATTTGTAAATACGTCAGTCGCGAGGTCACCACTGATTCGGCAACGGTATCTTCCTGCTCCGAAATTTCCGGTAGTATTCACGGATAGAATTTTTGTGGTCACATTGGAGTAGCCTCCTCCATTAGCAATATCGTTGAACGGCCCCACGCTGGTAGTTGCATACTGCCAGTGATATGTAATATTCGTTGTCCCCGAGGCGTCGGTTGTAAACGTAGCGACCTGTCCATCACAAACTGTCGCATCAATGGGCTGGGTATTGATAGTAATCGTAGCGCCTGAGCCAACGATCTTATTATTATAAACCGAGATGTTATTATCCTGAGTATTGACAACAATAATTTCTGGTTTTCCATCGACATTCAAATCTGCTGTTGCAATAGCAATAGGTCTTGAGCCTGCTGCAAAATCAACGCGGGTAGCAATATCAATGTCACCTGGATTGCTTCTGTTTCTGAAAACGGAAATAGAATTGCCATCCATATTTGCGACCACTAGGTCAACTTTTCCATCACCATCAAGATCATCGATGGCAATATCCTGGGGATGTGCACCCGTATTCACACCAAAGCTTATTCTGGGCTCAAATGATATGGAGCCTGATGCAGAAGTGTTTCTCAGGATTGAGAAGTTATCATCCTGGTAATTTACGAATGCGATATCGAGCAACCCATCTCCGTCAAGATCGCCAACAGCAATGTTATAGGCGCCATTACCCGTGGAAAAACTTGTTCCGGTATCAAAAGATGTGGCATCAAGAACTCCGGGTGTTGAAATGTTCTTGAATACTGTGATCATTTTATCACTAAGGGTAGCCACCACAATGTCTGGTCTACCGTCCTGATTAAAATCAGCAATCGCAATGTCATTGCCTCCCGGAGTGGTTGTAAAGTCAACGCGTGCAGCAAATCCTCCAACCGTTATAGCTCCTTTTGGATTGTTATTTTTGAAAATTGAAAAATTATAATGATCTGGAGTTCCAACATTTGTCAAGCCGACAACATCGGGTTTTCCATCAGCATCAAGATCGGCAATGGCGATACCTGGAGAGGCACCGGCTTCCTGCAGGTCTGTTCTGCCGGCGAAAGCAGTGGGGCTGAAATCCAATATTGTGGATGCATTTTTAAAGATGGCAACCTTCTCACTATTATAATGCGATAATGCGATCTCTGGTTGACCGTCACCATCAAGATCCTGAATAGACATATGGTGTCCAAACGCCTGAGTGGGAGGGGTAAAAAAAGCATCCAATGATGTAGCATCGATAACACCAACAGTAGGTGTGTTTTTATATATCTGAACATTTGTGATCGTAATGGTTGATGTAATGATGTCATTATATCCATCACCACTTAAATCACCAATAGCAATTGATACCGGACTTAATCCTGATGCAAAGTTTACTCTTGGATCAAAGGAAGTTGCATCAATAGTTCCGCCACCCGGAAATGTTACAATGAATGGTTTTGCTGAATAGGCAGTAAGTCCACTTGGAACCAGAACTGAAATATTCTGATAGGTGGCGCCAGTGGGAACGGTTACCGTAAGTGTAGTAGCAGTTGCGTTGATGACGTTGCCTTTTGCGGCTCCGAAATAGACAATATTGTTTGTGTTAAGAGGGTCAAAGTTTGTACCGTTAATTGTAACAGAGCTTCCTCTTGCGCCGCTGGATGGAGTGAATGACGTGATGGTTGGCTGAGCCAATGACCAGCATGAAATGAAAATCATTGCGGAGAACAGCAGTAATTTTATTCTGGAAAATCTGAGAAGGGGTGTCATTTCAAAGTGCTTAAATTGAATCAGGTAAATTTAATCCAGTTGCCAGCAAATTTTCATCAAGAGAAAGAATTGTATCAAAGATTTTAGCCAACTACGCTTTTTACCTAGTGAATGATACTTAAACTAAAGTGATATATACAAAATATTGATTTGGAAAGGCATAAAAAAATGGCTCACGATCAACTCGCAAGCCATTCTTTCTCTGTTTTTGTTTTTTATTCCTTGATGCCAACAAGATCCAGCATGAAAGCCTGACGTAACGCTTCGTCCTTTATGGCGCGGAAACGACCCGAAGCACCACCATGACCTGCATCCATATTCGTGGACAGAAACAAGAGACTCTTATCTGTTTTCATGTCACGTAATTTGGCAACCCACTTAGCTGGTTCCCAATATTGTACCTGGCTGTCATGCAGACCTGTCGTGACTAATAGATTTGTATAATCCTTTTTTTCCACCTGGTCATATGGAGAATAAGAAAGCATGTATTCATATTGCTCCTGAATATTTGGGTTACCCCATTCGCGCCATTCGAAAGTCGTCAAAGGAATACTCTCGTCCATCATCGTAGAGATCACATCAACAAAGGGTACGGCAGCGATGATCCCTTTATAAAGATCAGGGCGCATGTTGGTGATGGCACCCATCAATAATCCGCCCGCGCTTCCACCATAGGCAAATAATTTATCCTTCGATGCATACTTGGATGAGATCAAATACTCTGAACAATCAATAAAATCATTGAAAGTGTTTTTCTTGTTCATCATTTTCCCATTCTCATACCACTGTCCTCCCATTTCCTGACCGCCGCGCACATGTGAGATAGCATATACAAATCCACGATCGAGCAGGCTTAGGCGATTCGAACTAAACGATGCATAAGAACTTGAACCATATGAGCCGTAAGAATATTGAAGAGTGGGATTCGTTCCGTCTTTCTTGAACTTGTCTTTTCTGTAAACGATCGAAAGCGGAATCTTTGCTCCATCACGGGCCGTCACCATCACTCTTTCTGTTTGATAATTGTTTGGATTAAATCCACCCAGTACTTCTCGCTGCTTTAATAACTTCTTTTCATGTGTATCCATTGTATAATCATATACAGATGAAGGGGTCGTCATAGATTGATAATTATATCGGATCAGATTCGTATCAAACTCACGATTATTGTCTATACCCGCAACATATGCTGGTTCTCCAAAGTCGATCGTTGATTCCGATTTGTCTGCCCATTTGATCAGGCGGATCTTTACCAACCCTTCACTTTGGTCCTCCACCGCAAGATAATTTTTGAAAAGCTCATAGCCACCGAAAAAGATATCAGCTCTGTGTGGAATAACATCTTTCCAGTTTTCTTTTGCTGGCTTTTCGGGAGAAGCTTCCACCAAACGATAATTGGTTGCATTTAAATTCGTACGGATATAAAACTTATCATTGGCATGATCAACGCTATAATCAACATCGTTTTGCAAAGGTTCAATCAATATCAATTTGCTGTTGACGTCGTCAGCGCTCATGAATTGGGCAAAAGAAGCGTCAGTACGACCTGAAGTAACGATCATGTACTTGTCTGACTTTGTCTTGTAGATATAACATGACAAGGTTTGATCCTTTTCCTCATAGATCATCTTATCATCTTTTGTGGATGAACCCAATGTATGACGGAAAATCTTATCGCTCCTAAGTGAATTTGGATCCTGAGTTCCAAAGAAAAGAGTCTTATTATCATTTGCCCACTCAACATTTCCGGTAGTGTTTCCTATTTTGTCAGATAACATTTGACCCGTTGTCATGTTTTTAAATTTTAAGGTATAGAACCTCCTTCCAATAGTATCTATTGCCAGTGCAATGAGTTCATGATTTGGACTATTGGAGATAGACATGCTGAAATACTTTTGATTCTTCCCAAGATCATTGCCATTTACGATGACCTCTTCAGGACTTTCAAGCGAACCTTTCTTGCGGCAATAAATTGGATAATCATATCCTTCTTCATAACGGGTGTAGTAATAGTATTCTCCATCCTTAACAGGAACGGATTCATCCTTCTCTTTGATCCGCCCCTTCATTTCTTCATATAGTTTTGTTTGAAGTGCTTTCGTGCCGGACATCATAGTGTCGAGGTAGCGATTTTCAGCAGTCAAATAATTAATAACAGCAGTGTCTTCTCGCTCTTTTAACCAATAGTAGCTATCGATGCGTTTGTGGCCGTGCTTGGCTACAATTTCAAAAGGCTGTTTTTTCGCAACCGGAGGCTTTACATCCGGACGTTGAGTGCTTTCTTTTCCCGGAGAGCAGGCGCCCAGGAAAGTGATGACGGAAAATAATAGAATGACATTGCGTAGACTTCCTGACATATGGTGGATTTTAGGCATTCAAGATCGTAAAAATCCCACCACCAATCCAACAATATCCTCTGACTTTACAACTTATCTCTTTAAGGAGATGTATCCGTTCTGTGTTTTTCTGCCAGATTTGAAATCAATTCGGTAGAAATAGGTGCCACTTGGCAACTGACTTCCATTTTTACTAAGTCCGTTGAATACTCTGTCGAGGTTATTATAGTTGTCAATTTCAAAAACTGAATCTCCCCAACGATTGAATACGGTAATATGATTCTCTTTTGTGTCTTCTAATACATCGATATTCTGAATGATCCATGAATCGTTTTTTCCGTCATTGTTTGGAGATATCGCATTGTAGATCATGATGTCCCCTGCAAAATCAACTGTAAATTCTTTTTGTGAACAGAAACCTGAAAGATCACAAGCTTCTACCGTGAACATATCCGTACCGGAAAATGTGATCCCTGAATAATTAATGGTAAGTACTGAGCTTGAACTGATAGAGGTTGGTGCTCCACTGATAGGAGCAATCTTTACGTTAAACGTCGAAGCATCGAGATTACCATCTTCATCACTGATCTGATTGAGCAGATCGATGGTAACTGTTCCTCCAGGTCCTGTCGTGGAGAATACTGGTCGAATGATCGGAGGATGATTGACAGTACAATTGTTGATAGTAGCAGTTACGGGCGTCCGTACGCTTTCGCATGTTCCATTGTTGATGGCAACGTAGAAAATAGTCGTAGCAGATATCAAAGGAGTTATGTAAGCGCTGTTCGTTTGTGCACTTGCTGCTCCTCCGGATGCTACCTGATACCATCGGTACTGGCCAGCGCTTCCTCCTGTTGCATTGACTGTAACCGAAGCAGTAGGTCCGCAAGCTGAATTACCAGTAGTTGTTGGTGGATTGACGGTAACAATGGTTGCGGTTACTGGAGTGCGTGTGCTTTCACAGGTTCCGTTATTTATGGCTACATAATAAACTGTGGTGGCTGAGATGACGGGTGTTGTGAAAGTGCTATTGACCTGAGCACTCGCTGGTCCACCAGAAGAGGCAGTATACCATCTATATTGTCCGGCACTTCCGCCACTGGCACTTACAGTAATGGAAGCAGATGGCGCGCATCCTGAATTATTAGTAGTCGTAGGTGGAGTGACGATATCAATTGTTGCAGTTACGGCTGTGCGTGTGCTTTCACAGGTACCATTGTTAATAGCAACATAATAAACTGTAGTGGTTGAGATCACAGGTGTTGTAAAAGTGCTATTCACCTGCGCACTGGCGGGTCCTCCGGAAGAGGCAGTATACCACCGATATTGCCCTGCACTTCCACCCGATGCACTCACAACAACCGCTGAAGAAGGGCCGCATGCTGAACCAGGAGTGGTGGTAGGTGGTGTTACCGTATTTATGATCGCCTGAACAGATGTCCTAGTGCTTTCGCAGGTACCATTATTGATCGCAACATAAAAAGTTGTTGTTGTTGAAATAGAAGGAGTGACAAAAGTATTGTTCACCTGAGTACTGGCAACTCCACCTGAGGATACGGAGTACCAGCGGTATTGGCCCGCACTTCCACCTGTTGCAGTAAGCGTTACCGTGTTTGTTGGTCCACATGCGGAGTTTGGCGTTGCTCCTGGCGCTGTTGGCAGTGCATTGACAGTAAGATTTGCAACACTTGAAGTAATGGGTTTCGCGCCAGTTGAAGATACAATGCATCGATAAGATCCTTGCGCAGCTGTTCCTGTTGTTGCTGTATTAATTCCCAGGGTAGTCGTAGTGGTTCCTGAATATCCCCCTGTGTTTGTAAGATTATTCCAAAGCCCAAAGGTTCCGTCAAATTTTTGCCATTGATATGTAACAGTAGTGAATGCGGATGCAGCGATGGTAAAAGATGTTGTTGATCCAAGACATACCGATGTTGTGGTGGGTTGTGTATCTATTGTAAACTCTGTAAACATAACATTGTCAAGCCTGGATTGTGTGTTGATGGAAGAACCATACCGTCCGCGGATATCAAAATTTAAAAGACTTGTTAAAACATTCTGAATCTCTGCCTGAGTAGCAGCAGTTCCGGTAGATGAATTTGCTGTTTTCCAGTTACCTGAAAGCTCATTCAGATTAACTGCATACTTTGTCCAGGTGGGATATACTCCTGGTGTAGGTGTTACCGGGCTAAAATAATAAATCGAAATGCCGGCACTGTTAGTAAGAATAATATCGGCACGCTGAACAGCTGCCTGAGTTGTTACAACAGATACATCAAAAGAGATTGTTCCATTGTAATATGATGAACGATTGCCGGTGAATTTTCCGGGAGCTCTGTAATACCAGAAAGTGGATGCCAACGCTGGGTCGATACCAAAAACATAACCCCCTGGATTACCACCTGTGGCGCTGTACTGAATTCCTGTTGAGGAGGAAGGAGCTATCCAGCCCTCATTATTACTTGTAAAATCACTCACAATCTGAGCAGATCCACTTAAGATTGAGAATACAGCAATTCCAAAGACGAGTAGAAATCTCTTCATTTCCTTTAATGTCTCAAGAGGCTTGAAGGTAACAAACAGGGTATTATAAGAACGCTCCATTACCAATAGGTTTTTACACTATCACGCAGTTCGATCTGAAAACGTAATGGTGATGATTAAAAATTTAAACTAACTGGCTGGGGGAGAGCGAAGTTAAATATTTTTTTAAATAATAATGAGAGAAGTAAATGCGACCTAGAATGTTTTCAAAACCTTGTCGTGGTTGCTGAGTAATCCAAGAGAAATACCTAGCGTAACCTCATGGCTTGTAAAATTCAGGCTTGATTCGGAACTGCCGGGCAATTCAAATACATATCCAAAGCGAAGCCCTTTTACAAAGACCTGAGCCAGCAATCCGTATGTTTTAAAATTGCGGGTGAAAAGCCCTGCTGTATAGTATTCTTTGAAGTTAATACTCGCATTCAAATCTGCGGAAATAGGAGAAGCTTGTGTTCCACGAAGCAATACTGATGGTTTGAATCTTACATTTTCTGAAAGAAATATAATATAGGATCCAAACAAATAGAAGTTCTGCTTGTAAACCTGAATCTCCTGACCACCCTGACTTACCGTGGAAGGAAGCAGTCGCGGAACCGACAGGCCAATCATATAACGGTCATTTTTCAAAAGTAAGCCAGCACCGAAATTGATTTTTGATTCACTAAGACTTGTTGTAAAGACGGGATCATTTGGATCTCTGAGTGATAAACCTGTAGGATCATTTGTATAACGGATCAGTCCTGCCTGCATACCAAACGAGAGCGTAGCATTACTCAATTGAAGTTTGTACGAATAAAGAGTATTGAATTCGGTATTCTTTGAATCACCAATCTTATCCTGAATTACCTGTATTCCTAAACCTACTTTGTTTTGGAATACAGACATGTGACTGCTAAAGTTTGCCGTCGTTGGATTTCCATCAAGTCCAGCCCATTGTGTACGATATTGAATTCCTGCATTGAACATATTATTACTTCCTGCATATGCCGGATTGATAATCATAGGATTATTCAGGTACTGGGCATAAATAGGATCCTGCTGGGCCTCAGTGGTCAATGCAATTAAGGAAGCAGAAATAAAAAACAGTAAACGTTTATTCATAATTTCTAATGTCAAATTATTTCCTCAACGAAATGTATCCACTCTTCTCTTCGGTGCCGCTGCTGAAAATGATTTTATAAAAATAAGTCCCCGCCGGCAATTCGCTACCACTATTGTTAAGTCCCTTGAAGACACGATCTACATTATTGTAATCAGTTACTTCAAAAACAGGATCGCCCCACCTGTTAAAGATAGTGACTTTATTTTTTTGTGTAGAGGGCAACAGGTTGATGTATTCAATATAAAAATATCGTTTAAGCCATCGCCATTTGGTGAGATGGCGTTGTAAACATGATAATCTCCTGCAACATCGACCGTAAAATCCTGCTGGGCACAATGAGCTGCCTGATCGCAGGCTTCCAACCTGAGGCGGTCGGTTCCAGCAAAGGAGATCCCGGCATAATCAACTGTCAGCATTCCTGCCGTTACCGTTGCTCTTGCTCCACTCACGGGTTGCTGCACCACTCTGATTGAACTAACATTAATAGGATTATTTATCGTCGTCACCAATGATGTAATATCTAATGAAACTTCTCCACCAATCTGGGTGGCAAGTGATGCAGTCGAGATCGAGGGGGTGCAGGATTTTATTTCTGCTGTCACCGAAGTTCTGGCGCTCTCACATGTACCGTTGTTAATACTTACGTAATACGTTGTGGTAACTGTAAGAATGGGTGTTGTGTACGAGCTGCTGGTTTGTCCGGGGATGGCACTGCCTCCTGTTGCCAATGTGTACCACCGATATTGCCCCGCAGTTCCGCCAGTTGCAGAAAGAGCCACGGTTGAAGAGGGAGCGCAAGCTGAGCCTGAAATCGTAACAGGTGGAGGTGGTAAAGAAATGGCTGTGGCGATTACTGAAGTCCGTGAACTTTCACACGTAGCGATTCTTCTGGATACATAGTAAGTTGTTGTATTCGTCAACGGTGGTGTCGAGTAGGTGTTATTGACCTGACCTGCAATCGCAGTGCCTCCCGATGCAACTGTATACCACCTGTATTCACCGTTTGTTCCGCCAGTCGCGGTTAAGATAACGTTCGTGTTTGCGCATCCGGAATTCCCAGAAGTACCTGGCGCTGTGGGAACAGAATTGATAAACAATCCCCGATCAGTGGATATAACTTCAGTTGCCAGTGTTCCATTAACACGACAACGATATCTTCCGATTCCAAAACTGGCCGTTGTATTTATGGTCAATGTGCTAGTAGTAACGCCAGAATAATTTGCGCCATTAACGATGTCTGTAAATGATATCGGACTGTTAGGGCTAAACTGCCATTGATAGGTAATATTAGAAGCACCAACAGCGGTACAATTAAAAGTTGCGGGACTTCCTTCACAGGCAGTAAAATCAACTGGCTGCTGAGTGATGGTTAGTACTGGTGCAGAAGCGTCGTTCAAAACTCTTGCAAAGTCGTTTCGTACCACTCCATCATAATGCGAAAAATTTCCCACGATAAGTATTTTCTGATCCGCCTGAATGGCCATGTCGTAGATCTCATATTGAGAAATGTTAATACCTGTTGTAAAGGAGCAATCCAAAGTACCGTCAGAATTTAGTCTGGCCAATCCGCTTCTCGAATAGGTGTTGTAATGGGAAAAGTTTCCGGCAATAATGATTTTACCATTGCTCAACAGCTGTACAGAATACGTTTGAATGTCAGTGCTATAGTCGAGACCATTGGTGAGATCGAAAGATGAATCAAGGCTACCGTTAGCATTCAAGCGTGCAATGCCTCCGGCAGGCACTCCATTATATTCGGTGAATTGACCGACAATAATAATCTTGCCGTCCGGCTGAAGAGCCATGTCGAATATGGGATCATCGACGTTTGTCCCAGGATCAAAACTTGGATCATTGGTGCCATCTGAGTTCAGCCTGTCAATTCCAAAATGGCCTGCTACTATGATTTTTCCATCAGGCTGGATTTTTATAACTTCTACTCCAAATGATGCATCGGGATCAGTGAATGAATTGTCTTTCAAACCGTTCGACTGAAGTCTGATCAATGAATATTCTCCTTCAAAGGAATCATAAAGCCCTACAACAATTTTGCCATCAGGCTGAAGCCCAAGAGCATTAACATAAAGACCACCCGTTATCGCTGGGCTGATAAATCCGGGATCTTGAGTTCCATCAGCCAGATATCTGGCAACTCCAAGCTCTTGTGCGGAGAGAATCTTGTCATCTGGTTGTATCAGCAATGTTTGTTTTGACAGATATCCTATCGGAGAAGGCGTAAAACTATTGTCGATCGTTCCATCCGAATTGAATCTATAGATACCGTCCGTGTACTGTACCCCATTGATAGTATTCTCGAATAGACCAACAATCATTTTTCCTGTTGATTGAAGTTCAATCATATTAATACCGTTTTGATCATTGACATGAGGATCGAAAGGAGCATCAATTCTGCCATCGATACGCGGTCCGCACTGATCATCGATGCCGACAATATAAGTAGCAATAAGTATCAGATCAGGAGCCAATGGACTTGAAACTTCTACTTCATAATAACCAACATCGGCAGTGGTAATAGAAGGAATGGAGAATGTTGGAGAATTCTCACCGGTAAGAAATCCTCCGTTTGCATACCATTGATATTGATTGGCAGTACCCGGAGTTGATAAAGGAATAACTAATGGAGATCCCAGCGAAAGTAAAAACGAGCCTCCAGGCAGTGGAGCCTGTGGACTGTAAGTAACGGCATCACTTAATATATTCGGCTCAATGTCTTCGAATGTGAAATAATTATTTGAAATATCTCCTTCCAAGTCGTTGCCTAAATTTGGAAGGTTGACAAACCTATTGTTCTCGATATTTAAGAATTGTAAGGCTGTACCCGCCAGACTTGCCGGAACATCTCCATGAAGGAGATTATTAGCAACGTTGAGCCGTACCAGGTTGGTCAGATCTCCCATTTCTACTGGCAATGTTCCAACAAGATTATTTTCGAAAAGATCAATTTCTGTCACATGACAACCAACTATTTTTACCCCGAGCCAATTAGAGGGATTTACTCCTAGCCAGTTTTCATTATCCATCCAGTTGGGCCCATCCGTTGCATTGTAAAGAGCTTCAAGGGCAGCGAGCTCTGCAGCAGGTATGCACGGTGCATCAAGGACTGTGAAATCAAATTCACTTGGAGAATCGAACAGGCATCCTTTAGAAACTCCAACGGGACCTGTTTCTGCACCAAGTGGAACGGTAGTAGTAATGGATGTCGACGTACTGCCAGTGATAACCCCTTCAACACCTGCGGCAGTTGGTCCTGAGAAAAATACTTTGAGGGTTGTCATGTCTGTACTGAAATTTCTTCCAGTAAAGACAACTGTGGCGCCAACATCTCCATCTTCCGGATTAGTACCACTTGAATAAATACCAGGTCTTGAGACCTGCTGAATCTCTGTATCACTCAATGCTCTTGACCACAGTACGATTTCCGCAGCATCTCCGTTGAAGAATTGTGTTGGTGTTTGAAAATCATTACTCGCTCCAAAGAACAAAGGCTCACTATCATAAGCAATGCTTGCCGTACTGGTGTTTTGTGTCACCATACAACCATTGATGTAGAGCTTTTGAGTATTCGTTGCATCATCAAATGAAAAACCGAGCTGATACCATTCTCCAATGATGGGAGTAAAGGCAGTGCTGATGATGGTACCTAATCCACCTGTGTTTCCGATAGCACCCCGCAGCTGACCACTTTCAAACCACATCTCATAAGAATCAAGGCCTGCTACACCGAGATGTTTATTAACCAGCATCTGTACCCCTGACGTATTATTAAACTTGAAGTAGCCTGATATCGTAACATTCACCCCACGAAGTGTAGCAGCGTCGGCGACGGAAATGTGGGAAGATCCATTAAAAGCATAGGCATCATCAGCATTGCCGAAACGATCCGCAGTAAGGATAGCGCCAACGGCAGTTCCTGTATTTCCATTACCACTCAGATCAAATGTATTATCTGATAAGCCCCAGTAACCTGCAAGTCCTGATGTGGGAATATTTGCCGGAAGAAAGTCAGGCGAATAATTCACTGAACTGGTAGCAACCAAACATCCGACTGTGACAGTTATTTTTCCAAATACTGCTCCGACAGGAATAGTCGCACTGATCGTCGTTGCGGTACTGCCTGTGACCGTTGCTAATAAACTTCCTCCATTAAACCTTACGATATTTTCAGAAGGCACTATACTGAAATTGGTACCTGTGATCGTGATAGGATTTCCTGGAATACCTCGTTGAGGTGAAAAAGAAGTTATCGTGACAGGAGTATTGAAGACATTAGAAACAGTACTCACCTTCTGCATGAACATATCCACGCTGCCGGCAGTGCCACTTTGATTATAAAAGCAGGATCCTGGCGCAAAATCGACCGCACCAATAAATCCACCTGTAACATAGACTTCACCCGTTGATGAACTTAAAATGCTTCCGGCAAAATCTATATTGACACCTCCAATGTTATAAGCCCATACAAAGTCTCCATTATTGGAAAGTTTGGAAACAAAAATGTCTGGCTGCGCAGTTGAGACAGCTGTGATATTGAATGTGCCCGCACCTGGATCAAAATCTGCTGTACCTGTAAATTCACCAGTTGTTAAAATGTTTCCGGATGGATCGAGGTCGATTGATTTCCCATAGGTTTCTTCCGACGTAGCGGTGTTGGGCCCACCCATTCTCACGGCCCAGATAAAATTACCACTAGCATCTAATTTCTGAACATAGGCTTCAGTGTAGTTTGCAAGAATGGTGAGATTGAATGTTCCGGCACCAGGATTGAAATCTACAGTTCCAGCAAAGTATCCTGTTGAATAAATATTTCCTGATGCATCAGTCGTTACACCAAATCCCCAGTCGGTACCGGTTCCGCCGAAAGTTTTTGTCCATACAAATCCTCCGTTTACATCCAGCTTGGTGATAAAGATATCGTCACTTCCGTAAACAGGCGCCGTGGAAGTACCCGGTCCTGGATCAAGGTCAATGGCTCCATTGTATCGTCCTGTTAGAATTACATTATTGGAAGCATCAAGTGCAAGTGAGTAAGAAGTATCGAAGCCTGTTCCTCCAAAGCTTTTCGCCCACACATAATTTCCGGAAGCGTCCAGCTTTACAACAAAAGTATCGTGATTTGAAGTGCTGCTATTCAGAATTGCTGTTCCTGCACCGGGATCAAAATCAACATTGCCTGCAAATATTCCGACAGTATAAACATTACCAGAAGCATCGGTCTTTATTCCAAAACCCTCATCGAGACTTGTGTTTCCAAACTTTTGTGCCCAAACATAATCTCCGTTGATATCCAGTTTCAATACATAAACATCCCGATTACCAAGAGAAGTAAGATTGTTGACGCCAGTACCCGGATTGAAGTCGGCAGTTCCAACAAACATTCCGGTTATTAAAATGTTTCCAGAATTATCAATCGTGACAGCATTACCCTGATCGATGTTTGTGCCTCCAAATGCTTTTGCCCAAATAAGTTGTCCGTCGGAATTGAACTTGGTAATGTATGAATCACGTTGACCGGCGGAAGCTGTATTTAAGGTAAAGACACCTGAAGAAGGATCAAAGTCAGCCGAAGTTGTAAAGTATCCTGTATAGTAAAGATTTCCGGCAGCATCTTTTGCAACGAAAGTTCCAAGATCAGAACTTGATCCTCCGATTTTTCTCGCCCAATTTACATATGGGGTTTGCTGGGCATACACAGATAGAGCAAGACTAAAACTGATGATAAGAAGGGCGGTGGCCTTAAGGAATTTCAAGATTTTGGGTGTTTTTAGCTTGAATCAAATCTCACCTGATTTAATCTTCCTTGAAATCACATAATGATGTGAGGTATTTTTAGACCAGCTTCTCGTGAATGGCTTTGGAGACTGCTTCTGTCTGGGAATGGACATGAAGCTTTTCGTAGATCTTTTTGATGTGAGTGCGAACCGTATCCAGACTGATGTCAAGATGGGAAGCCATTAATTTGTAACTGTTGCCCTGACTTAATAAGGTCAAAATCTCTTTTTCACGGGCGGTCAGCTGATATGGATTCTCCTGGATATTCTGCATGGAATCAATAACCATCCGTGCAACCGAAGGTGACATCGGCGCGCCGCCATCCATCACTTCCTCAATAGCATTAAACAATTTGGTGGAAATATGCTTTTTCAGCAGATAACCCGATGCTCCTGCACGGATAGCCTGAAACACATGCATATTGTCATCGAATACTGTCAGCATGAGAATTGGAACTGATGAATTGATGGTCCGGATCTGCTTCACCGCTTCAATTCCTGTCATTTCTGGCATGTCAATATCCATCAGGATGATATCAGGCTGATGAACTGCTACCTGTTCTTTTACCAGCAATACGTTCTCATAAGCATCGGAAAGACGGAGCGATCCATTTAATTGAAGCAGGCTAGCCAGGCTTTCGCGAAGCAACTTATTATCCTCGTAGATCAGAACCGACAGCGCCTTAGACATATATATTATGTGTGTAAATAAGTACTATTTATGAAGCCATTGAAATACCCCAATCATGTGATCGGAACTTTCAACAAAACGATAGTCCCGTTTCCGGGCTTTGAATCAATTTCCAGTGAAGCCTTGATGTTATGGGCCCGATGCTTCATGTTTTTCAAGCCATTACCCTTCTCATGATTGATGATTGCAAAGCCCTGTCCATCATCTTTCACTTCGAGATAAATGGACTTTCCTTCATTGTTTAGTGAGATCGTGATCTTTTTTCCCTGACTGTATTTTGCGGCATTGTTAACTGCTTCTTTGAAGATCAGGTAAAAATCCTTTCGTGTTCCAAGGTCCATTTTAATATCATTGAAATCACCAAGCTGAAGAAACTCATATTGAATATCCAATGGCTCCAGAATTTCTGTAGTAAATTCTTTCATTCTGAGGATCACCTTACTCATGGTGTCGTTCTCAGGATTGATTGCCCATACAATATCACTCATGCTTTCCTGAATCACCGATGCATTCTCGCGGATGTTCTTAAGATATTTCTGTGAGATGAGCGGTTCATTTTTTTCGAGTGCGATCCTGCTCATGATGTTGATACTTGATAGGGTAGATCCCATATCATCATGCAAGTCACGGGCTACTTTACTCCTTATCTGATCTTCAATAAAATATCTTCCAATCTTTGCGCCGCAGATAGCAGCAATCTCTTTCAGCATATTTAAGTGCCATGAGCTGAAGAAATTTCTGCTGATGTGTTCAGACTGAATCACTGCAAAAACTCTGTTCTCAACAATAACGGGGATTGCGATCTCCGAAAATTTCTTTCCGTCAACCTGAACGTATTGAACTGATGCATTACCTGTTTGAGCTGCCTTTCCTATAATTCCTGTCCCCACGGGGATTTCGACAAACAAACCCTTTTGAGTCGTTCCATCGATTGACAAGCCACCAGATGATTTTAGTATCAGCTTATTTTCTTCTTCCGAAAGAATGTACGCTTTGCAGTTCTGGAAGTGAAGGAGGTCAATACAATGATTGACAACAGTTGTAAAGACCTGATCGATTGTTTTCTGATTGTACATCGATGTGGCCACCTGTTTTAATATTTTTTGCGCCACCACCTTTCGCTGTAGCGAACGGATCCAAAGCATCAGGGAAGACAGAACAAGTAAACTCATGATGAGAATGAACCACCATGTTTCCCAGAAAGGAGGATCAATCACAAAGTTGATGCTGGCAATATTGGCAGAGGTTCTTCCGCTATGGTCAGTCGCGCGGATTTTAAAAGTATAAGAGCCATTGTTGAGGTTGGTATATTTTGCAATATGACCATTGCCGCTGTTGATCCACTGCTTATCATAGCCTTCCAGTTGATAGTAATAATTTACTTTTTGAGGAAGCGAATAAGTAAGTGCCGAGAACTGAAAGGTTATATCATTTTGATGATGAGTGAAAAGATGGCTTGTGTGAGTATTCAGCATGCTGTCACCAACCAGCAAAGAGGTGATGACTACAGGAAACCCGGCAGTAGAAATTGAAAGACTGTCGGGATTAAACCGTATGAATCCATTCGCGATACCGGACATTAATTCACCACCGCTACTTTTCGATAAGGGATTGCTGTAGTTTGAGAAGGGGAGTCCGTTGCTGGCATCATAATGTTTTATGACCTCTCCACTTGTCTTAATGGTTGTAAGTCCTTTGAATGATGCCAGCCATAGGTTTCCATGGGAGTCAGTCTCAATGGCATTAATAGTATTCTCCGGCAATCCGTTTTCAATTGAAAAACTTATGAACTCTTCATCTGGTTTTGTGCCGTAACGAAATTTACTTACCCCACCTGAATTAGTGGCTATCCAGATATCGCCATTCAAATCCTGAGTAAGGTCATTAATAAGCGAAGAATGGAGACTATTAATATTCGAGACATCTGCATTGAAATGGCTGAACTCTTTTTTCTTAAGGTCATAGCGGTAGACGCCAAAACCAAACTCCCCAATCCAGACTGCGTTATGTGACGGATCAGAAAGGAGTGATGTTACCCGCCTGCCAAAGAACTCTTCCTTAGCATTTGGGTTGGACCATGTTTTGGTTTTTGAATTAAAGAAGAACAATCCATTGTGAAGAGAAGCGAACCAGAAATTGCCTTCAGCATCTTCAATCATTTCAATAAAACTTGTATCCATATTTTTGTCAGGATACGGAAACATTGTAAATTTTTTTGTTAACCTGTCGAACAGGAAAATATTTTTATAAGTGAGCACCCAAAAATTGCCCTTACTATCTTCAAAAGTCTGGGAGCATTTGGTCAATGGAATGCCCAACGCAGAAGGGTATTGTTCTAATGCACCATTCCGCTTGTCAATTACCAGTAATTTGTTTCCTGCGTACGAGCTTACATAGAACTTTTCATCTTGTTTGCTGTCAGTGATGTGAAAAAGGTTTCCAGTCACAGGACGAATGCTGTCAGGATAGATCTTTACATATCGGAAAACATCAAGCCGCGAGTCATATTTCCGAATGCCTTCCGATGTACCAATCCAGGTGGTGCCATCCGGATCTTTATATACTACTTTAATACTGTTAAGATGGATTGAAAACGGATCCTCTTTTTCTGTTGCTAACGGGATTGCATGAAGCGTTTTCTGATTGATAGAAATTAGTCTCTGGGTAGTGGGCATTATTAAAGAAGCATCAGGTTCCATCATGATCTGATTGGTCCTGTCTAAAATGACATCTTTGAGTGTTTTTGTATTGCAGTCGTAAGCGAAAGGTTTGTTTTGAGTGAAGAATAAAACATTTCTTCGGGCATCAAAGGCCATCGCAGTAAAATCAACGGGATCTTCCCCGCCGATGTATTCGAATTGCTTTGTTTTGATATCAAAGCTGAAAAGTCCTGCTGTTGTTCCAAGCCAAAGCTGATGATCAGATCGCGGTAATACTTTTTGAATTGCGGTGTATTGCTCCTGGTTTCTGGATGGAAGTTCCTTCTTTACAAACTCACGCCATGGAAAATAGCTAAACTCTTTGGTCTTGGGATCATAAACCGAAAGGTCACGGGCATCCAGTGCCATCCATACTTTTTGATCAGGATCAATATAAATGTCCCAGACAAGACTACTGGCAATAGTTCCTTTTTCCTGATAGTCGACATCTTTTTCACGGGTAAAAAATGCGATTCTGTCAGTTTCAGGATCCAATACCGTAAGCCCATTCCATGTCGCTATCCACAATCTTCCAAGGTTATCCTGTTCGATATCATTAATGTGTTCATGAGAAATGGAACGAAAAGGAATTCCTGGTTTATATATTTTAAACTCATACCCATCATATCGATTCAGACCGTTGGCGGTGCCGACCCAGAGAAATCTGTTTTTGTCTTTCAGAAAGGAGGTAACGCGATTATCGGAAAGGCCCTGAGTCTCCGTTATTTTTTCAAAATGATGGTACTGACCACAGACAATAAGCGGACAAAGGTTTATTAAAAGTAAGGGCAGGATCAGGTAACGCATGAAGTTTCTAAGTTACGGTCTGAATCTGTAGCTCAAAAATGAGAATACCTGTTAAACTTAATCTTTTTAAAGCCTGATGAGGGTTTTTGGATTTGCGCAAGCTTGCAGAGGCATTTACGTTTCTAACACGATTTTCTTAGTTTTGAGTACTTTTTAAACTAATGGCAGAAAACACCTACAAGTCCAACACCTTCAAGAAACCCGAGAAAGAAAAAAAGAGTAAAAACGGAAAGCCGAAGTCACGATTAAATCTTGATTTCTTCAGAGACCCCCGGTTCCACCTGGCTTTGGGATTTTTTCTTTTGATCGTCTCGCTGTATTTCTTTACTGCATTCATCTCATATCTGTTTACCGGTAAGGCTGATCAAAGCGTTGTCGAAGGAATGGGAGGAACCGCTATGGTTGAATCCGGAAAAGATACTGACAATTGGCTCGGTCTTTATGGAGCGATTACATCTCATTACTTTATTTTCCGCTGGTTTGGTATCTCTGCATTCTTTATTCCACCATTATTATTCTTACTCGGATTCAGACTCGTTTTTAAACGCGAGCTTCTGACATTTTTCTCAGCGTTTGTTTTTTCCCTCTTTGCTGGATTGTGGTTGAGCTTGCTGCTTGGCTATCTCACTCATAGCATTACTGGCGCTACCGAGATCAGTTTTCTCAGTGGAGGTCTTGGGTATGAGCTTGCTTATCTCGCCAATAGTTTCTTAGGCTGGGGAACATTTTTATTTCTTGTACTCACGCTCTTCATCTTCATAATTTATTTCTTCAACGTAACCTCCATCAACGCATTCCAGGTGAAAGATCCCAAGCCAATGGGAAATGAAGCACTGGAATCTACTGATGATCTGAATATCGTTCCTACATATTCTGATGATCGCGATAACTGGCAGGGTGAACCTGAGCCGGAACCATTCCTTGTTGTCAAGAATGCTGACGAGCCTGTTGCTCCGGATAACGATACAATTGTTCCGATCCCAGCTTTGGATCTGGAAGTCACTCCCGTGAAACCTGAAAAGAAAAAAGAAGAGCCTGTATTTATTGTTGAGGAGGCGAAAACGGATACTGACATTGTTGCGGAAGGACTTGTGGAAGCGCAAGGATTCTATGATCCAACACTTGATCTGGCGAGTTATAAATTTCCTCCATTGGAATTGCTCAATGAGTATGAAGTAGGAAAGGTTCAGGTTACACAGGAAGAGCTTAATCAGAATAAGGATAAGATCATTGCTACTCTCACCAATTTCAAGATTGGCATTCAGAGCATCAAGGCAACCATCGGACCTACTGTTACCCTTTATGAGATTGTGCCGGAAGCAGGTGTCAAGATTTCCCGAATCAAGAATCTTGAAGACGACATCGCTCTAAGTTTATCGGCATTAGGAATTCGTATCATCGCACCGATCCCCGGAAAGGGAACGATTGGTATTGAAGTGCCTAATAAGAACCGTGAAATGGTAAGTATACGTTCAGTACTTGCGACAGAACGTTTTCAAAAGACAGATAAAGATCTTCCTATCGCCATTGGTAAGACGATCTCAAACGAGCTGCTGATCATTGACCTTGCCAAGATGCCTCACTTGCTGGTAGCAGGTGCTACAGGTCAGGGAAAATCAGTGGGATTGAATGTAATCCTTACTTCATTGCTTTATAAGATGCATCCAAGTCAGCTGAAGTTTGTTTTGGTGGATCCGAAGAAAGTGGAAATGTCATTGTTCAGTAAGATTGAAAGACATTATCTGGCGAAGCTGCCGAACAGTGAAGAAGCGATTATTACGGATACCAAGAAAGTTGTTCATACCCTCAATTCACTTTGTATTGAGATGGAGAACCGCTATGAAATATTAAAAGATGCCGGCGTCAGGAACATTAAGGAATACAATGTTAAGTTCATTGCAAGAAAACTGAATCCTAAAGAAGGACACCGTTTTCTTCCTTACATCGTTCTTGTGATTGATGAGTTGGCAGACTTGATGATGACTGCTGGTAAAGAGGTTGAAACTCCTATTGCACGTCTTGCCCAGCTGGCACGTGCCATCGGTATCCATCTTGTGGTGGCTACCCAGCGACCTTCTGTGAACGTTATCACGGGTGTGATCAAAGCTAACTTTCCTGCACGTCTGTCGTTCCGTGTAACTTCTAAAGTTGACTCCAGAACAATCCTTGATTCCGGTGGTGCCGATCAGTTGGTGGGAATGGGAGATATGCTCTTCTCCTCAGGATCTGATGTCATACGCATTCAAAGTCCCTTTGTAGATACTCCTGAAATTGAAAAGGTCTGTGACTTTATCGGAGCTCAGCGTGGATATACTTCCGCTTACATGCTTCCTGAATTTGAAGGAGAGGATAATGCAGCCAGTGATATAGATTTATCTGACCGGGATGCCCTTTTTGAAGAGGCTGCAAGGCTCATCGTCATGCATCAGCAGGGCAGTACTTCTCTGATCCAGCGGAAGCTGAAGTTGGGCTATAACCGGGCCGGGCGTTTGATCGACCAACTCGAAGCCGCAGGTATCGTCGGACCGTTTGAAGGATCCAAAGCCCGTGAAGTTCTTGTAAAAGATGACATGAGTTTGGAACAATTATTGAGTAGTCTTAAGGAAAGGCACGGTCAATAATTAAATTTGTGCCCTTGACCTGTTAAAACCCATTCCTGCTGATGAAAAAGCTATTTTCTCTCATACTGTTCTCCATCATTTCCAACGGACTTTTCGCACAATACGATCCAAAGGCGCTGGAAATACTCGAAGCGATGGCAAAGAGGTATAAGGTGATTCCTTCTTTTGAGGCCACTTTTTCCTATATACTCACCAATGATGTTGAGAAAATCAATGAGGAGTTCAAGGGTAAGATGACGGTGAAGGGCGACAAGTACAAGCTGACCTTGCCAGAACAGGAAGTTGTCAACAATGGCACTACTATCTGGACCTATCTGCCAGACGCCAAAGAAGTTAATATCGATAATTTCGATCCTAAATCAGATGATCTGAATCCTTCCAAGTTCTATGATATTTATAAGAAAGGCTTCAAGTATGTACAGCTGGAAGATAAAACTGAAGGCGGTGTATTGTGTGAAGTGGTAGATCTTATCCCTGAAAAGAAGGATGCGCAATATTTCAAAGTGAGAATGAATATTGTAAAGAAAGATAAGAGTGTTCAAAGCTGGGTAATGTTTGATAAAGCTGGCAATCGCTACAAGTATCTGATCACGAAATTCAATCCATCGGTGAAAGTGGAAGATTCATTCTTTACGTTTGATCCAAAGAAGTACCCTGGCGTTGAAGTGATTGACCTCAGATAAATCTGTTATAGCTAATCGTAAAGTGAGGTGGGTGCTTGCGATTGCTAATTGACAATTTAATTTTCATAATGACGCGTCAGGAACTCATCAATCAAATCAGGAAAAAGCGCTCCTATCTTTGTGTTGGTCTCGACACAGATCTAACGAAAATTCCTTCCCATCTTTTAAAAGAATCGGATCCTGTATTTGAATTCAACAAGCAGATCATTGATGCCACCCATCAGTATTGCGTTGCTTATAAACCGAATCTTGCATTCTATGAAGCACTGGGTCCAAAAGGTCTTGAGAGTCTTCAGAAAACCATTGAATACATCCCAAAGGATATCTTCACAATAGCCGATGCGAAGCGCGGTGATATTGGCAATACATCATCTTTATATGCGAAAGCTTTTTTCGAGCAGATGAATTTTGATTCAGTTACTGTTGCTCCTTACATGGGTGAAGATTCTGTAAAGCCATTTCTGGAATTTGCAAACAAATGGGTGATCCTTCTTGCTCATACTTCAAATACGGGCAGTGCTGACTTTCAACTGATGGAATCAAAATCAGGAAAGAAGTTCTATGAAGAAGTTATTATTAAATCGCAAGCATGGGGCTCACCGGAAAACCTGATGTATGTTGTCGGTGCAACGCGGGCAGATAAAGTTGCAGAGATCAGAAAGATCGCCCCTCAACATTTTTTTCTTGTGCCAGGTGTTGGTGCACAGGGTGGAAGCCTTGAAGAAATATCAAAATTGGGAATGAATAGCGATTGCGGTCTGTTGGTTAACTCCTCCCGAGGAATCATCTATTCTTCATCAGGAAAAGATTTTGCTCAAATGGCTGAAAAGGAATCTGCGAAGCTGAAATTTGAGATGAGCAATTACCTGGAACAAAATAACATCTGACAACAGCTCTCAGGATTTTGCTCTCTTACAAAAACCTGAAATGCACGAATCTTTTCTATCCTATCTCTGGCAACTCCAGTATTTTGATAAACGCGATCTGAAAACAACGGATCACGAAAAGATTGAGATTTATCATCCTGGATTTATAAATACAAACGCCGGCCCTGATTTTTCGAATTCACGTATTAAGATTGGTTCGATGGACTGGGTGGGCAGTGTCGAAATTCATACAGTTTCCTCTGAGTGGTTTGCCCATCACCATGATACTGACAGAGCATATGATAATGTGATACTTCATCTGGTGTGGCAACATGACAAGGAAATTGTAAGAACTGATAACACAATATTGCCAACGCTTGAACTCAAAGGCAGAGTGGACGAATCACTTATCAAAACCTATCGTCAATTGGTTAGCAGCTCCTTTTCTATTCCCTGCCAGCGGTCTATCATGAATGTCGAAGGCCTTACAAGACTTTCGATGATAGAGAAAGCAATGCTGGAGCGATTGGAACGGAAAGCAATTGAGATCACTGCGATATATTCTCAAAATGGAAATAGCTGGGAAGAAACTTTTTATCAGCTGCTTGCACGCAACTTTGGTTTTAAGATCAATTCTGAACCATTTTTTCAACTCGCGAAACTGCTTCCTTTAAAGATCATTCAAAAGCAAGCAGACAAAAAGGAGCAGGTGGAGGCATTACTATTTGGTCAGGCGGGATTTCTGGAGCCAACTAAGGGTGATGAGTATTTTTTAAAACTTCGACGGGAACATATTCTGCTGACGCAGAAATATTCATTATTGCAGAATAAAATGTCGAAAGCGCAGTGGAGGTTTCTCAGATTGCGCCCGGCAAATTTTCCATCGCTTCGGCTTGCACAATTTGCCAGCATTCTTCATTCGAGGCAGAATATCTTTTCCGCAATACTGGGATTGGAGGATATAAAGTCAATTGCAAATTTGTTTTCAGTAACAGTTTCTGATTACTGGTTGCATCATTATCAATTCTCAAAGCAATCCAAAAGTGATGTACACGAATTGGGAAAATCCAGCATTGAGAATATTATTATCAATACTATCGTGCCCGTCTGGGTTGCCTACGGAAGAATGACCCATGAACAGCGATGGATCGATCTTTCTGTTCATATTCTCCAGCAACTGCCTGCTGAAGAGAATAATATCACACGAGCGTGGAAAGGCGTGGGCATGGATGCGAATAATTCTTTCGACTCGCAGGGATTGATAGAATTATATAATAACTTTTGCCAGCAAAAGAACTGCCTTAACTGTACTATTGGGGCATCACTGATGCGTCCTGCAAAATGACTTATTTAATAGCATTCATAAATCTTCTTGTATTGGGATGTGTTGCAGGCTCGATTTATAATCGTCAGCCGGATAACATGAAGCCTCTCTACAGAACTGCCTTGGTGGTCAAGTTGCTTGCTGGTTTCGCTGTAGGATGGCTTTACTTTTATTATTATGGTGAAGGAGATACAATAACATACTGGCAGGATGGGAAAATTGTTTCTGATTTAATAATGGATAATCCATCAGGTGCTTTGAGATTTTTCTGGAATGAAAACGCAGATCCTGAACTCCTCCCCGGACTTATTAATCTTCAGCAACGATCACTCTTTTTTGCCAAGATCTCTGGTATCCTGTCTCTGCTCACAAGTGGAAACTATTGGCTGATGTCAATACTGATCTCGTCTGTTTCATTTTTGGGAGCATGGTATATATTCAGGAGGGTTACTGATTTCTTTCCATCATCAGATCAGGCGGCAGCTTTGTCATTCTTATTTTTCCCCTCGGTGGTTTTTTGGTCTTCAGGATTAATTAAAGAAAGCCTCGGGCTGGCATCTATATTTTTTTTAACGGCGATCTTTCTGAATCTATGCCAGTACAAAAAAGTAAAGTGGGGGGATGGAGTTCTGATAATTCTTTCGTTGTGGATTGGTTGGAATCTAAAATACTATTGGATAGGTGTCTTTGTACCGGTAATTCTTACAACAGCTATAATTATAAGACTGAAGCATTCTTTTGTCTTTTTTCAACGGTTTGATGGGGCAAGCTGGGTGGTTCTGTTTGTAATTATTTTTCTTACAGGAACCAGCATTCACCCCAATTTCTATCCTAATCGGTTTTTGGAAGTCATCGTTGAGAATAACCGTGAGTTTATGCTGTTGACATATCCCGACAATGCGGTTCATTACAATGATCTGTCTGCTACGTTTGGCAGTGTATTGATGAATTCTCCCCAGGCACTCGTAGCCGGATTCTTCCGTCCTTTTATCTGGGAGGGTCATCATATTATCTCCGTTGCAGCGGGTGTTGAGAATACGGTCTTATTGATATTGTTCATCACTTCAATAATTTCTATTAAACGATTCTTTAGTTCACCTGACCGGTTAATGGCCCTGGCTGCTATTGCTTACTGTGTTGTCCTTGGAATTTTTCTTGCATTATCTACTCCGAATTTTGGCACGTTATCACGCTATAAGATTGGCTTTCTTCCTTTCCTTGTCTTTTTAACTGTGTATAAAAACCCTTTCGTGAATAAAATGACGGGTTTGGCCGGTCGCTGATTCGCGCTACCTTTGTTGATCATTAATTAAGCGATGGAAAATCCTGTTATCATTTTTGGAGCAAATTATCTTGGAAGAGTTGCTAAAGAAATTTTCGAAAGCAACGAAGTAGTAGTCTATGGTTTTCTTGACGACAACAAAAAATTACACAATACTGAGATTGACGATGCGGTTATTCTTGGAAGCACAGATGATGATGGTTTCCTGAAGCTCATTGGTAAGAAATGTGAGGCCTTCGTTGCGGTCGACGATAATAAACTCAGAAAGACAATCGTGAAGATGCTCCAGGAAGTGAGGCACATTCAGCCGGTAAATGCTACGCATAAGCAAGCCATGCTTTCTCCAAAAGGAATCATCGGTCATGGGAATTTCTTCGATATAGGTTTTAGTTCAGGCCCTGGTTCTACGATCGGGAGTCATTGCCTGATGCATGCAAAAAGTCATGTAGGTGCTGAGTCGGTTATTGGCGATTTTGTTCAGATAGGAGCAGGCACCATCGTCAGTCCGAACGTTACCATCGAAGATGAAGTTTTTATCGGATCAGGATCTGTGATCATTTCAGGAATTACCATTGGTAAAGGGGCGCGAATTGGCGCTGGTTCTGTAGTCATCGGGCCGGTGAAGGAAGGCGAAACAGTATTTGGTAACCCTGCACAAAAAATTAAGAGTTAGATGAAAATTTCTCCGACAGATCTTATTCTCAATTCTGATGGCAGCGTTTATCATCTCAACCTGCTGCCTGAAAATATTTCGAACACGATCATTACAGTCGGTGATCCCGGAAGAGTACATAAGGTCAGTCAGTACTTTGATGATGTTGAGTTTGAGATGAATAAGAGGGAGTTCATTACACACACTGGTACGATCGGTGGCAAGCGGATCACGGTGATGAGTACAGGCATGGGTACTGACAATATTGAAATATTTTTCAATGAAATCGATGCGCTCGTGAATATTGATTTGAAAACCCGTGAGCCCAGAACTAAAAAGAAAAAGCTAAAGGTCATCCGAATCGGAACCTCCGGTGCCTTGCAAGAGGATATCAAACTTGGTTCTCATCTTGTCAGCGATAATGCTGTGGGCTTTGATAATCTGATGACGTTCTATAATCTTCCCATGAATGCTCAAGAGGTAAAGCTTTCAAAAAAACTCAAGACTGCAACAGGACTTCCTTTTGCTCCCTATGTAGTGAAAGGGTCTCAGGAACTTTTGGAAACGATCGGTAAGGGAATGATTGTAGGTAATACAGTAACATGTCCTGGATTTTATGCCCCGCAGGGAAGAAGCCTTCGTCTGTCTTTAAAATTTCCGAAGCTTCTGGAAGATCTTAATTACTTCCATGTAGATGATTTCTGGCTTACCAATTTTGAAATGGAAACTGCCGGGTACTATGCTCTTGGAAGATTGCTAGGGCACGATGTGATCAGCGTTAATGCGATCCTGGCCAACCGGATCACCAATAAGTTTTCCAAAGATCCTGACAAGGTTGTGGATTCTTTGATTAAAACGGTGTTGGAGAGAATCTAGGTGGATTTGAAGATCATGGCGTTTTGGACTCTGAATTATCAGTATCCATCAAAAAAACAGCCTTCAAGAAGCCGAAAGCCGTCTTTTCCAGTGCTTTGCCTTAGTCTTCCCCATATCTTCTCAGACTCTACCCATTTGAAACAGGGGGAGTGACCGCTAGGTGACCACTCTTTTGATTGAGTTTCTTTGAATTGACGCTGGAAACATCGGTGCACGCTCAAAAAGCGTGCAACTGATCAAATTATTAAGTTTTTGGATTTCTTAAACTAATAATCGCCAATTAGAGTGTTTTTGCCAGCGATTCCATCTTTATAATATGCTTCGCTGCCTTGAACGAATCATTATTATAAAATCCGGAGAGAATCCTGTGGGCAATTTGCTCTACTACAAGTTCTTCTTCTGACTTTCCTTCCTTACCGATCCAGAAAACCCTCTTCGGATGATTTTTCATATCGTCAACATAGGATTTCGCATGTGAGTATTGATCATCGGTGAAGGTGATCGTGAAGCAGGTACGGACTTGTTGTGTTTCCATGATGGTTTCGTGTTTACAAGACTAATGCCACAATTAAAGTACTATTTTAAAGAAAATATTCAGATTTAGTCAATAGTGACGACCGCTTACGGGCGTTTATGTTCGCACTTGAGACAGATCGCCTGTGAGGTTAACTTGCGGCTTCATATGAGAGAGCACTTTATTCATACCCTGAAAAACGGGATCAGAATTATTCATAACCGTGTTACCAGCACTAAAATTGTCCATTGCGGCATCATGCTGGATATTGGAAGCAGGGATGAAACTCTGGTTAACCAGGGAATCGCTCATTTCTGGGAGCACATGGCCTTCAAAGGAACCCGCAAGCGAAAAGCCTTTCATATTCTCAATCGCCTTGAGACATTGGGTGGAGAGTTAAACGCATTTACTGACAAGGAGAAAATAATGTTCTTCGCTTCTCTTCGTGACGACCATTTTGAAAGAGCACTGGAGCTTCTTACTGATATCACGTTTGAATCTATTTTTCCTGCCACTCAGATTGATCGTGAACGGCATGTGATCCTGGAAGAAATGTCGATGTATGTCGATGATCCGGATGGTTCTCTTCAGGATGAGTTTGATGCAGTAGTATTCGCAGGTCATTCACTGGGAATGAATATTCTGGGAACAGAAAAAACAGTTAAAGGATTTAGGCACAAGGATTTTAAAGCATTTATCAAACAACATATTGATACCCGCCGAATTGTTTTTTCAGTGGTGGGTAATATTTCTCAGGAGGAAGTGATTAGGTTAACAGAAAAACACCTGGGTCATATTCCAAGGATCATCTCATCCCAAAAGAGGAAGAAGTTTTCTGGCTATAAACCAAAAGAAGTAACACTCAAACGTCCCATCAAACAGTCGCGCTGCGCCATTGGAAGAACCTCATATTCACTTCAGGATTCTAAAAGGGGAGCATTTTATCTGTTGAATAATATCCTCGGAGGATCGGGCATGAATTCACGATTGAATCTTTCCCTTCGTGAGAAGCATGGCTTTGTTTATTCTATTGGTTCCATGACAGTCCCTTTCACAGATACGGGTTTGTTCGCCATTACCTTTGGCACGGAACCAACTCAATTAAAGAAGAGCATCAAGCTTGTAAAGGAGGAGTTGCGCAAGCTAAGGGATGAAAAGATGGGTACAAAGCAATTGTCTTCCGCGAAGGAGCAGATCATGGGTCAGGTCGCAATGGCGGAGGAGAGTAATATCAGTTTTATGATGATGATGGCAAGGAGTATTCTTGACCTTGGAAAGATCCAGTCACTTGATGAGATCTTTGCAAGAATTCAGGGAACTTCTGCAGAAGATATTATGAGGATGTCCAATGAAATGTTTGACGAGGATAAGTTGAGCATATTAATCATGGAACCTGAGCAGTAGTATACAAGATTGACTCATATGAATTTAATCAGCGAAGCTTTATCCCAATATTCCGAGGATCACACATCTCAGGAATCTCCTTTATTAAAACGAATCAATCGTGATACACATGCCGGCATTTTAAAGCCTCGAATGCTTTCAGGGCATCTACAGGGAAGATTGCTTTCTATGGTCAGTAAAATGATCCGCCCAAAAACGATTCTGGAAATAGGTACTTATACAGGATACTCTGCGCTTTGTCTTCTGGAAGGATTGACTCATCATGGAAAATTAATAACACTGGATATTAATGAAGAACTGGAAGGACGCGTTCGTGGTTATTTCAAGGAGTCGGAGAGAGGTGAAGATATTGATTTCAGAATCGGAAATGCTTTGAAGATAATTCCTGAGCTAACAGGACCTTTTGACCTGGTATGGATTGATGCTGATAAGGAAAACTATGGGAATTATTATGACCTGGTTATTGACAAGGTTCCTTCCGGAGGATTTATACTAGCCGACAATGTGCTGTGGAGTGGAAAAGTGGTGGAGGCAAAGATTGATAAAGACACTCGTGCGATCATGGATTTCAATAAGAGAGTTCAGGATGATCGTCGCATAGAGAATATTTTACTGCCAGTGAGGGATGGCATCATGATGATGAGGAAGGTGTAGTTAATAGCTTCCCTTTTCGCTTTCCGCGAATTCCTCTATCTTTGTTGCCAATGAAGTTTTTTGCTCCAGCACTTATTTTTTGCGGAGCGGCCGCCTTTGGCCAATCTCCGCAAGTGCCCGCCAAAATGCAGTTTGCAGGTCTCACCCTGACAATCCGTGATGATGCGAGGCGGGAAATCCAAAAGGATGTAGATGCACTGACACTGCACCCCAAATATTTCAATATAAAAGTTGAGCGGGCGCGTACATACTTTCCTATCATTGAAAAGATTTTTGCAGACGAACGTCTTCCTGAAGATTTTAAATACTTAGCCTTACAGGAAAGTGCTTTGATACCAGACGCTGTATCTTCTTCAAACGCGGTTGGTTTCTGGCAGTTCAAAGAATCCACTGCTCATGAGGTGGGACTTCGTGTTGATAAAGAGATTGACGAACGAATGAACATCGCCAGTGCAAGTCGTGGGGCGGCCCGTTATCTTAAACAATGCAATCATTATTTTAATAACTGGGTGTATGCTCTTCAGTCCTATCAGATGGGAGCGGGCGGCGTTATGCGTGCCGTTGGTGACAAAGATATTGGTGGAAGGCACATGGAAATTAATGCTGAGACATATTGGTATGTGAAGAAATTTATTGCTCATAAGGTAGCTTTTGAAAATGCTACCAGTGGCAAGGGTACCATTGAAGTAACCAGAGTAGCTTCTTCCGGTGGAAAAACTTTGCAAGAGATTTCTGCTGAGACATCTGTCGATGAACAGAAGCTTCGGGATTTTAACAAATGGCTTAAGACGGAACGAATTCCTGTTGATAAAGAATATGCAGTGCTCATTCCAAATGGTGATGGAGTCTCAGACTTTGGAGTTCTGACAATAGCCTCTACGGCAAAAACGAAACCTTCAACCGAAGCCACTTCGATACAGGCGCAGGAAAAGATTGAAGTGAATGGCGTCCCAGTCATTCGGGCGATAAAAGGCGAAACTCCCCAATCAATTGCTACACGCGCAGGCATCAGTATCAGTTCATTTCTTCATTATAATGATATGGAAATTGACAGGCCTGTGAAGGCTGGTGAATTGTATTTCCTGGAGAAGAAAAAGAAAAAGGCAGATGAAGAATTATACACATTAAAAGCAGGTGAAGATATCTGGTTGGTTAGTCAGCGCTTTGGTGTTCAGGAAAAATCCATACTCAGATTCAATAAACTAGAGAAAGGATCGAGGGTGTCCTCTGGCGTTACACTTTATCTTAACAATCGTAAGCCTGCAGGAGTCAAAGAAGATGAAGATGATGGTACTATTGCTGTGCTGGATGAAGATGATTCCTTTAACTGGGATCAGCCGGGATCGAAGAAGACTACTGCGGTAGTTGTTCCTTTAGCTTCAATAACTAAGCAATCTACTCCGGTTGAGGTTATTACAGATATTCCGGTTATAAGGGATGTTAAAATTGACAGCGTAACTGTTTCCGGTCCTTCTGTGTCGATTCATGAGGTGAAATCGAGTGACACATTATATAGTGTTGCCAGGCAGTATGGGGTCACTATTAAAGAACTGATGGATTGGAACGAAAAGAAGGATTTCGCCCTTTCTGTAGGCGAAAAATTAAAAGTTCGTTCTCGTTAACCGTTTTTAGCCGTTTTAGATAATAACCTTACCTCAGAATCCCCATTATTTTTCAATAGGGTTTTGTTTTTGGATAAAAAAGATAATTTTGCGGCACTCCATATTACAAGGAGTCAGGTATTTAACTAAAGAAGATGAGCACAGCGGTGAGGACAATAGACTTAGTAATGCTGGTGGATGACAACGACACCGATAACTTCATCAGTAAACGGATAGTAGAGATTACAAAATTTGCGAAAAGAGTTGAGGTAAAGAATTCAGGAAAAAGTGCTTTGGATTACCTCACAGAGAATCAGAATACTCCCGAAAATCTTCCAAATATCATCTTCCTTGATATCAATATGCCAGTAGTCGACGGCTTTGTTTTTCTATATGAATTTGAAAAATTCAAAGAGCTCGTCCGTACTAAATGCAAGGTTATTATTCTCTCAAGCTCTGACAATAAGCGCGATATTGATCGGATCGTTAATAACAATTACGTTATTAAATTCATCACCAAGCCACTGACAGAATTGGCGCTGGATGAAATCAAATTGAACAATATTTGATCACGGAGGTCGGTTTCGTACTTTTGCCTTCGAAACCCTCCAATCATGATAAAAAATTTCCGAAAGGTCTGTTTACTGGCTTTTGCAATCGCTTTACTTTTTCTTTTGTTGCCACTGAAACTCTTGCGCAGAATATCAAGGTAGACACCACGTCTAAATGGAAGAAAGCTTTCAAGGCTGGACTTAATCTCAATCAGGCGGCCTTCTCTTCCAATTGGAAAGCCGGTGGTGTGAATTCTTTTGGTTTCAACGCACTGTTAAATTTTAAGGCTAATTATAAGAATGGGAAAACTTCCTGGGATAATGAAATTGACTTGCTGTATGGTATGGTCAATAACGGTGGTCAGGGTTATCGTAAAACTGTCGATCGTATTTTCCTGGACACAAAAATCGGGCACGCGCTATCAGATAAATGGGACCTGTTCTTTGCTGCAAATGTAGTATCGCAGTTTGCAAAAGGTTATAAGTACGTGAAGGATGTTAATGGCATAGAACAAGGTCAGTTAATATCAGATTCATTTGCTCCCACTTTTCTCACTGCATCAATAGGAGCTGAGTATCATCCGGTGGAATATTTTAAAGTCCGTTTATCACCTTTCGCTCCGCGTGTTACTTTTTTAGGCAATAACGATGGGCGATATGCTGCAGTGGATTCTATTCGTCCTTACGGTGTGGATGTAGGCAGATCCACCCGTTTTGAGTGGTACGCATTCCAGATGCTTGCGGAATTTAATAAGGACATCGCAACCAATATCAATTTAAAATGGCGTTACGTCCTCTTTGCTAACTATGAGACCCTTGAAGCAAAGAAAATTGACCACCGTGTTGATTTGAATCTCACCGCAAAGGTGAATAAGTACATCAACGTAAGCATCGGCGGTATTTTCCTGTATGATTATGATCAGGATGCAGACGCGCAGTATAGTCAGGCATTATCACTTGGAATTCTCTATACGTTTCAAAACTACGAGGAGAAGAAATAGTTCCGGAATACACTGATCGTTATTTATGGTAGAGATCCGACCGGCGCTGCCGAAAGATATTCCCTTGTTAAGAGAGATTTCCATTCAAACACAAATAGACACGTTCGCCAAGGATAATACTCCTGAGAATATGGCTGCCTACGTTCGTGATGCTTACGAACCGCTGAAGTTTGAACGTGAGTTCTATGAACCTGATTCCATTTATTATATCGCTTGGGAGGGAGAGGAGGCAGCGGGATTTTTGCGTTTGCGTGTAACAGATGAAGCAGAGGCTCACCTGGGGAAGAGCGCCCTTGAATTACAGCGGGTGTATGTCTCCAGGAAATTTCAAGGTAGAAGGATTGGTCTTATGCTGATGGAAAAAGCAATCGGGTATGGACGCGAAAGGAAGTTTGACTGGCTGTGGCTGGGTGTATGGGAAAAGAACTTCAAAGCGCAGGCCTTTTATGATAAGCTTGGGTTTAAGCGGTTCTCAGAACACGTGTTCCAGATGGGAGATGATCCTCAAACAGACTGGCTGCTGAAGTTGGATTTGAGGATCCAGGATTAGGTATCCACTTTTAGCTACTTTCAAACGGATTCGATAAATTTTTTAAGGAAGTGGGTTATTTTTTAACCTATTGTTACGAAATTCAACCAAAATTTTGTTGACATAGGCTATGAGCAGACCCAAAACCCGATGGATCGTAATTTTTATAGTGTTAGCAGCCCTTCAGCTCCTGGTTTTATTGACCGGCGGTAATCCAGAATCGGCTACACTCGATACAATCGATAAGGCTGATACAGCCTGGATGATCGTTGCCACCGCTTTTGTTCTTTTCATGACTCCCGGCCTTTCTTTTTTTTATGGTGGAATGGTCTCCGTTAAGAACGTGATCTCAACAATGCTCCAAAGTTTCATAGCTCTGGGTGTAGTCAGTTTATTATGGTACCTCGTTGGATTCAGCCTTGCCTTTGGAGAAAGCTGGCATGGCTTGATTGGCAATCCCACGACTTTCTTTGCTTTCCGCAATGTAGGCTTAAGCCCTCATCCTGATTTTGCGCCAACATTCCCATTCCTATTATTTGCACTGTTCCAACTCAAATTTGCCATCATCACACCAGCACTTATTACCGGAAGCTTTGCCGAGCGTGTGAAATTTACTTCTTACCTGATTTTCATGTGCCTATTCTCACTGATCATCTATTGTCCTTTGGCACATTGGACATGGCATCCGGAAGGATTTTTAAGAGTGTGGGGAGTGCTTGATTTTGCAGGAGGTACTGTCGTTCATATGTCAGCAGGATTTGCGGCATTGGCTGGAGCCTTCATTCTTGGAAAACGTCAGCATAATAATCATCAACCTGCAAACATTCCATTTATCATCCTCGGTACAGGAATGCTGTGGTTTGGGTGGTTCGGATTTAACGCCGGTTCTGCTCTTGCTGCCAACGGACTTGCAGTGCAGGCTTTCGCGACAACATGTTTTGCTTCCGCATCAGCGATGATGACGTGGGTATTGTTTGATGCATTGGTAGGAAGAAAGATATCTGCCATGGGCGCCTGCATAGGAGCAGTAGTCGGATTGGTTGCCATCACACCTGGAGCTGGATTTGTGAATTTAGGTCAGAGTATTTTTATTGGATTTGCTGCAGCGATCATTAGCAACCTTGCCGTATACTATAAGCAACGCACCACATTGGATGACACACTGGATGTGTTCCCATGTCATGGTGTGGGTGGTATTGTAGGGATGATCCTGACAGGTGTTTTTGCCAAGGATGTCGGTCTGGTCTATGAAGAGACCAAGACGTTTATGTATCATCTTCTTGCATTGGTAATCGTATCGGTCTTTACGTTTGTTGGTTCTTTCATTATATTCAGGATCACCGGAATGATGACAAAGCTGAGAGTATCACCAGATGAAGAGCGTATGGGGCTTGATCTCAGCCAGCATTCAGAAACATTGCAAACGGAAGCTGCTGGAACAACGACCGGACCAACAAATCAGAAAATGGAAGTAGCTGCATAGCTCATTCCATCTTCAGATAAGGTCTTACCTTTTCCAGCCAATCATTCGTAAGAATCTTGATCTCTTTCAGTTGTTCAAGAGATGTGATCTCGCCGTGTTGCTTGCTGTAGGCAATGATCGCATACAATTCTTTCCTTTTTATATAGGGATGCCTGATCTCCTCTGTCTTCAAAGATTTAAGATTGATCTGTTGAGGAATGAAATCTTCGGCAATAAAAAATTTCCTCTCCAGAGCTTTTATGACAGTGGAGTCAAGTCCCCACACTTCTTTTAGTTGATTCATGGAAACAAAGCCTCCAAGCCTATCGCGATATGCCTGTATTCGTTTTGAGAGTCCGGGGCCAATTCCATAGACTTTTGAAAGTTGAATAGTGTCTGCAAGGTTAATGTCGAAAGTTTCCGTGGCATAAATTCTCTTTTCGGTTGGATATAATGATTTGGGTTTGGCAGGAATGGAGGGAATTGTAATAAAATCTCTTGCTTTGCTGAGCCATAGAGAGTCCATACCATAGATTTTTGCAACGTCCTCTTTCTTTCTGAATAAACCCCCTTTTTCGCGAAAGCGGATAATTCTACCAGCGAGGAAGGGCGACAGACCAAGTTGAATAAACTTTTCTTCTGACAAGGTATTTGGATCAAATGAATAGAAGCTGACATCTGATGGAATAGAATTCGGCTTTGTGAATTTTGGAGTATTGGAAACACAATCAATCTTAACGAACGTTAACGTGCTAAGAAGACTATCCAGATATCGCTGATCCTTACTCAGGTCCAATGGTTGTCGCAATTTCCAGTGACGATAGACAGGTTCTGAGAAGAGAACGATTACCATTAGCGGAAGCAAGACAAGAAATGCGTTTGTTTCCCTTCTTGAGAATCCAAAGAAACCTCGTATCCATACCCTGATGCGCATGATGAATTAAGATATGTTGATCCGTGTTGCGAAAGGCAAGTATGTATGACGGAAAATGTGATGATTTTGATTTGAAAGTAACGATCAGCTACCTTGGCCTTTATATGAATAGATTTGCTGAATTGACTTTGTATGGATGCGGGATATTAACAGTTCTGTTATTAAATGCGGGATTATTCTCCTGTACTTCATCAAAGGGAGAGCAAAAACAGCCCGAAATTTCCGACTCTATTCCTAAATCTCATTTCGGGATTGATCCGTCTTCGCCAAATCCAGTTGTAATTGGAGGAAGGCTTATGACATTTTATGAGATTAACTTCGATAATTTCACAAAGGACACAGTGAGGCTTGATGGGGTTAAGATCATGAATGCTTATAACACCACAGCAATTGCTTCTTTTAGTGGAGGTTCTCTTTCGGCGATTCATACGTTGAAAAATAAGGCACGCGTTGGGAAGAATATTATTCCTCCAGGAGCTTCGAGCACTGTTTATCTCGAGATAGCCTTGCCCTCCACATCAGGAAATTTGAGTATCTATCATAATATTGAATATACCCGCAGTCTTGAAACGCGTCATTTTTCAGGAGCATCTATTTCTATTCTCCCTTCGGAAAGGAATATTCTGGGACCGCCATTAGGTGAAGGTTTGTGGGCTGCTGTTTATGACCCGAACTGGGAGCGAGGACATCGTCGTGTTCAGTATATCGTTGATGGAAAGCCATGGCTGCCGGGCAGATATGCGATCGATTTTATTAAGATGGATGAGAAGGGTAAGTATGCAAAGGGTGATGAAGATCAAATAAAGAACTGGTATGGATATGGTGCAGATGTCCTGGCGGTTCAAGATGCTTACGTGATAGCAGTTGATACAACGTTTACGGAAAGTCCAACCTTATCAGGTCACAAAGATTACTCACCGGAAAGAGCAACAGGAAATTACATCTGCCTGTATTTTCCGGGTTTCTTTGCATTCTATGAACATCTTAAGCCTGGAAGCATCAAAGTAAAGGAAGGTCAGACCGTTGCGAAAGGAGAGGTGATTGCCTCACTCGGCTATACGGGAAACACAACCGGACCCCACCTGCACTTTCATTTGGCAAAGGGAAAGTCACCGTTGGGCTCTGAAGGGAAGCCATATGTTTTTGATCAATTCACATTGATGGGTAAGTATGATGATTTTTCGAAATTCGGTAAAGAGCGATGGACTGATCTGAAGAAAGGGAAGCGAATTATTAAAGAGGAATTCCCGGTATCCAATACTATCATCAATTTCCGATGAAAGCTGATCTTCAGGTGAATCCGTATTGATCATCAAATCCACTTATTTCTTGTAATTTTCCATTCTAACTACGAATAACATGGGTAGTAAAAGGGTTCCTTTCATACTGATATTGTTGGCATTTTTTACAACTGGTTACAGTCAGGTAAACGATCACAAATGGTGGAAGGAAGCTGTTGTGTATCAACTATATCCAAGAAGTTTTAAAGACAGCAACGCTGATGGTATAGGTGACCTGAAAGGAATTATCTCTAAGCTTGATTATCTCAAAAGCCTTGGCATTGACGTTGTCTGGCTGAATCCTGTCTACAGTTCCCCCAACGATGACAATGGTTATGATATCAGTGACTATCGTAATATCATGAAAGATTTTGGAACCATGGAGGACTTTGACGAATTACTGAAGGGACTTCATGATCGTGGAATCAAGTTAGTAATGGATGTTGTTGTGAATCACAGCAGTGATGAGCATGAATGGTTCAGACAGAGTCGCAGTTCAAGAACGAGCCCATATCGTGATTACTATCATTGGTGGAACGCTGACAAAGGAAAACCTTCTCCACGTTATAGTTTGTTTGATATCAATCACGATGCATGGAAGTACGATTCGTTGACAAATGCCTATTACCTGCATTACTTTTCAAGGAAGCAACCAGATCTGAATTGGGAAAATCCTAAGCTTCGCCAGGAAGTTTATGGAATTCTGAAATTCTGGGCAGACAAAGGGATTGATGGATTCAGGCTTGATGCATTTGGCTTTGTAGCAAAGGATATTTCATTTCCGGTGTTTCCGGAAGGATATGAAAAGAATTTTATGAAGTATTATTCTATGGGGCCGCATCTTCATGAGTATCTGAAAGAGATGAATCTGGAAGTGTTCAGTAAGTATAATGTGATGACGGTTGCTGAAGGAGCCGGCAATACAATGGAAGATGCACACAACCTCGTTGACGAAGATCGCCATGAGCTTGATATGGCTTATGCATTTGAAGGTGTGGACATCGCAAAAGAAAGTGGTTACAGTTTGCTTCATTTTAAAGAAGTTTTTTCGCGTTGGGACAGTGCTTTTGCAAAGAAGGGATGGCTTTCAGTTTTTTTGGCCAATCACGATCAGGCACGAATGGTGAGTCGTTATGGAAATGATACTCCGCCATACCGCGAGCTTTCATCGAAGATGCTTACGACATTCATTATGACGATGCGTGGAACTCCTTACTATTATAATGGTGATGAACTGGGAATGACGAATGCGGGCTTTGAGAAGATTGAAGATTACAACGATATGCCAACATTAAATGAATATCAGCATCAGAAAGATATTGGTGGGGATTTGCCGGCGTTTATGAAAGCAGTGAAGTTCGGGAGCAGGGACAATGGACGTACGCCCTTTCAGTGGGATAACTCTGTCAATGCAGGATTTACAACAGGTAAACCATGGATCAAGGTAAATCCTAACTATACAATAATTAATGCTGTGGTTCAGGAGAAAGACCCTAATAGCTGTCTGAGTTATTTTAAGAAAATTGTCAAGTTGAGAAAGGAGAATCCAGCCCTGATCTATGGTAAGTATACATTATTGGATAAGGGGAACGCCAAAATCTATTCGTATCTGAGGGAATATGAGGGTAAGAAGTTTTTGATCATGTTAAATTTCTCAGCGACTAAAGCTCAGGCAAACATTCCAATGGGGACGACCAATGCAAAGCTCGTCATGTCGAATTACAAGGAAGCCCCAGCAAAGAACAGATCAAAACTTTCAACTGCCTTACGTCCCTATGAAGTAATGATTTTTAAAATGTAAAATTTTCGGGACAAAGTGGATTAGTAACTATTCTGGAATCAATCCGTATTAGTCTTAAATTTTGACTTATGAAATTCCCCTGGCTCGATCAACTGGAGTATCCTTTTAAATCCAACTATTTTACTATCAACGGACAGCAACTCCACTATATTGATGAAGGACAAGGGGATGTTCTTCTTTTTGTTCACGGAACACCATCCTGGAGCTTTGACTTCCGAAACGTCATTAAAAAATTAAAATCCTCTTACAGATGTATTGCCATTGATCATATTGGGTTTGGCTTATCTGATAAGCCTGAAGATTATGATTATTCAACGGTGAATCACAGTAAAACCCTTGAGAAGTTTATAACCGATATGAATCTTCAGAATATGACGCTGGTGGTTCATGATTTTGGTGGACCCATCGGATTGAATGCTGCCATTCATCATGCGGAAAGGATTAAGAGTATGGTTGTTCTGAACTCCTGGCTGTGGAGTAATACTACGGACCCGGATTTCATCGCCTTCAGCAAGATTCTGAAAAGTCCGTTGCTTCCGTTTTTATATCGCTATCTGAACTTCTCACCAAAATTTGTTTTGCCTCAGTCATTTGGAGATCACAAGCTTTCTGGAAAATTGAAGAAGCAATACACTCAGGCCTTTGCAAATAAAACTGAACGTAACGGTGCTCTTGCATTTGCAAAATCATTGTTGAATGATCAGGACTGGTTTGAAAGTCTTTGGAGCAAGCGACAGGCAATTTCTTCAAAGCCAACCCTTTTCATATGGGGTATGAAGGATCCTGTTGTTAAACCAAAATACCTTGATAAATTCTTATCTGGTTTTACTCAGACGAAAGTTATTAAGCTTGAAAAGAGCGGCCACTTCCCACAGGAAGAGGAATCTGACAAAGTGAGTGACTCTATATCCTCTTTTCTTAAGTAAACGAATCTTCTGATGTTTTCATTAAAATAGTATTTTAGTGAAAATAAAGGAGATGAAGAGTTTGCTATTGTTTCTATTATTGCTGAGTTCATTTGCTCTCTACAGTCAGAAAATTGCCACTTCTTTCGATGATGCAATTAAGAATAGGGGAATTACTCTTGAAAAACTGGACGATAGATATAAAAGCGCTCTTGGCGATGACTCAACCAAAGCGGCATTCTGGGGTCAGGAAAAGGAATTTATCGCTGGCTATACTTCTTTGCTAAATGATCTCGGGAGATATCTTAAAAAGAACAATTTCTCATGGGGTAAGACTACCCGATGTTTCAACCGGATCTATATAAATAGTGATGGGCGCATTGACTACTTTCTTTTCAATTTTGCTCCCGGGACAATTGAGACTTTAAAAGAAACTCAATTCAAAAAACTGGTGAATGAGTTCATCAAGACTTATAATTTTCCTCTAAAGAACAAAATTGCTTTTGCGCAATGCAGTCCAGTGAAGTATAGCGACTGATGATCTCCTATAACATAATCCTATATCTTGCTGCCGGCTTTGTCATTGTACTTTTAGCCTTTCTCTATGCCCGTTCAAGAGTCAATCGCCTTCGAAAGAAAAGGCTTGAGATGATCCGTGAGAGTTGGGGTAAACCAAAGAATGAGGCGTTTCTCTTCGACCGAATTGATAAGTATGCTTCTGTGTCTGGCGAAAAAGAATTCCATCAACTCTCCAATCAAACAATTGATGACATTGACTTTTACAGGCTTTTCGAATTTCTTGATCGCACAACGAGTAGAATTGGTCAACAGTTCTTATTTAGAAAACTCATTCAGCCTGGAAGCAATTCCGACGATCTTAAAAGATTAAGTGAAAGGGCGGATGAACTGAATGGGAATGCTTCGCTACGGGAAAGTATTCAAAAAGAGCTGATTCGCCTCAATAACAATAATGCTTATTACATAACTTCTCTTATGGAAGATAAGCTTTTGGAAAAGCCAGTATGGTTTAATTATTTATTTCTGGATATCCTGGTAGTTGTTACGTTGCTCGGTCTTTCTTTCCGGTTTCCGATTTTACTTCTGTTTCTTATAATTCCAGTTATTATTAACATGATCATTCATTACTGGAATAAAAGTAATGCGATGAGGTTTGTGAAATCCTTTCCTCAATTGAATCTCCTGATCAGCATATCTGAGAGGATGATGAAGATTTATCCAAATCAGAATCCGGGTGATATTGAGAAGAGTATTAAAGACCTCTCCTCATTCAAAAGAAATTCAACTATTCTGAACCTTACTCAGACTGGTGATATCCGCGATGATCTTAGTCAGATAGGGCTCTATTTTGTGGAGTTGATAAAGATCTTTTTCCTGGTGGAAATTTTCACTCTTTTTTACCTGATCAGAGAACTGGAAACAAAGAAATCCAGTGTCACAACACTCTATCGTTACATTGGCGAGATTGATACAGCTATTTCGATAGCTTCTCTCCGTGCGGGTTCTAAAACCTGTCGCCCTACATTTATCAATAATGGAAAATCTTTAAGGGCAGTTAGTCTTTATCATCCGTTGATTGTTAATTGTGTTGAGAACAACATTACCGTCAACGGCAAAAGTGTATTGATTACCGGTTCCAACATGTCTGGGAAGACAACTTTTTTGCGAACGGTTATGATCAATTCAATTCTTGCGCAAACACTTTATACTTGTTTTGCTGAAGAATTCAACGCTCCGATTCTAAAGCAATTTTCTTCTATCAGAATCGATGATAGTTTGCTGGAGGGCAAAAGCTATTACTATGAAGAAGTAAATATTATGGCTTCTCTCATAGAAGAAGCTAAGTCTGGAAATCAGAACTTATTTATTTTGGACGAAGTATTTAAGGGTACCAATACAGTAGAAAGAATTGCATCCGCCAAGGCAATCCTGTCTTATCTCAATGGAGGAAATAATATTGTTATCGTTTCCACACATGATATTGAACTGTCGGCACTGTTGAATCAGGAGTATGATCTGTATCATTTCACGGAAACGATCGAGGATCAGCAGCTTCATTTTGATCATATGATTAAACCCGGATCTTTGACAACAAGGAATGGGATTAGAATACTTGAGCTTTCGGGTTATCCTAAAGAGATCATTGATGAAGCAAAAAGATTAAGTTCATAATGACTTATGAACGTCTGAATTTCAGGAAAGTAGATTTTAGAGATTGAATGTTATTTCCGCCTATCATTAATTTCAGCAATCTTCGATATTAAATCCTCCTTTTTCGGGTTGGAATGTGTATTATAGAGTAATCTTACCGATACCAAAATCCTATGAAAAAAATTACAACTCTGGCAGTTTGCTGGCTTGCCGCAATCTGTGTTTTTGCCCAACCATCTTACTACAAGACGGAACCAAGATTCACTGAAAGTGATTTTGAAATTAAGCATCATGTCGTCCGGGGTGAGAGGCATGGCATCAGCTATTTCAAAAAATTCAAATTCAAGGAGGTGGAATATAAAGCTGGCGACAAACTGACATTTGATATTTATCACACGCCCGATGTTAAGTATGCGTGGTACAGAAAATGGGCAGAGAAATATCCTGATATCACTGAATTGTATGAGGTTGGAAAAAGCTTTGAGGGCCGCCCCATTTTGCAAATGACCATCACTAATAAAAAGACCGGAAAAGATTTTGAAAAACCTGCCGCCTATTTTGAAGGTGGACGCCATAGTGGAGAAATCACCGGAAGTGAATCCATGCTTTGGCTCACTCAGTATTTGCTGGAGAACTACGGCAAGGATCCTGCTATTACGAAACTGATTGATACAAAGACCATCTATATGCGTCCGGAAAACAATCCTGATGGTGCAACACTTTACTTCTTCACAGCGCAACGCAATCGCAGTACAGTACATCCAAAGGATAATGATCGTGATGGATTATTGGATGAGGATTCAGAAGAGGATATGGATGATGATGGAATTATGTATCAGATGAGAAAGAGGGCTGGCAAGGATGAGATGGAGAAAGCGAACTACACTCTTGATTCCCGCGACCCTTCCGGCAGATTAATGAAGCACGTTCCGGATGGTCAGGGTGATTGGATTGTATACACGGAAGGCATTGATAATGATGGTGATGGAAAGTATAATGAAGATGGTATTGGTGGTCTTGATCTTCATCGTAACTATACTATGAACTGGCGTCCTGATGACGGAGGAGATTATAGCGGCCGTGGATATACTCAGGGAGGTGCAGGTGAATATCCACTAAGCGAATCCGAAACACGCGCAACAGTTTTATGGTTGCTGAGTCATCCTAATGTTTCCATTGTTAATTCAATGGATACCAGTGTGCCAATGCATCTCAGGCCTCCTTCCACATCAAAGCCAGAGGAAAGCATGTTTCCATCGGATAATAAAATCTATAAGCACATGGACAGCTTAGGGCTTTCTTATACACATTATCCATGGGCTGGCGATGTTTATGAAACATTTAACATGCGATCAAAAATTAACAGCTGGACAGGTCAGCCATCAAAACCTACGCCATTATTCGGCCACGGTCCTGATTTTGGATATTTCCAGTACGGCTCCATCTGGTATGGTGATGAGCTTTGGAACAGCGGTGCAATGAAAGATTATAATAATGATGGTGAGTATGATGATTATGACGCATTGCGCTGGGATGACGAAGGGAATGGTGGTAAAGGATTTAAGCCATGGAAAAAATTCATTCATCCAGTACTTGGCGAGGTGGAAATCGGTGGTTTCCATCCAAAGTTCTTTACCCAGAATGGCCCGCCATCACAACTGGAAAGCTGGGCTGCAAAGGAAGGGCGTTTTAATCTTGCGATGATGATGGAGCTTCCTCAGATTGAACTAACAGATGTGACTACAAAAGCGCTTGCCAATAATGAATATGAGATCAAAGTTCAGTGGACTAATTCCGGGAAGCTACCAGTGGCATTGGAACAAGCGAAACTGGTGAAGATCGTTCAGGAGGATAGAGTCATGCTTGACGTCGATAAGGCCTTGTTGAAGGGAAGTAAGGATGCGAAAGTGATTATTACTTCACCCGAAATTGGAGATAAAACAATTTATGCGGGTTATACTGGTGTTGGACAAAAGAAGGATGTTACTTTTAAGGTGAAGTTGAATCAAAAAGGCCCTGTTAAAATTAAAGTTAAATTGCTTTCAACACGGGGAGGATATAAGGAGAGGGAGATTACGATTGGGAATTGATTGGGCCTGTAAATTGAAAAGATAGTTTAAAAATAGAATTTAAGAGATTATGCGAGTATTGGTTTTGATTTTGGGAATTGGATTGATTTCGTTTCACTCCATGAGTCAGGTAAAATTCTGGCCAAAGGCTGGATTTAATACGTCAGGTGTTAAGTTCACTAATTCGAATCCTGCAAATCTCGGATTGTATGATGCAACAGTAGGGAAAGCTTATCCCTTAAGTAGTTCAAACACCTCCACAACTTTGGGTACTGGTTTTTATTTTGGTTTGATGGTTGATATTAGACTTAATAAGCATTTCTCTATCCGACCGGAATTATTGTATAATCAGAATAACGTCAAGCTGACCTACCAAAATGTGGCAAATGTGGATCCAAGTATCTTTCTTCGTCTGACCTATGAACAAAAAGAAAATAGGAGGTACTTGACAATTCCACTGAATCTTGTTGGTCACTTTAAATTTCAGGAAAATGATCTTCAGATTTCTTTAGGTGCTTACGCAAGTTTGGGAATGAATAGCACCTTTCAAGGTGAATTTGTCTATGAGAAGGTGAAAATGAATGGGATATATCGGTCAATTATTTTTTCAGAGACGGGTTCCGATGGAAGTACACAACTTTTAGCCGAAAGAATTCCCGTCAATACGTTTACGTATGATAGATACTATAATCCATTGGATATAGGAATGGAAATAGGCTTAGGATATCAAGTTGATAGGGTTCTTATTTCCGGAAAGTTTGTGAACGGAGTCAGTAATTCAAGCGCTCATTATGAGGACGAGAACCTGGAAGCAACCAGAGATAATCTGGTGAAAAGAAATATTGGATTCTCCTTAGGACTTGCTTATAGGATAGATAAAGTAAAATTGTAAAAAGCAAACTTTGATGAAAGCAATAAGAATTGTCTTGATTTTGGTATGTATAAGCACTGTTGGATATTCACAAGTCACGATCTGGCCTCAGGCAGGGGTAAATTTATCTACATCTGTCTATAATGATGATTCACCAACGGATGGATCCAACTTTATTTATGTCGCTTTTGACGGAAGCCCGGCTCCAACTGATTACAGAATATACAAACGCAAAGTGTCTGAATCTTTAAATTTTGGATTCTACGGCGGTGTTGCTGTGGATATAAAAGTAAATGATCAGATATCAATACGTCCGGGATTAATCTACAGTTTGAATCAGGTGAGAGTAGTTGTGGAAAACTGGGCTGTAAGTGGTGGATTATATTCTTATACTGGAGTTGAGAGAACGCAAAACAGAAAGTATATAACACTTCCTGTTAACCTGGTGCTTCATCATAAACTCTGGAAAAGTGAAGTTCAGACTTTCATTGGGCCTTACGTGGGTCTTGCACTTGATGGAGGTACTTATTCAGAAAAAGGAGTCGCCGGATCAGGTACAAGCTCTGGTGCCATTACCCAAGCCAGTTTCTATACTTTATCTTCTAAGATGCAGACAAGGAATGTGCCTGAAGGAAATAGTTTTGGAGAAGGGCAGTATTATAATCCATTAGATATTGGATTTAATTTTGGTGTCAGTTATCTCATTGGTAGAACAATGATCTCCTTAAAAATTGTGAGAGGTTTTACAAACTCGCAACCTCATTTTGAAGGAAGCCGAGAGGATGATAGAAGTCAATTAGGGTCAAGAAATTTTAATGCATCTCTTGGACTTTCTTACCGGATTTTTTGAATAGTCAGTAAAGCCCAGCTCTATAAAATAGAAAAGGTGCAAAGGATTAACCCTTGCACCTTTTCTTACGTTAACTTTCTTAAATCTACCAGATTTTAATTCTGTCCTCAGGCTTCTTGTATAGTTTGTCACCTGGTTTGATGTTGAATGCTTTGTACCACGCATCCATATTGACAGGTGCTCCAATCGTACGATATTCTCCAGGAGAATGTGGATTAGTAAGAATCATCTGCGCCTTGCTTTCATTCAATTGATTGCCTCTCCATACCTGTGCCCATGCGAGGAAAAATCTTTGATCAGGTGTGAATCCATCAATTTTTGTGTTGGACTTGCCCTGAGGGGTCATCTTGAAGGCCTCATAAGCAGCATTCAAGCCGCCAAGATCACCAATGTTCTCACCCATCGTAAGCTTTCCATTCACATGAAGTGTGTCGAGTACCGTGTAGGCATCGAATTGCTCTTGTAATTTTCTAGTTTTCTCATTGAACTTTGCACGATCTTCTGCAGTCCACCAGTTCTTTAGTGTTCCATCTGCCTGGTACTGACTTCCTGAATCATCAAATCCATGTGAAATCTCGTGACCAATCACTGAACCGATTGCACCGTAGTTAAATGCATCGTCAGCATCCATATTAAAAAATGGATATTGTAGTATTCCGGCAGGGAAAACAATTTCATTCAATACGGGGCTATAGTATGCGTTGACAGTTGGAGGTGTCATTCCGAAACGAGTACGATCAACAGGTTTCCCCAATTGTGCTACCATTTCATTGTATTGCCAGATACCTGCATTACGAAGATTCTGAAAGAATGCATCGCTACTAATTACTAATCCATCATATGTGCGCCATTTGTCAGGATAACCAACCTTAGGGGTAAACCCTCTTAATTTTTCAAGAGCCTTTACCTTGGTTGCTTCGCTCATCCAATCGAGTTGTTTAATGCGGATCTCATAAGCTTTCACAAGATTGTTGATCATCTCTTTCATGCGTGCTTTTGCTTCAGGCTTGAAATGTTTTTCAACATAAAGTTGTCCAAGCAATTCACCAATCGTGCCATCAGTCAACGTTGACATACGTTGCCAGCGTGGTGTCTGGATCTTCTGACCTGTCACTGCCTGATTGTATGCAAAGCTTGCATCTATAAAAGGTTTACTGAGAAAAGGTGAAGCGCCTCTCAGAATGTTCCATTGCAGATAAGTCTGCCATTGCTGAATGCTGCCATTTTTCAAAAGACTGTCTGCAGTGACAAAAAATTTAGGAACATTCACGAGGATACTGTCGCTTCCTCCAACTTTGAATTTATCCAATGTATTTTTCCAGTCAAAGGTTGGGGCCATTTTACTGAAATCGGCAATCGATAACTTATTGTATGTCTTATAAGGATCACGCATCTCTACGCGGCTCATTTGCGCTGCAGCGAGCTTCTTCTCCATTGCATAAACTATTTCTGCTTTTTTCTTTGCAGTTGCTTCATCATCACCAGCAAGCTTGAATAGTGTCACCATGTATTTGGTGAAAGCATCCTGTATCTTTTTTGAGCGTGGATCATTCTTCAGATAATAATCACGATCACCCATCGTGATACCACCTTGTGATATTTGTGCTGCCATGATCTGTGGATGTTTGCGATCCTGGCCAACAAAAAGCCCAAACAATGGAGAACCGATTCCCTGAATGCGCTCCAAAACGATCTCATCAATTACTTGCTGAGTGTTTTGCAATGATCCTGCACGAGCATAGTCAGCTGCGATAGGAGAGAATCCTGCTTTTTCAATTCCAAGACTATCCATTCCGGAAGCATAGAAATCACCTACGCGTCGCTTTACTGAACCAGCTGGAGCGGTCTTATCGGCTGCCGCTTCAGTGACAATCTTATAAACCGCTTTTTGATTAAAATCACGAAGAAGACTGAAGCTTCCCCAGTTTGTTTCTTTAGCTGGAACAGGATTGTTTTTAAGCCATACACCACCTGCATATTCTCTGAATTCATCACCGGGCTTTACAGTGAGATTCATATTAGCTGGATCGATCAATTTTGCTTTTGATTTTTCCTGCTGCGCATTGACGGCTGATACCCCGGCAAGGAGTAGGAGCAAAAGGATATTTACTTTGAAGGATAAGATTTTTGTAATCATAATTTGATTTTTTTTCGGAGTGCTAAAATAGCCGTTTTCAAGCCTGGGCATCGGAATTATTTCCGAACGGGTGAGTGCTCGTATCAGTGGCTTAAACAGGTGAAAAGAATGTATATTTCGTGGGAGAAAGCGTTTTAAATGGCTATTTTGTGTTACGGTAGTGCTAATGATTTTGATATGAAAACATTTAAAGAATCGCAGTTTGGATGGCCTACAGTGCTGGTTATGATACCGGCTCAGATCTTTATCATCTGGAGTTTTTTTGCGGGAGCAGGCAAGAATTCAAGCCTTGGTTCGATGATAACAATCTCTTCTATTTTTATCGTGGTTGGTATATTTTTCTACCGGATGAAAACCGTAGTGGATCAAAAAAGAATTACTGTTTCTTTTGGAGTTGGCATCATCCGAAAATCAATTGCGATGAGCAGGATCAAGTCGATACGTGAAGTAAAAAACTCATGGTTTTCGGGATGGGGTATCCGTTTTTTGGTAAACGGAATGCTATATAATATCACAGGCTTCAAAGCTGTGGAGATCAGTTTTTATGACACCAATAGGTTTGTCCGTATTGGAACTAAGGACCCGGCTTTGCTTAAGAATGAAATTGAAATGAAGATGAGTGGTCCTTTAAATGGGCTCATATAAATATATAGATAATCAAGAACCCTTTATTCTTTGGCTTTTAAGTTTTATGCAATTCGGTTCAAGTCATTCCAGAAAAAGAATCCGGTCTTCCCGCTCACCTGTAAAGCAATTTATCAGGGAGAATTTAGGTGAGAATGTCTATTCTATTGTTCGTTGGATTACAAATCCTAGAAAAGCTGCCTACAATCTGGTATACAATAAGACATCTAATAGTTATATGGTTGCTACCATTTTTCTAACGATGATAGGAGTTTTTCTTTTCGTGATGCTGGTCCTGCAGATTTTAAAATTTATCAGGCCTTCGGCTTAGATATCCGATACCCCTTAAACAATAAACATCTTGTTCTGTGCAAGACAATCCGCAAGATGCTGATAGGTTTCTTTAATATTTTCAAGCGAAGCATCTCTGTTCATCGATCTGAGAATGCGATCGGAAAGTGTCCCGTCATTCAGAATAACTGATAATTCCGGTTCCCATTTTTCCAACGTTGCATTTTTGCTTTCCAGTAATTTTGAAAAGATGTGCTTCCAGAGATCCTTAGCGATGCAAGGAGCTTCTAATCCAAAAGCTTCCGGATATTCCGATGATAAAATTTCAGTTTGCTGTCCGGTTTGTGAAGTATCATCTAAAATTCCGGCAAGGATTTCCGTCTTTGCACGCATCTGTTGTTCAAGATTGCAGAATTGCTCACTGACCAGCGCCTTGATTGTTTCAATCACCAGCGTCTGAATGGCAATGTCTGCCGGCGGCGCTTCCTGAATATCCATAATGCGGATCTCAATAGAGCCTCTGTCAAATCGTGGGATTGCTCCCCGGGAGTTCAGCCAGATTGGATTGAGAATATTTTCAGGATCGTAGGATGCAATATCATTTTTGATACGGTCGTAAATGCTGTTGGAATATTGTCGTTTGGAAAAGACTCCCTCCGGTACCACCCTTCCTGTGATGGACGGGATCTTCGCAAGCTTGTTCTTGTAATACTCCATTCTTGAATCCAGAGCGCCGGTAACTTTACCTTCAATGATTGGCGAACTGGCGCATAACGCAGGAAGAATAGGCAATACGAGACGAATTGCTGCATGAAGCTTTACAAATTCTTCATCATCGTAAAATGGTAAGTTTAGATGCGTGCTTTGCAGATTACTCCATCCATGACCACTACAGCTGAATATTCTATCGTAAACCTTGTAGACGTCATTGCTTCCATGGGGCCAGAATTTTGTTTCCTTCATAGGATCCATCCACGGGTGGGCAGCAGTTGGTAAAAGCATCGCATCCCATTGTTCCAGAATTGAGTTGATCCGTTTTACGTTATCCGCAAAAGCACTTTCCAGGGTATTGAAATTACTTTCGGGTTTTGTCGCCTTTAGCTCAATAACATGCAGGACTCGTTCATTTGACCACGTTACTACATCATTTTCAAAATTGGTTCCGATATGACCCAGCTCGTGCTTCAACAGTTCATCAGCAATCGGTCGGATATCCAGCGTTTTGCGATCAACGATCATATATTCCAACTCTACGCCGTAAGCCTGAAAAATGTGCAAACGTGATGGTTGGGTCATGATTAGAATATTATGAGTTTATCGCCGACAGAGTGTTAATGATAACGAATTTTAGTTCCAGTTGTTATCACGTTGATAAGCCGCTGTTCTCAAAGATAACCGTAAAATCACCTTTAATAATTTGTCGTTTTCCTGAAAAGACTAATATTGCACCATTCCCTAAAGAATTATGAAAAAGAAACTATTAGTGCTCGGAATGTTGTGTTTTGCCATGGTACAGGCATTTGGCTGGGGGGCCACAGGTCACCGCGCTACCGGGCTGATCGCAGAACAATACCTGAATGCCAAAGCCAAAAAGAAGATTGCCATGATTCTTGAACAGGAATCTATTGCGATGGTCTCAAATTGGATGGATGAAATCCGCTCTGATTCTACTTACAACTATGCTACCGACTGGCATTGGTCTACAATTCCGGATGGTAAAAAATATGAAGATGTTGAATCGATAGCCAATCCGGATGGAAGATTGATCATGATGATTGAAAAGGTAACAAAAGAACTGAAGTCAGGGAAGCTCACAGCCAAGCAGGAAAAAGAGTTTTTGAAAATGCTCATTCACATGATCGGTGATGTTCATCAACCGTTGCATGTTGGTAAGCCTGGTGATAAAGGTGGAAATGATGTTAAACTGAAATGGTTCCGCAACGACTCCAATCTTCATCGCGTGTGGGATAGTGAAATGATCGACGATAGTAAATTGAGTTATACTGAGCTGGCAAATGGAATTGTAAAACCTGATGCATTAGTTGTAAAGAAATGGCAGGCTACTACTGTGAGAGATTGGGCATTGGAGTCAATGGGATATCGTCCTCAGGTGTATGATATTGGTAATGGAAATCTGAGCTACCAATACGGTTTTAAGTATTTTGGAATAGCAAAGATGAGAATCCTGCAAGCTGGAATAAGAATGGCGGGCGTTCTGAATGATATTTATGGTAAATGAGGTGTCAAGTCTAATGGCACGCCTGATTGTACTTCTTCAGTTTAAAATAGTTATACGGTAGCGGGGCTAAAAATCCTGCTGCCATTGCAATCGCCAAAGCTGTCCAGTACATAGGATTCTCAAAAGCTGCCTTACCTCCGGTAATCATAAAATCCGTTGCGTTCATTACAATCTCCATCGCAATCATCGAAATGAATGACATAGAGATTGCCATTTTGAATGAACTATTCCAGGAAAGTTTTTCACGACGATGCAATAACACAGTTTCAAGAGATACGGAAGTAATCAATCCTGCAATCACTGCCAACACCATTTGAACTCCCATGGATGTGGCTGGGTAGTATCGCTGAAGGAAAATGATCATAAGAAAATCTCCTATTGAGCATCCAATAAGGCAATTCAGGGTATTTGATGAAGCTCTTTTCCAGACTTGATTGTCCTGCCAGAATTCATTTGCGGTTTTGACCATATCTTTATAATTACCGTCTTCAGATATCTGGTAAGGATATTTTTGCAATGCCTGTTGAAGGATCGCCGCTGGAATATGATGATCCATCGTGATTTCGGCAGTTGATTTGCTAAGATCAATCTTCACATCTTCTACATTCTGGACAGATGAAAGTACACGTTGAACGGTACTGGCGCATCCGCCGCAGGTCATCCCTTTAACTGAATATGTATGTGTCATTTTGAATTATTCCTGAATACGTGTGTAAATATACGGCTGAAGCTGCCGGTAGATATTACATAATTCAATGAAAGAGTTACACTTTGTCGAGCGGCACTCTTTTCTCCGCTCCTATCTTTTTGAAGTAGCCAGGAGTAAGTCCAGTAATCTTTTTAAATTGATTGGACAAATGTTGTACGCTGCTGTAGCTCAGTTGATCGGCGATCTCTCCCAGTGAAAGTTCTGCGTACACCAACAGTTCTTTTACCCTTTCGATCTTCTGAAGGATCAAATAATGTTCAATGGTTGTTCCTTCAATAGTGGAGAAAAGATTGCTGAGAGATCCGTAGTCCTTATGGAGAGTTTCTGACAGGTATGAGGAGAATTTCAATCTTTTATTTTTTGATTCCTCATCACGAACCCATCCGATAATAGTTTTTTTTATCTGATTCACTGTTCTTGCAGACTTGTCTTCCAGTAATTCAAACCCCAATTCCTGAAGTGAGCTGCTGAAACTCTGAAGAGAATTTCTGGAAGGGAGTTCTTTCATCCCGACTTCGCCTAATTCGAGGGAGCTATATTCAATCCTGTGCTTTTCAAGCTCTTTTTTTACGGCTGATTTGCATCGGTCGCAAACCATGTTTTTGATATAAAGGATCGCCATAGATAGTGTTTCAATATTAACCTTTTGTGACAAGGGAAAGTTGCAGAAACATATTGAAAACTCATCGATTCTTTTTTACGGCTAATTCGTCAACCCTTTATACCTTTAAGGTTTTCAAAACAGAATTATGGAGGAAAAGAGCTTAAACTTCCTGGAAGAAATTGTTGAAAATGATCTGAAGGAGGGGAAATTCCAGGGAATTATTACCCGTTTTCCGCCCGAGCCTAATGGATATCTTCACCTGGGGCATGCTAAAAGCATATGCCTAAACTTTGGCCTTGCCCTCAAGCATGGCGGTAAAACAAATTTGCGCTTTGACGACACAAATCCGGTAACGGAAGAAACCGAATATGTAGATGGCATAAAAGGGGATGTGCGTTGGCTGGGATTTAACTGGTCGAATGAATTTTATGCATCCGACTACTTCGGAAAACTCTACGAGTTCGCCACAGTGCTTATTAGAAAAGATCTCGCATATGTAGATGATAGTACTAGTGAAGAAATTGCTGCGCAAAAAGGAACCCCTGTTAAGCCAGGAGTTCCATCTTCTTTCAGAAGCAGGAGTATAGAGGAAAATCTCAGGTTGTTTGAAGAGATGAAATCAGGAAAGTACAAAGACGGGGAAAAAGTACTTCGTGCAAAAGGAGATCTCGCAAGCCCTAATATGCATATGCGCGACCCTATCATCTATCGCATCAAGCATGCTCATCATCATCGTACGGGTGATACATGGTGTATCTACCCAATGTATGATTTTGCCCATGGCCAGAGTGATGCCATTGAGAACATTACTCACAGCATTTGTACCCTTGAGTTCATCCCGCATCGTGAACTATACGATTGGTTTATATCCAAGCTTGGTATTTATCCATCGCATCAGTATGAATTTGCACGATTGAATCTCACTTATACCATCATGAGCAAACGCAAGTTACTGCAGTTGGTGAATGATAATAATGTAACCGGGTGGGATGATCCTCGCATGCCGACGATCTCTGCTTTGAGAAGAAGAGGCTATACACCGGAGAGTATTCGTGAATTTTGTGACAAGATCGGTGTCGCAAAGCGTGAGAACCTGATTGATCTTGGAGTTCTTGAGTTTTGTGTGCGTGAGCATCTTAACAAAATCTCATTGAGAAGAATGGTGGTCTCTGATCCAATCAAGGTTGTTATCACGAACTACCCTGAGGGAAAATCGGAAATGCTTCCCAGTGAAAATAATACAGAAGATCCAGCCACAGGGTCAAGAGATATTCCTTTTAGTCGCGACCTCTATATCGAAAAGGATGACTTCATGGAAGTGCCAGCGAAGAAATACTTCCGTCTGGCTCCCGGACAAATGGTTCGATTAAAAAGTGCCTATATTATTAAGTGTGACGAAGTTATCAAAGATGCTTCCGGTAATGTGACTGAACTTCACTGTACCTATATTCCTGAAAGCAAGAGTGGTTCAGATGTTTCAGGCATAAATGTCAAAGGAGTTATTCATTGGGTGAGCGTGCCGCATGCGTTGGAAGTTGAGGTAAGATTGTATGATCGTTTGTTTAGTGTTGAAGACCTTAGCCAGATCGAAGATGATTTCAAAAATCATTTGAATCCTGAATCTCTGAAGATACTTCCCAGAGCATATGCAGAACCTGCATTGGCGGAAGGTAAAGCTGAAGACCGGTATCAATTTATGCGCGTTGGATATTTTTATCGCGATACTGACTCGACAGAGAAAAAACTTGTATTCAATCGCACGGTTACGTTAAGGGATATGTGGGCTAAAGAGGCTAAGAAGGCTTAGGTTGAATCAAGAAATTATTGATTCAACACAAAACTGACTCCCTTATTCTTATATTCTCCAATAATCTTTTTCAGATCTTTGAAAGTTTCATAAGGAGCCTGAGGAGCAACGGAATTTACCATCCAGGCTGGGACTGATCCACCAAGATCAATTTCAATATAGTAATCAACCTTAAGCCTTGAAGCACTTAATGCTTTTACAGTGTATTGGGCTTTGGAATAGGGAACGCGTATTACGTTTTCTTTTTCAGGAATGTATTTCGGCAGACTGACAAGATCCACTTGAAGATCTTTTGTCTGCTGATTTTGATTTACTGTCAGCTTAATAACAAAGTCGCGATTACTTGTCAATATTGGGGCGGCTGCCTCGGTATAATAAATAACTTCCCCGTTACTCACTTTTTTCAAAACCATTGCTTCCAGCGTCTTGTATTGCCATTCTTTATATCTGTCAATATCAAGAACTGCTGCTGCAAATTGAGAAAGTGTGCTCTCGAGTTCGAAGGATGCTTTTACTGATTTAAATTTTGAATTTTTAAGTTCACAGGTGTAGACCTTAATGCCGTTTTTATCCACCTTCAAATCGCAGTCTGTCTGAGCTGCAGTTTGTAAAAAAGTGGATACTACCAGAATGATTGAAAGAATGAAATAGTTCATTGTAGTAACTATGTAAAAATCATTCCATCATGGTATGGGAACTGAAAATGAATACTTTTTATCAACACCGGAGAAGTCATCTTTAAGGAAGTGCGACAATACCAATAGATTTTCTTTGCTTCTTAGAACCGTTAGGTAGTGAAACATGGGCTTATACTTTCCTGAAGAGTCTTCGATTTTTATGCCCAATGGCTGATGAAGCCCGCCACCACCGCCAATAACAAGAAAATCTTTTCCAGATTTCTTAAAATGTTCAAATGTGTGGGAGTGTCCGGTGATAAACAGTAATCCTTTTTTTGTTTTCAGATAGGGTTTCACAAAACGCTCTTGCACAATCGTAGATGATCCCACCAGTTTGCTATTGGTGTATGGTGCATGATGACAGGTGACAATGGTTGCTTTTATTGCAGGATCTTTATCTACAGCATCAAGCATTTTTTCATACCAGGATTGTTGGATAACAATGGCTTCTGTTTTCAGTTTCGAGAAATTTGAATTCACAAGAATAATGGCAACTGAATCGACTATGCTCACATATCCGGTACGCACATGATCGGGGAAACGCTTTTGAAAATTCACTTCTCCTTTTGCCGCGCGTCTCATGACATCATGATTTCCTAATACTGCATGGACTTCAATCCCTTCTTTTCTACAGGCCTCAATATATTTATCCATGTCTCTCCATTTTTTATTACGGAAGCCAAGAGAAACTACGTCTCCCAGAATGTAAACTGTTCGTGGTTTAGTCTTAACAATATCTTCAAAGATCAATCGTGTTGCCTTTTTGTTTTGGTTGCCTTTCAGATAAATGTTCTCCATCCACAATGGCGCCTGTGTATCACTTACGAATGCGATTTCATTTTTGGCAGTAGCAATTTGGGCATTGACAATCGTCGTGAGGGTGATTAGAAAAAGCGCTAATGAAATGGCTCTTGGCATGATTATTTAATGGTTAAACTGACCCTCTAAATTTCTAAATTCTTGTGATTCCTATCAAAAAAGCTGTTTTCCTTCTATCATTTTTAATGATTTTCAATTGCTGTTTCTCACAGGAAAAGAAGGTTGAAAAAGAGTTTGATATTATTCATGCGAGTTTGTTCTATCCCCAGACTCCAAAGTTACGCAAGATTAAAGTTGCCATCCTCATTGAGAAATTCAAATTTCCTGAAGCATGGCTGGAAGGTGCTTATCATATTCCTTTTCTCAATGTTCAGGGTCGCATGGGGTTGCATAGGAATTTTACTGCCCATCTTAATCTTGGTACGGTGATTATCTCCAATCAACTTGCTATTGGTGTAAAGTGGAATAAGCAATTCAATGATACGTTCTCTTTTAATATTGGTTATGATCTTGCGGGCGTCATTGGCGCTTTGTCCTTCGCTGACTTTAATACTGATGTAAGGGCGATTATCCATAATCCGAATTTCTCATTTGGCTACCGGTACAAAGACGTGGCATTTACTATTAAGAGTGAGTTGAGTGTTGTAAGTCACGTAAAGATCAGGACAGGAGAGAATGTAATCTCAGATGAGAAGAATTTTTACAATGGTTTTAGCGTGGGGTTATATATGGAGCAGCGACTTTGGAAGGACAATGTCATTATTCTTGGACTCAAAAATCACTATACCAAATTTGATTACATCGCCTGGCCGGCATTCAGCACCTTTAATCGCTTTTATAATATTCCTGAAATTTCGATTGGACTTATACTATGACAAAGAGAAATTTCTTCGGTTTAATTTTTATTCTTCTGATGCTTGCGGGCAGCTGCATTCGTGAAAACAATGCGTTTATTCCTTTTCTTCCCAATTCAATCTTAAAAGACGGAGATAGGATGCCAGTTGCTTCAAGACCTTATATGGAAGGAGTGTATGCAATTACAAAAGGAAGCAATCTTTTTGGTCCTTTCGCAGTGCTGAAATGGCATGGTAACGATTTTTCTTTATTCAGCGAGGTGCAGGGATGCTACTTCGTAATGAAAGCGGCTCATCTGGATTCAGTGATCTTCATGGAAGGTTACTGGCGTTACTCTTCCAACAATAAGACGGGTTTGATCAGTTTACGTATTTCAAAAAATAATGGTGCGAAAGATATTCTAAATAAAGTTCAGGGGAATCCTATGATTACCGGCGCATATGGTGAAGGGCCAAGTCTGCCATCCACTGAAATACAAATGGAGTATGTGCGTCCGTTTTCCGAAAAGATCAAGACTTCTGATTTTTATGTAATGGCCCATCGGTCTGGTGGAAGAAATTCTGATAATCTTCCGCACTCAGAGAATAGTATCGATATGATCCGCTACACCAGAAACTTTGGTACAACGGGTATTGAAATTGACATCCGACTTACAAAAGACAAAGTGCCCGTGATCTATCATGATGAGGATCTTAACATAAGATCCACAACAAAAGGACCACTCATTGGAGCTGTTGAAGAGTACACTTTTGACCAGATATCCACCTATGTGCGGCTTCTTCATGGGGAAAAAATCCCTACACTTGAGGAAGCTCTGACTTTTGTTGTTGATAGTACAGAGTTGCGTGCCGTATGGCTTGATATGAAGGATAATCCTAATGCTTTAAAAGCGGTGATACCATTGCAACAGAGCGCATTGGCAAGGGCAAGAGCTGCTAATCGCAATGTAGAAATATGGATAGGCCTTCCGACGGATGAAATGATCAATGAATTTCTTGCGTACCCTAACCATGAAAATATTCCGGCTCTGTGCGAATTGACACTGGAGCAGGTTCGTAATACAAATGCTAAAGTATGGAGTCCACGCTGGACACTTGGCACGCAGGTTGAAAATGTTGAGTTGATGCACTCAGAAGGAAGAAAAGTATTCTGCTGGACCATTGATGATCAGAAGTTCATGAAGCAGTTTATCACCGAAGGAAACTTCGACGGATTGCTCAGTAATTATTCGGCGATGACAGCATACTATTTTTATATACAGGAATGAAGAAAGGAATTACTCTGTCGGTTTTATTGCTTTTCGCATTCCTGCAAGGAAGAGGCCAGGAGATGGACACCACTTTAAGAATGTCTATCCAGGTCGGTACTGGATGGACACACTATTATAATAATATGGTGATTGGAAGAAGTTCTATAACTAATGATTACATAGGAAGTTCAGTCCGGATCATGTGGGAGCCGGAGCATCGGTTGAGTCTGGGGGTTGAATCAGGATATTACAAATTGTATAATGTTGGCCTGGAAACCGGTGATGGAAATGTGGATCTGGCGATCATTCCACTCATGGCAAATTTGAGAATGCGAATCTTGAAGAATTTTTATATAACAGGGGGAACAGGCGTGGTGATCATGAAATCCCAGATCAATAGTACCGGGGCTGAGAGTAGTAAGAGCACAGTAATTTCCTATTCCAATGTTCAGTTGTCCGGACTTTACCTTTATAAGATAACAGAACAGGTAGGGATAGGTGGAGAGGTAAAATTTATGTGGATAGATAAAACCAATGATTTCATACATTCCATCCAGGCAGTGGTTTCCTATAGGTTCTAAATCAGGTGAATCTTTTTCCACCACCACTGAAATACAACAAGCCCCCAAATACGCGCATGCACATCTCCAGGATTCATGGAGAATAATTTTCGCTTCAGTTTTTTAATTTCTGTGTAATTAAAAATTCCCTGTTCGTTGACAAATTTATCAGAGAGTAGATCATTCTCAATTGTTGATTTCATTTCTGATCGAAGCCACTTAAGCAATGGAACTTCGAAACCTTTTTTCGGCCGATTGTATAATTCTGCTGGAAGCATCTCACGGAATGTATCCTGAAGAATTTTTTTCCTCATCGATCCATCAATTTTATACTGATCAGGAAGACTGAATACAAAATTTACAAGCTCATAATCGAGGAATGGCACCCTCACCTCAAGACCATGTGCCATACTCATCATGTCAATCTTTGTGAGCATATCGTTCGAAAGAACAAGATTAACATCCGTCAGAAAAATATCATTCATTGACTCTTTTGAAGGAATGAATTTCAGTAATTCTTTTTTACGTGCAACATAATCCTGTTCGGAAAATTTCTGAAGACTTTGCTGAGACAGGATTTTTTTTGCATTGGTTTCAGGAGTAAATGCTGCCCAGCGCCAATAACGCTCTGATGAGGTAAGTGATGCGCCTTCCGCAAATCGATCCAACTGACGAAATGTATTTGAAAGTGAAGTATGACGGGATTTAGGAAGCAGTTTCCACAGGGGACCCAGCCCGGCAGCGATATTTTCTTTCCAACCAGGATGAAGTGTGCGATAAAATGCAGCATGTTTATTATAACCACCCATTAGTTCGTCTGCACCATCGCCAGAAAGAGCTACAGTAGAATGCTTGCGGGTTTCCTTGCTCAAAATATAAACAGCTATAGAGGAAGAATCTGCAAAAGGTTCATCCGTAGAATCAAGTATTGAATTAAGATGCTTATATAAATCGTCATTCGTGAGAGAGAATACGGTATGTTCTGACTGAATCTTTTGTGCTACTAATTGTGCATAAGCTGTTTCGTCAAAGAACTTTTCGTCTTTGAATCCAATCGAAAAAGTGTGGAGATCGGGTTTGTGCTGTTTGGCTATCATAGCGACAACGGAGGAATCTACTCCACCGCTGAGAAAAGAACCTAATGGAACATCCGAAACCAGTCTTCTCTGAACTGATTTTTCGAGCAAAGCCTTAAATTTTTCTTTAGCCTTTTCGTAAGAGATAGGATTTGTGACAGCTTTGACTTCATCAAAAGGAACCTCATAATATTTACCAATGGTCATTTGTCTGTTCGTAACTCTGGCAAAATGACCAGGCATCAGTTTTTTGACTTTTGAAAAAATTGTATCCGGTGCTGTGATATAATTAAGCTGCAGGTAAGTAAAGAGAGAACTATAGTCGATCTCTTTTTCAATACCGTAAGCCAGGATTGATTTCATTTCTGATCCAAACAGAAATTTATCATCATCCATGACATACAGGAGTGGTTTGATGCCGAAACGGTCTCGTGCAATAAAAAGGGATTGTTCTTCACGGTCGTATACACAAAACGAAAAGAATCCATTGAGTCTGGAAAGGCAATTCTCTTTTTCATGAAGGTACATCTTCAGTAAAACTTCAGTATCAGACTCTGAAAAAAAGGTGACGCCTTTCTCTTTCAGTTCTTCCCGAAGCTCCTGATAGTTGAAGATCTCTCCATTGAAGACAATGCAGTATCGCTCACTTTCGTCCCACAATGGTTGATTGGCGATGTCGCGGGTGTCAATGATTGATAGTCTTCTGTGTCCAAGGCAAACCCACTCATCTACGTGGATGTTTTGAGCATCCGGACCGCGGTGAGCAAGAGATTCTGTTGCCGCAGCAATATTGATTTTGCTGAACTTGCCAACGAGGTTAAACGCAAAGACTCCGGTGATGCCGCACATAGTCTGCAAATAATGAAATTCTTAATAAACAAAACAATTTTCCTGTTCGTCCTGATATGCTTGTTTGGTAGGCTTGGCGCAGATGGAATTAAACCGTATTTTAATGATCGTACAAAAGTATTTTTCAATGCGACAAAAACTCCTCAACGAAGGTGCCAGTGAACTAAGCTATGAGATTCGCGAGATCGTAAAGAAGGCAGAGCAACTTGAAAAACATGGTCTTCGGATCTCATGGGAGAACATCGGCGACCCTATTCACAAGAACCATAAGCTGCCTTCATGGATCAAAGAAATTATTGCAGATCTGGTTCGGTAGGATAGTACTTATAGCTATTGTCCCTCCAAGGGAATGCTAGCTACCCGTGAGTTTCTTGCGGCTCAGGTCAATGCGCTGAATGGTGTTCAGATTGATGCTGAAGATATTTGTTTCTTTAACGGACTCGGTGATGCCATTGGAAAAGTGTATCAGTACATAGTTCCAACCGGGCGTGTGATCGGACCATCACCAGCATACTCTACCCATTCCAGCGCCGAAGCTGCTCATGCCAATCATGAACCGTTGACCTATCGGTTGGATCCCGACAATAGTTGGTATCCTGATCTGGATGATCTTTATAATAAGGTTAAGTACAATCCTAATATTGCAGGGATCCTCATCATCAATCCTGACAATCCTACAGGAATGGTTTATCCTCTGGAGATGTTGAAAAGGATTGTTTCGATTGCAAGAGAATTCGATTTATTCATCGTTGCTGATGAAATTTATATCAACATAACCTATAATGGTGCGCGAGCCTATTCACTGGCAGAAGTTATTGAAGATGTTCCTGGAATTTCAATGAAAGGTATTTCAAAGGAGCTTCCATGGCCGGGAGCGCGATGCGGTTGGATGGAATATTATAATCGTCACAAAGATGTTGAGTTTAATAAATATTGTCAGGCGCTGGATAATGCTAAAATGATTGAGGTTTGCTCTACGAAGCTTCCTCAATTGGTAATTCCAAAAGTATTAGGCGATTCAAGATTCAAGACATATCGTCTTGAAACAAATCAGAATATCGGAAAACGAAGTAAAGTGATTGCAAACATTTTAAAAGATATTCCGGAATTGACATTCAATGAAACGTTTGGTGCTTTTTATAATACAATCATTTTCCGAAAGGGAGCTTTAAAGCCTCATCAGAAAATGAAAATGTCCAATCCTGAGATCAATGAACAGGTCGAGCGTTGGGTGGAGAAGGATATTCCCCTGGATAAGAGGTTTGTCTATTATCTGCTAGGGGCAAAAGGTGTTTGCGTAGTGCCTATTTCTTCTTTTTGCTCAGAGCTTAGCGGCTTTCGTGTAACCCTCCTTGAGGAGAATGAAGAAGTATTGATTGATACGTTTACAAGAATTCGTGATGGAGTCATCGAATACATTCATTCATAGGTATATCGGACCTGGCTCATTGAAATAAAAAAATAGCACAGGATATTCTCCTGCGCTATTTTACTGACTTGCGGATCGCCTTACTAAAGGGTTTTGATCATCACATTCCTGAACCAAACCTCATGGCCATGATCTTGAAGATCAATGTATCCGCTGGGAGCTTTTCCATATCCTGGGAATTCTTTCCATTTGCTGGCTGCGACCTTTTGTTGCCAGTCATCCCCATCAAGCTCATAAGAAACTACTTTCGTTCCGTTAAGCCAATGTTCAACATTATTTCCATTGACAATGATCTTTGTTGTATTCCATTCCCCAATCGCGTTTGATTTAGCTTCAGAAGGAGCATAAACGTCATAGTCAGCACCTGTGAAATGCTCAGGAACTTCTTTTGGATAACCCTTATCATCGATCAACTGATACTCAGGACCTGTTGCGTAAGGAACGTCATACTCTTCTGTTACGCGATACATTACACCACTGTTTCCTTCTTTTGAAATCTTCCAGTCGAATGACAATTCAAAATTCTGATACATCTCAGTAGTCATCAGGTCAGCGCGCTTGGAAGAAGTCTCGGTAGTCGGTTTGCAATGCAGCGTTCCGTCGATCACTTCCCAGGTATCGTTTTCTTTACCTTTAAATATTCTCCAGCCGTCCATTGTCTTTCCATCGAATAACAATTTCCAGCCGTCTTTCTTTTGTTCCTCTGTAAGTTGATTGGAGGTGCCTGATCCACCGCAACTCGATAGAAGCACGATGACAGAAAGGATTGCAATAATATTTCTCATGTTTAGATAGGTTTTGGATTTTGGTTTGATAAAGGTAACGTTTGTGATCAGAAGATTTTCCCCGGATTTAAAATACCATGTGGGTCAAAAACCTTTTTTATACCGCGCATCAAATTCAGGTTCACTTCACTCATTGCAATGGGCATGTAAGGACGTTTTGCAATACCGATACCATGTTCGCCGGAAAGGGTGCCGCCAAGGCTAACGGTAAGCTTAAAGATCTCTCCAATACCTTCAGGAATTTTTGTCTCCCAGTCTGCTTCACTGATATTTTCTTTTAAAATATTAACGTGAAGATTTCCATCACCCAAGTGTCCAAAACATACAGTATTAAAATTATAAGCCTTACCAATCGCTTTAATACCTGATATCAACTTTGGCAAATTGCTTCTTGGAACCACTACATCGTCCGATTTCGTCAGGGTATACCAGTTTACTGCGGGTGAAATATTTTTGCGGATTTTCCAGAGCTCTTCCTTTTGGGCTGCGCTTTCAGCAAACAACACTTCACCTGAATTAAATTTCTCTATAACACCCATCACGCGTTCAGCATCGCGCATCAGGACTTCTTCATCATTACCATCCAGTTCGCAAAGAAGGTAAGCGTTCATCCCCTCTGTAAGTTTGGTTGTCACTGGACTATTCAAAACCTTTTCACAATATTCAAATGTTTTAAAAGCAGCTTCCTTTTCGAAAAATTCCATTCCGGAAGGCGTGATGCCTGCCACAAAGATTGCGGCAATGGCACTGCAGGCTTCTTCATTGGTAGTGAAGGGAATCATCATCAACACGTTCTTCTGGGGAAATCCTCTAAGCTTGAAAACAATCTTGGTGATAATGCCAAGCGTGCCTTCACTTCCGCACATGAGTTGTGTGAGATTATATCCCGTTGAATTCTTCAAAACATTTGCGGCCGTCCAGATGATCTCACCGGTTGGAAGCACCACCTCCATGTTGATCACATAGTCTCGTGTTACTCCATACTTGACAGCTTTTGGTCCGCCAGAATTGTTGGCTAGATTTCCGCCAAGGAAACAAGATCCGCGACTGGCTGGATCAGGTGGATAGAAGAGTCCTTTTTCTTTTACGGTGTTTTGAAATACTTCCGTGATCACACCAGGCTCTACAGTTGCCTGAAGGTTGAGCTCATCGATGTTTAATATCTTATTAAATCTCTCCATTGAGATCACTAATCCCTGCTTGATGGGAAGAGCGCCACCACTGAGCCCGGTGCCTGCACCTCGTGGAGTAACGGGTATTTTATTTTCGTGACAGATCTTCAATATCTCACTGATTTCCTGCGGAGTGCGGGGCTTGACAACAACATCCGGCATGAAGAAATAGTCTTCTGTCTTGTCGTGAGCATAATCCTCCATGCCTGTGCCATCGGCCATGACGTATTCGTCACCCACAATCTTCCTGAATTGTACTATGATGGCTTCCGCAACGTTACTCTCCTGCACTTCAACCGCTTTACCGTGTCCCATGAATCGTGTAGATTTGTAGTGTTCTATTTAATAATGAGCAAACCGTTCAAAGTTACGCAAATCCGTTTTTACAAAACGTGTCTTTTGCTTTTCCTTTTTGCTGGAGTAATCGGTTGCGGATCAGCTCGCAAGGCAAACAGCCACGACAAACAAGTCGATGCTGTGATCCAGAAAGCCCGCACTTTTACCGGCACACCTTATAAATGGGGCGGTACAACCCGCTCAGGACTTGATTGCTCCGGATTGACCACCAACGCTTACAGTGCTATCAACATTTCGTTGCCCCGTCAGGCGGAAACGCAATCGACCATGGGAGAGAAGATCAAGATAAAAGATGTTCAGCCAGGCGATCTTTTATTTTTCGCCACTGGCAAGAAAAAGAAAGAGATTACTCACGTGGGAATTGTGACTGATGTGAAAGGCGGAGATAATGTAAAATTTATTCATGCCTCGACAACACTGGGAGTTGTTGAGACTAATCTGTACTCGGATTATTATATTAAGAGATTTCGATTGGCGAGAAGGATCATTGACAAGTAATGTGATATTTCTCTTATTTTAACTCCAAAGTTCTTTCATTACTTAAATTTCCTTACATGAATTCCTCTAGAAGAAAGTTTCTCCAGGCAGGTGCTATTCTTTCTGCGTTGCCATTTGCCAGACTTTTTGCAAAGTCATCACCTGCTCCGACAAAACCAGTTGTTATTTCTACATGGGACTTTGGAAAGCCTTCCAACGCCGAAGCCTGGAAAGTTTTATCAGCGAAAGGTCGTGCATTGGATGCCGTTGAAAAAGGTGTTCATGTGCCGGAGGCGGATCCGACCATTACTACGGTTGGTCTTGGCGGTGCACCAGATCGCGATGGTCATGTTACGCTCGATGCCTGCATCATGGACGAATTTTCAAATTGCGGATCAGTGGCAGGACTCGAGCACATCGTTCATCCTATTTCTGTTGCGAGAAAAGTTATGGAGAAGACACCGCACGTTATGTTGATTGGTGATGGTGCTCTGCAGTTTGCTCTTGCAAATGGATTCAAAAAGGAAAATCTTCTTACGCCAGGTTCTGAGAAAGCATGGAAAGAGTGGTTAAAGACAGCCCAATATAAACCAGTTGCCAATATTGAAAATCACGATACTATCGGAATGCTTGCCCTCGACATGAATAGCAACCTATCTGGTGCGTGTACAACCAGCGGTATGGCTTATAAGTTAAGGGGAAGAGTAGGGGACTCACCCATCATCGGTGCCGGCTTATTTGTGGATAATGAGATCGGTGCAGCAACTTCTACAGGAGTTGGAGAAGAGGTAATTCGTATTTGTGGTTCGCATCTTGTCGTGGAGTTAATGCGTCAGGGAAAATCACCACAGGAAGCATGTGAAAGTGCAGTACAACGAATTGTTAAGAATCAGCCAACGAAATCGAAGCAAATGCAGGTGGGATTTCTAGCCATCAACAAAAATGGAGAATACGGCGCATATGCATTGCAAAAGGGATTCACCTTTGCGGTTTATTCTAATGAAGTGAATAATGAATTGTTTGAGGCGAAGAGCTATTATTAATTGAAAATTACTTCTTGAAAATGATCATTGAGGTTGTTGTCTACAATATAGAGTCTGCCTTTAAGGCACAGGAGGGCGGAGCAGATCGTATTGAGTTATGCGACAATCCAGGAGAAGGCGGCACAACACCCTCGTTGGGGACTGTGGAAGTCGTGCGCGCGAATACTACCATGGATCTCTATGTTATGCTGCGACCTCGTGGTGGGGATTTTCATTACAGCAGTTATGAATTTCATACTATGAAGCGCGACCTGATCCAGTGTCAGAAGATCAGCGTTGATGGTTTTGTCTTTGGAATATTAAATTCTGATGGAACCATTGATAAGAAGCGCTGCAAGGAGTTGATTGATAAAGCAAAACCCCTTAAAGCTACATGCCATCGGGCTTTTGATATGACCCGTGATCCTTTTGAAGCACTCGAGGATTGCATTGAAGCAGGTTTTTCAAGAATTCTAACCTCTGGTCAGCATCCTAAGGCTCATCAGGGAATTGATCTCATCAGACAGCTGGTAGAGAAAGCAGGTAATCGAATTTCGATTATGGCAGGTTCCGGTGTGAATGAAGAAACAGTAAAAGACATTGTTACCAAAACAGCTGTTAAGGAGATTCATTTCTCAGCTTCATCCAACCGATCCAGTGCCATGTCATTTAAAAATGAAAAGATATCTGCAATGGGTGACGAGGGGAGTGATGAGTACCAGGTCCGTACCGTTGATCCGGAAAGGGTGAAGAAGATCAGACAGATTGCCGAGCGCAAAGAGTAGAAGTTAAGACCTGACAGAATGTTGCTGGTGTTATAGGCAATTCAAAAATTCTCCGGAAAATGCCTTTTGAAAGTTTCTATCAATGTCTCTTTGCTCAGAAATTTGTTTTTAAATCCCTGAACGTCCGGAAACTTACCAGCTTTTTCCTGATCATCCGGATTTAAAGAGGTCGTCAGCATTACCAAAACGATCTTTGCCTTCATGGTGGCATCAAGTTTTTCATATTCCTTAAGAAACTCCCATCCATTCATTTTGGGCATATTGATATCAAGGAAGATCATAGCAGGTACAGGATATGTGCCGCTCACGGCTGTCGTCAGGAAATCTAAAGCCTGCTGCCCATCGTTTACAATAGCAACAGAATCGGCGCAATTCATTTTCGTCAGCAATTTCTGATGATAATAATTGCAGTCATTATCATCGTCGATCAGCAAAATACAATTGAGCTTCTTCTTCACAACGATCCTGTTAAAATGGTGAAATAGAATCTGCTCGAGTTGCCGGGAATAGACTCCACCCAGATATTTCCGTTGTGCAGCTCTGCGATTTTTTTGCAATGTGCCAGACCGATCCCTGTTCCTGAATATTCATTCTTGGAATGAAGTCTTTGGAACATGATAAATATTTTTTCGCGATCTACTTTTTCAATACCCAAACCATTATCTCTTACTTCAAATTTCCATCCGTCACGAACGGATCTTGCAGAGATATGAATTTCCGGACTCGTATCATTTCTCCGGAATTTAATAGCATTGTCAATAAGATTCTGAAAAAGCATATTCAGTTCCAGGGGATATGCTTTCAGGGTTGGTAATTTCCCGAAAGTAATTTTTGTATCGGTAGAAGAAATCAGTGAATCAAGATCTTCTTCCACATGTTTAATAATCTCATTGCAATCTACTTCCTGCAATTGTTTGATTCTGCTAAGTCTGGAGTAGTCAAGTAGACCCTTAATCAACTCTTCCATGCGATTTGCGGCGCGTGATATGGATTGCGTATACCGCCTTCCTTCTTCCGGAAGATTGTGACCGTAATCTTCAATTAGAAGTTCGATGTAATTTTTAATTGTCAGTAATGGCTCCCGCAAATCGTGCGAAGCAACATAAGCGAACTGTTCCATCTCCTCGCTCTTGGACTCAAGAATGGAATATTTCCTTAGCTTTTCTTCTGATGCTTTGCGTTCAGTAATGTCATGACTCAGACCCACCAGGCCATAGATTTCACCGTTAGTGCTCCTCAATGGAATTTTAGAAGTCAGGAACCAACTATAGTTACCATCATTCTTTAAGCTAAACGTTTCACGATTGATGATTGGGTCACCTGATTGGAAAACGTGGCGGTCCTCATTCGTGGAGGATACCGCAGATTCATAGGGATAGACGTCAAAATCATCTTTGCCCAGAAGATCTTTTTCATCTTTAATGCCGAGGTATTCCAGCTCTTTCTTGTTCACAAGCATCTTACGCGACTTGAGATCCTTTACATAAACATTTAATGGAATATGATTAACGAGTGTACGCAAAAGCATGCGCTCTTCTTCCATCTTTTTTTCTGTGACCTTGCGAATAGTAATGTCAACCGTGTACATGAGAAGGCCTCCGATTTTATCATCATCGTCATACCAGGGGCGAACATCCCATGAGATCCACTGTTCCGTTCCGTCTGCACGTTTAAAATATGCTTCTTCACATTTGTTGACGGCTCCCCTCAAACATTCCTGATGTATGGCTTTCCAGTCATCACCTATTTCAGGAAAAACTTCATAGTGAGAAAGGCCAATGATATTCTTTCCCTGGAGCGAATATTCCTCCATCCATTTCAGGGATGCAGCAATGTATTTCAACTCCATATCAAACATTGCTATTGCTGTTGGAGACTGTTCTAAAAGTATTTTATTGTTCATGACGGTATCGGAATACCTTATTTTGGTTTAGTTAAAATGTAATCAATGGTTGTTCTGCTTTTGGTGAATGATTTATTGGGTGCAAATCTACCGGTCGGTAAATTTTGGATAACGGATGTTAAAAGGAATTGCTTTCTGATGTAAGAAATCTCTATGAATCTCTCAATAATTTGAAAGCAAAATCGATTGCGAAAGAGAAGCCTTAAATTACTTCCAGGTGCGATTTATTTTCCATGCCCTGACAGAGATAACCCCGTCATTATTTTCTGAATAAGGGATAACCCTCGCATCATTGGCCAATGGAAATACCTGCTCACATAAAGTTTGTTCTCCATTATTGACAAAAACTTCAACGATTGAATGATCGACAAAAACCTGAAGTTTTATTTTGCCTGTAGAGGCATCAATCTTCACACGATCAATGCTTGCAAATTCCTTGTGAAACCCGACATCTCCAGAATGCGTGCGGTCAATGAATACCTCTTGCGTTGTTGCATCATATCCAATGATGGTCTCTTCGCTTTCGCTTTTCAGAATTTTGATTCCCGCTCCCTTTGATTTTGCAATGTCTATTTCAACCTCCAGTTCCAACTGATTTCCGGAAATCTCACCTTTCATCTCATCTCCCCGCAAGGATGAAATTGTTTTCAATGGCTGTTGGATGAGGCGAAGACCAGCGGCCGTCTTCTTGAGTGAAAGTTCCCGCGGCAATGCCATGGCACTTCTCCACGTTGATGTAGGTATCTGATTCCCATAAGCCCAGTTATTGGCCCAGCCGATCATGATGGTTCTTCCATCTTCTTTTGGGATGTTGTTATAAATGATTCCTGCATAGAAGTCTTTTCCAAAATCCATGTAGAGTGGAGCTTGTGTAGATTGGTCAGGAATGAAAGTATTTCCATTGAACACACCCACAAAGTATTGCATGCCCACAAATTTCCCACCGGCAGGATGACTTCCTGAAAGAGATAATATCCATTTTGTTTTACCTGGTTCGCCTTCAACGGGTAATTCAAAGAGATCAGGACATTCCCAGATTTTTGATGTATCTCCAATTCCCCCAAATTCTCCTAAGGCAGTCCACTCTTTTAAGTTGGTTGATTTATAAAATACGACTTTAAAAAGATCGGGAACTACCATTGCAGCGATCCATACGTTTCCTGTTTCATACCAGAATATTTTCGGATCCCGAAAATCCTTCCGTTGAATATCGAGGACAGGGTTTTTATCATATCGTTTCCATGTTCTTCCCTTATCGTTACTGTAAGCAAGACTTTGATGCTGAAGTTTACCCTGTCCGTCTTTATGAACATGTGAAGTGTAAACAGCAATCAGGCAATCTTTTCCTTCGCAAAAACCGCTGGAATTATTTTTATCGACGACCACTGTTCCTGAGAAGATCATGGTACTGTCACCTGATGGATTTTGATATTCAGCAATAGCGACAGGAAGTTGTTCCCAATGCAGCAGATCTTTGCTGACGGCATGCCCCCAACTCATATGTCCCCAGGTATTTCCATACGGATTGTATTGATAGAAGATATGGTACTCACCTTCATAATAGACCAAGCCATTAGGATCATTGGTCCAGTTTTTATCAGGACTGAAATGATATTGAGGCCGGTATCTTTCTGAATATTGAGTGCTATCGTTCGTGACGATACCGGTTTCTTTTTTGCTGCAACTTAAAATGATGATTAAGAAAACCGGTATCAGCCATTTCATAGGATCATGCTTTTGATTTCTCTGCTAAAACAATCGATGCGGAATTGATACAGTATCGTAAACCACTGGGAGCAGGACCATCCGGAAAAATGTGTCCAAGGTGGGCATCACATACATTGCATGTTACTTCCACCCGAACCATACCATAAGCATTGTCTTTGTGGTAAGCCACTACATCCGGAGTGTATGGTTGAGTGAAGCTGGGCCATCCCGTTCCTGACTCGAATTTCAAACTTGAATCGAAAAGCAATGTTCCGCAGCACCTGCATGCATAAAGGCCAGGATCATGTGCCTCACAATATTCACCTGTAAAGGCGCGCTCGGTTCCTTTTTTTCTTGCGATCGCATATTGATCGGGTGTGAGGATTTTTTTCCACTCTTCATCACTTTTTTCAACACGCTTAGGTGGAGTCGGATTACCCTTTGACGCAAACACCAACACATCATTCCATTTTAACATACACGTAAATTAAGTTTTAGATAATGGGAAGCTCAATTCAAAAACGGAGCCAATTTCTATTTTCGATTTTGCTGTAATCGTTCCATTCAGTTTAATAACAGCTTCTTTTACGATGTACAGTCCCAGTCCGGAGCCTTCAGATTTTTCATGCGCCTGAAAGAACATATCGAAAATCCTGGGAAGATATTTTTCAGAAATTCCCAAACCATTGTCCTCCAAACGGAATTTGATCTCAGTATACGTTTGTTGAGCTGAAATACGAATGAAGCAATTTTTCTTGTGCTGATCTACATATTTAAATGAATTGGAGATCAGATTGCTAAAGATAATCTGAAATCGGGTAGCATCCGTATGCATAACAAGATTGGAATCAATGATTACAGCTACTGAAATCTTCTCTGCGCCAGGGTAAAACTTCAAATGATCGATGATATCGTTGATTGCTTTTTGAACCGGTATGGGTTCGTGATTCACATCGGTACGCGCATTCCTTGAGTAATCGGAGATATCCTTTATAAACTTATTAAGACTCGCAAGACGTTCTTCCATCATCTCCAGGTAGGTCTTTGTCTCCTTCGGATCATTCGTCATCTTGGTCAGCTGTATCAATCCCAGCACAGAGCTTATCGGTGATCGAAGATCATGTGAAGTACTATACATGAATTTGTCAAGCTCAGCGTTCACCTTGGTTAATTCCTCATTCTTGGCACTCATTTGTTGCTCATTTTCCAGAAGAGCGCTTTCTGATCGGTGATTCAGGTTGATGAGAAAATAGATTATAACCGTTGAGGAAATAAATGAAATGGTGAAATTGAGAAAGACATTGTACTGTATGTATTCATTGGTTCCTCCGATCTTGGGAATGTTGGTAATATCAGTGAACAGGGAGAGTGTAAACAGGAAAAAGGAGAATGAAATAAAAAGAATTGCAAGTTTTTTTTCTTCAAAACCAAAAGCAGCAATAGTGCCTACGTTTACAACGATAAAGAAAAGGTACAGTCCGATAGGCAGGGGTTCGGATTCTGAAAAAATAAACAGAGTAATATTTACCACCAGCACCAATATGATCTTGGCGGCGGTGTGTTTTCCTTTTCTATTGAGAACCAGACTTGTTGCTGCTGCCACAGCACAGACAAATTGTATGATCAGGGAGTACAGATTGGGATGAGAGAGGATATCAATTGTAAAAAAGATAATACAAATGAAGAACGTCAGAATGCTCAGCTGACTGGTCAATACAACGCGCTTGTATTGCGACCGCGAAGGTATGAAGGGATGTTCTCCCAGAATTAATTTACGTATCCTGCGCGTTGGCATATGTCAAATTAGAAAAACCAGAGTTTAATTGCCATCCCAATAATAGAAATAATCATCACCCGTTTGATCCACACTTCTCCCGCACTCACTGACCAGCGACTTGCATACCATCCTCCCAGAGAATGACCAATCGCAAGAACAAGTCCGGTGGTCCAATCAATTTTTCCCTGCCAGGCAAAGACAATTACCGATACTCCCGTATAAACGATTGCTGCAAAGACCTTCACAAAATTGCTTTTTACAAGACTAAGATTATTCACAAGGCTTAGGACAGCAATCACAAGAAAGCCAATCCCCGCCTGGACAAACCCTCCGTAAATTCCAATAAAGAAAAAGCAAAAACTTCCAATGATCTGACTTTTTGCATCTAGTTTTTCCTGACCTTTTGATTTGAATGGATCATAAATGATCAGGATAACCGCAAGAACCATCACACCCACAAATATTTTGGTGAATATCTCGTCAGGAACGCGGGATGCAACCAACGATCCAATGAGCCCTCCTCCCAAAGAGGCAATGCCAAGATAAAGGCTGTAAGGCCAGGGTAGTTCTATTCCCTTACTCTTAAAGCCTCCGACAGCAAATAGGTTCTGGAAAAGAAGTGCCACGCGACTGGTAGCATTGGCAGTGGTGATAGGCAACCCAAGAAATGTTAGAATTGGTACTGAAAATAATGAACCGCCACCCCCAACGGTATTAAGAAACGCTGCGCCGAAACCTACAATGATCACCAGCAGGTACTCATACCATTCCTGCATTATCTTACTTTCGCTTTGCGAATAATTTTTGCAAGAATGCCTGGCATGTATCGACTCAGGTAGACAGCAGACACTTCTTTCAGGCCGCCGATATAGACTTCATTTTTATGTCCTTCAATCGCGCTGATGATCTTCCTTGCAACAACGCTTGCATCAAGACCCTCGTCCGTAAGCGAATCCATCTGATTCAGTTTTGTTCCGTCTCCAATCAAAGCATTCATGGAAACATTTGTTTTCACCCAACCCGGACAAATCATGGTAACATAGATCGATTTACTTTCCGACCATAGTTCAGCACGCAGCGAATCAAAGAATCCATGAAGTGCATGCTTCGCTGCAGAATAGCCAGAACGATAAGGTGTGCCCACATGTCCTGTTACACTGCTCACGGTAACATAATGTCCTTGTTTCCTTTGCAGAAAATGGGGAAGTAAATTCTTTGTTAATGCAACCGTTCCGAAGTAATCAACTTCCATGATCCTGCGATCAACATCCAGCGTCGTTTCCTTTGCAAGACTTCTCTGGCTGATGCCTCCATTATTAATAAGTACATCGACATGACCAAACAACTGGATGGCTACTTGTGTGGTAAGACTCAGGACCGAAGTTTCAGAAAGGTCGAGGGGCAATATCCTGATGTTCGGCTGTGCTGCAGGATTACAATTTCCCTTCACGCGCTCAAGCTCTTCTTTCCTGCGTGCAGATAATATCAGCTTTACATTTTTATGCGAGAGTTCGTAAGCAAGTGCCTCACCAATTCCGGAAGATGCTCCTGTGAGCCAGATGACTTTCGATGATATCGTCGACATGTTCAGTAAATGTTAGGGAGCTGGAACAGGTCTTCTGTCTTCAGCATAAACCCATATCGTATAAATTCCCAACGCCGTTCCAATGGGAAAGGAAAATAATTTGAAACACCCCATCACCAGCAAAAGAGTAAGTGCCCATGGCTTTCCATTCAGAATTCCCCATCCACCCACGATAGACGGAATAGAGAAAAAGAGAACAACAGCAACAGAAATGACCCTTATCAATGGAACGATCCACTCCATGAACCAGACCGCTTCAACATCCGGCTGAGTGAAAATAAAATGCATGATAATGGATATTATAGTGGACAGGAAAATCATTCCTATGATCTGAAAGGCTCCTGAAATAATGTAAAGGATGCCGAGAATGCGTTTGTGTGAATCCATGTGACCAATATAATGAAAAGAATGATTAGGAATTCCGCTCGTACACAACAAAGTCAAAAGCGTAAGCATGTCGCTCATCAGCTGTATGATGGATCCTCGACTTCTCTGTCCACTCTGATCTTTTTATTTCTGGAAAAAAAGTGTCTCCCGATAACTCCGTCTTTATTTCGGTCAGGTAAAGCCTGTCGGCAAACTGCAACCCTAGTGTGAATAATTCGGCTCCTCCGATGTTGAATACTTCTTCATCATTTCCCTTTCGCACAAGTTGCATGGCTTCTTCCAATGAATGAACAACCGAACAACCCGGTGCTTTGAAATCCTTTTGCCGTGTCACAACAATATTCGTTCTGTTTGGGAGAGGTTTGAACTTTGCTGGTAGAGAATCATAATTCTTTCTACCCATGATCACTGTATGGCCCTTCGTTGTACGATTAAAGTACGCCATGTCATCTGGTAATTTCCAGGGAAGGTCATTGTTCTTGCCAATGACCCGGTTTGTGGTGAGGGCTGCGATGAGAGATATGATCATTTCGTTCCTAGCTGATTTTATTTCCTCTGAAAAAATCCTGAATGCTCATACGCTTTTTCCCATCAGGTTGAAGTTCTTCAATAGAGATCCAGCCATCAGAAGTTTTAACGTAAAGATAAGTTTTGTTGTCCGTCTTAATCGTTCCCGGCATTTCATCTGATTGCTTAGGCTCTGCTTTTTTTGCTGAGAAGATTTTGAAATTCTTGCCATGAAGAATTGTCCAGGCAGCAGGATACGGACTTAGCCCCCTTATAAAATTCCTAACGGTTTCAGACGGTTGATCCCATCTAATCTCACACGTTTCTTTAAAGATCTTGGGGGCATGTTTTATCTCAGCTGATTCAGTTTGAGGAGTAGAGGGGTAGCTTCCTGTTTCAATAGCTTTAACAGTCTTCAAGACAAGCCCGCCACCTTTCTTCATCAGTCGTTCGTAAACGGCTCCCACATTATCATCTTCATGAATGGGCTCCTTTTCCTGAAAAATAATACTGCCGGTATCAATCTCGTGTTTAAGAAAGAATGTTGTAGCACCTGTCTCTTTTTCACCGTTGATAATGGCCCAGTTAATGGGAGCCGCTCCTCTATATTGTGGAAGGAGAGAAGCATGAAGATTAAAGGTTCCGATTGAAGGCATGGACCAAACTGATTCAGGCAACATCCGGAAGGCAACGACAACCTGAAGATTCGCCTGATAGCTTCTAAGCTCCTCAATGAATTCGGGTGATTTAAGATTGGTAGGCTGAAGGACAGGAATATTGTATTTCAATGCACCCTCTTTAACAGGAGAGCCCGTCAGCTTTTGGCCACGACCCTGCGGCTTGTCCGGAGCTGTTATCACCGCCACCACATTGAATTTGTTCTCCACCAGGATCTCAAGGCTCGGCACCGCAAATTCAGGCGTGCCCATAAATATGATTCTCAGTTCCTGCATTGAAAATTTTAAGCTGCAAAGCTATACGGTGTCAGACGCCTTTTTAGCTATTGCATAGCCTTCTGGCACCTTTTTTAATTTTTTTAGAAACTTTTCCTCTAATTAATTTTGATACCTCATAGTTCGATATATCTTTGTCCTATGTATTCAAAAGAGCTACTAAAAGGCACTATTTCGGCCATGGTGTTGAAATTACTGTCAGAACAAGAGAGAATGTATGGATATGAGATTTCCATGCGCGTCAAGGAATTGTCAGATGGAAAAATTCTCCTGAAGGATGGTTCACTTTACCCTGCTTTGCAAAAAATGACCAGCGATGGACTCCTTTCTTTCAAAGAGGAAACGGTAGGCGGAAGGGTTCGCAAGTATTATTACATCACTCAAAGTGGTCTGAAAGAAAAGACGGCCCACGTAAACGAGCTTCAGGATTTCATGAAGACGATGAGTAAGATTGTTTTTCCTGAGTTGTCACTTAAATCCTATGGAGCTCTCAGTCACTGAACTAAATATCATCCGGAAGGAGTTGGAGAAAAACGAAGTCACCCTTACGTTACTTCGTGATGACCTGCTTGATCACTTGTGCTGCGATATCGAATTGAGGATGATGTCGGACATGAAGTTTGAAGCGGCGATGGAGGCGGCTATTGGCGAACTCGCACCAGAAGGATTGTATGAAATTCAAAATCAGACGAATCAACTATTATACTCAACTAAATTTATCCCAATGAAAAAACTGACCTATGCAATCGGACTCATCTCCAGCATGATGATGGGTACCGGATGGATCATGAACATGCTGCACATGCCTGGTGCCGGAAGTCTTGCCAACGTTGGCATTGGAACATTCGGACTGATTGGATTTGTCGTATTCTTCATTCCAATGTTTGTGATTTCGAAATTCAAAGGAAGTCCTCCCATGCCGCAGTATGAAAAAATAAAGATCATTCTCGGAATGCTCAGTGGAATAATAACCTCCACAGGATTACTCTTCAAAATTTTGCACATGCCTGGCGCAAATCTTCTTTTGCTGACAGGAACCATTCTCTTTGTTTTTGGATTCCTTCCAATGCTATTCTTCGGAATGTATAAGAAATCCGTAGCCTGAACCGCACTCTTTAGTTTCCACTAAAATACTCTTAAGCTTTAAAGCATCTTCAGACAGATGCAACAGGAAAATATTGTTTAAAAATTAATAACAGACCATGAATCTTATGAAAAAACTAATCTTCCTTTCAGGATCCGTATCCGCCATCTGCATCAGTGCCGGATTTTTCCTGAAGGTGTTGCACTGGCCCGTCTCTCAAACCTTTCTGAGCATGGGCTTAATGATCTTGCTACTGGTATTCGTTCCTCTGACCTGGTTTTATTACAGTGAATCAAATATCACCCGCATGGCATCTGAAAAGTTTCGCTTTGCATTAGGAATGACGTGTGCCATCCTCATCGGGATCGGCTGGGTGCTTAAAGTTTGTCACCTTCCCGGCGGAGATATGATCCTGGTTACAGGAGGCATTATTCTCAGCTTTGGATTTATTCCAATGGTGATCTACCGGATGTACAAAAATGAAGTAGGATTGTAAATTGATGAGAATGAAAGACGGAAGGTTGAGGTTTAATCTTTCGTCTTTAAACTCTCTCTGATATATTTCTTACAGATCGGGCAGGTCTTCCAGTCATGCCCTCTTGCAGTACAGTACTCTCTTCCAAAATAGATGATCTGAAGATGAGCCTTATTCCATTTTGATTCCGGAATAAGTCGCTTGAGATCTTTTTCAGTAGACTCAACATTTTTTCCATTGGTCAATCCCCAGCGATAGGCAAGCCGGTGAATGTGCGTGTCCACCGGAAAGGCCGGTTTGCCAAACCACTGCGTCATGACAACGGAAGCTGTCTTATGTCCCACAGCCGGCAAGTCCTCAAGCTCTTCAAAGGTCTGCGGCACCTGCCCGTCATATTTTTCAACAAGGATCTTTGAAAGTCCGGCAATGCCTTTAGATTTCATCGGCGACAAACCACAAGGCTTGATGATCTCACGGATTTCTTCAACGGAATATTTCATCATATCCCAGGGATTGTCAGCCATCTTGAATAATGCCGGGGTGGTTTTGTTGACCCGCACGTCTGTGCATTGTGCCGAAAGCAAAACCGAGATCAATAACGTATAGGCATCCTTATGATGAAGCGGCACTTCCGGATTCGGATAAAGCTTATCCAGTATTTTGAGAATGTCTTTTACCTTATCGGATTTTGTCATGAATAATTTTCTTACTGGTAGAGCAGATATTTCTCTCTCTTCACCTTAAACTCTTCCAATCCCTTCTTCCAGCTTTCGCGAATCTGTGCTTCTGTCAGTCCATCTTTTATCTGTTGCTTCAGCGTATTCGTACCCGCAAGCTTGTCGAAATAAGGAATGAAAAACTTCTCCTTATCCGGATATGCCTGATAGAATTTTAACAGGTAAGAAAGGTCAAGCTTTCGATCCACCCTGACTGCTCTCAGATCAATTCCATAACATAGCTTTCCCTCTTGTGGAGGATGAAGTGAAAATCCTTTGATCGGAACAGGAGTGAATTGAAACGGCATCTCTTTCAGCTCCGGATTGCCAAGCACCTGGAAGGGCATAGGAGTTCCTCTGCCCAGACTTATAACAGTTCCTTCAAAAAGACAGATCGATGGATACAACCGTATCGACTGATTATTTGGGAGATTGGGAGAAGGAGGAACCGGCAGCAGATACTCATCAGCATGCTTCCAGTTTTTTATAGTGATCACTTTCAGTGCGCACTTCTTTTTATTCTCCAACCATCCTTCTTCATTGATCATTCCTGCAATTTCTCCGACCGTCATGCCATGCACAATGGGAATAGGATGTAATCCAATAATAGATTTCAATGCAGGTTCCAGGATCGGTCCATCAACATAATTGCCATTGGGATTAGGCCGGTCCAGGATGATAAGATTCTTTTGTGTGTCTGCACAGGTTTCCATCATCCAGGTAAGCGTGCTCACATAGGTATAAAATCTTGCCCCCACATCCTGAACATCGAATATGACGATGTCTACATCCGCCAGCATAGCGGGAGTTGGCTTGTAATTTTTTCCGTAAAGGGATACCAGAGCAATGCCGGTTTTCACATCGACACTATCATTCACAAGTTCTCCATCGGCAGCGTTGCCGCGAAAACCATGCTCCGGAGAGAAGATCTTTACAATATTGACGCCCTTTGATTTAAGCGTATCTGCAAGATGTGTTTTTCCAACAATGGACGTTTGATTCACAACCAATGCAATCCTTTTACCGGCAAGTTCAGGCAAAAGGATATCTAATCTTTCAGCGCCCACCACTGCTTTTGAAGACTGAGCGTTACAGGCTCCCGTCACGATGATGACAAGAAAAAGAAAAAGTCTGTTCATTTTAGTTTCTTTGCAAATACGGTAGCCAAAATTACGCCACAAACTTGAACCTTTCCTACTTCCTTGCCCAACGCATCAGTCGTGAACAAAAGGGTGGCTTCGCATCGACCATTCATACCATCGCCGTCGCTACACTGACCGTAGGACTTGCGGCCTGCATTGTTTCCTTTCTTATTATGGAAGGATTCCAGGAAACGGTGAAGAACCGCATCTATAGTTTCAGTGCCAATATCCTCATCACCAAGCTGAGCCTTAACAATTCCATGGAGGAACAGCCTTTCGATTTTAACATCGATGTCTACAATCATCCTGAACACTTTGAGCAAATAAGTCATATCCAGGAGTTCAGCCATAAAGTAGGTTTGATCAAAAGTGAGAATGATGTACTGGGAATCGTTCTCAAAGGTGTGGGAAGAAGCTTTGATCAGAATGCCTTTAAGGAAAATCTGAAAGAAGGAGAGTTCATCCACTTCAGTGACTCAGGATATTCAAAGGAGATCGTGATCAGTCAGACCATTGCGAACAAGATCAACGCAAAGGTGGGAGATGATATCACAGTTCACTTTTTTCAGGACCCTCCGCGGTTCAGGAAGCTTACGATCTCCGGCATCTATGAAACCAATCTCTCAGAATATTTCGATAGCAAAATAATTATCGGTGATCTCAAGCTGATCCAGCGACTCAATCAATGGCCCGATAGTGTTGCCGGCGGACTTGAAGTTTATGTCAGGGATCTCAAAAAGACAGATGAAGTTTATAATCAGATCGGAGAGAGCATGGACTACGATCTCTTTATTGAAAAAGTAAGCGATAAGTATGTTCAGGTATTTGAATGGCTTGGTCTTGTCAGCCGGCAGGTGGTGATCCTCTTATTCATTATCCTGACGGTAGTGTGTGTCAACATGATCTCCGTGATCCTAATCCTGGTGATGGAGCGTACACAGATGATCGGTTTGCTTAAAGCAATGGGCGCTCAGGATTCCATGATCAGAAATATCTTTGTCCACCAGGGAATCCGACTTATAACCCGCGGACTTCTTTTTGGAAATGCACTGGGTCTTGGACTTTGCTTTCTGCAATATCAATTCCAGTTCATCCATCTCAATCCTCATGACTATTACATGAGCTATGTTCCCATCGGATGGAACTGGCCGATCGTGATTGCTTTGAATGTGCTGATCTTCATTGTGGTGACGGTTGTACTACTCATACCCACCGCTGCGATATCAAGAGTGAATCCGATTAAGGCAATACGGTTTGACTAGGAATTAGTATTTCGTAAACCAGCTGCCGATCTTCAATCCGATCACGCCGAAAAAAGCTTCTTTAAAAATTCCGCTTGACATCTTGGATTGTCCCAGTGTGCGGTCTGTGAAAATGATAGGCACCTCCACGATCTTGAATTTGTATTTCCAGGTGTTGAACTTCATGGCGATCTGAAAACCATAGCCCACCAGCCTGATCTTATCCAGTTGAAGTGTCTCCAATACTTTTCTACGATAGCAAACAAATCCTGCAGTGGTATCCTGAATCGACATGCGTGTGATGAAGCGTACATACACACTTGCGAAATATGACAACAACACCCGGCTCATCGGCCAGTTGACAACATTTACTCCATTGACATATCGGGATCCGATAGAGAGATCAGCGCCCCCTTCTGAGCAGGCGATGTAAAGACGATTAAGGTCTTTGGGATCGTGGGAGAAATCTGCATCCATCTCCAGCATGTAATCATAGCCGCGTTGCAGTCCGAACTTGAATCCGGTGATGTATGCCGTTCCAAGCCCCTGCTTACCGGACCGCTGGATCAGGTGAAGTTGTTCCGTTGATGTGTTAAGTTCCTTTTGAAGATTCTTGATAATGTCTGCAGTGCCATCCGGTGATCCGTCATCAACGATCAGCAAATGAAAATCCTTCGGTTGTGCAAACACAGCTTTTATGATCGCCTGAATGTTTTCGGCTTCATTGTAAGTAGGAATAATAACAAGTGCGTTGCTCACTGAAATAAAGATTCTCGCTTAAAAATATGAAGAAATGAAGTGTGTTCAAATTGCTAAAATAGCTTGTCAAAGTTCTTTTTAACTGGCTATTTTGCCCATCGCAACTCAATACTCAACTCTTTAAATGCAATCCTTCCTTTCAAAGTGGATGTTTCGTAATTACACGACGATTCTCACGATCTATATTCTGGTCGTTGCCGTGATCACCATTCAGTCCCTTCTGTTGGAGAATAAAACCTTTGCACCGGGAGGGATCGCCTATCCTCAATACAATAACTACCTCATTTTTAAACAATCGTTCTTTCATCTGATCAATAACCAGGACTTATACGCGAGCTATCCCGCCGAGCAGGGTGACTTGTTTAAATATAGTCCCGCGTTTGCATTGTTCTTTGCTCCCTTTGCATGGCTTCCCGACAGCTTCGGATTGTTTTTATGGAATGCTCTGAATGCCCTTTGCCTCTTTGCAGCATTTGCCATGTTTCCAAAAACAGATCTGAGATCAAGGATACTCATGATGCTCTTTGTCCTGGTGGAATTGGTTACGGCCTTGCAAAACTCTCAGAGCAACGCTTTGATTGCAGGAATGATGATCCTGGCTTTTGTCATGCTGGAGCGCGATAAGCTTTTTCTGGCGGCATTGCTCATCACAGGTACGGTTTATATCAAGCTCTTCGGCGTATTCGGGTTTGGACTTTTTTTATTCTATCCCAACAAGATGAAGTTCATTCTCTATTCGGCATTATGTATGATCCTTCTGGCGGTGGTGCCGCTGGTCGTCATATCATTTGATCAACTAAAATTTCTTTACTCAAGCTGGCTGAGCTTGCTGGGTTATGATCACGACACCAGCAATGGATTGTCAGTACTGGGTTGGATTACCACCTGGTTTGGCGTAGCGATGGATAAGAAAGTTTTGTTGCTGACAGGGGTAGTGCTCCTCGGATTACCATTTATTCAAATCAAAAAGTTCGGCTACTTTCAATTCAGGACGGCCATGCTTGCTTCTATTCTACTATGGATCGTGATCTTTAATCATCGCGCTGAGTCTCCCACTTTCATCATTGCGATGGCAGGCGTGGCGGTTTGGTACTTCACCAAACAAGCCTCCAGAGTGGATTTCATTTTAATAATGCTGGCACTCGTCTTTACTTCTTTGTCGACGACCGACCTCTTCCCGAATTCCATACAGGATAATATTTTCGACCCGTATGTGGTCAAGGCAGTTCCCTGTATTATTATCTGGGGCAAAATAATTTTTGATTCTTTTAAGCAGAAAACATTATCTGCTGCACATTAATAGCATTGAATGAACAAAGCAGTTTTTCTGGATCGCGATGGTGTATTGAATGAAGACAATCCATTATACACCTATGAAGTTGAAAATTTCAAAATACTGAAAGGAGTTCCTCAGGCATTGCAGCAATTGCATGAGGCTGGCTATCTTCTGATCGTTGTCACGAATCAATCCGGGATAGCAAAAGGCATCTACACACAAGCTCAGATGGAGGCGTGTCATCAATACATGCAGACCAACTGCAATCATGTGATCGATCATTTTTATTTCTCCCCTTATCATCGGACGGTCACCAACTCTCTTATGACCAAACCCGGTTCGCTGATGTTTGAAAAGGCAATTGCAAAATTCAACATCGACATCTCAGCATCATGGATGATAGGCGACCGCGGCCGTGATATTATTCCAGCCCGGCAGTTAGGAATAAAAACCATTCAGATCGGCGACGAAGTAGAAGAAGCCGACAAAGCTGATTTTAAAGTAGAAAGCTTGCTGGAAGGAGCCGGGTTGATTTTGAAAAAGAAGTAATAGGTATTTCACCTATCTGAGATGCGTTGCCCATTTCATCTTTCATCTTCCTCTTAAAATTGAGATATTTGAAAGTTGGCAAGCAAATTGTTTATACCGACTAACTAAAAACTAAACACCTATGAAGAAATTAATGATGCTGGCATTACTGCTGTTCGTAGTATTTCAAAGCCAGAGCCAGGGATTTGAAGGAAGTGTAAAGTGGACCATGAAGATGGACATTACAGATCCCAAGCTAAAGGCTCAAATGGAAGCAGGTCAGGCTCAGATGCAGGCACAAATGAACGATCCAAAGATGCAGGCTCAAATGAAAGAGATGAAAGCAAAAATGGAAGACCCTGCTTTCAAAGCTCAATTGGATGCCAATCCTGCCCTGAAGGCTCAGATGGAAACGATGATGAAAAGCATGAGTGGCGGTGCAGCTCCCGGCGGCTCAATGACTCCTTCCGGAATGACCATGAAAATGAAAGGTGGCAACACCCTTACTTCTATGGACGGTGGAATGTTTGCCGGAATGGAAACTCTTTATCTGCATGATAAAAATCAGGCAGTGAAACTGGATCGCAAGAACAAAACATATTCGCTTCTTCCTACCACTCCTTCCGGAAAACCTGGTTCTACCAGCACTATGTCTACTCCCAAGTTTACAAAGACCAGCGAAACAACCAAGATCCTCGGCTATACCTGTACGAAGTACATTGTTGAGATCACAGAAGGAAAAGAGAAGCTAACGCAATTCATCTGGACGACTACCGACATCAAGGATATTGACTTCAAAGCTTTATCCAGCCAGCGTGTAAGTCAGAGCAACCACACCATGCTGCCTGCAGGCGTGGAAGGAATTCCTTTGAGAATTGAAAGCTCCGTTCCGCAAGGTAAAATGATCATGGAAGTTACTGAGATCAAAAAAGAATCTTTGCCAGCTTCAGACTTTACCATCCCTTCCGATTTCAAAGAGACTAAGTTTGGTTTCTGAGATCAGGATTTTAAATCACAACTCATAAAAAAACACCTGTCGGCATGACAGGTGTTTTTTTTATAAGACATTTCGCACTCAGATCTTCGCGCTTTCCTTCGTCTTCTTGTAGCCCAGCACTTTCATCATGCTGTCGCTGTTCTGTTCTGGAGCGAAGAGTTGTGTGGTGATCTCACCATCCTCATTTCTGGAGATGAGCACGTGTTTTGGTGCAGGCACCAGACAATGCTGTATTCCACCATATCCTCCCAGTGATTCCTGATACGCTCCAGTGTGAAAGAAGCCAATGTAAAGCGGCTCTTCGTCGTTGATCATCGGAAGGAACACCTCTCCAATGTGTGCTTCTGAATTATAATAATCCATACTGTCACAGGTAAGGCCTCCGATATTGACTTTATGATAAGGATCGTCCCACTTGTTGACGGCGAGAAGAATGTATTTCTGATTTAATCCCCATGCATCCGGCATCTGTGTGATGAATGATCCGTTGATCATGTACCACAACTCTTTATCGTTCTGAAGCTTCTGATCCACGACAGAATATAAAGTAGCGCCGCTTTCACCAACAGTATAGCTTCCAAACTCTGTGAAGATGTTAGGAACCGGTACATTGTTCTTGTCACAGATCCATTTGATGTTCTCCACGATCTGCTCGATCATGTATTTGTAATCGAATGTAAACGTGAGAGATGTTTTGATCGGGAACCCGCCACCGATATCAATAGAGTCAAGCGTATCGCAAACTTTACGCAGTTCACAGTATTTGAAAATGAAGCGGCTTAGCTCACTCCAGTAATATGCCGTGTCCTTGATCCCGGTATTGATAAAGAAGTGAAGCATCTTGAGGGATGCCTTAGGATTGTTGGCGATCTTCTCCTTATATAATGGAACGATATCGCTGTAGCGGATGCCAAGGCGTGAAGTATAGAACTCAAACTTTGGCTCTTCATCCGAAGCTACACGGATACCCACCTGATAGGGGACATTCACCTTTTGTTCATAGACATCAATTTCGCCCAGTGTATCCAGGATCGGGATACAGTTGGAGAAACCGTCATTGATAAGGTTGGATATGTTTTCTGTGTACAACGGCATCTTGAATCCGTTGCAGATCACGAATGTTTCTTTGGAGATCTTTCCACTTTCATGCAGGGAGCGAACGATGTTGATATCAAACGCAGAAGACGTCTCGATATGAACATTGTTTTTCAGCGCCTCTTCCAGGACAAATGAAAAGTGGGAAGACTTGGTGCAATAGCAGTACGTGTACTTTCCATTGTACTTAAACCGCTCCATGGCATTATTAAAGGTAGCCTGGACAAAACGAATGTTCTCGCTGATGCGGGGGAGGTACGTAAGTTTCAGCGGTGTGCCGTACTCCTTGATGATGTCCATTAACGGTACATCGTTGAACAGTAACTCGTGTTCCCAAACCTTAAATTCTTCCTGGGGAAATTCAAAGGTTTGTTCGATGAGTTCACGGTAGCTCTTCATTTCACATTAATGGGTTTAAACGGAATAGGGATGGATTATCGCGTAAAAACGCAATATTGCTATAAAATTGCCATCTTTGCAATACAATTGACAGTATGATCATCCGCCAGTTTCTTATTTCATTCTCTTCGGCGCACCCCTTGCCTGATCTCTGACAAGGACTCCCTTCTTTATTAGTACAAGTTAGTCCTTCTTTCAATTATTGTTAATCATTTGGTCGTGAGCGAGAAAATAAAAATCATACAGGTAAAATCCGAGATCGGCGCCGGCACACGCGGGGCTAGCTTGGGTGTGGAGGCAATAAAAATTGCCAGCCTGGATGCTAAATCTGATTTCTTCCGCGTCAATGAAAGCATTGAAGTGGAAAATGTCAACGAATTGCTCTTCAACAGCGCCGAACATACCTATGCCAAGTTCATCGATGGGGTGCTCATCATGGAAGAACGCGTCTGCCTTGAAATCTATGAACAGATATGGGATGATTTCTTTCCCATGATCATCGCCGGTGACCACAGCACTGCCTTTGGAACCATCGCCGGTATTAAAAAAGCACATCCCAGGAAAAGACTTGGCGTGATCTGGATTGACGCTCATGCCGATTTTCACTCTCCTTACACAACTCCTTCCGGCAATATGCACGGTATGACGCTTGCCATGGCCTGTGACATTGATAATCTTGAGTGCAAAGTCAACGACCCAAGAGGAGAGACTCTCGAGTACTGGGAACAGATCATGAATGTTGGTATCCCGGGACCAAAAATTGTCCCTGAGGATCTTGTGTTTATTTCTGTGCGCGATCTGGAGAAGGCCGAGAACTATATTATTAACAAATACGGCATTCCGAATTTCACCGCTGCCGAGGTAAGAAAAATGGGACCCGTTGCCGTTGCCGAAGAAACTTTAAAGCTGCTGGATCATTGCGACCTCATCTACGTTTCTTTTGACGTTGATAGCATGGACAGCCGTATATCTTCCGGAACAGGAACTCCTGTGCCGAACGGTCTCACCGTGGAGGAAGCTAAAATCCTTAACGTTGAGCTTGCGAAAAGTCCAAAGCTATGCGCCTGGGAAGTGGCAGAAGTTAATCCTACTCTCGACACTCAGAATAGCATGGCAGAAAATGCGTTTGAGGTAATGGAAGCTACCATGAGGGTGATCAAATCCAGGCAGATACCTGTAGGCGCGAAGGCCTGACCATCAATTTAGTCTTCTGCATATCGTACTCCTCCCTGTCTTCTGATCTCATCACTCGTCTCTGCCATCAGCAGGCTCATGCTGTGCGGCATCTGATCACATTCTTTCTTTCCCGCTTCAAGACATCGCACAACTTCCTGTAACTGATATTCAAATCCGTTGCCGGAATGAGGGAATGCATATTCAGTGATCTCACCTGAGTTGAGCCGCACGGTAACTTTTTCAGACTTGTGCCACGGCGTATTTAATATTATTCGTCCCAGCGTTCCCATGATGTGACCGTCTTTCGGCGAATCTGTAACGATAGACGAAAGTATGTGTGCCGTCGCTCCGCTTTTATATTTCAACAATGCATGGGTCGTTGTGTCTGCGCCGGTGGAGGCCAGCTGACTGAAAGCCTTTATCTCATCGGGCTTTCCAAGTACCAGCAATGCAAAGAACATCGGATAAACACCAACATCGAGTTGTGCACCGCCGCCCAACTTCATATTATAAAGTCTTCCTTCCGGATTGGGGATGCCGGAAAATCCAAAGTCGGCGTGAAGGGCTTTGATGTCTCCGATCACACCGGATTTAATAAGGTCAAGGGTTTTGTGTACAGCAGGAAAAAACCGTGACCACATTCCTTCCATCAGAAACGTGTTGGTCTCCTTTGCCATGTCGGTCATTTGCCTTACCTGTTTCAGGTTCAACGCTAATGGCTTTTCGCAAAGCACAGGCTTGCCATGCTTCAAACACAATAATGTCTGCTCAAAATGGAAAGGATGAGGAGTGGCAATGTAAACCAGATCGACAGCAGGGTCTTTCAAAAGTTCTTCATAGGAAGAATAATACTTTGAAGCACCATACGTCTTTGCAAACTCCTTTGCCTTTCCGGCATCGCGTGAAGCAATGGCATACACCTTTGCCTGTGGAACATATTGAAAGCATGAGGCAAAGCGGTTCGCAATTTTACCCGGACCGATGATCCCCACATTAAACACCTTGCTCATTATTTAGATATTTTATTGAAGCGGACTTTTTCTGCACGCGAAGCACTTACCGTAAGGCCGGTAATCGTTCCCTGCTTGTTTCTTGTAAACTCTACCAGATCGCCGGAGTTGCTTGTGAAAGCATCCTGAAATTCAGGAGTTAACTTAAAAGATGGCAGCGGTGTCTCATGAACCCACAGTGTATTGTCCCTGATATCGATCAGCAATGTGCCATCGGCTTCGTCACTTCTGAAGGTGCCGGTGTAATCTTTAAGGCTGAACTGGGCCGATACAGGCTTTACCCTGTAATAGCTTGATGTATCCATTGAATTCTTCACCATCACCTTGTCCTTCGACAAATAGATCCATTGAAGGTTATCATTGAAAAGTGTGTTGGCATCACTTGAGAACAATGCCCTGCCATTCTGTTTGATCTTCCCGTCACTGAATTCAAGTGTTAGCAGATCAAAATTCCGTATGCTTCTGTACTTGCCTTCAAATTTTTTCAGCTCTTCAGGCTTTACACTGATCGCAGTAGTTGAAGCTTTCGGGACTTCCTCACCCAGATATATTTTTGCGATCTGTGCGCCAACAGTCGCTGGATTAAAGCCAGCATCATTGCTGAGCATGATCACCGTCAGCTTCTTTTGAGGATAGTACGCCAGCCATCCGCGATAGCCCGCTGTCGCTCCGCTGTGATTGATCTCATCAAAGCCATTGATCTTTGCGATGAACAATCCGGAAGCATAGCCAATCTCACTTCCATTGTTAAGCTTGCCTTTCCTGATCCTTTCTTTATAAATATCATCGCCACCGATCTTATGATTCTCCAGTAGTGTATTCCATTTCATTAGATCGGAAGTGGTGGTGAGCAATCCTCCATGACCATAAATATTTTCAAAGGGCATATTTTGTTCATAGCCTGTCCTGGTGCGTGAATAGGCAATGGATCTCCCCGGAATAATTTTACGGAAGTCGGATCTCCATTGTGTGTTCTTCATTCCCAATGGTTCGAAGAAACGGATGCGGGTAAAGTCTTCCAGTGACATTCCTGACAGCTTCTCAACGATGGTCGTCATTAATGTATAACCGGAATTGCTGTAGGAATATTCATTTCCCGGTGTGAAGTTCACTGACTTCTGCCGGAAGATAATTTCCAGCGCAAGCTCATGGGTATAATTCCTGGTGGTGCGTGGCCAGCCTCCCAATGCGCCTACCGATCCCCAGTCTTTCAAACCACTGGTGTGATTCATCAGGTGCTGGATCGTAATGACCTTATCATAAACCGGAAGTTCCGGAATATATTTTCTCACATCATCATTCAGGCCAAGCTTCCCTTCTTTCGCCAGTAACAGAATCGACATGGCAGTGAACTGCTTGGATACCGATCCGCATTCAAAGATCGTCTCAGTAGTGTTGGGTGCCAGATGCTCCAGGTCAGCGAGGCCATACGCTTTCTGATATAAGATCTTGTCGCCCCGTGCTATGAGGATTGAACCTCCCGGTGTTGCATTATTCCACCTGGCAAAATTTTCATCAATGCGGCGGAGGGTGTCAATGGACTGCGCTTCAAGCTGACCGTAACCAACGATCAGCAAAAGGAAAATGAGCATACGTTTCATAACTGAAAGTTAGGATTAATCTGAACTCAAATCCTCACTGGCATCCACAGGAGAGACCTCCGCATATGAACACATTTTTTGTATTTTCGCCCAAATTTTACACGCACCATGAGCCAAAACCGACCTATTTCCGATTTCATTGAAAAGAATTACCTCCATTTTAACTCTGCCGCCCTCGTTGACGCTGCCAAAGCCTACAAGAAGCACATTGCAGAAGGTAAAAAAATGATGGTGACGCTGGCAGGTGCGATGAGTACCGCCGAACTCGGAATCAGTTTTGCCGAAATGATCCGCAAGGATAAAGTCCAGATCATCTCCTGCACAGGTGCCAACCTTGAGGAGGACATTATGAACCTCGTGGCTCACTCACACTATAAAAGAATTCCCAACTACAGGGACCTGACTCCCGAACAGGAGTGGGATCTCCTTGAAAATCATTTGAACCGTGTTACCGACACGTGTATCCCTGAAGAAGAAGCATTCCGTCGCTTGCAGCAGCACTTATATAAAGTGTGGAAAGATGCAGAAGACAAAGGTGAGCGCCTCTTCCCGCATGAGTTCATGTTCCGCATGATCAACAGCGGTGTGCTGAAACAATATTATGAGATCGATCCAAAGAATTCATGGATGATCGCTGCCGCGGAAAAGAATATGCCGATGGTGGTTCCGGGATGGGAAGATTCTACCATGGGAAATATCTTCGCTTCATACGTGATCACAGGCGAACTGAAAGCTTCTACCATGAAGTCGGGTATCGAATACATGGTATGGCTTGCCGACTGGTACACAAATAATTCAGGCAAGGATGGCATAGGCTTCTTCCAGATTGGTGGAGGTATTGCCGGCGACTTCCCGATCTGTGTGGTGCCGATGCTTCATCAGGATCTTGAGCACGACAGCATTCCATACTGGAGCTACTTCTGCCAGATCAGCGACTCTACTACCAGCTACGGTTCTTATTCCGGAGCTGTTCCAAATGAAAAGATCACATGGGGTAAGCTTAGCATTGAAACTCCGAAGTTCATCGTGGAGAGCGACGCAACGATCGTAGCACCGTTGATGTTCGCCTATATTTTAGATATGTAACAGGAATGAATCTCGATCTCCTTCTTCGTTCTGAAATACAGAAAGCAACCGCCGCTTTATTTGAATCATCTATCGCTCCTCAGCTCCAGCCTACCAACCAGGAGTTTGAAGGATCGCATACTGTTGTCTGTTTTCCTTTCACGAAAGTTTCAAAGAAAGGTCCTGAAGAAACTGCCAGACTGATCGGTGAGCATCTGCTTGCCAATTCAGGACTCGTCAGCAAGTATAATGTCGTCAAAGGATTTCTGAATCTATCCATCAGCGATGCTGTATGGGTAAAAGTTTTTGAATCGATCTTTTCCGATAAGTCGTTCGGTCAGCATCCATCCAACGGCAAAGAAATCATGGTGGAGTATTCTTCACCGAATACAAACAAGCCTTTGCACCTGGGTCATTTACGTAACAACTTCCTGGGTTGGAGTGTAGCGGAGATCTACAAAGCCAATGGCTACAATGTTCATAAGGTACAGATCATCAACGACCGTGGTATTCATATTTGTAAATCCATGGCCGCGTGGAAACTATTCGGCAATGGAGAGACACCACAGAGCAGCGGCCTCAAAGGAGATAAGCTCGTCGGAAAATATTATGTCGAGTTCGACCGGAATTTCAAAGCGCAGGTAAAAGAACTTGAAGAGAAAGGAACGGCTAAGGAAGTCGCAGAGAAAGAAGCGCCGATCATGAAGCTTGCTGTTGACATGCTTCAGAAGTGGGAACAAAAAGATCCTGAGATTCTTTCTCTCTGGAGCACCATGAATGGATGGGTGTATGATGGCTTTGCTGTCACCTACAAACGCATGGGTGTTGACTTCGAAAAATTATACTACGAATCACAGACCTATCTTCTTGGAAAAGAAGAAGTATTAAGAGGTGTGGCGCAGGGAATATTCTTTAAGAAAGAAGATGGTTCGGTGTGGGTCGACCTTACCGGTGATGGGCTGGATCAGAAAGTGCTGCTTCGTTCCGATGGCACTTCCGTTTATATGACACAGGATGTAGGTACTGCCATCCTTCGCTTCCGCGATTTCCCAAAGATTGAAAAGCAGGTTTATACTGTCGGCAACGAACAGGAATATCACTTCAAGGTATTGTTTCTGATCCTTGCCAAACTTGGATATGCATGGGCAAAGGAATGCTATCATTTATCGTATGGTATGGTGGACCTTCCTTCCGGAAAAATGAAAAGCCGTGAGGGTACGGTTGTCGATGCTGATGACCTGATGGAAGAGATGGTGGAGGAAGCATCGAAGCAGACGCAGGAGTTGGGCAAGATCGATGAGATGGAAGCCGGTGAACTGGAAAAACTTTCCGAGATGATCGGACTGGGCGCATTGAAGTTCTTCCTGTTGAAAGTAGATCCAAAGAAACGGATGCTGTTCGATCCTGCAGAGTCAATTCAATTGCAGGGACATACCGGTCCGTTCATTCAGTACACGCATGCACGCATTTGCTCAATACTGAGAAAGGCGGCCACACAAAATATTGTTGGGGATGTAAAAGGAGTTGCAGCGCTGGAGCCGATGGAACGTGAGGTGATCTTCCGTATCAATCAATACATGCACAAGCTGGAAGAAGCAGCACGTGAATATTCACCTGCCGTGATTGCAAACTATGCTTATGAGCTGGCGAAAGGTTATAATCAGTTCTATCAGGCGATACCGATCTTCAGTGAAACTGATTCTTCAAAGCTTGCATTCAGAATTGCATTCTCAGGAGTAGTCGCCAACGTTCTTAAAAAGTCAATGGGACTTTTGGGAATCCAGGTTCCGGAGAGGATGTAATATTTTATTAGATTTATATTTCCAGGGTTTTAAATAAGTATCCGATGAAAGTGCTCATAAGAAAATTTGACGCCCCGGATACAGAACCCTTACTCCGGCTCTTTTACGATACGGTGCACACCGTCAACAGCAAAGACTATCCGAAGGAACATCTCAACGCATGGGCGCAGGAAAGTCCCGATGTGAAAAAATGGAAGGATAAATTCAAATCTCATAAAACATACGTTGCCCTTCTGGATGGAAAGATCGTCGGCTTTGGAAGCCTCGATAAAGATCATACGTCAGTTGGAATGCTGTACGTTCATAAAGATCATCAGCGTCAGGGGGTTGCTACGGCACTGCTTGAAAAGCTGGAAGAGAAACTGCAGAAGGACGACATAAAAAATACAGAAGCAGAATCCAGCATCACGGCCCGTTCCTTTTTTGAGAAGAGAGGATATGTCGTTAATAAAGAAAACCGAAAGATGCTCAACGGCATCGAATTCCTGAACTTCATTATGGAAAAGAAATTAGCACCCAAAGAGAAGAGTGACATGAAAGAGAAAGTAAAAGAAGCGAAGCCCTTCAAGTGGCGCGATCTGTTCTTCAACAAGGTCTTTGATCTCATGATCGTCATCGTCGGTGTCTCGGTTGCCTTTCAGCTGAACAACCTCAAGCTGAGTTCCGATCAGCAATCCCTGGAGCAGTTTTATATGGAGAGCATGATCGGTGATCTGCGAAAAGATAAATCCCAGATCGAACAGATCCTCGTGGAGCTTAAGGCCGATCAGAAAAGTATTAACGATTACCTGGCCGCCAACACCAACTCATCTGACTCATTGGGAAGAGTGGTCTTCAATATTCTGTCTCTGGAAACATTTACTCCGAATCAGAACACCTATCAGATGCTGCTGTCGGGCAATGGACTCACTGCTATCAGCGACCGGGAAGTAAGAAGCCAGACAACAGAATTCTATAACACCTATTTGTCCATCAAGCGCTTTGAAGAGGTCGATACACAGCTGGTGTTTGAGATCTTTGGTTATTTCTCTCCGTACTCAGATATAGGGGCAGGAAAGATCCTGGATCCAACGATCGTTCAAAAGCCTCAGACCAAAAACTACCTGCTGGCAACTTCTGCCCAGCTGAGTGATGGTATCGACGCGCATAGCATTGCGCTGGAGAAGGCAACAAAGTTAATTGAGACCATCGAGAACAAGCTGAGGAGGCTTTAGAATCTCCCCCTTAAATAGGTCTTTTCTGTGCTGTAAATCTGCATTCCATTAAAGGGATGCGGGAAACTGCATTTTCCTGCATCTCCATCGGAATGCACTAAATTTCCCGTTACTTTGTTGTGTACAACACAAGCCTATTCTTCTATGAAAACAATCCTCGTAATACTCTTAAGCTTTATGACCACCGCTACATCTGTTTACGATTTCAAGCTTCCCGCCATTGACGGAAAGACCATTGACTTCGCACAATTCAAAGGAAAAAATATCCTGATCGTAAACACCGCATCCAAATGCGGATACACTCCACAGTATGCTGACCTTCAGAAACTGAATGACACGTATGGCGGTAAGGTTACGATCCTGGGCTTCCCTGCCAACAACTTCGGCGGACAGGAGCCAGGTGCCAATGCTGAGATCGCTTCATTCTGTCAGAAGAACTATGGCGTTACGTTCCAGATGTTTGAAAAAGTTTCTGTGAAAGGTGATGACCAGGCTCCGTTGTTTGCATGGTTGAAAGAGAAGACAGGGCAGGAGCCAAGCTGGAATTTCTGCAAGTACCTGATCAAGGCCGATGGATCCGTTAAGTTTTACAAGTCTGCTGTCAATCCAATGGCAAAAGAAATAACCGATGAGCTCTAAGCGAATCATATTCATTATCATCGGAGGAGTAATCTTTATGGGCTTAATGGCATTTCTGACGGGCAAACTATCCTCTTCCAAAAAGAGACCGATATCCGGTTCGATCTATGACTTCAAATTAAAATCTCTGGAAGGTAAGGAGATCGACTTTTCGAAATACAAAGGCAAGTACATGCTCATCGTGAACACGGCATCCAAGTGCGGGTACACGCCGCAATATGCTGATCTCGAAAAGCTTCATGAGAACTTCAATGACAAGATTGCCGTGCTGGGATTCCCCGCCAATAATTTTCTCTGGCAGGAGCCGGGCGACAATGCCGAGATCGCTACCTTCTGTGAAAGAAACTACGGAGTGAAATTCCAGATGTTTGAAAAGGTCTCCGTGAAGGGAAAAGATCAGGCACCTCTTTATGACTGGCTTGATGCCAAGACCGGCGAAACACCTTCCTGGAATTTCTGCAAGTATCTTATCAGTCCGGAAGGAGAAGTCCTTGGATTCTTTCCATCCAAAGTGAAGCCGATGGATGAGGCGATCATGTCGAAGATCAAACTTTGATTAAAGTAAGCTCATCCTGTTTACAGATATTTTAATTGACTCATTGAGTAGTGGCTGACAGTAATAGTCTTGATATAAAATCCTGGGTCGGGGCGTTTCGCCTGCGTACCCTTCCTCTTTCACTTTCCTGCATTGGTATGGCTGGCTTTCTTGCCGCTGCTGCGGGAAAGTTTGACGGCCTGATCTTTTTCCTGTGCTGTCTTACCACCATCTTATTACAGATCCTTTCCAATCTTGCCAATGACTATGGTGACTCTGTGAATGGTGCCGACCACGCCGGAAGAAAAGGTCCATCGCGTGCGGTGCAGTCGGGAGTGATCACTTCAGCACAGATGAAAAGTGCGATCATTCTTTTCACGGTGCTGTGCCTGGCATCGGGAATCATTCTTTTGCTGGTAGCCTTTGGGTACGACTGGAATTCATTGCTCTTCTTTTTATTGCTGGGATTGTTATCCATTGCAGCGGCCATTGCTTATACCGTTGGAAAAAAACCTTATGGGTACATCGGACTGGGAGATCTTTCGGTGCTGATCTTCTTTGGACTGGTGGGAGTGATGGGATCATTGTACCTGTTCACGCATGAGATCGATACGATCACGCTGTTGCCGGCGCTGAGTTGCGGATTATTTTCCATTGCGGTGCTGAACATCAACAACATGCGCGACATTGAATCTGACAAGGCGGCGGGAAAGTATTCTATTCCGGTGCGCATCGGAAAGAAGATGGGCGCGCGCTATCAGTGGTTTCTTCTCATGGGCGGTGTGATCGCTGCGATTGCCTATACGATACTGAAGTATCATTCACCGTACCAGTTTCTCTTTTTGATATCCGTTCCTTTATTCATGCGGATCGGCATGGCCGTTTACAGCAAGCCTTCTGAGGCACTGGATCCCTACCTGAAGCAGATGGCACTATCGACGTTGCTGTTTGTGGTGTTGTTTGGAGTGGGGAATTTGTTGTAGTTCGTATTCATTTCGGCCACGGCGTTGTTGGTTAAAAAGCTCGAAATAGTGAAATTTAATAGAGGGCTATAAGGCAGAGTGGCTTATAGCCAGACGTTGTGGGTAATTGGGGAACCATACACAGACAAATCAATTCAATTCAAGACTAGTGATCAATAGACTAATACTTTTATTTTCCATTTTGACAATAATTATTTCTTGTCAGTCAATTCCAAAGAACCTCTATGAAAGCAAGGGATTGAATTTTAACATAACCGATGACTTTAAAATAACTGAGACAAAGACGTGGAAACATAACCATGCGACATACATAAAGATAGAACCAAGAAATAAAGATATTTATGCGAAGATTTCTGTGTCATGGCTACCTAAAAAGTTTGATTTGGACAAAGAGCTCCAGAATTTTGTGGAATCACTAAAAGAAGGCTCTGTGGATGATCTACAGAATACTCCTGTCTTCGGTGAAGTCAGATCAATAAAGTTCGGATCCAATGTGGCAAGACATATTGACTATGTAATTGGTAACGGACAAAAAAGTGGTTCTTACACATCTTTTCATTGCGACAGTCTAACAGTCATTATTGGGCAACATTACAACCCTGAAAGTCAAGCGATGACAAATCGATGTCGACAGATAATTGAAGAGACGCACAATTGCGTTGGACAAGGAATCAAAAAATGATGAGGGAAGCCAACTACCCACAACACAATGCATAAGCAATGGCTGGTTTGGTTTAAGGTAAAAGTGTTATCTTTCAAAATACGTTTTTGCAACGGGGACAGTGTGGCACAACTTACACCCGCCACTGCTCATGCACAAACGTTGTGCACCATTTAGCCATGGACAAAGTAAACCATCATTACGAGTACAAGTTTGGATTCGGACAGTTTTTCAATCTCTTAATAGGATTTGGACTGTTGGGGAGCTCAATGTTTCTTTTGATACGATTCCCGGTGGACAATACATTGATTGTAGTTGCTTCGTTTCTGGCAATAGTTGGACTGATACCAATTTGCTTGACGGCTCATTATTTGAGAAGAAGTCTCTACCTCCAGGTGCGCATTGACCAGGACAATGGAATATTTGAAATCACCAGAGACGGACGGAGACAAATTTGGAAACTCAATGACGTTAGGTCGGTTGACATTGAAGAACAAAAACAGATCGGACTACTTGGATTCGACTTTGACTTTGCCAAGTACACATTCACGGACGGGACGTATTGTATTGTGACAAACATGATGACGAGCGAGTATTTCATCCCGGCTGGACTACACCCGACAATAAAGCAGACGATTTTCCCAGTTATCTGGCGTGGGACTAATGTCTAAACGGTGCACAACAATGGCTATAAAACATATGCTATATCGTAGGTTCTTAAAGTGTGTGCTGTTAAATTTCGGCAGTAACGTGGGACAAAGATGTAGGTATTTAAACGCATACGTTTTATAGCCGAGCGTTGTGGGCAATTACATTGAAAGAGTGGAAAATGAATAAGATATTAATAGCTATATTTTTTTTACTGTTGGTTTCTTGCGTTCTGGAACCAACGCCTGATGATCGATTATTAATTATTAACCGTTCAGGTAAAGTGATTTGTTTTGACTATGAAGTGGATACAGTTCTGCATGTGCCCTCAATTAATAAAAAGGAGTTCTTTATCAGAGAAAGACTAGACCCCGGGGACTCGACTCGTGTTGAAAAAGTGAACAATAAGGATCAATGGGTGTGGGACGTTAGTCATGGTAAAGATAGCACCTTAAGTATCTTCATATTTGATTATGAGCAAGTTCTTAAGACTGACTGGGACACTTTAAGGGCGAATGGAAGATATAAACGATTAGATTATAAACTGTCGGATTTAAATAAAAACAATTGGACCGTGATCGTGAAGTGACTGTAACTGCCCACAACACAAGCTATAATGCATTGGCCTTTTTTCTCTATTTTTAAATTAAGGTAAGGCCAACGCCTCATGGCAAAACGTTGTGTGCAATGCCTTAGCCAATAAAGACCTTGAGACGAAAGATTAGTTTGTCGATATCAGCTACAACTACTGCCCTGCTCCTGCTGGGCAAATTAGCTCATGGACAAGATTGTGAGAAGCTTGAGGACGGTAAGTACAGGGTAAAGTTTAATAAAGAGTTCGGCAGCGCTTCTTATGTTCTCTCACTAGAAGGTGATTACTTCACTGAGCTCAAAGACGGTCGAGAAATTAAAGGCAAAATCGATGGCAACGAGAATTGCACATTGCGTTTGAACTATATGATAACGAGTGATACGACTAGCAATGCCGTGCAAAGGGTGCTTTCCAAGTCCTCGAAGCCGTATTTTGAATTTCAAACTACTCGCGGAAGGAGACTAAAGTTTAGGCTGACAGGTTATGCCGGACCTCACACTACTTCTGGCGAGGGTCAATTCATAAAAAAGCGTTGAGTGTGACCCGGCACTGCACACAACATGGGCTATAAGTCATTTGCTTTTTAATGTTTATTTTTATTTGGACAAAGCAAACACCTTATAGCTAGACATTGGCAGCTATAACTATTGACCATTGAGTTCATGATAAGAGCAATACAGTTCCTCCTGCTAATAACAGTTATTGGTTGCACGAACAAAGAAAGTGGAGATGAAATAATTAAACCTAAGTGGGACATTGGAGACTACAGGCTATTTACAGAAAAAGGATACTACTTTGCCAAGGTTAATGATGACACCATAGCCAATGTGTCCTATGAGAAGTCAATAAAGATTACTGTGTTTGACAAGAATCAAATGGGTTACATTTTACAGGTTGAAATACTGCCTCTCAAAGAACTAGCGATAAGATCTTCAGAGGACTCATTGGAAACCAAATACAACAGCGCGCTCGATATTTTGAAGGACTTGACGAAGCATAGCTTGCCATATCAATTGCGCATTAGTTCTTTGGGAGAATTTACAGAAGTTGTGGATTTCGAAAACTACTATGTACGATGTTTGAATGAGCTGTTCAAAGTTGCGGACACTTTGAAAATTGAAGAAAAGGATAGGCAAACGTTATTGCAGATTACGAAAAGTGATTCTTCAACAAAGGAGAGGTTCCGAGAAAATCTATGGAACGGCATTGACGACTACTTTGCTCTCTACAGTAAAGTAAATTCGATCAATCAGGATTTCTCTGAGGAGGTGAGTATGCCATATCCAAAGACAGGAGAACCAACTCCTGCCACTCTGACATATCACACAACGTCAGTCGATGGGGACATCCAGGAAATTGAGCTGACAGTAAAACTTGGCCAACCGTTAAGCAGTATTCAGTCTGATACTTTGAAGATCAATCCTACAAAGAAAATTGATCTCAACAATATGAGAAACGTGACAAAGTATTCTTATAACCAAAGGACAAGTTGGTTGGAGAAGATCGAATCGAATGTCAATTTCAAGACCGACACAGTTGACGTGAGAATTGTAAGCAATGTTCGAGTAGTGAAGTAATAAGTTACGACTGCCAACAAAAGTTAGCAGCAAGCATACTTGAAAATACACTCACGATAACAAAGGAACATGAATAATAACTAATCTGGTGGGAGAACTTCTGGACCCTGAAAGACAACTCGGGATTCAATACTGATAGAGTTGAGGATATTGAATAAGATATTGAAAAACTATTAGAGAAAAAGTAAAACATAGACGTAGTCATCATCGTAATTAAGACACCACTCTGGAAAGCGTCAATAATGAGCAATTCACCTTTTTCCAGGTCTGAAGCTCCCTACCCTTATGGAGACCTTAAGGAGACCTTATCGAGACCTTATGGAGACCTTAACGAGACTTTTTACCTGTAACTCCCGGATGTTCTACCGATGTCCCCCTTATTCCGCTCGGATGTTTGCCTTTGTCTTGTCCTTGTCTCAGCACTGTAGTATCGGTGCATGCACCTTGTAAAGACCTTTGAGCTTCGGTCGCAAAGGCCATCATTCATTTGCCTTTTAATGTTTATTTTTATTTAGGTAAGGATCCAACGTAAAAGGTTTATGCAAACGGACATGGAAAAATCTAACCAGGAGGTTGTTGAACACGTGTGGTACATGCGCCCGGTCTTTTTTGTCTCGGACATACAAAGTGCAATAGCATTCTATGTTGACAAGCTTGGGTTCACAAAGAAATGGCATGAGGCAGATGGCAAGGGCACAGTGTGTCAGGTCGACCGTGGGGGTTGCGAGATCATTTTATGTGAGGACACTACTCACAACAGGCGATCTCGTGTTTTCCTTGAATTGTCCCGCGATGGAGTGGACCAACTGCTTAAAGAAGTTGCAGAGCATTCCGTTCCAACGAAGAAAGTCAGATGGGGATATGATGTACTTCAAATCGAAGACCCCGATGGCAACGAACTATTTGTTTGTCTGGAAAATCTTCTGTGAAACCGGGGGCAAACCTGTATGTGGTAGATTCGCGCCTTTTAAACTGACATACTTTAAGAATCACGAAAGCAAATTTTGATGAAAATAGGTCTTGATGCTTATCTGATAAATCTGGCCATTGGAGTGCTGACCTTTTTCATCTTAAGATTGGTACTCAAAAGAATTATTAAGACTAACAAGACTCTAAGAATTTCGTTGACCTGGATAGGGACTATTATTCTCACACCTATAATTTACATAGGGATTATCTTTTTAATCTTCAGTTGGATGTTCTACGAACCAACCAGGGACTTCAGTAAGGAAAGGTGGTTCTCAGAAAAACAAAAAAGGTATGAGATGAGAGATGACATCGTGGAAAGTGATTTCCTGAAGAATAAAAACAAAGCAGAAGTATTGAATCTCCTGGGCTCACCAGACTTCAGGACGGACACAACAAATGTATGGGAGTATGATTTAGGGACTTCCGGAGCTGGATTCGGCTGGCAATTCAATTCCTTACTAGTAAAGTTTGATCATGAGCAAGTGAGTAAAGTGGAGAAAAGGGAAATAGTTGATTGATATATTCATCGCTGTCAACAAAGCATTAGTTGCGACAAGTTTGTCTATTAATGTTTATTTTTATTGACATGGACGTACCAATCAAAATACTGACCTGGGTTTTCTGGTTTCTGATCATCAGCCTGTCAGTCTATTTTTTTTATTACAACGTCATTGTTTATTTCCTTGGCTACAGAAGCACACTATTCGGAGACTCTTTTTTCCATAATCAACTTTGGGTTTCGTTGCACATGGCAGGCGGGACGCTCATCCTTTTATTAGGACCTGTTCAATTCTGGAACTGGTTTAGAAATAAATTCACTCACATTCACCGGTTGCTGGGAAAGATATACCTGATAGGTGCTGGTCTCGCCGGCTTCTCCGCATTGGGAATTTCACTGATCAGCACTTGTCTGCCTTGTCGCGTCTCCTTATTCTTACTGGCAGTGTTAATGATTGTGTCGAGTGCGTTCGCCTGGATCACGATCAAACAACATAACATAAAAGCTCACAAACAGTTTGTGATCAGGAGCTACATTTGTGCGCTTGCATTTGTGACCGTGAGAATTGACGGGATCGTTCCCCTCGACTTTTTATTCAGCAATATTGAAGACCCGATCTTCAGAAGAACAGTGAATGAATATTTCTTTTCATTCGTGCCTCTTATCATAGCAGAAATAATAATGACGTGGCTGCCGGCTGTTAAAAAGAAACAAGCTTTATAAATCAGTGCTGAGCATTTATGACGAAAATTATTTCTCTGTTGATAACAACGTGGCTCATGTGTCTGGCCAACCAATCGCCGGCACAGCAGATGCCTCTGATCAATTACACTGTTTCGGTGCCGCAGCCTGCTACCCATAAGTATCATGTAGAACTCCGCACGCAAGGCTGGAATAAGGATACCCTTGTTTTGAAAATGCCCAAATGGATGCCGGGTTATTATCAGATCATGGATTATGCAAAGTCGGTTGAAAATATTCTCATAAAAGATGAAAAGGGAAAAGACTTCTCTTTTCAGCGGGTAAGTGATAACACATTACGCATTTCAGGAATCAGAAGCAAAACAATGATCCTGAGTTATGATGTGATGACGACCAAACAATTTGTGGCAAATAGTTATGTCGACAGTGAGCATGCTTATTTAATACCTGCCAATTCTTTTTTCTATGTAGAGGAGTTTCTTCACTTGCCTGTGCAAGTAGAAATTGCAACCACACCCTGGAGTACTATTGCCACAGGATTGGAACCAACCAATAAAGCCAATCACTTCACAGTCGATAATTTTGATATCCTCTACGATTGTCCGATCCTGATTGGAAATCTTGAAGTACTGCCCTCCTTTAAAATAAATGGAATTGAACATCGGTTTATGGGCTACAAGCTCGGAACCTTTGATAAGGTTGATTTTATGGAGAAGTTGAAACGAACGACAGAAGCCGCTGTGGCTGTCATCGGAGATATTCCATTTAAACAATACACTTACATTGCTATTGGTCCGGGCAGGGGAGGTATCGAACATCTGAACAACACCACTGTCAGCTTTGATGGAACCAGTCTCAGCAATGCTGCGACCATCAACAGGATGATGAATTTTCTGGCTCACGAGTATTTTCATCATTACAATGTAAAACGCATCCGGCCATTTGAACTCGGACCTTTTGATTATGAAAAGGGAAGTAAGACAAATCTCCTTTGGGTAAGCGAAGGATTGTCTGTTTACTATGAATATTTAATTGTAAGGAGAGCCGGACTTATGGATGAGCGTGAATTACTTGATAATCTGGAAAAGAACATCAATGCATACGAGAATAATCCGGGACGCTTCTATCAATCCCTGACCCAGGCCAGTTACAACACATGGAAAGACGGCCCGTTTGGAACGCAGGGTGATGAGCCGGGTAAATCTATTTCCTATTACGACAAAGGTCCGGTTGTGGGAATGCTTTTGGATTTTGCTATTCGTCATGCCACACAAAATAAAAAGTCAATGGACGATGTGATGAAAGTATTGTATTGGAAATATTACAAAGAGAAGGGGCGGGGATTTACCGATGCTGAGTTTGAACAAACCTGTGAGGAAGTTGCAGGATCCTCGTTGGCAAGGCTATTTGAATATGTGTACACCACTCGTGAGCTTGATTATAGTATATATTTGGGCTATGCAGGATTGAAGCTGGAGCAAGTGCCAACTGTTGGTGATGATAAGAAGCAGGGCAAAAAATTCACGCTTGGTCGTATCGAAAACCCGGATGCGCTGCAGATGTCTATTCTTAGATCATGGCAGGGTGAGAAGTGATTTTTTATATTGGTAATTATTTAAGGACGACAGGAAATGAAAGCAATCACCCACCAGTCAAAAGACAACAGGACTTTTATAGTAAGAAAACCCATTGAGCAGGATGCTGCCGGCATTATCAGCTATTCTAAGGTATTGTTTAAGTCAACCGACCAGGTACTGACAACGGTGGAAGAATACACGATCACCATTGAGAATGAAAAGATCTGGATCAAGACGTTAAATGATAACCCAAGGTCACATGTATTGGTGGCGGAGCTCGACAACCAGATTGTTGGATTGCTTTTCTTTATGCCCAATACGAAAATAAAGAATGCGCATACGGGAGAGTTTGGTGTCAGCGTTCACCCCGACTTTCAGGGAATTGGAATCGGTCGCGCGTTGATCCAGGCACTACTGGATTGGGCGAAGGGCAATGAGAGTATTGAGAAAGTATATCTGAATGTGTTTGCTACAAATGAGCATGCGATAAAACTTTATAAAGATCTGGGCTTTGTGGAAGAGGGGAGGCATGTGAAGGCTATCAAGCAGGTGACGGGGGAGTATCTTGATATTGTTCAGATGTATGTTGAGGTGAGGTAATGCTTGTTTTCATGGGCGAATTATAAACCATAATCTCGCCCGCCTTGGGGCTTAAATGCACGTTTGCTTTGAAAACCCTGGCCTGTGGCCAGGGCTAATAAATCTCGCCCCCGTTGGGGCTATAATACTTTGTAATTGAAACTCAACTTTCAGCCTCTTTATCTAAAGCAAACACTGTCAGTTATGCTTCCGCAGCTTTAGCTGCATCCGTGTTAATCCATTTTTCTGAAGCAAAAGTGTATTAATTCTTATCCGTGCATCCGTGATGTGTATTTCCTCTAAAGCAAACGTACTATATGGTGATCCTGTATCTTTTCAATAATGATCAAGAGATAAATTAATTCACCTCCCCTCAGTAACATTTCGCCTCCCCAGTCGTCCTCTCCCGTATAAAGTGCCTTTATCGATATGAAAATTATAAACCTGGTATTCTTTTTAGCAACCATAATCATAGCATCAGGTTTGATAGTTGCTCCAAAACGCATTACCGGTATTATACGATCTCTTGTTGCTGTGATCATAGTACTGGCCATTGTGCAGTTTGTACTCGAAGGCTTTTACTGGCAATATCTCCCGACGTATTTACTAATACTGCTTTTGCTGCCAATAGCCTTTTTATTAAGGAGATCTGACAGTAAAATACAACGAAGGCTCCTTCAGATGAGCCTGGTCTTTTTGATTCTGATATCAATAGCTCCCTGGGCGATTGTTCTTCCCATTCCGGAAATGACTGAACCCAAAGGTTCTTATTCAGTGGGAACCAGAATTTTTCGTTGGATCGATCTTGACAGACCAGAGCAAATCACTTCAGATCCGGATGACAGAAGAAACGTGGTGGTTCAGGCATGGTATCCAACCGATCAAAATGCAAAAGGTGTCCATTCAATTTATCTGGATGGATTGGATAATCTCCCTGAAAGAATTGGTGGGATTCCAAAGTTTATATTTTATCACTATGATGAAATCGAAACACATGGAGTGCTGAATGCACCCATATCCAAAGTACAGCGTCAATGGCCTGTTATTATTTTCCTGACAGGAAATGTTGCAGCACGTGCCTTTTATACAAGTCTTGCAACTGGCCTTGCCAGTCACGGCTATGTTGTTTTAGCTATCGACCATCCCTATGAGGCTACGGTGGCGCAACTTGCAGATGGCAGGATTGTAACGACCACCGAAGTTTTCTCAAAGGATGAACCTGACCTCTATAAATTTATGATTCGTCGTCTCGACCTGCGAAATGCAGATATACGTTTTGTAATAAATCACTTAGGCAATACGACAGACTCAACGAGTAATTTATTAGCATCATTGGATCAAAACCGAATTGGTATAGCGGGTCATTCATTGGGTGGCGCTTCGGCTGGTCTTGCCATGGCCTCTGATTCACGGATCAAAGCTGCGGTTAATATTGATGGAACACTCTATGGTGAATTACCAGAACCAACAGGTCCACGCCCTTTCCTGTTGCTGGAAAGCAGGAAAGATCAAAGTGATCGTTTCCTGAGATATGAGAATGGAAATCAAAAGTTCTTCAGACAGTTTGAGGGTGGATACAGATACGAGATAGTGGAAGCGGACCATTATAGTTTTACGGATGCACCGCTACTGCTGGCATTGCCGACTCGTTTGCTTGCTGGACGGTTTTTAAATTTTGGTAATATTCCAAGGGAGACTCATCATGCGACGGTAGATATTCTAAATACCTTCTTTGATAATGCTTTGAATGGCAAGTCGTCAGATATCGATTCAGTTGCTGGCCGGTATCGGGGTATTGTTCGTAAGGAAGTTGATTAGTATTTCCTTCTTATTTTGAAAGAGACGAGCAAAGCTGATTTCTTTGTTTCCTGCAATTGTGCTTGATCGTCGGACCAGGCTAAGACCGAATTATGATTTTGCCTTTTAATGTTTATTTTTATTTCAGAGGCCAATTGCTTGTGATCAATGAGCAGAATTATACTGACGACCATCTGTCTTGCATTTTTTGTGAATGCCTATTCACAACAAAATGATACAACCTATCATGACATTACTGGAGCATTGACTATCCGCAGCTTTGCTCAGTATTACCGGGTTGGAATCATTAACAGGAGCAATTACAACCATGGAAACAACTTTCGAAGTAACTGAAACGAGAAATTTATTAATTTAATAGGATTTTAATTTCTTGTTCTCAAACAAGTAGTTTGTATGGAAGAATTCTCTTCTCAGATTTTTAAGGAGAATAAACAAAAAACGAGAGACGTCAGATTTTCTAAAGAGAAGGTCTACTACATTGGTATTATTATATTTCTTGTATCAATTGTTTTCTATTTACTCGATCTCGAAGAGTTCTCAACCTACCTGGGAATACTTGGAATTATTGTATTGACTGTTGGCCGAATTGTAATGTCGGGCCGTTTACCCGTGATAGGTCACAAGCCCTACAGGTTCACAATTATGAAAGATGGAATACTGATTGGGACGGAAAAAATAAACCTGGATGTAACCAAGGACATTAAGATTTTCATACATTCATACAGGGGCGAGGCAATTGGACAGAGAACAGCGTTCTATCAAACCTATGCAGGTACTGAGAATACCCTTAAGTTTACATATCAAAATATGGAAACGGAATTTAATTTCGTGCTTCATTCCGAAATTGCGAAAGAGGACTTAGTTGATTTCTGTGAAGAACATCAAATAATTTATGAGAAATGAGAATGCACTCGTTAAAGAATGTTTTAGTTGATCCACAATCGATTATCTTTGTCTAACAACAATTGCATCCTATGAAACAGCAGCAGAAATTCACTTTAGGAAGAATCATCATCTTCGGACATCGTGTTGATAAACTGAAATCCTTCTACGTTGAGAATTTTGGTTTCTCTGTAACAGAAGAAACCAAAGACCAATGGATCGTTTTAAATGCTGGAAACGTTGAAATAGCCATCCATAAAATAGGCTCCGGATATGAACCAAAGAACGGAGAACAATTCAGAGTTGAGAGTAATACAAAACTGGTTTTTTATATCAACGACAACCTGGAGGACTTTCGTCAGCAGCTTATCGATAAAGGTGTAGCGATGAAAGAAATTAAATCATTTGAAGGTGTTAAATCATTATTCTGCGACGGAGAAGATCCGGAAGGAAATATGTTCCAGATAGAACAAAGACTCAGTTCTAAAGCTGGTTCTGAAATACTTAAATAAACAGAATGGATTGGAGTTTGCCGTTGCTCATACAAAAGCCCGCTTATCAGGCACTCCTTTTTTTACTGCTGACTCCCATCGTCATTCTTGTAACTCAACCCAGGACTGCTGACAAAGCCTGGCAGATCGCAGCCTATGTATTCATTGTATTCCTGATCGTCAATGCAGGACTCCTGTGGTTCAGTGATAGTCCCTGGCGCTACTTCTTTTATTCCATTGGTTTCGCAATAGGTTACTTGCTCCTCATCGCGATCATGATGCCTGTTCTGCTCAAAGCCTTACGTCCTGAAGCTCCGAAGTCGGAAGAGAGTGCCATGGCTTTTTTGATATTAATCTATCAGCCCTTCGCCTTGCTTTTGGTGATGGTGGTGAAATGGATAATGACGAAGTGGTTTTAGTCCACTGTTACACCGGGTTGATGATAAATTATTACATTGGCCTGACTTAAGTATTCAGACACATCATGCCACGCGTTTTAATAGATAACATCATAAGGCAATTGAATGAAATTCAGGAAGGCTCCTTATGGTTTGATCAATGTTTTAAAGACAAGATTGATGGTTTGTCTGAAGACGAAGCGTTCACAAGACCTATACCTGAAGTTCATAGTGTAGCAGAGCACATCTCACATATGCTGGAGTGGAGAAAGGAATGTATTCTCAGATATCAGGGTGGTAAGATCGAGTTAATGAATAGTCCGGACGACTGGAAAGACAACGATCAGCTACGCAAGTTCGGCTGGACCAATTTAAAGAATGACCTGTACAAGAGTCGCACAGAACTGATTGACCTGTTTGAAGGTCGTGACGACACTTACCTGGAAACCAGATTTCAAAATACTGAGTATAATTTTCACTATCTAATTGAAGGGATCCTTCAGCACGATCTGTATCATCTGGGACAAATAGGGGTGACCATTAAATTGCTGAACTTGTCTTAGGTTGGTGTTTTCACCAACCTGCTGTGAGTTATCTTCACTTCTTTTTGATTATTTTTATTTGAATGTAAACAACATCCCCCCATGGCAAAGACCAAGACCGCCGAAACAAAAGTCAACGTAGAAGAATTCATCAACTCTTTTGCAACCACAGAGGAGAAGCGACAGGACAGTTTCGAGCTTGTGAAGATCATGCAGGAGATCACCGGACATAAGCCAAAAATGTGGGGACCTTCCATCATCGGTTTTGGTTCCTATCACTACAAGTATGAAAGTGGCCACGAGGGAGATTCACCATTGATGGGATTTTCGCCACGCAAGGCAGAGTTCTCGCTGTATGCATATACGGGTTTGAGAGAACACGAATATCTCCTGGACAATCTTGGCAAGATTAAAGTCGGGAAGGCCTGCATTTACTTTAAAAAGTTATCCGACCTCGATCAAAAGGAATTAAAAAAACTTATTAAGGAGACTATCAAGTATATGAAAGCGAATTATGAAGTGAAGTAGGGAAGCGTCCCTATCCCTCACTTCACCAAAGCTTATGAATCTAACAGAATTAGCCACTGCAGAAAATGAACTGTACGCAATAGTACTCCAGGCTCATGGGACAATGGAGGATAAAGCAATTCAACTCCGCAGCAAAGGCGTTTATGATAAGTACAAACAAATACATAAATGGTATGCTGATCAATCTGAGAATGAATTGGAATCCCTGAAGCGGGGTCTCTTTATCCAATGGTATGCTCTGAGCGAACCACCATGCTTTACCGGAATTAATGAACTTGCTTTGGAAGCAGAACGAAAGATCATAAATCAGGTCAACAAACTCATTGCCTCTGATAGTATGGACTACGAACTCAGATGGATGCTTAAGCACTACTCAACCTGGGACTATGTATTTGAGAGATTCATGGATTTCAAAGAACTTCAGGAATGGATCGCAAACAAGAAAGGAGATGAGTTGCCTGATACAATTGACAGAAGTGAGATGGCAAAGAGGGGTCAAACGGGCAGATACTGGAATTCGTTAATCAATTCAAGTAATAAGCACTAGCAAAGTGAAAAGAAGCAGTCTCATCATATTGCATGTAGTGATCTGGCTGACGCTATCCCTTATTTACTTTTTCACTTCCGAAACAATTATTGCGTGGCTACTACCCGGCATTCATGAAGTAGGAGCGTGGTTGATGATGTTGATCTATGGATGGGTATTCATATTTATTCTGGTAGTAACTTCCCTGGTAATTACGTTAAAACGAAGTGCACAGTAAAGAATGCAATTATCCGGCTTATTAGGTGTCAAAGTTCTAGACTATTCAGAGGGGCAACAAAAAGAAATTTAAGACAGTCTTCAGCATCAGCTTTGCTGATGAGTACTCTCAAAACCTGGTGCATCCGTGTCAATCTATTTTCTAAAGCAAAAGCTGTTTTTAATTAATTATCTGTGGGGGTCCGTGTTCATTTTTCTAATAAAAGATTATGCTACGCCCTTCAGTTTCTTATGGTCATTTAGCCGCAATCCTGTATCTTCATTATGTTTTTCACATCACATTCCCAATTTGATCTACTAAAACTCTAACCATGAAATCAAAACTCAGTCTCCTCTTCCTCCTGATCGTCCTCTTCTCCGCTTGCCAGCAAAACAATTCCGTCGAAGGTCCCGCAGTAAAGAAGGGAATGGTAAAGGTCACCATCCTCTATCCCAACTCAGAAGGTAAAACTTTCGATATGGACTACTATTCCACCAAGCACATGCCTATGATAGGAACTCTCCTGGGAGATTCTTTGAAGCTTATCAAGATCGACAAAGGCATCGCAGCCGGCGCGCCTGATACACCGGTTCCTTATCTGGCGATCGGGTATTTATACTTTGAATCCGTTTCTGCTTTTAAGAACTCTTTCGGTCCGCACGCTGAAAAGATCAGGGGCGATGTCAAGAACTATACAAACATTCAGCCAGTGGTTCTGATCAGCGAGGTGCTGCAATAGTAATGGAGTTCGAAACGATTGAAATGGAATTGTTAAAATTGAAGAGATCGAATGATCACGCAGCCATCAGTCGTTTGTATGAAGAGATTAAAAAAATACCAAAAGAGGTGGTGCAGCAAATGCCAGAAGTAGTATATGCCCGATATCTCCGGCTGTTGGCGAAAGCGGAAAATCACGCTCAGAAATAAGTGATTTATATAAGTAAGGATGATCACCATACCCGACAAATCTCAATTCCAGGCCTGGGCGATTAAGCTTGGCAAGCACACACTACCGCCCGAATCTCTGGAAATAATGCAGTGGATTTCAAAACAATTCGGCGTGAGTGCTCTGGATTTCTATTGCGAGAAGAGAGAGACGCCAAAAGGTTCGCAACAGGTTGTTCACCTCATCCTAGAATCAGGAGAAGATATTAAAAAGATAAACGCTGATCGAGCGAATACAGTGTTGATCACTGAACGATTTCTGAAATATTTCACAACAGCAAAATCACTTAACACAGACCCCACAAAGGCAGACGTTTTTCCTGCAGATACCAATCCCTTCCCGAAGGTCATCATCACCTTCCGGCCTTTTAAAGATGTGGACAACAAGATCTTTAAAGAAATGATGGAAGAGGAAAGGCGCGCTATCCTGGATACGTTTGGAAATGTGTGGACCGTATCCATGAATGTTATCTTTTACTATACGGACGCACAGATAAAAGAAAATCTGGAGAACGGCGTCTCAGCAAAGATCATTGAGGCGATGGATCAATTAGAAAAAAGGTATGACTATACTTCAGCATACCCGTATCGCTTTGACAGCAAAGAGTATTTTGACCACGGCTGTGAAGGTAAATGGCATTATTACTGGAAGTGATAATATTAAGCTATGAAACTTAAACTGCCACCCGTTGTCCTTACCCTGCTTAAGAAGCGTGGCGGTATCATGGATGCCAGTCTTCGTGCGTCGAAGGTACAGTTAGTAAAAACATGTAAAGAGTATGGCTATGCATCTCATGCACCAGTCGTTGCCTTCGAAGCAGCATTTGGCGGCCTGGTGATTCCCGATGGACCGAGGATGAAGAAGGATGAGCCATGCTGGCTTTTTGGAACACATGCTTGTCTTACGAAAGGTGGTCACGAAACTCCCCGTGCAGGTGGTAAAGCACGCAAGCTTGTGCCCGTTGTGAACTCACCAAACGATATCATTTACTTCCTCGATGAGAAGGGGCGTGGTTATGCTCAGGATACTATTGAGGACACTGCTCCATTCTTTTATGCTGATGACGGCACGTCGCTCGTGTGTAGGATTATACTTCAGGATGCATTGTTTTCCCGCGATGATACATCGATGGATCTTTCAGGATTACAAGGTGAAGCATTGGCCAAACGTTTTTCTCTCAAGCTGATTGCCAAAGCAAGTGGTAAGGATCGTCGCTTCTTCAGTGACGCTACTGGTGACGTGCTGGTAGTGGAGGACATCAAAGCAAAGGAAACACTGTTTGCAGGCGCAACGAAGAAGCATCTCAGGATGGTTCAGCAACCTGTTGATAAGGAAGCACCGAAGCCATCTGCGGAAATGATTCCATATCTTTATAAAGCGAATGTGCGCATGGTTGGTGAGAAACTCACATCGCTGCCGGAGTTCTTTGAACACTTACCGGATCTCAGAGATCTCGACGTTGCTGTCAATAAACTTGAGACACTGCCCGAGTCACTATGGCGAGCCACTCAACTGACGGAACTGAATCTAAGCTTCAATCCCCTGAAGACATTACCGGAAGGAATTGCCAACCTGAAAAATCTGCAGTCGCTGTCTTTACGCGGTCTTCCCATAAAGGTGTTGCCGGATGCACTTGCCGGTGCAAAGAATCTTACACAGCTTATCGTAACGGAATGTGAAAATCTGGATGTTGATAATGCACTGGCGGTGATTGCCAGCTTGCCGAAGCTCAAAGATCTCTGGATACCATTGGCGCGTTCGCTGACATCGCTGGCACCTCTTGCCAATCTTCCCCTCAACTCGCTATACCTGAATGGCATGTATGTTCAGCAGCCTGAGCGTCTGCCTCCGGGACTGGGACAGTTGAAGAAGTTAAAGAAACTTCGCATTGAATACGCAGATAACATCGCTCTTTTACCTGAGGCACCGGAAGATGTTCGCTCATTACGACTCATCTTCTCCAAAAGTTTCAGTGATGATGACATCCGGCAGAGCGTGCTCAAGCAACCTTCGAAGCTCTACCTGCGTGCATTTGCCGATACGCTGAAAGGATAACAAGGCCATTCAGATAAGATTTGACTGCAACCAATCGCGGGCCTGCCCGTTGATAGGTTTGTCTTTTAAGAACCCCTATCCACCCATGAAGAAACTGTTTAAGATCCTGGCGTATGTCGCATTGGTATTGGTCCTGGCGATTGGCGCGCATTTGTATTACCTCACAACTCTTGCAGCAAAAGAAACCTATCCGGAAGATACGTATCTGGCGCACGTGGAAAACAAGAATGCGTTGATCATCGTGGCGCATGATGATGATATGATCGGAAGCAGCGGCACGATTGCCACACTTTGTAAAAACGGATGGGATATCCGGGAGATGTGCTTCTATCAGAACGGAGGTCTCTATGCAAAGAAAGACAGCATGAAGAATCCTATTCGAAAGAAAGATCTTCAACGGGTTGCCGACATCCAGGGATTGTCGGGAGTCGATCCGGTCGACTTTACCTTCAGAAATAATACACGTTCAGAAGAGTCGTACATGCCGATGCCGTATGACAAGTTTGCGGAGAATTTTAAAATTGATTCACTAACGAAGATCATTGCCGCTTATATCGAAAAGAATAAGCCTACCGTCATTTTCACATTGGATAGTGAAATGGGTGGATATGGACACCCTGATCATGTTCTTGTTTCTAAAATAGTGCTGGAGTATTGCCAGGCACATAAGAGTGATTCAGGATTCAGTGTAAAGAAAATTTATCAGGCGGTTTTTACTCCAACACTATCAGAAAGAGTGATGCGTAACATGCCGGTTTATGCTGCGGCGAAGAAAGTATATCAGAGGGATGGCATGCCGTTTCCTGACGTTCAGTTTAATATAACAGCGAATGCAGCTTTGAAAAAAGAATGCATGCAGGCATACACCACAGAGCAAAATTCCCTTCGCCAGATATGGCCGTATTATCACTGGTATCCTGCATCCGTGTATTTTGGAATATTCGACAGGGACTTTTTCAGGGTAATTGAAATCTGATGGCCCCCTCATGACTCTTGCATTCTGTAATCTGCCGGATTAACTTGAAGCATAATCAGAGCAAGAGATCAAATGAAATACATCGTACTATTAATGTTGACAATCGGTGCATTGAGTTCATGTACTCAGGCGAAGAAGGCTGATACTTCAGAGCCGGCAAAGATTGTAGAGAAGTTCTTTCAGACGTATAACAAAGGACCGGCTGAAGCAGTCAGGTCACTTCTACCGACAAACAAGTACATCTACGGTCCGGTATCCGACAGCGTTGCGATAAAGCTTCAACGACTTGCGGCCGAGCTCGATGATTTTCAGGGATATGAAAAGATAGGTGAGAAATCCTATGGAGATGGCATTGTCTATCTTGTTTACATTGTCAAGTATTCCAGGCAGCCGTTGAGATTTAACTTTACATTCTATAATCCGGGAAATGGATGGAGAATTCAGAACTTCAGATATGAGACTGAATTTCTGGACGAGATGGATGCTACCTTAAGGCCGGATAAATTATAGTTTTGCTATTGTATGAAATTCGAGAAGTCAAACCCCATTCTTTACTCCACTGATGTTAAAAGAAGCATCAGATTCTATACGGAGATACTTGGCTTTGAAGATTCATGGGAATGGGGAAATCCTGTTGACTTTGGTGGTATCTCAAAAGACGGAGTTGAAATATTTTTCTGCCTGAACAACCAAGGTCATCCCGGAACCTGGATAGCCATTATCATGGACGACGTAGATGCCTACTATGCTGCGATCAAAGATAAAGGTGCGGAGATCATCTCACCACCTGAAACGATGGAGTTTAATATAAGAGAGATGCTGGTAAGAGATCCTGATGGACATATCCTTCGATTCGGTCACAGAACCGACTGTGATTAGATCAAGATTGACAGCAACGTTTTGCGTCTTTTTTACGTTTTCACTATATTGAAGAAACAATAAATTCACTGTTATGGAAGCAAGACCAAGAATTAAACTGGCCTTATCGCCCACAGATACAATGTTCGAATTTACGGGTTGGGCCGCATTGGCGGGAGTCTGGGTATTGGCTGTTGTAAATTATTCCAGTTTGCCGGACGTGATCCCTATTCATTTTAATGCAGCAGGCGAATCCGACAGTTTTGGAGGAAAAGGAAATATTCTGATCCTGTCCTTTGTTGCAACTATGATTTTTATTGGATTGACTATCCTGAATAAATTTCCTCATGTTTTCAATTATCCCGCAAGTCTGACAAAGGAGAACGCACCTGCGCAGTATACCCACGCGACAAGGATGATCAGATTTCTGAAGATGACGCTTGTTATAGTTTTCGGACTGATCGTATTCAAGATCATTCAGAATGCCAATGCTCAATCTGATGGCCTGGGAGTCTGGTTTTTACCTTTCGTGCTGGGGCTCATCCTGATACCAGCTGCGTACTTTATTATTAAATCCACCAGGATCAAGTAAGCCGGGATCAGAATAGTTATAGATTTAGCGTATGAAAAAAATTATCACCGACCGTGCACCTGCGGCTATTGGCCCATATTCTCATGGTACCATGACAGGCAATTTGATTTTCTGTTCCGGGCAGACACCTATTAACCCTGCAACAGGAAAGATTGAAGGCGCCACCGTTTCAGAGCAAACGACTTTGGTACTAAGCAACCTTGAAGGTGTTTTGAAAACAGTGGGGGCAGATCGTACACATGTTCTGAAGACATCTGTGTTCCTGAAAAACTTTGCTGACTTTCAGTTGATGAACAAAGCGTATGAAGCTTTCTTCGGAGATCATAAGCCGGCAAGAACGACCGTAGAGGTGAGCAGGTTGCCGCTCGATGCGTTGGTGGAGATTGAATGTGTTGCTGAAAAGATCAAGGAGTAGTAGCGACTACTTCATCAATCCCAGCAGCCACTTCTCTGCTTCCTTTATATCCAGAAAGATCCTGTAATTGAATCCCCTCCTGATGCAAAACTCTTCCCATGAGTGGTAGAGAGGTTCTTCCTTGGAGCTTACTACCATCGCAATGTTGAGCCTGCGGAAAGTAGCATCGTCAACTTCATAAAGTCTAGACAGGTTGAAGGCATCGGTGGTAGAGATAGGAGTGGAGGTCTCACGGTAATCTCCAAGAATATAGTCACAATGAAATTCCTCCATCAGCTGCAATACCTGATGGGTGCTTTCTGAAATGGAGATGAGATTTTTTCTTACTCCTTTTGCCTTGATAAAGATATAGGATGGCCTCTTCTCAATTTCAAACACAAAATCACTCGCGGGCTCCTTTTCCATATCCAGATTCCTAAGATATAGATTTTGAAATAACGATGATAGTGGTTTTCCATGAATGGATTAGCTGCATTACATCAGCTTTATCTTCGTTGGGTGACTCAGCTTGTAATCAATCTTCTGCTGGTTGATCTTGTATGCCTTGTTCACATAACCCTTTTTGTATTCTTTGATCCGTGCTTCAAATACTACCACCGCACCCTCCTTGCCTTCTTTCAATCCGGCATCCTCAAAGCCTTTCGTGAGACTGAACCATACATGATCCGCCACCTGGGTGTTTGTTTCGAGGTCCTTAATGGAAGTTAATAATACGGTGGGCTCGGAATATCCTTTGTAATTTTTCTTGCTGCCGATCCTGCTGAACACTCCGCTGAATTTCTTGCGCTCTCCATCACTCTTTGCCAGCTCTTTCCTCATGACGGAGATTAGTCTTTTAGTTCCTTCTTCACATCATTCTCAATATTTCTGAGCTTTCCTTCACATACTGCTATCAGTTCGTTAGCCTTCTTTACCTTTTCGGCAAGTGTATCGAGTTGAATGCTGTCATCTTCCAGTTCATGGACGAGCTTTTCAAGTGCCGCATAGGCCTCATTATAATTCAATGTCTTCATTTTTTGTCTTTTGAATCACCGTGCTCTCAATCGTCTCATTCTTCAGCAAGGTCTGTATTTGTGAATTTACTTTGATCTTATCAGGATCTGTTACAATCTTATTATCCTGACGGATGATGGCGAATCCTCTGTTTAATATGGTTTCCGGGCTTGAGAATTTCACAAGCCTCTTCATCTCCTTCAGATCATTCTTAGCACTTTCCAGCAGATCATCCACCGTATTGAAGAATCGTTCTTTCAAAAGCTGGAGACTGTTTTCAAAATCAAGATTATGATCGACGATGAGAGAGGCAACTTTCGTTGGAGTTTTTTGTTGCCGCGCCATCATATCGGCGATGCTCGTATTGCGATCATGTCCAATGCCCGTAATAATCGGAATTGGAAAGGCTGCGATGAAACGACATAGCTCATAATTATCAAATGGCTTGAAGTCGGTTTGCGATCCGCCACCACGGACAATGGCTACGATGTCAAAATCCTCTTTTCCCTCAGCCACCAGCACCAGTTGTTGCAGAATGGAAAGGTGTGCTGCGTCACCCTGTATCGGAGTGAGGAACTCCTTTATTATGAAGTGATAACCGTGTTTGTTCTTCTCTGTCTCCTGGCGGAAATCACGCTGACCATCTGAGTTGGGAGCTGTGATCAATGCAATGCGTTGGATCACCTTTGGAAACTGAAGGGAATGATTGAATGTTCTGTAGATTCCATCGAGCACAGAGATGTACGTTGGATTTTCTTTCACCAGTCTTTCAAGAGTTTGCTGGCGTTCGAGTTCAAGTGTACCGAGTGTGTAAGCAAAATCAATCTGCAAGGCCTCCAGGCTCAGGCCGAATTTGGCATGGAACTTTACCCTTACCAGGCACGTGATCTCAATTCCGTCCTCAAATTTTTGTTTGGTGAATTTTTCGAAGTCTTCTATCCAGTTGTAGTAATTGGACCAGAAAACCCCACGAAGCTCTGTTGTGATGGTATTGCCTTCTTTCTCAATGAATTTGAGATAGCATCTTCTTAACGATTCCTGCTTCCTGACATCCACGATCTGCGTGGTGATCCAGTAAGCTTCGCCCTCAAACTGATCCTGGATCGTCTCCTGGATGACATCAACAAGTTCTGAGAGTTTTATTTTACCTGGCATCGTGCGCGCAAATTAACGAATTCGTTGGTTCGTTAATTCTAAAGGTTGGTTCGGAAACCGGGATGAAATTTCTAATTCAACAACTTCACCAGCTTCTCAATCGCCTCCTTGTTAATAGGAGTGTTCAGTGTCTCAACTACACCCTGTTTCTCACGGGTGGTCAGACGCCAGCTGAGGGAGGCACGTGCACTATGCTGACGGATGCTATCCATCTTTTGAAGGATAGGAGTGTAAGACGTTGGCAGATACTGAATATCCACCCGGTCGATCGGATCCTTGAACCATGACCTTGCATATCCTACAAGATTGTCGTTGGTGATATCCTGAAAGTTTTCAAAGTTGTTATACACGCTTGCGATCGGCTGTGTAAAGTCGTCGATGAATGTATTTCCTTTCTCTTCGGAGATCTGAGCCAGCTTTGGTGAATCACGAATGGAGAGAACAATCACGCCGGAAGTATTAGCCGCAATCCATTCGCGGAAAGCATAGATAAACCGGACCGCATCGGTAATCCCGAAGTTGTCTGAGATGCCTGCGTCCATGATCTGAATCGGTGGATTCGTTGGAAGTGTTGTATTCGGTGTAATGTATGGAAACGTTGCACTCATCCGCAGCGCTGACAGAAATCTTAAGTTAGAGCCTCCCTGCTTTTCAAACATCTGCTGAAAGTCTACTCCACTGAACTTGGAATTGCCATACTTCGGAAAATTCAGGATATCAGAATTGAGGTAGGAGATGGGCTGAGGTGAGATGTAAAGCTTGCGGCCGTCATTGATGATCGTCGGTGAAAGGATCAGCATGGGTATGATGGCATCAGCTTCCGGCTTCTGATAGTCCGAGATCTTTTTGTCCATCATGTATTCTGTATCAATATTGAGCTGCTCTTCAAACGTATATCCACGATCGCGTGAATAGCGCTGGCCTGCATATTCAAATTTTGTAAATCCAACAAACAGATCATTCGCCAGCAAGCTGAAGATCAATGGATTTAAATTGTCAGTAGCGATCTTTCTCTGATGACTTGGGGAATAAGGCTTGATATCTTCTCCCATCTTCTTCCGAAGCACTACTTCACGATAATAGCTGGCGCCGATCAATCCTCCGGAGGCACCTGTGATCAGCATGCTTTGATCCATCAGCTTGCCACCGCTTAGACTGTCTGCCTGTTGAAGAGCTGCTAAAGTCCATAGTGCCGCGCGTTTACCACCACCACTTGAACAGATGAACACCATCTTGGGCACAGGCTTGCCTTCAAATTTCTTTTTCCAGTTTTCAAGAATGCTTAAGGTGTTTCTCCTGGCAAATTGAATGGTAGAATCATTGTTGAGACTTTTCAGTCCATCAATGGTGTATTCCACCGGCTCCATTTTATAATTGAGACCAAAGGCCTGGTACTTCTTGGTGAGCCATCCTTCACCAGCGAGAAAATTCAATACCAGAAAGATTCCCATGGCTACTGTGATCGACCATCCACCAAACCAGTAGGAGAATGCTCCTGACAGCATGACGAAGATGGTGAGGAATATCATGAAGCTTGCTGCGGCCGGAAACTGAAATGCAGGGTAATCTTTAAAGATGCCGAGGATCAATACCACTGCAAAGATGAGCAGCTCGATAATGACCAGATTGAACTGGTTCTGATCGAATACCTGAAGGATGGCGGTCTTGTCATAGAACTCATTCTCATCGCTGACTTTCCTGACTTTCAACCTGTGATCGAAGTAGTTGTCAACCCTTACCTGCTTCTTGCGAACGATGTCGAGCTTTTTCATCGCGCTCGCCCGTGTGACCTTTACGTTCTGTTTGATCTTTTCATCCAGTCTGCAGATGACATATTTAAAAATATCTTTTTGGGTAAACTTGAAATAGATCTGCAGTATTCCTGCCATGGCGATATAGCCGCAGAAGAATCCCGCAATGTTCCAAAGCAGCTGACCTCCGGTGGTGTATTCATTGTTCACCTGGAAGCGGATCATCTGATATAGGTAGGTGATCAGAAAAGTAACGGGAAGAATACTGTTGTTAAGACTGAATTTATTGAATGGATTGGATAGAGCAGCGATAAATGAAAACCTGTGTCCGTCGGCGATGTAGCAGGTGATGTTATAGGCAGCGGTAAAACCGGATACCAGTACGCCGATGATAAAGAAGCTTGTAAAATTTACCTTGTTGAGATATTCCGGGTCAAGAAATAAGTACGGGATACCGAGATATTTTCCAAAGTTGCCGGTGATCATGGCAAAGAGAATGATCCAGCAAAGCAACAGCACCTGGTTGCGTTTGAAATTGTTCAACAGTAATTGAACGGGGAAAGAATAGAAGAAAGCGTCCGCAAATTTTGCAAGCCGGGCCATAGACACAGAATTATTTCAAGATAGGGAATTGCCTTGACAAATTACGAAGTAAGAATGCCTTCCGGGGCGTGTTTTTTGATGATGTAATTCGTAAATCGGGCTTGTATAATTCGTGAAGACCTTTAAGCTATATCGTTCCTCAGCAGGTTCGGGAAAGACCCGAACGCTGGCCAAAGAATTCATTACGCTGGCCCTAAGCGGTAAGCCTGATCACTATCGCTATATCCTTGCGGTTACGTTCGCCAACAAGGCAACGCTTGAAATGAAGGCGCGGATCATGCGATACCTCAATGATTTCGCCAATGGAAAATCCAATGATCTTGCCAGCGAAATCATGGAAATGCTAAAGATCAGCGAGCAAGAGCTGAAGCAGAAAAGTCAGGATATCCAGTCTGAAATACTTCATCATTACTCGCAGTTTGCGATCAGCACCATCGATTCATTCTTTCAAAAGGTAATACGGTCATTCACAAGAGAAGCCGGGTTGCTTGGAAATTTCAGGCTCGAAGTGGATAACGATCTGGTATTGAGTGAGGTGATTTCTGAACTGATGGATGAGCTGGGAAAAAACACGCAGCTTACGGAATGGGTGGTAGAGTTTTCAAAAGAGAGTCTCGACGAAGGCAGAACATGGAATGTCACCAGAGAGCTCGAGACCTTTGCAAAGGAAATATTCAGAGAAGACTTCAGAGTAATAGAAGAAGAAATTCTCAAATCAGGAGAAGCCGACAGTAAATATTACAGCGAGGCCATTGCGTTGCTGAAAGCGGAGATTCCTCCTTATATGAAATTCATGACAGCCCGTGCAAAAGCTGCCTTGGCAATCATCAATCTCAATTCCATGACCACCCTTGATTTTAGCAATGGTAATAGTGGAACTGCCTTGAGTTATTTTGAGTCCTATGCGCGGGGCGAGTATAAGGAAGCTAAGACCAGAATTTTAGACAGTGCTCAGGATTATAAAATCTGGCTTAAAAAGGATAGGGTAAATTATAAATTATTTCTGCCGATCGTAGAGAGAGAGCTATTCCCGATCCTTCGTGAAATGATAACCTATGATCAGGAAAATTTCCCTAAATACAATTCTGCCAAAAGTGTACTGAAGAACTTTTACTCCTTTGGATTACTGACTGACATTACCCGCAAGCTGGGACAATACAAAGAGGAGAACAACGTGATGCTTCTGTCGGATGCTCCCAAGTTTCTGAATGGGGTTATCAACAACAGCGACACTCCCTTTATTTATGAAAAGATAGGATCATTCTTCAGGAATTATCTCATTGATGAATTTCAGGACACCTCCGGTTATCAGTGGAAAAATCTGTTCCCTCTTTTAAAAGATTCTATTGATCAGGGGCATTCCAACCTTGTAGTGGGAGATGTGAAGCAATCCGTTTACCGGTGGAGGGGAAGCGATCTTCAATTGCTTCAAAGCGGAGTGGAAAGAGAGATCGGCAAGGAGCAGGTAATGGTCGTCCCTCTGAACAGAAATTTCAGAAGCGCAGAAAATATTGTCACGTTTAATAATAATGTCTTTGAGCAGGCAGCAGCGAAGTTATCAGCTGTGCTGGAGGAGCCATTGCCTGCAGAAGTATTTTCAGATGTGTCACAGCAACCAGTAAAGTTTGCAGGCAATGGATATGTACGCATGAGTTTCCTTGAAAAGGAAGAGGAAAAGACATGGGAAGAAATAGCAAAGGAGCGTCTGCCTTCCATACTCGAAGAACTTCAGAGCAAGGAAATTGCGTTGAAAGATATCGCCATCATCGTCCGGACCAACAAGGAAGGTGCTGACATCGCATCTTACCTTCTGCAATACAAAACTTCTCCCCAGGCGAAAAAAGATTTTAAGTACGATGTGGTGTCCAGCGAATCCCTCCGACTTTATACTGCTTCCTGTGTCAACCTTCTTTTAAGCGCTCTTCGATACATTAATAATCCTAAGGATGCGGTGGTTCGGGGGGAGCTTGTGTTTGAAGCAATGAAAGGAAGAGAACTTGAATCAATTTTCTATGCGGCCGGCAGGAATAATCTGGAAGCCTTTCTTCCGGAAGAATTCCTGAGATCTCATGACTGGCTCAACAAGCTTTCAATTTTTGAATTGACCGAAGAGTTGGTCCGCATTTTTAAATTAGGAGAGGATACCGATGAGCTTGCTTATCTGCAGGCATTTCAGGACCTCATTCTTGAATTTGCCAGTCAGGAGAAGAATGATGTTGCATCTTTTCTTGAATGGTGGGAGAACAACAGAGACAACCCTAAGAAGTCTATTCAGGTTCCTGATTCTGTCGATGCCGTTAACATTCTGACGATTCATAAATCAAAGGGATTGCAGTTTAAATATGTGATCATTCCTTTCTGTAGTTGGAAAATGGATCATGATCCCATGAAATCACCTCTGTTGTGGACGACTTCAGAAGAGAAACCTTTTGATAAATTGGGTCATCTGGCCGTTAAGTATAGCAGCAGTCTTGAAAGATCGTTGTTTGAAGAGAATTACAATTCCGAACGTATTAAAGCCCATCTGGATAATATTAATCTTCTTTACGTTGCTTTCACGCGCGCAGAAGAAGGCCTGATCGTTTCCGCAAAGAAGCCCAGTGACAAAGGAAGGCAGGATCGGGAAAAGGAGAAAACACTTGGAACCGCCGGCGACATGTTATATGACATTGTCACAGGTCCCTCATTTCAGAATGAATACAATCCACAAACTCTCCAATTTGAACGAGGCCGGCTCCGTCGGTTGAGTGAGGCACGAAAGGAAGATGAGTTTGAGATGACGGAGCTTAAGAAATATGCATCGTATGACTGGCGTCAAAAACTTGTGATCAAAAAACAGGGAGCAGAATTTTTTGAAGAGGAGATATCCAACAAGCGTGCCCGCATCAATTACGGTATCGTGCTCCACAGCAAGCTATCGAAGATCCGGTACGCTTCTGAGGTTGAAGATGTTCTCGCGGAACTGCATATTAAAAACGAACTTACGCTGGATGAACTGGGAGTTTTAAGAACAGCGCTGGAAAAGATGATGAAGCATCCCGTGATCGGGAAGTGGTACAGCAAAGAATGGGACGTAAAAAATGAAGCGGGAATATTATTACCCGGTGGAAGGCAAAGTCGCATCGACAGAATATTGATCCATCCGAAAAGAACAATCATCATTGATTATAAAACGGGAGCAAAGAAAGGGCAGGATCGCAAGCAGGTGGAGGAGTATGCGCAAGTGCTCACTCAAATGGGCTATGCCAATGTAGAAGCATACCTTCTCTACCTGGATAACATGGAGGTTGTTGAAGTAATGAGTAAGTCAAATCTGAGTCTCGGCCTTAATTAAATGAAACCTTTTCTTAAAGAATTAGCGGAGAAGATCATCGCACAGCATAAAAAGCTGGAGGATGTTACAGTGATTTTCCCAAATCGCCGCGCGGCTTTGTTCTTTAGAAAATATCTCGCAGACAGCATCGTAAAGCCAGCATGGTCGCCGAAACTATTAAGCATCGAAGAATTCTTTTCTGGCCTTTCTGAATTGAGAGAGCCCGACAGACTTTCATTGATCTTCAGGCTGTATAAGATCTATGGAACGGTGATGAAAAGGGAAGAACCTTTTGACAGATTTTATTTCTGGGGAGAAATGCTGCTGAGAGATTTTGATGAGGTAGATAAGTATCTGATCGATGCGCCCCTGCTTTTCAAGGACCTCAGTCAGCTGAAAGAGCTGGATGAATCTTTTGATTACCTGACAGACGAACAAAAGGAGTTCCTTAGAAAATTCTGGATAGGCTTTGATGAAAGACCATCAGTAAACAAAGAGGAGTTTCTGAAAGTCTGGAAGAAGCTTCCTGATGTCTATTCAAAATATACCAAGGCGTTGAGGAAGGAAGGACTTGGATATGAGGGCATGATCCACCGAGATGTTATTGACCGCATAGAAAAGATAAATGCCAAACAGGATAAGAATGGTCAGTTAATATTTGCGGGCTTCAATGCATTGACAAAGGCTGAAGAAATGATGATCAGTCATTTTGTTGAAGCCGGTGCTCAGGTTGAATGGGATCTGGATGATTACTATCTGAACGATCGTCAGCAGGAAGCGGGTCAGTTTATGAGACAATACCAGAAGCATCCTGTTCTCGGAAAAACATTTGAAGGCAAAGCTTCTTCATTTCTGAAGTCGGAAAAGAATATTAACCTCACAGGTGTGCCGCAGCGCATCGGGCAATCAAAACTCGTGGGGCAGGTGCTGGATGAACGCCTCCTGAAAGGACTTGATCCTGAAAAGACTGTGATCGTTCTGCCGGATGAATCCATGCTGCTTCCTGTTCTTCATTCTCTTCCACCGTCACTCGATAATATCAATGTGACGATGGGTTATCCTTTACGGAATACTCCATTGTATAATTTGCTGGACCTTATCATAGAGCTGCAGCTTCAGAGAAGGGGAGATGATTTCAGTCACCGACAGGTTACCGCGATTTTGAGACATACTTATATGGTTGCGATGGATGAAAAAAATTCTGTCCGTCTCCGAAACGATATTCTTGACAAGAACAGGGTGTACATCCCGGTCAGCGAACTTCAGGCAGAAGGTATACTGGCAGATATCTTTAAGGTAGTAGAGTCAAAGGATGCATCTGCTTATCTATTATATGCGGTAGAACGTTTTGGATCAGCCTTTACCGACCAGCAAAGCTTTGATCGCGAGTATGCTTTTCACTTTCATCGTCACCTGGCACGTCTTCAGGAGGTATTGAATGATTCTACCAATCATCCCGACTGGCGAGGTTATCAGAAGTTGTTCCGGCAAGTAGTGCTCTCCCAGAAGATCCCATTTACAGGCGAGCCATTAAAAGGAATTCAGGTAATGGGTGTGCTGGAAACCCGTAACCTTGACTTTGAAAATGTTTTTGTGCTTTCGCTGAATGAAGGAATGCTGCCGGCTTCTGCCAAGCAAGGATCTTATATCCCTCATAGCATCCGACGTGCGTACAGCTTGCCAACCTATGAACATCAGGATGCTATCTATGCATACCTGTTTTACCGGTTGCTGCAACGCGCGGACAACATCGATCTTTATTATAATACGGAGCCTGACATTCTCGGTGATGGAGAGATGAGCCGCTATGTGCAGCAGCTTATTTATGAATCCGGAATTCCGATGAAGCAGTTCATTCTTCATAATTCGATTCAGGTAAGCACGCCAAAACCAGTAACGGTTCACAAGACGCCTGAGGTAATGGCTCTATTGGATGTCTATCGCTCTGATAGCGAAAAGCCGAAGCCATTGTCTCCCTCTGCGCTCAATGATTATGTGGATTGTCGTTTGAAATTTTATCTGAAGCACCTCGCTCATTTGAAGGAAGCGGATGAGGTAGAAGAAGATCTGGATGCAAGAGTTTTTGGAAATCTGCTTCATAAAATAATCTTCTGGTTCTATGAGGATCTGAATGAGCGCAAGAACGGTAGAATTGAGAAAGCAGATCTTTCAAATGTTACTTCCAGAATTGATGCATTGACGGATCGAGCTTTTATTGAGCATTATCATTTGGATCCGACAAAGCCTGTTGTTTATGAAGGTCAAAGGGTAGTAGTCCAGCAGATCGTGCGGGAATTCGTGAGTAAGATCCTATCGTTTGATGAGATCTATGCTCCCTTTGCCATCGACCTGCTTGAGAAGCCGGTAGGAACCACCTACACTGTAAATAGTAACGTAACGATTAAAATAGGCGGTACCATTGACCGCGTGGATTCGAAGGAAGGAAATGTCCGGGTGATCGATTATAAAACAGGGGGTGACAAACCTGACTTCGATAGCATTGAAAGTTTATTTGACAGCAGTAAAGGGCGAAGGAATAAAGCCGCCTTTCAAACGATATTGTATAGCTGGCTTTACGAAAGAGAAAAGGTATCAGCCAGTGGGAAGCTTATTCCAGGGTTAATGAATCGGGCAAGTCTTTTTACAAAGGATTTTGTTTTCGGTCACATGGTTGGTAAAAGATGGATACCGGATATCAAAACCCATTTTAATCTGTTTGAGCCTCTGCTCAATCAGAAACTGGCAGAGCTTTATGATCCTGAACAACCTTTTGATCAGACACAAAATATTACAACCTGTGAATATTGTCCTTATAAAAATATCTGTTACAGGAATTAAATTTGATCTATGAAAATCTTCGCCGGCATCTTTGGAATGTCTTTAGTGATCTTGTTTCTATGGCTTGTTTTCAGGTTGATGTTTCCTTCCGATAAGAAGGACGACTCAGGTTCAGGCAAAGCTTCCTGATTTCTTTACCTGGATTATCCATTTATTTTCTCACTTTCCAGGCAGTCCTTTTCGTCGTGTAAAAAACTCCACAATTCCATGTATATGATATCGTGAGAGGTCATTTACCGGCAAAAACTGATACTTCGTCGCCGTCTTTTTCATTCTGATTTCTGGCATAATTTTTCACTCCTTACTGTGACCGCCAAAAGTGGATCACATGAAAACTATAACCAATAGTATTATCGCAATCTTAATCCTGGTCATTCTGGGTGCTTGCTCACCAAGCTCCAAGATCACGGGTTCGTGGAAAGCACCAAGTGTTACAAAGTCTTACAATAAGATTATGGTAGCCGGTCTGACACAGAGCATTGATGCGAAAAGGACTATTGAAAATTCGATGAGTACCGCTCTGTCTTCCAAGGGCGTTGCCGCAACAAAAAGTATTGAAGTGTTTCCTCCAAACTTTGGAAAGGACATCACAAAAGAGGATATGCTCAACAGCATCCGAAAGAAAGGTGCAGATGCAATTCTCACTGTTTCATTGGTAGACAAACAAACTGAATCAAGGTATGTTCCGGGAACGTACGGTTATACACCCATTCCTATGTACAACAGGTTCTGGGGTTATTATAACTACATGTATCCTACCATGTATAGCCCAAACTACTATACAGAAGAAAAGATCTATTACATGGAAACGAACCTGTATGATGCAGACACTGAAGAACTCGTATGGTCTGCTGAATCAGAAACGTATAACCCTGATAATCTCAGTGGGTTTTCTCAAACATTAGCCAATATTATTGCCAACAAGCTTGAGAATGATGGCCTTATTGGCAAGCAAATTGTAAAGCCAGGTAATAAGACGGTATCAAAGGTTAATAATAAGTAATACAACAACTAAACGTATACACTATGAAAACGGAAAATGTTTTATATACCGATGGTCATGACGTAACTGTCACCAGCTCCATGCTTCAGGTAAAAAAGAAATGGTATGCGTTGAGCGGAATAACGAAACATAACTTTTCTATTTTACCTCCTGACAGAGTAGTGTGCTACTCTCTGATCGTGCTGGGTGTACTCTTTGAAATTGCAGGAGCTGCAAGATTGATCCAATCCGATATGGTTTCGAACATGTATATCATGGATCGTTGGGTAACAGCAAATCAGGTAGCAGTGGGCATTGGTATATTCCTACTTCTGATAGGGGCTGTATGGCTCATGTTAACCAAAGAGAGATATGCTGTCAGCATTACTACCGCCGAAGGTGAAAAAAATGTGATCGTCAGCGAACGAAAGGAATACATTACACAAATTGTACATGCTTTGAATGAAGCCTTCTTTGCAAGGTTAGATAATTCAGGGAGTACAACAATGAAGACAAGAAAAAGGGATTTTATAGTATCGGGCAGATAACCTTAGAACTCTTTTCAAAAAAGGCCGGACTTAATCGTCCGGCTTTTTTATTTTCTACCTTTGCGGAATGGACATGAATCGGTTCCCTGAACTTTCCCGGAAGAAATTCTCTGAGAACAAGAAGTTCCTGCTGAACCTTAAAAAAAAGGATCCACGCAAAGTGGACGACGCTTTCCATCAGCAGCATGAGGAGGTATTTGAAGAAATGGATTGCCTCACCTGTGCTAATTGCTGCAAGACTACAAGCCCTATCTTCTATCAGACAGATATTGAGCGCCTGGCAAAGGGGTTGAGAATGAAGCCCGGTGACTTTGTGGAAAAATATCTTAAGATTGATCAGGATAAGGATTACGTATTGATCTCATCTCCCTGCCCATTTCTGGGATCAGATAATTATTGTTCGGTTTATGAAGATCGCCCCAAAGCCTGCCGCGAGTATCCGCATACAGATCGCAAGAAGGTGGTGCAGATCATGGAGCTCACCAGTAAAAACACAATGGTATGTCCTGCTGTGTTTGAGATGGTAGAGCGAATGAAAAAGATTGAACTGTAATCAGCTTAATAAAAAAAGCCTTCCTGATGTGAATCGGGAAGGCTTTAATTTATATAAAGAGTCCTTAGACCTGAGCTGCAATCTTTGATGCTAATACTGACTTAGGCACAGCGCCAACTTGTTTATCAACGATCTGACCGTTTTTGAAAACGAGCAACGTTGGGATGGAACGAACACCAAAGCGTGCCGTGACTTCCGGATTTTCATCAACATTGAGCTTTCCGATAATAGCCTTGCCTTCATAATCACCTGCAAGTTCTTCTACCGCAGGTCCGATCATTTTACAAGGTCCACACCATTCTGCCCAGAAATCGACTAATACAGGTTTGTCTCCCTTGATTGCCTCATCAAATGTGGCATCCGTTAATACAAGTGCTTTTCCCATTTTATTTATGTTTTTTGACGTTTTATTTGCTTCTGGATATTTAACACGAAGATAAACACCTAAGTTCAGGGTGCAAGACAATTATTAATCGCTTTTGGATCCAGAGTTTATTGTGTCGGGTTTTGTCGTACAGCTTACTTTTCAATGGTCAGTTTCAAATCAATAGACCACCTCTACCTCAACCTCGGGAATTTTCTTCATCTTCTTCACCATGTCATTCACCGCCCGTACTCTGAACTTCCTGGATAAAAGCTCCAGACTGATGTTCTCTTTTTCATCCCTCAGCTTGAGATAAAATGGTGTGTTTCCATTATACTCCTGGCAGACTGTTTCGATCTGCTTTACCAGTTCAGGATTTAATGCGCTGGTGCTGATCTTCAGTTGAAGTCCTTTCGCACGCTTTACTCCAATCTCATTCAGCAATTCAATATTCCTTATTTTGAATTCAAGATTTTGCTCGCCCCAGCTTTTTCTCAACACATTACCCTCAACAAAAAGGAACAGTCCTGGCATCAGGAATGATTTGAATTTAAGATAGTCATCGCTCCAGAGCACGAATTCATATTTACCGGAATAGTCTTCCATCGCAAGCTTCCCGAAAGGCCTGCCTGTCTTTGTCATCTTGTGCTCTACCGTTGACACAATACCACCAAGCTTAAATTCTTTTCCTTCCGAACCTTCAATGTTGTTGAGCATCGTGACCTGTGCTGAACAGAACGTATCCATTTCAAACTTGAAATTATCAAGCGGGTGTCCTGAGATATAAACCCCTACGACTTCCTTTTCAAAGTGAAGTTTTTCAATTTCACTGAATGGCTCTACAGCATCTACTTTAGGTCTTGGAACTTCCGTGCCGGAAGAACCACCGAACATGCTCACCTGCGAGCTCATTGTTTCCTGTTGAAGCTTCGCTGAATAACGGGTAGCTTTTTCAGTAAGATTGATATCGCCATCCTTTGCAAAAACATACTGGCGTCGATGATGCTCCGGGAAGCAATCAAACGCACCCGACAAGGCCAGGCTTTCAAAAGTCTTTTTGTTAACAGATCGCTGACTCAACCGTTTCGCAAAATCAAAAATGTCTTTATAGGTGCCCTGAGCATCGCGCTCTGTAATGATCGATTCTACTGCCGCATCACCCGCACCTTTGATCGCCCCCAATCCAAAACGGATTGCTCCCTGCTTGTTCACCTCAAAGAATACTCCTGATTCGTTTACATGTGGTCCCAGCACTTCTATTCCCATCTTGCGGCACTCTTCAATAAAGAATGTGACATTCTCAAGATTGCTTTGTGAATGTGTTAATACCGCCGCCATGTACTCGGCAGGATAGTTTGCTTTCAGGTAAGCTGTATGATACGCCACCAGTGAATAGCATGTTGAGTGAGATTTGTTAAAGGCATATTGCGCGAACGCTTCCCAGTCTTTCCAGATCTTATCGGCAATGCGTTCATCGTGATTGTTCTTTTTACAACCTTCGATGAACTTGTCCTTCATTTTATCCAGCACGTCCTTCTGCTTCTTTCCCATCGCCTTACGCAAAACGTCTGCGTCGCCTTTTGAGAAATTGGCAAGCTTTTGTGACAGCAACATCACCTGCTCCTGGTAGACGGTAATTCCGTATGTGTCCTTAAGATACTCCTCCATCTCAGGCAAGTCATAGCGGATCGCTTCACGGCCATGCTTACGCGCAATGAAGTTGGGAATGTATTCCATCGGACCCGGGCGGTACAATGCATTCATGGCAATGAGATCCTCAAACTTATCTGGCTTCAGCGCGCGCAGATAATTGAGCATTCCTTCGCTTTCAAACTGGAAGGTTCCGATCGTTTCACCACGCTGATATAACTGATAGGTCTTGAGATCTGTCAAAGGAACATTCTCAAGGTCAACATCAATGTTTCTTTTCTTCTTGATGTTCTTGATCGCCGTCTTGATAATGGTCAGCGTTGTGAGACCCAGAAAGTCCATCTTCAGCATCCCTGCATTCTCTACCACGCTGTTGTCGAATTGGGTGACCAGCATGGAAGAATCTTTCGCTGTCGAAACAGGGATCAGCTTCGTCATGTCATCCGGCGTAATGATCACCCCGCAGGCATGTGTTCCGGTATTGCGTAGAGAACCTTCAATAATGATCGCCTGCTTTAATACCTCTGCACGCTTGTCACTTCCCTTGCGGAGCGCTTCCAGCTCATGAACTTCCTCAAAAGCTTTTGAAAGTGTGGTGCCTGGACGTTCAGGAATCAGCTTTGCCATGTTATTGGCGTCTGCTAAAGGAAGCTCCATCACGCGGGCAGCATCACGGATGGATGACTTTGCTGCCATCGTACCATATGTAATGATCTGCGCAACCTGACGATGTCCGTACTTTTCGATCACATAATTCAATACGCGATCGCGTCCTTCGTCATCAAAGTCAATATCAATATCGGGAAGTGATACACGATCCGGATTCAGGAAACGTTCAAACAGAAGATCGTATGCAATTGGATCAACGTTGGTGATTCCGGTACAGAACGCAACTACTGACCCGGCTGCCGATCCACGGCCCGGTCCGACAGAGACACCCATCTCTCTCGCCTTTGAAGTGAAATCCTGAACGATAAGAAAGTATCCGGGATAACCAGTCTTCTTGATTGTCTCAAGTTCAAATTCGATTCGCTCCTTTGTCTCGTCTGTTAATGTTGGATATCTTTTTTTCGCACCTTCATAGGTAAGGTGCTTTAAGTAATCATCTTCCGTTTTAAATCCTTTCGGTATATCAAATTTTGGAAGAGCCACCTTACGCTCCAGCTTATAGCTTTCAATCTTGTCAGCAATTTCACTAAGCACATCAATGGCTTCAGGCATATCGCTGAAAAGCTTCTTCATCTCCTCCTGGGACTTGAAGTAATACTCATTGTTGGGGAGTCCGTAACGCTTACCGCGTCCTTCACCAATTGGAGTTGATTGAAATTCTCCTTCCTTAATACAGAGAAGAACATCGTGCGCATTCGCCTCTTCTTTCTCCATGTAAAAGACTTCGTTGGCTGCGAAATATTTTACTTTATACTTTTTGCAAAAGCGGAGCAGTGTTTGGTTTACGTGATCTTCCTCCGGGATACCATGACGGTTCAGCTCTACGTAGAAATCTTCTCCAAAGGTTTTGTGCCACCAGGCAAATGCTTCTTCAGCCTGTCTTTCTCCGACATGAAGAATTAAATGCGACACTTCGCTTGTGAGGCCTCCGGTAGTGGCAATCAGTCCCATTTTATATTCTTCCACCAGCGCCTTGTCAATACGTGGATGAATTCCATAAAGGCCTTCCATGAAACCCAATGAACTGAGTTTTGAAAGGTTATGATAACCGTCCTTATTTTTTGCGATCAGCACCTGACTGTAGCGCTTGTCAGGATTATCTTTTGTGAATTTCGTTTTCTTCCGCTCGTCTGCAAGAAACAGTTCACACCCTACAATAGGTTTGATGTTATTGCTCAGAGCTTCGTGCACAAACTTAAATGCGCCAAACAGATTACCAATATCCGTCATTGCTATGGCGGACATGCCTTGCTCTTTCGCTTTCGCGATAATGTCTTTTACATTGGCCGTAGCCTGAAGAACAGAATATTGTGAGTGTAAATGAAGATGGAAAAATGGCTTGTCGGTAAGTTTTGCGCCTTTTCCCTCATCACCATAGTCAGTCTTCTTCTTTTTAATTCGCTTGCTGTTGTTGCCGGCCTCCAGATTTGGCTCTTCATATTCTATCTCATCAACAGGAGTGGAGTCGAAGGGCTTAACAACCTTTTGTTTGATCAGTCCGAAAAAGGATCTCGCTGTAGCGGCCACATCATACGACGCATCGTGAGCATCGCCAAAATCTTTACCGAAAAGCTTAATGTGCAATTCGGTAAGGCGAGGCATCTTCATTCTGCCACCCGGACCGCCCGTCAGCTGGCAAAACTCAATGGAAACAATTCCAGTATCAATTTTGGTGGCCTCCAGTAATTTATCTGTAGATAGTTTTTGACGGATCAGCTCAGCGCCAAGGATATTGATATCAAACTCAATATTATGACCTACCAGTACGGAGGCTTTCGCCATGTCTTCTGTAAACAAAGCGAGGATGCCATCAAGATTGTGTCCTTCTTCCATCGCCCGCTTGGTGGAGATGCCGTGGATCTGCTCTGCCTTATAAGGAATGTCGAATCCTACAGGCTTGATTATATAATTATGCTGAGAAAGAAGTCCGCCTTTATTGTCGTGCAACTCCCAGGCAATCTGCACAACGCGCGGCCAATTGTCGAGATCAGTGAGAGGCGCGGTCTTATTGTGCGGAACACCGGTAGTTTCCGTATCAAAGATTAAATACATGAAAAGAAAAGTAGTGGTTAACGGTAAAAATAGCGCAGTTGAAGTCAGGTCACAAACACGAAATCCAGATTGCTTTCAGGCTTATTTGGACAGCGTATAATTAAAGATCTTCAATTGTTTGGTAAACCTTCCGGAAGTAATTTTGGTTCGTTTGTAAAAACCCTAACCTCATTATGAAGTGGTTTCTTGCCCTGTTCTCCAGCACGCTGGGGAGAAAAGTTGTGATGGCTCTCACTGGCCTTTTTCTAATTTCTTTTTTAGTGGTTCACCTTATCGGAAACCTTCAGCTTTTGAAAGACGATGGCGGTCACGCTTTTAATGTGTACGCAGATTTTATGGGTCACAACCCAATCATTCAGACCATCGCAAAGGGTAATTTTGCCTTCATCCTCATTCACATTTTCTGGTCTCTGATGCTGACCATCAAAAACCGCAAGGCCCGTGGCAAGGGATATGATGTGCCGGGAAAATCTTCCGCGTGGTCTTCAAGAAATATGGGAATCCTCGGAACCATTATCCTTGTTTTCCTGGTGATTCACCTTCAGCACTTCTGGGCGCAGATGCACTTTGGCCAGATGCCTGTAGTCAACTATGACGGAAAAGAAGTTAAAGACATTTATACCCTTGTGAACCACTGGTTTCATGTTCCATGGTATGTAACGGTGTATGTATTCTCTATGGCTGCCGTAGCGTTTCACCTGGTTCATGGTTTTCAGAGCGCATTTCAGACGCTGGGCCTGAATCATTTAAAATACAATCCGATTATAAAATTCGTAGGATACGCTTATGCGTTGATTGTTCCTGCGCTGTTCGCATTGATTCCTGTTTATATGTTCTTTAACTAAGATTTTGTATGAAGTTAGAATCAAAAATTCCTGCCGGACCCTTAGCCGAAAAATGGTCCAAGCATAAATTCAGTAACAAACTTGTCAACCCTGCCAATAAGCGCAAGTATGATATCATAGTAGTGGGTACAGGCTTGGCGGGTGCGTCAGCTGCCGCCTCTCTTGGAGAACTTGGATACAACGTTCAGGCATTTTGCTTTCAGGATAGCCCCCGCAGAGCTCACTCCATTGCTGCTCAGGGTGGTATCAATGCCGCAAAAAATTATCAGAATGACGGCGACAGTGTCTATCGTTTGTTTTATGATACTATAAAGGGTGGTGACTATCGTGCACGCGAAGGCAATGTTCATCGTCTCGCCGAAGTCAGTGTAAATATTATTGATCAGTGTGTTGCCCAAGGTGTTCCCTTTGCCCGTGAATACGGTGGTACGCTTGCTAACCGTTCCTTCGGTGGATCCCAGGTATCCCGTACATTCTATGCACGCGGTCAGACCGGACAACAATTATTATTAGGAGCTTACTCTGCCCTGAATCGTCAGATTGCGAATGGCAAAGTAAAGATGCACACTCGTTCTGAAATGCTTGACCTTGTCATGGTCGACGGAAAAGCACGTGGAATTATCACACGCGATCTTATTACCGGAAAAGTAGAATCTCATGCAGCACATGCTGTTATCCTTGCCACCGGCGGATATGGAAACGTATTTTATCTCTCTACAAATGCAAAGGGTTCAAATGTAACCGCTGCATGGAGAGCTCACAAGAAGGGTGCTTTGTTCGGCAATCCTTGCTTTACACAAATTCACCCAACGTGTATTCCTGTATCAGGTGATCATCAGTCCAAACTGACATTGATGTCTGAATCATTGAGAAATGACGGACGCGTGTGGGCACCAAAAGTTGCAATCAAAGGACTGAAGGCGAAGGATGCTGCCAAGATTGCTGAAGGCGATCGTGATTATTTTCTTGAAAGACGCTATCCTTCCTTTGGTAATCTTGTTCCACGCGATGTTGCTTCCCGCAACGCCAAGATGGTATGTGATGAAGGTCGTGGAGTAGGGCCAACAGGTCTCGCCGTATTCCTTGACTTCGCCGATGCTATCAAGCGTGATGGAAGAAAAGTGATCGAAGCAAAGTATGGTAATCTTTTTGACATGTATCAGCAGATCACCGGAGATAATCCTTATGAAATGCCGATGATGATCTTCCCTGCTGTTCACTATACGATGGGTGGACTTTGGGTAGACTATAATCTCATGACTACTGTTCCAGGACTATATGCGATGGGAGAGGCTAATTTTTCTGATCACGGTGCCAATCGCCTGGGTGCAAGTGCCTTGATGCAGGGATTAGCAGACGGATATTTTGTAATCCCTTACACGATTGGTGATTATCTCGCCGGCATGACCTGGGATAAAATCGGAACAGATCGTCCGGAGTTCAAACAGGCGATAGACGCTGTGAACGAGCGCGTCAACAAGTTGCTTTCCATAAAAGGAAAGAAGACTGTCGATGAGTTTCACCGTGAGCTTGGCCACATCATGTGGGAGTATTGCGGAATGTCGCGCAATGAAGCAGGATTGAAGATCGCGAAAGGAAAGATCCAGGAACTTAAAAAAGAATTCTGGTCGAATGTGAATGTACTTGGCTCTGCTGGAGAATTAAATCAGGAGCTTGAGAAGGCAGGTCGTGTGGCAGACTTTATTGAATTGGGTGAACTGATGGTAGACGACGCTCAAAGCCGTTCAGAATCATGCGGCGGTCACTTCCGTGAAGAATCCTCTACTCCTGATGGAGAGGCTATGCGTAAAGACGATCAGTTTGCATACGTAGCGGCATGGGAGTATAAAGGCGAGAATGTACAGGAAGAACTTCACAAGGAGGAATTGATTTTTGAGAATGTGAAGTTGACACAACGTTCATATAAATAGAGTACACTCGTTCATGTCCGCATAAGCGAATGAAAGTATAGTTTAATCTTTTAGCATTATGAAAATTTCTCTCAAAGTCTGGCGTCAAAAAGGTCAAAACACCAAAGGTGAATTCAAGACTTACAAACTGGATCACGTATCACCTGATATGTCTTTCCTGGAAATGTTTGACATCCTGAATACAGACCTGATCAAGAAGAATGAAGAGCCTGTAGCATTTGATCATGATTGCCGTGAAGGCATTTGTGGAATGTGCAGCATGTATATCAATGGACATCCTCATGGTCCGCAGCAAACAACAACATGCCAGTTGCACATGCGTACTTTCAAAGATGGTGATACCATTACAGTAGAGCCATGGAGAGCGCAGGCCTTTCCGGTGATAAAAGATCTGGTGGTAGACCGCACTTCTTTTGACAGGATACAACAGGCCGGTGGATACGTGTCTGTAAATACCGGTGGAGTTCCGGATGGCAATGTGATTCCGATCCCTAAAAAAATCGCTGACGAAGCAATGGATGCGGCAACATGTATTGGTTGTGGTGCATGTGTAGCGGCTTGCAAGAATGCTTCTGCTATGTTGTTTGTCAGTGCCAAGATCTCTCAATTCGCATTGTTACCTCAGGGCCAGCCTGAACGTAAGGAGCGCGCTGAGAAGATGGTAGCGCAGATGGATGCAGAAGGATTTGGATCTTGTACCAATACCTATGCATGTGAAGCTGAATGTCCAAAAGGTATTAAGGTGACGAACATCGCAAGAATGAACAGAGAATTCCTTGTGGCGTCCCTGACTTCGTATGAGATAGAGAATAGTGGAGGAGGAGATTAAGGAAGATCGAAGAACAGAAAATCAGAAGCCCCGGTTGGGGCTTTTTTATGATCGATAAATCGGGCATAAAAAAAGCCCGTTGAGGGCTTTCAATATTTATGAAGCATTCAGCATCACTCGCTTTTGCAAACTGCAATTCCTACTCGTCCTCCCGGGGTTGAAACTGAAACGGAGGAACCAATATTACCTGCTGCCAGTACGACATCGCGATCAGCACCTGTATCTCCCAAATGGATCTTAACACAAGCCTCCAGATTGATCAAACGCTTGTAATCGATCGCCGACTCATCTGCCAGCTGATTAAAATTTGTTTCACTCTTACCAGTGATTCCATCTACAGGATTTAAAAGCAGGGCAACATCAGCTCCGGTGGTGCCGATATTTCCAAGGTGAAGGTGGACTGGCAATTTTAAATCTTCATGAAGACCCTCCAGCTTAATAACTGCATTGATCTTTCCATCTTTTCTTTCATTGAAAACTACCGTTCCGCTTACAGAGTATTGTGAGCTCTGCTGTAATGCATACGTAGTTTGATTGCCGGTAAGTTCGGACGTCACAATCTCATTCTTTTGGCAACTGATCGCCAGCCCCGCCAAAATCAGAAAACCCATCAACTGTTTCATACCCATCAAATTTTAATTAAAACTAGAAAAAATACTGCATTGAATTTTCATGTTCCTGACGTGATTTTGCGAATGTTTGACAAATACCCCGGATTCTGGCATGAATGTGGTTTATTTATAATTCGAATAGCTGCTGATAAAACGAATTTCGCCCTTTTTAAGTGTATAAAACCGGTAGTAAGTATTACTCGTAAAAGCATAAAAATTGGACGTTTTTTTAGTTTTGCAGTACGAACCCATCCCTAATCGTAATTTTTGATCCCTTGAAAAAACTAATTGTTATCGCTCTTATTGTTGCGAGTTGCGGACCTGCAGCTACCCAGAACAAATCAAAAAAGAAGGGCAAGCAGGAGAACCCTAAGCCAGCATGGCTGAATGCAAAGCCTATGACCGACCAGTATTATGTCGGAATCGGGCATGGCACAAAGGATGGAACCAGCAACTACGTTCAGGAAGCAAAGAAGAGTGCACTGGAAGATCTTGTTTCAGAGATAAAAGTTAATATTTCCTCTACCTCAGTGCTTACCTCGATCGATCAGAATAAAGAGTTCCGGGATAAGTATGAGCAGATGATCCAGACTACTGCCGCAGATGAGATTGAAGAATTTGAATCCGTTGATTCCTGGGAAGACCCGGTTAACTATTGGGTATACTATCGCCTGTCAAAGCAGCGCTATCATGAGATCAAGGAGCAGCAGAAGAGAGATGCGGTGACCCTTGCTCTTGATTTTTTTACAAAAGCAAAAGAATCAGAGCGTGGAGGTAATTCCATTCAGGCATTGGGTTTTTACTATCAGGGTTTCCGTTCTGTAGAGAAATATCTTGCAGAACCTATCACGCTGACGTTTGAAGGCAAGAGCATCATCCTTACCAATGAGATCTATGCAAGCATGCAGGGTCTGTTGGATAATTACCAGGTAACGACTACACCTTCACAGCTTTCACTGAATCGCAGAGTTGCACAAAGCAATATTTCAGTGATGGCGAAAGCTATTGACAGGAAGACAAAATTGCCGCTGGGAGATCTTCCTCTGAAAGCCGCTTTTGATAAAGGATCCGGTGATGTATTCCCAACCTATAAGACAGATGCTTCGGGCCAGGCAAAAATATTATTGACGAAGATCGGATCGCGTGATCTGGAACAGACAGTTGGAGTGAGTGTTGATCTGCTTGCTTTTGCAGGTGAAAATCCATCACCCATCTTCGCATTGATCTCATCTAAGATGACGGTGCCGAAGGCAAGCGTTCTGTTGTCAGTACAGAGACCATTGGTTTATATTTCATCCGTTGAAAAGAATTTTGGTGTAACAAAATCCAATCAGCAGGTAACAAACAAGATCAAGAATTTCCTTACCAGTCAGGGATTTGAATTAACCGATGAAAAGAAGAAGGCTGAGTTGCTGGTAGACATTTCAACGGATTCTGAAAAGGGAGCGGTGTCCGGCAGCATCTATATTACTTATGTGACGAGTGTGATTCGTGTCAGCACTGGTAAGGAGAATAAAGAAATTTATGCTACCACGCTGGAGCGGATAAAAGGATATAGCCTGGATTATGACAGGGCAAGTCAGGAGGCTTATAATAAGTCGCTGGACACGCTGGATAAGGAAAAGCTCCCTGAACTTTTAAACGCAATTTTGCAGTAAAAAATGGCAATTATGATGGTTTTTGATGAAAAATCATTTCGAAAAGACTCTGGCCTTTAAATTGCATTGGTTAACTTGCATGACTAATTTTTGAACTAAAATAAAAAATGGCCTATCAAAAGCGTTCGGTGAACGGTGTTGTGCGAGGCTGATAATTGGACCCCTTAAAATCAAATTACAAACAAATGAAAAATCTAATCCGTCTCTCGTATGTAGTAGTGATCGTAGCTGCGGTAGTAGCTGCCGGTTGTAAGTCAAAGCAGTCAATGCCTACAGGTGAAACAGAAGTATCTGTTCCTTGCTCAGGTCCTGATTACTTTACTAACAGCAAAGTGTTCAGAGCTAACTCTATCGGAGAAAGCATGGATCAGGTGACTTCAAAGAAGAAGGCATTGACCAACGCACGTAACGAGCTTGCACAATCTATTCAGACAACGGTGAAGACTGTTACTGATAACTACACTAACTCACGTTCAATGGATAAGAAAGAAGCATTGGAGCAACGCTTCGAGCAGTTGAATCGCGAAGTTGTAGAACAGACACTTCAGGGTGTTCGTACTATCTGCGAAAAGCTGGTTCAGACTAAAGAAGGAAACTACAAGACTTACGTAGCTATCGAGCTTTCTGCTGATGAACTTGTAAAGCAATACAATGAGCGTCTTTCAAAGGACGATCAATTGAAGATCGATTACGATTACGAAAAATTCAAGGATACCTTCAACGCCGAAATGGATAAGAAGAGACAGGGAAACTAATCAGTTTCGCCTTTAGGAAAAAACGCTCCAATTTATCTGGGGCGTTTTTTTTGTTTTAATAGTAATAAAGTTTCAACACGATAGAACATGGCAGGCTACTCAAACACACCTCTCGTTCAAAAGCTTGGAATAAAACCACAACACCTTATCATGGTGCTTGCCGAACCTTCAACGTACTGGGATGAGGTCAGTCCTTTGCCTGAAGATGTTGTGGTGAAAAAGAAACCAGGAAAAGACCCGATTGATTTTATCCATCTATTTGTCAGGGAGAAAAAGGTTTTTGAAAAGGAACTGTTGAAGAATAAAAAGTTCCTCTCTCAGAATGGAATGATCTGGGTTTCGTGGCCTAAGAAATCTTCCAAGGTAGAAACGGATATAACGGAGGATGTGATACGGAATTTCGCATTGAAGAATGGATTAGTGGATATCAAGGTCTGTGCGGTGAATGATGTCTGGTCGGGTTTGAAGCTTGTGATACCGGTTAAGGAGCGAAAGTGAAGGGGATAAATGCCGGAATACAGGAACGCTGATGTAGCAAGCTGCACATAACCAATAGCGTTTGATATAGAAAGAAATGCGGATCACGGACACACACAGATAAAATCGATGGCTCTGAACTTAAGGCCCAACGGGTCGAGATTTATTAGCCCTGGCTGAAGGCCAGGGTTACGATGTAAACGTGCACTTAAGCCCTGAAGGGGCGCAATTGTTAGTTGCGTATTACCAATTGGAATCGACGCTTATGATGATGAGTGTTTCATGGTGAATTATCAAACCATAATCTCGCCCCTTACGCTGAAGCTTCAGCGGTCTCAATTCAGTGTCTATTAGGTTCCTGACCAGTCTCTGTTCAGTCTCCATCCCAATCCCTGCCTCTTGATAGCTAGTGTATTCCCAGCGACTGCTGTATCCCTTCAAGCGACTGTCCCTTTGTTTCAGGTAATACTTTCCAGGCAAAGAATAAATGAAGGAACATCATCACACTGAAGAATGTAAAAGCATATGCTCCGCCAAGAGGTGATGACTCTGCAAAGATCGGGAAGGTCCAGGAGATCGCAGCTGCCATGATCCAATGTGTAAAGCTTCCAAGGGTCTGGCCTTGTGACCTTACTTTATTCGGGAAGATCTCAGAAATGAAAACCCAGATGACGGCTCCCTGAGAGAAAGCAAAGAAGGCAATGAATCCTACGAGATAGATCATCACAAGATATCCGCCGAAGTCTCCTGTAAAGAATGCGTATGCCACCATTCCTAAAAAGAATACCATTCCAAATGACCCAACAATAAGGAGTGTCTTCCTTCCAAATTTATCAATGAGAGAAACGCCTAATAATGTAAAGACCAGATTCGTAACTCCAATAGAGATTGCCTGCAGCAGTGCAGTGTCTTTTGCAAGTCCTGTCATTTCGAAAATGCGGGGTGCATAATACATGATCGCATTGATGCCGGAAAACTGATTAAATGTGGCAAGGACCATTGCGTAGAAGATGGGCTTGTTATAATTGCCGGAGAATAATTTCTCCTTCTCTTTTCCTTTTTCATGATGCAATGATTCGCGGATCTGGTTCATCGCCAGCGTCGTGTCTTTCTCTCCGATTTCTTCCAAAACTATTTTTGCTTCCGCCTCACGTTGATGATTCATCAGCCAACGTGGGCTTTCAGGAATAACGAAAACCAGTATGAAGAATATAAGAGAAGGAACTGCCTGAACACCCAACATCCATCGCCATGATTCCTCACTGATGCCGTTGAGTAAATAATTAGAAACAAATGCTATAAGAATACCCAACACTACATTGAATTGAAACATTCCAACCAGTCGGCCGCGTGAATGCGCAGGAGAAATTTCAGAGATGTACATAGGTCCTACCACCGATGAAGCTCCTACACCAATCCCTCCCAGGAATCTGAATAGAACAAACGGTTCCCATGATGGAGTAAAAGCTGTAACCAACGAGGTGACAACATACAGCAAGCCAATAGCCTGAAGGACTTTCTTTCTTCCAAAGCGTTCTGCAGGGGCGCCTGCTATCAAAGATCCGATGACTGTACCAATGAGGGCAGAGGCCACTGTGAATCCATGTGCAAAGTCACTCAGTGACCAGAGCTGCTGAATTGATTTTTCCACTCCGGAAATAACAGCGGTATCAAAGCCAAAGAGAAAACCTCCAAGAGCAGCGACTATGGAATTCCGGAATGCATTAGAAGAACGTTGCATGAAGATTTCTTTATAATAGATGAGTTAAATTAAGAATATTCGAATGGATTCATGCTTTGCGTTCGGAAATCCACAGAAATCAGCCATTTTAAGTGAAAATGACTTTTAATTCCTTTTTGTATTTTTGGTTGTTATATAAACGAAAGAGCATTGAAACACCCTTTACTTGCCTCTTTTCTTCTGATTGTCATTGCAATATCTCCCTCTTTCGCTCAGGGGCCAGGGGGAGTGTCTGCTAACCTCAAAGCCTGGTACAAAGGCAATGTAGGCACCAGTGGTACTGCGCCGGTAGTTCTCTGGAACAATCAGAGTCCAACGATAGGCATTGATGCCCTTGCTGTAAACGGTCCTACTCTTTTATATAAAAGCATAAATTATAACAGTGCCCTGTCATTTGACGGAAACAATGATATCATGCGTGTTCCAACCGGACTGTTGGGAACATCAACCGTTGATGATGTTTTTGTTTATATCGTCAGCAATGCCCAGGTATCCACTGCCGGAAGAACAATCTTTGGAGAGAATGTAAGCGGAGAAAGATTTCAAGCGCATATTCCCTGGGCAGATGAAGTTTATTGGGATTTTGGTGCATGTTGTGGAACAGGTCGTGTAAATACTTTAACAGGATGGGGAGCGACATCCAACAAATATTATTCATGGGCGTTGGGATCTTCCACAGGAACAGCAACACCTTCTGGCTTAAGAAAATCTATTTATCGTGATGGACTGCTCATCGCCTCAAGCAACAGTCAGGATGGAGTGGTGGGAAACAATAATCCATTCGACATCGGTGGTAATAACGGAGGCGAATTCTATTTTGGATCTATAGCAGAGCTTATTGTTTACACAGGAGTGCCTTCCAATACTGAATTCCAGAAGATACAATCGTATCTCGCTATTAAGTATGGTCTGATGATGGACCAAACGGTTCCTACCGATTATATCTCCTCTTCCAACGCAACAATTTATGATGCGGATGGATCTTCTTCTGTCGCTGGATATAATAATGACATCGCCGGCATCGGTCGTGATGATGCATCTCAGCTGGATCAACGCAGGTCCATGAGCTCTACCGGTAATGATGCGTTGATCATGAGCAACGGAATTCCTTTCGGAAGCAGCTTTGCCAACAATAACAGTTTTGTGGTTTGGGGAAATGATGGAAATACCCTTAGTTCAACTTCAGTGAATCTGCCTCCCGGTTATTTAAGCCGCTCTGCCCGCATCTGGAAAACAGACGCTTTGGGAACATTAGGATCCATATCGGTACGATTTCTTTTGAATGGAGGTATCATCAACTCAGGTGATCCAACCAACTATGCTTTGGCAGTTGACAACGATTCTAATTTTGGAACAGGGGCGACTCTATATACCACGGCAACACTTAGCGGAGATACCCTTACGTTTAGCGGAGTTACGTTTCCGGTAGGGTCAAGCTTTCTAACACTTGCAGCTAACATTGCGCCGAGACCATACCCGGGCGGTGTTGCTGGTAATTATCTTATCTGGTTCCGTTCAGATCGTGAAGTCACTGGTGTGTCGCCTGTAACGGGTTGGGGAGATCAAAGTATCCGCAATCGTGATGCGGTGGCTTCCAATGGACCGACCTTCGTTGATCCAAGAATTAACTTTAATCCATCACTTCAGTTTAACGGAACAAGCAACTTTGTGGAAGTTACTTCCGGATTGTTTGGTGCATCCACTTATAACAGTGCGTTCACCTATGCGGTAGCCAGCACCAACACTATTGCAGACAGAAATTTCTTTTACGAGCAGCTTGCAGGAAGTGCCAACGATCGGTTCAGTGCTCATCTTCCGTGGAGTGACAGTAATGTATACTATGATTTTGGAACCTGCTGTATAGAAGGACGGGTCAATGGAAACTGGGGTGCAACAGTAAATGAATTTAATTACTGGACCATGGGATCCAGCACATCCACTGCAACTCCATCAGGTACCAGAAGATTTATCTATAGAAATAATACGCTGACGGCAGCGAACAACAACATTGACACGGGAACAGGAGCTAATTCACCCTTTACCCTTGGCTCTGCTGGTTTTGCAAATTATTATATCGGTGAAGTATCAGAGTTCTTTGTTTCAACCAATATTCCTTCTTTAACGGAGCTTGCGCAAATTCATTCTTATCTGAGCATTAAGTATGGGATGCATAAACCAGGAAATTATCTGGCTTCGGATGGATCTGTCATCTGGGATGCAACCACCAACAGTACCTACCATAATGATGTAACGGCTATCGGACGTGACGATAATTCCGATTTGCTCCAGAAGCAATCGAAGAGCTATAACTCGGATGATATCATCACAATAGGAGCGGGACCGGCATTGACTGCAACCAATGCACTGAACACAGGTACCTTCGGTGGAGACAAAAGCTTTTTAGTATGGGGAAATAATAATGGATCCATTTCTTCCAATGGTGGTGTGGATCTTCCTGCAACGATATTAAGGAGATTACAACGTGCATGGAAAGTGGTGGAGACAGGAACATCACCTCCCGGGACGGTGCGTATTCGTTTTGAAACAACTGTTATTCCAGGTACCAATGATCTCCAGTATGTAAGATTATTGGTGGATGATGATGGAACATTTGCAACAGGAGCCACTCTCATCAACCCGTCATTCTATGATAACACAGCGAAGATCGTTGAGTTCACTCACGACTTTGTAATGGGCACGGGATATTTCTTTACACTGGGTTCTGTAAATATTGCCGGAGCTCCTTTGCCGGTTCAGCTGCTGAGCTTTACAGCAACTCCTGAGAAAAGTGCTGTTCAATTGGCTTGGAGTACCGAAACTGAAACCAGAAATAATCTATTCACCATTGAAAGAGCCGCTTCTGATTTAAAGTGGGAGCCTGTAGTAACAGTGCAGGGTGCTGGTAACAGTAATGCAAAGAAGGATTATGCAGCGACTGACAACAGACCGTTCAACGGCATATCTTTCTATCGCCTCAAGCAAACAGACTTTGATGGAGTTTCAAGCTATTCGAAGATCGTCAAAGTGGAAATTAATTTGGGTGATCAGCAACTTGTGATTTATCCTAACCCTACAAAAGGAGATGCAACATTGGTGATTCCTTCCACGGTTGAGGTTGAGCGGGTTGAATTGTTTACTTCTCTTGGATTAAAATTGAATTCTATTAGTTCTGTTAAGAGCAACGGAGAAGTAAGTATTGAAATGAATTCTCTACCGAAAGGCATTTATCTTGTGAGGGTGACAGGAAAAAATGGCTATCAAAAATCGGTAAGACTGGCGGTGGAATAATTTCTGTTCCTCTGTTATTCTATAAATCAGATCGTTAATGAATACTCTTCGAAATAGACTTTTCTTCCTGTTTTTTATTTTCCTCGCATCTTGCACTCCTAAGAAGAAAACGGAAGTTCCTCAGGAGAATCTGATTCCATACACAGTGGTGCAGGTTTTTCCTCATGATACAAAAGCGTTTACGCAAGGGCTAACCGTTTATCAGGGCCGGCTTTTTGAAAGCACCGGCCAGGATAATTCATGGATTGCTGAAGTAGATATTGCAACAGGAATTCAAAGTAAAAAAGTGACGCTTGACAAGCAGTATTTTGGAGAAGGGATCACAATCATTAACAATAAAATTTATCAGCTTACCTGGCAGAATCATGTTGGGTTTGTCTATGATTTTAAGACTTTCGGGAAGATTGCTGACTTTAAAAACGAACATGAGGGATGGGGCATTACGCATAATGGCTCCAATCTGATCATGAGTGATGGGACAAGCAAATTATATTTTCTGGATACAGCAAATCTCACTATTGTAAAATCTGTTTCCGTAAAAGAGAACGAAATTGAACAGGGAGATCTCAACGAACTGGAATTTATTGATGGACATGTCTACGCCAATCAGTGGAAAACCAATTACCTGTTAAAAATTGATCCGGCTACAGGGAATGTTGTGGGTCGAATGGATCTTACTCCCTTATATGAAAAAGCATTGGCGGTAAATCCGAATATTGATGTCTTGAATGGCATTGCGTATGAAAGTAAAAGCAAGTTGTTGCTGGTGACCGGAAAGAACTGGCCAGCCTTGTTCGCGATCCGATTGAAATAAATCTTAAGAACTCGCCGTCAAAGTAAATTCACTCATGAATAAAGTCCTTCTTTTTTCATTGGTTTTGGTAATTCAATTCGGATCTGCTCAATCACAGATTCCGGCCGGTCAGATACTCGGTCCCTTTGAATGGAAGAGTAAGATCTATCCGGGAACAGAACGTGAGTATTGGGTTTATGTCCCGAAGCAATATGATGCTTCCAAACCTGCCTGCACGATGATCGTTCAGGATGGATTGTCAAGAGCAAAAGACTGGAGGCTGCCATCAACACTGGATTCATTGATTGCCCTAAAAGGGATTCCGGTTATCATTGGAATCTTTATCGATCATGGAAAAGTGAAGTCGTCCGGTTCCGATAATTATCCACGATTTAACAGAAGCTTTGAGTATGATGCGTTGGGGGACAGGTATGCAAGGTTTCTATTGGAAGAAATTATTCCCGAGGTGGGAAAGTCGTATAACCTTAGCAATAAAGCTGATGACCGATTGATTGCAGGCGCAAGTTCGGGTGCCATAGCAGCCTTCAACGCAGCATGGGAACGGCCGAACGAATTCAGTAGAGTGTTAAGCACCATTGGCACATATGTAGGGCTTCGTGGAGGTGGTGAGTTTGCAACACTGGTAAGAAAAACAGAACCTAAACCTTTGAGAGTATTCCTTCAGGATGGCGATCATGATTTGAACATCTATGCGGGTGACTGGTGGATGGCAAATCAGGATATGCTTTCGGCACTCACGTGGGCAGGATATGAAGTTAATCATGCCTGGGGAGATGGTGGTCATAATGGCAAGCATGCCGCTGCGATCATGCCGATGGCATTGAAGTGGCTTTGGGGTGATTATCCAAAACCTGTTCAAACCTATAAGAGTCCGTTGCGAAACTTCGATCCCATACTTGAAAATGAATTGTGGAAAGAGATCTCCATCGGAAATCTGAAAGCAGAGAAGCTCACTGTTAATGACTCGGGTCAATTGTTCTTTGCAGACAGGCAATCTGTTTACCGGTTGAATGGTGAGAAGGTTAAGTTGTATAAGAAGATGACGGGGGAGATTTCAGGAATCAGCTTTGGAATCAACAATGAGCTTTACGTAAGCAATAGGTCAGCCCATAGCATAGACGTTATTGGAAAGACGGTAAGAAGCATGGTGAAAAATGTTAAAGCAGATTTCATCGCTGTATCTGCAAAGGGAATTTATTTCACAGAGACAATAAAAGATCACATCGGCTTCTATTCTTTTGCAAAGAGAAATTTAGTTTACACGTCTGTTCCATTTCATCCAACAGGTCTTGCTATTTCTGCGGATCAGACTTTCTTAAATGTTGGAACTGAGAATAGTGTATTTGGCTATTCTCTGAAGATCGGAGAGGATGGAGGTCCTGATTTACTTCAGGAGTATATCCATTACCATATCCCTTACGGGAAAATTTCACCGGGTTCTGCAGGAATGTCGGTTGATAATCAGAATCGAATCTATACGGCGACCGGAATGGGCATCCAGATCTCGGATCAATTGGGACGCATCAATTACATTATTGCGTCGCCACTTGAATCTTTGACCGATGTAAAATTTGGAGGATCAGATTTCTCAACTGTTTATGTGGTGAGTAATGGTCGATTATTCATGAGAAAGACTTCCGTAAAAGGTGTATTGAGTCAGGTGCAACCGGTTAAGCCACCCAAACCCGGTTTATAAGCCTTACATCAAATTCCTCCAACCTCCTTCCGGATTTCCCGTAGATGTTGGTCAGATCACCCAACCAAATATTTTATGAACCTCAAATTCTGGAAGAAACCGGCAGTTAAAAAACCCAAGACTTTTTTTCAGGAATGGTCTGACGCGATCATTTTTGCGGTAGTAGTTTCTACTTTCATAAGATGGTCGGCTGTTCAGGCGTTTGTCATCCCGACACCTTCCATGGAGAATTCATTACTGGTCGGTGATTTTCTTTTCGTAAGCAAAATTCATTATGGTCCACAAACTCCCAAGACCCCGCTTCAGGTTCCGCTGACGCATCAAAAGATATGGGGTACCAATATTCCTTCTTATCTCGACTGGATTGAATTGCCAACGTACCGGTTTCCGGGTATCAGTGAAATAAAGAGGGAAGACGTCGTTGTATTTTATGTTCCTCCTGTTAAGCTTAATGAGGGCATTGACTATCCTACTGATCTTAAGAACAACTATGTGAAGCGTTGTGTTGGAATTCCGGGCGACGTATTGGAGATCAGGAATAGTCAGGTTTATGCCAATGGAATTGCATTGAATAATCCTGAAAATATGAAGTTCAGTTATGTCGTCATTGCCCATGATGAGATTCATAAGAGAAATCTTCAGAACCTTGAGATCGACAAAGAGGATTACTATTACCAGGGAAGATTCTCTGAGAATCAGGTTGGATATATTATGTTCCTGACGAAGGATCAATTGGCTGCCATTAAAGAAGCTCCTTATGTCTGGTCCGTGGAGGATTTCAGGAACGAGTCCACCTCATCGGATAAAATATTTCCATTGTCGAAGGTTGATTCCTGGAATGGCGATCACTATGGTCCGATCGTGGTTCCAAAAAAAGGAATGAAGATAGCGGTGAATGATTCCACTCTGAACTTCTATGGCGAGACGATCCGGTTGTATGATCTGAACAAGAATGTGGAGATTAAGAATGGGAAACTATTCATCGATGGCGGGGAGCAGCAGGAATATACTTTCCATCAGGATTACTATTTCATGATGGGAGATAACCGTCACAATTCCCTCGATTCAAGATATTGGGGCTTTGTTCCTCATGATCATATAGTGGGCAAGGCACTATTTGTGTGGATGTCACTGGATGAAGAGGCGGATCTTTTCCATAAAGTAAGATGGAGAAGGCTTGGCAACATTATCCGTTAAGCATTGTAGGGAGACTTTTCCACAAAATCATATTCATTTTTCATATATATCTGGGAATGCCGCTTCGTTCGCTTATGGTATGATTTTTTTGATTTTTCAATGAATCCGAAATACGGAATTATAAAATCAAATAAATCAATTATGAAAACAATAAGAAACATGGCGATGCTGATGCTGCTTTCTGCAGGGTTTGCATACGGACAGGAGATCACTGTTCAGGGAGATAAAAAGTTGAATACCGATTTTAAAAAGTATAAAACCTATGGATGGCTTACCAATGATCTATCGGATCAGCTTGTAGCGTATACCTATGAGGAAGTGCCAGTGAAAAGTTCTGCAAACAAAGGACGCAAGGGAGATGTGAAGAAAGGTAAGAATGTGATCATCTATTCATACGCCTTTATTCTTCCTTCATCGGATGAGATCATCAATAGCACATTGACGACATCGGTAGAATCTGAGCTTGATGGAAGAGGTTATAGAAAGAATCAGGCTGCTCCTGATATGTATGTGGCATACAAGATCTTCGATCAGTCGACCAAGATCAAAGGAACTGCTGCTGAACCCGTTAAAGTAGGTTCGTCTGAAGTGAGGATGGCAAAGGACACTATTTCCTATGCGTTGAAACCTGGTACTGTCTTTATTTCCCTGCTTGACGCAAAAACCAGCAGCGTTATCTGGGAAGGATTTGCATCAGGTATATCCAGCAACAATGACATCATCAGCGATCAGGCTAAAGTTAAGGAAGCCATCAATTTGATCTTTAAGAAATATGAATTCAGGGGAGATAAGTATTCCATGAATTAATTCTGATAGAACGGAAAAAAGGGGCTCAATGCCCCTTTTTTATTGCTGGTTGGGTTCAATTTCAGCAATTGCTTTTTCCAGTGCGTGGTTGAAGGCAATTGGATTTTCTATCATGGGATAATGACTGGTTCCCTGTATGGTGATCAGTTCATAACCTTTTGTGGCAATGCCTTTCAGGGCATCTTCATTAGTTGGTTTATAATCCACATTGATCATATAAATTTTGAATCCCAGTTTGCCGATCAGGTCTTTTTCACGATCCGTATATGTCAATCCATCGATGATTGCTTCTGTGCCTGCTTCCGGTTCGGTATTTCTGTAGGCATTAACAATTTTCTTGGTGATGGCGGAATCAGTTGCCTGGCTGACAAGTCCCTTTCTGACATACATTTCTACCGTAGCCGGAAAATCCTTTTTCAATCCCTGAGTGGTTTGATCGATGATCTCTTGGGGAAGGGGAACTCCCACATTCTTAAAATAATCCACCGCTACGAATCCAATAACAGGTTCGGGGTTTTGAATAGCCTCTTCCAGAATGGCATCGGCACCTGCTGAATGACCGATGAGAATTACATTCTTAAGATTAAGTTCTTTAATGAAGAACGTCAATGCATCTCCGTAATTTTTCGCAGTCATGGCATCATTGCCTTTTGGAGATTTTCCATTTCCTGGAAGGTCGAGGGTAACTACCCGGTAATCGGGTGAGAAGAACTTGACCTGATCAGTCCAGTATTCTTTATTGCTGAACGAACCATGAACAAATAGCAGCGTTATATTTTTTTTTCCGGAATCGAAGTAGGAGATCTTTGAATCTTTGTAGTCAATGGTTTTCATGAGGATGTCACTTTGAATATTATTTTGATTGGTTCTCTTGCAGCTGATAAGGATAAAAAAGAATAGAAGGCCAGAGAAGGTTATAATGATTTTCCTCATGCACTGACGGTTTGCTGTTCGACGATCGCTTTTATTTCTTTAAGAACCAGGCTCCAGGTCTCTTCTGATTGAGCCTTCTTTGTTTCATCTGAAATATTCTCCTGGGTAATTGTTAAGGTTGTGCTGTCCTTTGATTCGTTGAGCGTATAGGTGATAGCGACATAGTTTTCAGGCTTATCTTCAATCCCAGACATCGAACTCCAATTGGTATATCGAAAGGATCGGTTCGGGATCACCTCAAGAATGGTCCCTTTTTCCTGAAAGGACTTGCCTTCCCAGGTGCCATTAAATTCTATCGGACTGCCCACTTGCCAGTCGGTCTTTACATCTGCACCCATGAAATACTTCTTGATAGGTTCCGGAGTTGTTAAGGCCTCCCAAACGGCAGTTGCAGGAGCATTGATATCGATGCTGGATTTTGCTGTGATGTTTTGCATGAAGATTCTTTTAAATGTTAATCAGTGATGTATATGTCAATTCTGTGCCATAGAATGACTTCATGCATGTATCAAAACTGTTTTAGTTTCAACAACCATGAGGAATTTATTCTACACATCTTATCATTTGATGAGAATTGTTTTTCACATACTATTAAAGATTCTTGTGATAGAAATCTTTCAAGGATCATGGATGACACAGTGGCACGTTTTTAGTTAGAAGGAATGGTGTAAGACTATCTGTTTAGGGATGAACTGAAGGAAGAGAGATCTGGAAATTCAAACCTGCATTACCAGAAACGGAGAAATCCGGTGAAGGGAAAACGGAGTCGTAAACAAACCCTCGCGTTGATCGCGGGGGTTTACTTTTAAATTTCCTCTCAATCATTTGACCGACTCATCTGGTCGTTGGTAGAAATGCAAAAGCAATCTTTGTATCAATTTCCAAAATTTGAATCATGATACCATCGCCAATAATTCACACCACAGAAGATGAGACAATTATCTCTGATTTATATCAGCATCTTTTAAAATCATGGAACGAACGTGATGCTGCAGGATTTTCTTCTCTATTTATAGAACAAAGTACGGTCATTGGATTCGACGGAAGTCAAATGAATGGCCCGGATGAAATTCAACAGTCTCTGGAAGGAATTTTTAAGAATCATTTAACTGCTCGTTATGTGTGGAAGATCCGTGAAGTGCGTTTTCTTTCTCCCGAGGTCGCTGTTCTCAAAAGTGTTGTTGGTATGGTGCATCCGGATCATACCGATATAGACTCATCAAAGAATGCAGTTCAGTCTATGGTTGCAATGAAGCATCATAGCAACTGGCTGATCACAGTGTTTCAAAATACGCCTGCATCTTTTGATGGTCATCCTGTGCTGAGCATGGAATTGACCAATGAACTTCAGCAGGTCCTCAATGCATCCAAAGATCCCTTACTCGTTTAGTTTCCATTATTCACTCTTAAGGCTTTTCACCGGGCTCATCAATGCAGCCTTTATGGCCTGGAAGCTTACTGTTGCGAGTGTAACGGTAAGAGCTCCCAAAGCGGTCATAATGAATATCCACGGAGAGATAGGAGTATGATACTTGTATTTCGCCAGCCATGCATCGAGGAAATAATAGGCTAGAGGTGCGGCAAGGAAACAGGATATAATGACGAGGACGACAAAGTCTGCTGATAGCATTTTCCACAAGCCGGTTATTGAGGCACCCAGTACTTTTCGGATACCGATTTCTTTGGTGCGTTGCTCTGCCACGAAAGAGGCAAGGCCAAATAAGCCAAGGCAACTGATGATGATAGCGAGAACAGCAAACACGGATGCAAGCTTGCCTACGCGCTCCTCCGAATTGAATTTGCGGGAGTATTCCGCATCAATGAATTTAAAATCAAAGGGAGCAGAAGGAATCGCCCGCTTGAATGCTGCCTCAATAATGGCAAGGGACTCACTTGCGCTTTTGTTGGGGTTCAACCTTATATTGATCCAGTTGGCATTGTCACGATTCATCAGATAGATCGTTTGCTTTACCGGATTGTAAGGCGACTGCATGATCATGTCATTGATGATGCCCACGATGTGAAGCTTCGTGTCATCACCCCATGTAATTTCCTTTCCTAAAGGATCAGTAATTCCCATGAATTTGATAGCGGCTTCATTAAGGATCACTCCAGAGGAGTCGGTAGCAAACTCGTGTGAGAAATCTCTTCCTTCTCTGATCTGCCAGTTAATTGTTTTTCCATATTCATGAGAGACGTAAATAGTAGCAAAGTCAGTTTGGAAATTGGGATCCTTTCCTTCCCAGTTGAACCCGCCGTTGTTTTGCCATACAGCAGTGATAGGGCTTGATGATTCAGACATTTCTTCAACCGCGCCTGCAGCTTTCAATTCATTTCTCAATAGCTCGCATTTTCCAGTAAAATCATCTGACTTCATTTGAATGGAGATCAATCCTTCACGATTGTACCCGATCGGTCTGTCTTTGGAATACTGAATCTGATTGTACACAATGATGGTTCCGATGATCAGGGTAACAGAAACTGTAAACTGGATAACGACCAGGATTTTTCTTGGCAATGCTGCAAACCTTCCCATTTTGAATGTGCCTTTCAAAACTTTGACAGGTTGAAAGGAAGAAAGGTATAATGCGGGGTAGGAGCCGGCAAGCAAGCTGGTAATGATGATAAAGGCCAGGCAGATAAGCCAGATGAATGGATTTGCCCATTCGATAATAGTTTTCTTATCAGCTAATTGATTAAATGACGAGAGGGATACGACCACAATAATACCAGCTACTATAAAGGATAACGTCACAACGAGAAATGATTCGCTGAGGAATTGATTGATGAGCTGGCCGCGGACCGATCCGATCGTCATCCGTATTCCAACTTCTTTGGCGCGTTTTTCAGAACGGGCAGTGCTGAGATTCATAAAGTTGATGCAAGCCAGAAGCAGTACGAACAGTCCGATGATTCCGAAAAGCCATACCATTTCAATTTTGCCTCCAGTCATTTTTCCCTCTTTGAAATCTGACTTAAGGTGCCAGTTTTGCATGGAAAGCAGGAACATCTGTGGTGAGAAGGGAGCTTCATCAGGCGCATTGTCAAGCTTGGCGTTTTTTATCTTTTGTGAAACCACATCAAAGTCTGCCCCAGGAGAGATCTGAACAAAAAGCTGGAAGGAATTATTTCCCCATTGTGTTGCCGCTCTTTTAAGCCATTGCTCAGAGGTGAGATACAATTGCCAGGAGGAGATGAATTCAAGATCATTGAAGAAAGTATTTTTTGGAAGGTCTTCGTAGACACCCGTAACCTTTACATCCAATTTGCTGTCAATTTGAACGGCCTGATTGATTGGATCAGCATCACCAAAAAGCGCGCGGGCAGTGGATTCAGAGATTATAATGGAGGCCTGATCTTTAAGTCCTTCACGAGTTCCTTTTAGCATTTTCAGTGTAAACATTTCCGGAAAGTCCGGCTGTACGTAGTTTCCTTTTTTTGTGATCTTTAAATCCCCGGCGCTGAGAATATGCTCGTTTGTCCAGGAAGAAATGGCGACATGTGTGAAGTCGCTGCCGTATTTTTCTCTTAGTTCATTTTCAAGAGGCATGGGAATGGATACTCCGGTATTGATAACCCCATTGAATGTCTGATGCTGCATGACCTTGGCGAGGCGGTCATAATTTGTAAAGTACTTATCGAAAGAGAGTTCGTCGTATACCCATAAGCCGATCAGCATAGCGATGGCCATTCCGACGGCAAGACCTCCAATGTTGATGATTGAGTAGCCAGTATTTTTTCTAAGATTCCGGAAGGCGATTTTTAAATAATTTTGAAACATATCAATTTGATTTGGATGAACAGTTGACTTTCGAATGGCAAACGGACGGATATAATTGATTACCTGATACCAGTAGTTAAGCCTTGCGCGTAATAGTGATTTACTTTCTATCGTTTTATAAAACTTCTCTTCAAGATCACCCATGACCTCTTCTGCCAGATCATCTCTTAAGAAATGATTCAGCAGCCAACGTGGTATCCTGGGAACTCTTGTACTCATTTTTTATTTTTCATTGTGTTAATTAACTCAGTCCAAGTTTAGGATACTGCTTCCATAGCGCCATTCTGAATTCCCTGGCATTCTGTAATACTCTCTTGCCACTGGCAGTGATCGTGTAGATGCGTTTTCTTCTTCCTCCACGTTCAGCGGTTGACTTTCCCATTTTTGAATTGACGAAGCCTTTGTTCTCCAGGCGTGTTAATGTGGAATGTGCGGCGCCGATGGAAACAACGCGATCTGTTTGTGATTCAAATTCTTCAGCAATCTTAAATGCATAGGCCTCTTCGCCGAGGATTCCCACCAGCAGAAGAATGACTTCTTCAAATTCTCCAAGGTTTGTCTCTTTCATATTGTATTAAGTTGTAGCGCTATAAAGGATGTTGCTGTTATTTGTTCTACGGATTAGAAGGAAATACTCGCTTTCTTAAGGAAGGTTGCATGAAAGCGGGAATAATTTCACGGTTTGCCACAATTATGCGGCAACCCTCTCTAAATAATCATTTAGTTTTTCTATAGGATCCTTTAGAGAATTATCACTTAAAAGGCGAATTCAGCTTTGGAAAGAGGCTTTTTTCGCAAAGCTTCCTAAAAAGTGCTTTTGCAACTGAGGAGGGGCCATTCGGCTGGTAGTATCTTTAAAAGAACCCTAATTCTCCAGATTATGAGTACTCAGACTACGGTTATATCTCCAGTTCTCAATGAGCAGATTGATTTTAATGAGATCCTTCATCAGGCTATTAATTCTCTGGCATTCATGGATGGGTTCAGCAATGTCCGGTTTAAGTCCAACGTGAAAGTATCTGAGAATTTTTACAGCGATAAGTTATTGATCACGCCAATTGTTCAGCATCTTATTCATAATGCCATCCGCTATCGCAAGGAAAATATTGCGGATGCGTTTGTGAAGATTGTTATTCAGGAAGATGCGGAGGGTATCACGATTACGGTATCTGATAATGGAGTGGGTATCGGTGGTCACATTCAGGATGCCATCACAAATATGTTTTCACGGATAACCGAAAAAATTCCTGGGCATGGACTTGGATTATTTACTGTCAATCATTGTGTTCACAAGCTTGATGGGAAAATATCACTGGAGAGTCATGAAGGTGAAGGATCTACAGTTAAAGTTTGGGTCCGCAATGAAGGACGGCACATCCACTGAGAGGTCTATTCTAATTCTTAACAGACTTAAGAAGTCCAAGCTCTGGCTGCGAGTACTTATAGACTTTGAAATATAACGTCGTTTTGGTCTGATATACCCCTTCGATCTTCGATATCTCGTTTACAAAGTCGAGAAGATGATCATTGTTTCTGCACATCACATCTACTTCCAAATCATAATCTCCAGAAGTGGAGGCCAGAAAACTAACTTCGGGCAGCCTGGCGATTCGTTGAGCAGCCTTTTCTTTTAGGGTAATGGGCCGGACATACACGGCAATCTGCGCGTATGACTGAAATCCTACTTTTTCAGGATTTACTCTTCCGATAATATTGATCGTCTTGTCTTCAATGAGCTTGTTGACGCGTGAGCGTATGGTGCCAACCGATACATTCAGCTTCTCTGCGATTACGGTAAATGACATACGACCATCCTGCTGAAGACAGCTGAGGATTGAAAAATCCATTTCATCCAATGTATCGCGTGTGACTTTCCCCATTTGAATTGTAATAATAGCACAAATATTAACTGTTAAACTGAAAATATTGCTATTTATACTACCTGAATTTGCATTTTTTTTATTTTTAGTCTTATATTTAATTATAACTAAGTCTCTATTATGAAATATTCCCCGGTTGAGAACTTCATCAATGGTCAATTTGTAAAGCCTTCGACCACACGTTTGATGGATGTGATTTCCCCCATTGATGGAAACCATCTGTCTACCGTTCCCATGTCTACTTCTGATGATTTGAAGCGGGCGGTAAATGCAGCCAAGGTTGCTTTTCCGGGATGGAGCAGAACGCCCATCAAGGAAAGGGTTCAGGTGTTTTTCAAGTATAAAACCCTTCTTGAGAAAAATCTGAAAGAGCTTGCGGAGCTGGTGATGGAAGAAAACGGTAAGACGTATTCAGAAGCTGTAGCGGAAATTGAAAAGAGCATTGAGCTAAGTGAATTCGCAACTTCTTTGCCTCAACTGGTGGTGGGAGAAGTTCTTGAAGTAAGCAAGGGAGTAGAATGTCGCACCGAGCATGTTCCCCTTGGTGTGGTGGCGTCCATTGTGCCATTTAATTTTCCAAGCATGGTGCCCAACTGGACATTGCCGAATGCCATTGCTCTGGGAAATTGTATGATCATCAAGCCATCTGAGAAAGTTCCGTTAAGTGTTGGACGGCTTGCTTCTTTGTTGAAAGAGGCAGGGCTGCCGGATGGTGTCTTTAATATTGTTCATGGTGATGAAGAGATCGTCAATGCGATCTGTGATCACCCCGGAATTGAAGCTGTTTCTTTTGTGGGAAGTACGAAAGTTGCCAAGATCGTTTATCAACGGGCAACTCATAACTATAAAAGATGTCTTGCTTTAGGTGGAGCAAAAAATCACCTTATGGTTTTGCCGGATGCAATTCCTGCCATGACTGCCCAGAATGTAGCAGCGTCTATGAGTGGTTGTGCCGGCCAAAGATGCATGGCAGCGTCAGCGATGGTGGCGGTGGGTGCTGTTGATCACATCATAGAAAAGATATGCGAAGAGGCCAGAAAAATAGTTCCTGGAAAAAATCTGGGAGCGGTCATCAATCAGCATTCAAAAGACAGGATTGAAGCTTTTATTACAGAGGCTGAAAAACAAGGCGCTAAGATCTTAGTCGACGGCAGAAAGACAGTCGTTGCCGGCAAAGAGAAGGGAACATACGTGGGGCCGACCGTCATTGACTTTGTAACACCAACGATGTCGGTTGCTACCGAAGAAATTTTTGGACCTGTGATCAGCATCATGAGAACCAACACGGTAGATGAAGCTCTTGCAATTGAAAATGCCAACCCTTACGGAAATGCTGCTTCGGTTTTCACTCAAAGTGGTGGTGTTGCCCGTTACATTATTGACAATGCAAGTGCAGGGATGATCGGTGTGAACGTCGGTGTGCCCGTGCCGCGGGAGCCATTCTCTTTCGGAGGCTGGAATGAAAGCAAGTTTGGAGTAGGAGATATTACCGGAAAGAGCTCTATTGAATTCTGGACGAAGCTGAAGAAGAGCACAACAAAATGGAATCCTGAGGCTGGTGTCAACTGGATGAGTTAATAAACTGCTGATTATTAAATTTATAAAAGGTCAACCAATCAATATCATGAGTACAAAAACGCTAAGTGAAACTCAGGAGATCATTAACGACAATCTCGATTACACGCTCTTCAGCTGGAGTAAGCAAAAGGGAATCGTTCCCATTGCTGTCAAGTACGGAGAAGGAGTTTACCTGTATGATTACGATGGAAAGAAATACATCGATTTTTCTTCCGGACTAATGAACGTGAATATTGGCCATGGCAATCAGCGTGTCACTAATGCGGTTGTTGAACAAATGCAGCAGATCAGCTACGTGACGCCAAGTTGTGTAACAAAAGCCAGGGGAGATCTTGGAAAAAAACTCGCGGAGATTTGTCCCGGCGACCTGAACAAAGCCTTCTTTACTTTATGTGGAGCGACCAGCATTGAGAACGGTATAAAGCTTGCGCGTATGGCTACCGGTCGCCATAAAGTATTAAGTCGTTATCAATCGTATCACGGCTCAACATACGGTGTTATGTCTGCGGGCGGCGATCCCCGTAAGATTCCTGCTGATTCACAACAGGCTCCCAATTTTGTGCACATCGATATTCCATATGCTTACCGATGGGAATATGGTGAAGAAGCGTTGCTCTCAGAATCGGTAGCACAATTGGAAAGAATTATTGCTTATGAAGGTGCGGGTACCATTGCAGCGATGTTATTTGAAGGTGAGTCAGGTACATCAGGATGTCTTCAATATCCAAAGGGTTATATGATGAAGGTGCGGGAGCTTTGTAATAAGCATGGCATCCTGTTAATTATTGACGAGGTGATGAGTGGCTTCGGTCGTACCGGAAAGTGGTTTGGCTTTGAGAATCACGGTATTGTTCCGGACATGGTTGCGATGGCAAAAGGACTCACTGCGGGCTATCTTCCTTTTGGATGTCTGATGGTTTCCGACAAGATTGCTGTGAAGTATGATGATACCATGCTCGCTCTTGGACTTACCTATTCTGCACATCCGGTGAGTTGTGCCGCCGCATTGGAAGTCCTTAAGATTTATGAAGATGAAAACATGATCGAGAACGCTTCCGCAATGGGTAAATACATTACGAAGCGTGTTGAGGAAATGAAGAAGAATCATCCAAGTATCGGGGATTTCAGAACAACGGGTTTGTTAGGGTGTATTGAGTTGGTGAAGAACCGAAAGACAAAAGAGCCAATGGCACCTTTTAATGCCAGACCTGATGAAATGGTGGTAATGAATAAAGTTGCCGCTAAGATCAAGGAGCTTGGTATGTACACTTTCGTGCGATGGGGTTTTATTTTCATAGCACCGCCACTGTGTGTTACGGAAGCTCAGGTTGATGAAGGGTTGGCAATTATCAGTGAGGCATTAAAAATAGCGGATGAGGCAGTAGTTAAGTAGAATAAAACCGGAACGTATTCTTCACATCATCAAATCTTCAAATTGAACTCAAGTCTCTATAGCGAAGATCTGGCACCAGTACCAGAGACCAAACGTACCTGGAATACCTGGAACTACGCTGCGCTATGGATCAGCATGAGTTTGTGCATTCCGACCTACATGCTTGCTAGTTCGCTGATTGAAGGTGGCATGAACTGGTGGCAATCTGTGTTGACAATTTTCCTGGGAAATACAGTAGTTCTTATTCCCATGATCTTAAATGGACATGCAGGTGCGAAATATGGAATTCCTTTTCCTGTTTTTGTTCGCGCAAGCTTTGGAACGACTGGTGCAAATATTCCTGCAATGCTTCGTGCGATAGTTGCGTGCGGCTGGTTTGGCATTCAAACCTGGATCGGCGGATTCTCTTTATACCAGTTGTTGAGATTATGGATTCCATCTTTGGAGACATTGCCACAGATCTTTCCGGATTCTTTTGGATTGCAGACTGGTCCGGCCATCACATTCATTCTGTTTTGGATGTTGAATATGTACGTAGTCTATCTCGGTGTCGATAGCATCAAAAAACTTTTGGTATTCAAAGCATTCTTTTTGCCGGTAGCAGCATTGGCGTTACTGTTCTGGGCAATTTCAGCCGGCAATGGATTAGGTCCGATACTTGAACAGCCTTCAAAATTTTCCAACACCACAGATTTCTTTACATTCTTCTTTCCTGCATTGACAGGCATGGTGGGTTTCTGGGCAACACTTTCATTAAATATTCCCGACTTTACGCGATATGCTGTAAGCCAAAAGGCGCAGATAAAAGGACAGATCATTGGGTTGCCACCATCGATGACGTTGTTTGCGTTTATAGGGGTAGTGGTGACTTCCGCGACAACCATTATATATGGTACTACGATCTGGGATCCATTAGTGCTGGCTGGTAAATTTGAAAGTAAACTTCTCGTTAGTCTGGCAATGATAGCGGTTGCCATTTCCACGCTGGCTACGAACATTGCTGCTAATATTGTCAGTCCTGCCAATGACTTTGCAAATCTGGCACCTTCAAAGATCAATTTTCGTCTTGGTGGATACATCACAGGGATCATCGGAGTTTTAATTTTTCCATGGAAACTTGTGGCGGATCCAACAGGATATATTTTCACCTGGCTTGTAGGTTATTCAAGTTTGCTGGGTCCGGTAGGAGGCATCATGATCGTTGATTATTATTTCATCCGGAAGCAAAGATTGAATGTTGATGAGCTTTACAATCCAAAAGGAATTTACAGTTTCAGGAGTGGATTCAACACTGCTGCATTAATAGCATTGATAATTGGAATCATTCCAAATATCCCTGGTTTTTTAACAACGATAAAATTGGTCTCTGTTGATACTTTTCCATTCTGGATTAATAACTTGTATAACTATGCCTGGTTTGTTGGCTTTCTGGTGAGTGGAGTTATTTACCGCATGCTAATGAAATCAGAAATAATTACTGAAGCTAAAGAAACATCGTATGTCGCTGCTCATTAAGAATGGAAGGATCATTACAGCCACGGATGATTATGTGGCAGATATTTTTATTGAAGGAGAAACTGTATCCGCGATTGGAAAGAATCTCAATGTGAAAGCTGATAAGGAGATTGATGCATCGGGATTGCTGGTAATGCCAGGTGGAATTGATCCGCACGTTCACCTGGATATGCCTTTTATGGGAACATTTTCCAGTGATTCGCATGAAACAGGTACAAGAGCCGCACTGCATGGCGGCACCACTACTGTGATTGATTTTGTTTTGCAAACACAGGGAAGTTCTTTAAAAGAGGCTTTGGCGGAGTGGAATTCAAGGGCAAAAGGAAATACCGTTGGAGATTATAGTTTTCATATGGCCGTTACGGATTTCAACGAGTCTACAAAAGCGGAGATCAAAACGATGGTGGAAGAAGAAGGTATTACTTCCTTTAAAACTTTCATGGCATATAAAGGAGCGCTGATGATCGATGATCGTCAGATGGTGGGACTGATGCAGGAGGTGAAAAAGCAGGGCGGTATGGTCACCGTTCACGCCACCAATGGAGATATGATTGATTTTCTGGTAGCGAAGCACAGAGCCGAAGGTAAACTTGCGCCATTGTATCACTACCTGTCTCAACCAGAAGTTACGGAAGCAGAAGCGAGCAATCGATTTGTCGAAATGATCAATTACACGGGATGCCCTGGCTACATTGTTCATCTTACCTGTGAGGGTGCTTTGAATGCTGTTCGTCTTGCGACCCGAAGAAATCAAAAGGTCTTTGTTGAAACCTGTATTCAGTATCTGATACTGGATGCGTCTTTATATGAGAAGAATTTTGAAGGAGCGAAATGGGTCATGAGTCCACCATTGCGTGAGAAGAAGGATCAGGCAACGTTATGGGCGGGCATTAATCAGGGACTTGTTCAGATTGTTGCCACCGACCACTGTCCTTTTAATTGGGAGCAGAAGAGAATGGGAGAGAAAGATTTTTCAAAGATTCCCAATGGTCATCCCGCGATTGAAAACAGAATGGAGTTGTTGTTCAGCGAGGGAGTTGCAAAAGAGAAAATAAGCTTGAATAAATACGTCGAAGTTGCGTGTACTAATCCGGCAAAGATCTTTGGAATGTTCCCCCGAAAAGGAACGATTGCCGTTGGAAGCGATGCTGACATTATACTCTTCGATCCAAAAGAAAAACACACACTTTCTGTAAAGACCCATCATATGAATGTTGACTATTCAGCATATGAAGGATGGGAACTGACCGGAAAAGTAAAGACTGTAGTACTCAGAGGATCTGTTGCTATTGATAAAGGAGAATGTTTAGTGAAGAAAGGATACGGAAAGTTTATCAAACGTGGCAAGGTGAAAAATTTCATTTAACACAAAACTCACAAAGTAATGGCTAGAAAGATTAAGTCAGGATTGATCCAGATGAGCTTACCAAAAACGGAGGGCGAAGGAACAATCTCTGAGATCATGGAAGCAATGATCCAGAAACATATTCCTTTGATTGAGGAAGCTGGTAAGAAAGGTGTTCAGATACTTTGCCTGCAAGAGATCTTCAGCACTCCCTATTTCTGTCCGGGACAGGATAAGGCATGGTATAACTCCGCTGAGTCAGTGCCAGGGCCAACTACGGAACGTCTTGCCGTGTATGCAAAGAAATACAGCATGGTGATTATTGTTCCTATCTATGAAAAAGAGCAGGCAGGTGTATTGTATAATACGGCAGCGGTCATCGATGCGGATGGAACATATCTTGGCAAGTATCGGAAGAATCACATTCCTCATACTTCAGGATTCTGGGAAAAGTTCTTTTTTAAACCAGGCAATCTTGGGTACCCGGTATTTCAAACGCGCTATGCAAAGGTGGGTGTTTATATCTGTTACGATCGTCACTTTCCGGATGGGGCCCGTTGCCTTGGATTAAACGGAGCAGAGATCGTTTACAATCCATCAGCAACGGTGGCAGGTTTGTCACAGTACTTGTGGAAACTTGAGCAGCCTGCGCATGCTGCGGCAAATGGATATTTTATGGGATGCATCAATCGTGTAGGCACTGAGAAGCCATGGAATCTGGGTAAGTTTTATGGATCATCATATTTCGTGGATCCACGGGGTCAGATATTTGCGCAAGCTTCTGAAGACAAAGATGAACTGCTGATAGGAGAATTTGATCTCGATATGATTGATGAAGTGAGAAGTGTATGGCAGTTCTTTCGCGACAGACGTCCTGAGACCTACGGTAAACTAGTTGAACTATAAGCAAACAATGCGTGGCGATCATAAATAACCGATTAACGGAAAAGCAATACGAGGAGAATTTCGGAGATATACATCCTCCGTTTGAATCCAAGGAGGCTGCATTGATTGAAGCCAATCGTTGCTTGTTTTGCTATGATGCACCGTGTACCAAGAGTTGCCCGACCAGTATTAATGTCCCCAAGTTCATTAAACAAATCACTACAGATAATGTAAAGGGTTCGGCACGCACAATATTTGAATCAAATATAATGGGGGCGGGCTGCTCGAAAGTTTGTCCTGTTGAAAAACTTTGTGAAGGTGCCTGTGTTTATAATCTCCTTGAAGAAACGCCAATTCATATTGCAAAACTTCAACGCTATTCTACAGAGATGGCGATGGGCAAGAAGTGGAAGCTTTTTGAACGCAAGCCATCCATTGGAAAGAGAGTTGCTATTGTAGGAGCGGGGCCTGCAGGATTGAGTTGTGCACATGTACTTTCCCGTGAAGGTGTGGATGTTACCATTTATGAGAAGGAGTCTCTTGGCGGAGGTCTGATGACCTATGGAATTGCAGCCTACAAAGTCACGCCGGAATTCTGCAAAGATGAAGTAGACTACATCACTTCAGTAGGTGGTATTGATATTAAGTACAGCCAGGAGTTGGGGAAGGATATTTCTTTGTCTGATCTGCAAAAAAATTATGATGCTGTTTATCTCGGAATTGGTGTTGGAGTTGCAAGACAACTGGATATTCCTGGTGAAGATGCAGAAGGCGTGATTGACGCCATTCGATTCATATATGACATCAGAACAAAAGGCTATTCATCGATACCGGTAGGGGATAAAGTCGCAGTAATTGGTATGGGCATGACCGCCATTGACGCAGCTACTCAAGCCAAAAGACTGGGTGCCAAGGAGGTAACATTGGTATACAGACGAACCCAGGAGGAGATGCCTTGCACGGAAGTGGAGCTTAACATTGCAAAGCTGGATGGATGCAATATTTTATGGCTCACAGCACCGAATAAAGTAATTGATAAGAACGGAAAGGTGTCACAACTTGAATGCAACATCATGAAGTTGGGTGCTCCGGATAAAAGCGGAAGAAGATCTCCTATTGCTACAGGGCAAACCATGTTGTTGGATGTTGACATGGTAATTAAAGCGGCTGGTCAGGTTCCTTTTGAGGAGTTGATTAAAAATAACTCGCTAAATAATAATTCTGGCAAGCTTGTCATTGACAAATCTCAGTCTACCAATCTCAAAGGTGTATTTGCAGGAGGTGATGCTGTCAATGGAGGTAAGGAAGTGGTGGATGCTGTGCAGGCTGGAAAAGATGGGGCGAAGGGAATTTTAAATTATTTAAACGCTGATCAGAAATAACTATGGCCGATTTATCCACTGACTTTCTGGGCATTAAATCTCCTAATCCATTCTGGTTAGCGAGTGCTCCTCCAACAGACAAGCAGGTAAATGTTTTGCGTGCTTTCGAAGCGGGATGGGGTGGAGTTGTTTGGAAAACATTAGGAAGTCAGGTGAAGAATGTTTCATCGCGGTATTCTTCAGTTGATTATAATGGAACCCGCATTATGGGTTTTAATAATATTGAATTGATCAGTGATCGTCCACTTGATATAAATCTCCGGGAGATTAAAGAATGTGTCAGACTGTTTCCGGATCGCGCTATGATCGTTTCATTGATGGCCGACAACAGTCGTGAGAAATGGCATGAGTTGATCAGTCAGGTGGAGGATACAGGGGCACATGGACTGGAATTGAATTTTGGTTGCCCTCATGGAATGACCGAAAGGGGGATGGGTGCGGCAGTGGGTCAGGATCCGGAGATTGCGAGAATGGTTGTGGAGTGGGTAATGGAGAAGGCAACAATTCCAGTGATAACAAAGCTGACGCCCAATGTTCATTCTGTCGTGCCTACTGGTAAAGCTTCAGTGGAAGCAGGAACGAATGCGCTTTCATTGATCAATACAATTCAATCAGTAACGGGTATTGATCTTGATACATTAGTTCCCAATCCAAACGTTGCTGGTAAGTCTGTATTTGGTGGATACTGCGGACCAGCTGTGAAGCCCATCGCATTGAAAATGCTTACCACGATCAGTCAGGATCCAACCACAAGAAAGGTTCCCATCTCTGGAATTGGTGGCATCAGTACATGGAAGGATGCTGTTGAATTTATGCTGCTGGGTGCAACTTCTGTTCAGGTGTGTACTGCCGCAATGAAGCACGGGTTCCGGATCGTGGAAGATATGTGTGATGGTATGAATAACTGGATGGATGAAAAGGGATTCAAGACGATCAACGATTTTATTGGAAAGTCTGTTCCGAATCTTACTCACTGGGAAGATCTTGACATAAACTATCATATCATTGCCAAGATCAGCCAGGATAAGTGTATTCACTGTGGACTTTGTTACATAGCCTGTGAAGATGGTTCCCATCAATCCATTAATCTGACACAGGGAATGCCTTACAATACCTACACGGTAAAAGATGAGGAGTGCGTAGGATGTAACTTATGTAAGCTCATCTGTCCGGTGGAGAATTGTATTACCATGGAAGTTCACCGGAAGGGTGATGAGTACCTCAACTGGAAAGAGTTCCAAAGGAAAGGGTTGCCTTTAAATGATCATTAGAAAATATAAAAGCGAAAAGGCTCATGCTTTTCGCTTTATACTTTTACTCACTTTTCACATTCTGCTTTTAAAAAGTCCAGCCAGGAGACCATTCCTTTCTCAAGATTTTTATTGAATGCTTTTTTAAATACTCCGGCCAGTAAACCTTCCATACTTTCTTCCACGAAGATTTGAGTTTTACCATCGACTTCTGTCAGCGTCCAGTTATGAATGGCAAGCAGTCCAAAGGTTTTACCAGTCCATCCTAATTGTGAACCTGGTTCGATCGTGTGCAGTGTCGAATGAATTCCTGCCCCTCCCGTTTTCCAGTCGAACGTAGTGCCAACCTTCAGCGGTCCGTTAAGCTTTGTCTTTGCAATGTCTTTTTGCCACGCAGGCCATTGGGCAATATTTGCCATGACATTCCATACTTCAGCTTTACTGGCGTTGATAGTAATTGTTTTGTTGCACTTTACCGGTGCCTGATTGTTAATGCTTTTCATAGTTGATTTTGTTTGAGCGACTGAACTTTGTAAAACCGCCAAACCAATGACGGTCAATAGAAATGATTTCGTGGACATGGTCGTTTTGTTTTTGACGACTCAAATATCCAGGTGAAATCAGCAGTTGCTCTTGACAAAAATCAAGAAGTCATGAAAGCGCTTTTTTTCTTAGGCGACTGAGGGTTTCTGGCGTCATTCCCAGCATGGAAGCCAGGTATTGAAGAGGTACTTGATTAAATAGTTCCTTATTAAACTTGAAGAGCTGGTTATAGCGCTCTTCTGCGGTCATTGATAGATGTGTGACAATCCGTTCTTCCAGCAGGGTGAAGCATCGTGCAATGAATAATTTTTCCAGTTCCGGCCATGCGGGAATCACACTTGCTATTTTTCGATAGCTGTTGCTGTCAATGATGAAGAGTTCGCAATCCGTGAGGGCTTGGATATTCCAACGTGCGGATTTATCGAACAGGAAGCTGGAAAGATCAACGACAAAATAACCTTTCGTAGAAATCCACTTTGTTACTTCCTTGTCGCCCACCAATAGAAATTCGCGAATGATGCCAGATTGTACAAACCCCAGACGATCTGACTTCTGACCTGCTTTGAGATAGTAATCCCCTTTTTTCAATTGTACAGGTTTGAAAAACGAACTGATCTTTGAAAGTTCTTCGAGACTGACGCCAAAGTAAGTTTGAATGTATTTTTCTAACTCTGACATTGCGAAATGAAAAGTAGGTTGAAAAACTTCGGCTCAGGATTGCCCTGAAATAGTTCCAAATAAAAAAGGTGATTTGATGGCTAAGGATTACTCAAGCATCAAATCACCAAATCAATGATCATCCAGGTAGTTAGTCCTGGCCAATCATCATGAACGCTCCCCAGAAAATCGGTTCGGGGTATTCCGTTCTCAGTTCTTTTTTGGCTTCCACAAAACTTTGTCTCATGTTGCCGCTTACCAGCCACTTCTTGTAGAAATTGAGGATAAGCTTTTGAGTAGCATCATCGTCAACTTTAAACATACTCATGATAAGCACTTTTGCTCCTGCCACAAAGAAGGCACGCTGTAAACCATAAACACCTTCACCGTTGGAAATTTCTCCCAGACCGGTTTCACAAGCGCTCAATACAACAAGGTCAGTTCGATCCAGATTCAGGCTCATTGCCTCATACGCTGTCAATACACCGCTTTCGATATTGTAGTTGTATGTGGTCTTTGCCAGGATATCACCAGCACCGGATAATAGAAGACCTGATTTCATCAAAGGATTTTCTGCCATCATGGCTTCGTTCTCTGTTAGAGTTTTTTGTAAGCTGGCATCCTGCGCTTTGGTATAAAATCCGTGTGTAGCGATGTGGAATATTCTTGGATTGTCAAGAAGCTTGACCTTGTCTTCGCTTGCACTGCCTTCCATGTATTCATCGGTGACCCAGCCCTTTTGCTTTAATAATTTCTGAAGTTCATCTACTTCCTTTTCAGTTCCCGGTAATTCCGCATACTGACGATCGGTCGATGCTGTGAGGTAGAAGGTAGGATTTCCAAACATGGAAGCATTATTAGTGCTGGTGGTGCCTGCAAATTTCGCTTTGGCTTTACGCATATACAGATCTTTTGTATTGCTCACCATTACGATGTTTGAGTTGTCAATAACATATTTCCCATCGGGTGTTGGAATCGCCTCGAGATTGATCTGATTGTAAACACCATCAGTGGAAATGTAAATCGTTGCGTATTGCCCGATCTCTTTTTGTATCGGCTCCCAGAATACTTTATAGGAATATTGATCAGGGATTTTACCTGTAATACAGTTTCTGTAATATTTAAAGTAGCGTGTTTCCATCCGGTGACCTTCCGGTAATTCTACCGCCTGTGGACGTCCTTTTTCACCTTTGACATACAAAGCAACATAGATGATCGAATCTGTAAACGTATGATTGAAGTAGCGATAGCGAACCATCTCGACTGCCACATCATTTTTTCCTAAGGCAGACTGAACATTTTCATACGTGATCCTCTTGTTCTCAAAGCTCTGACCGAAAATTTCAGACTTCTCACTTAGCTCACGTTCAAGTCGCTCGACCTCATTCCCCAGTGCAACAGGATCGATCCCATTATCCGTAAGCTGTTGTGTGCTCATTGATAATGCATTGGTGAGGAACTCTTTACGTTGAACCCAAAGGTTATAGCTCGCTTTCAGATTTTCATCTTTGCTGTTCAGGATACGTTCACGGATCTTGATAGAGCTGCTTAGTAAAAGAGCTTTTGTCAGCAACTGATAGTTATAAACTTTACCACTGAGATCGCGGAAGTCATCCAGTTGACCGAATGCAAGCGTGTTATAGAATTCAAAGTCGCCTTTGATCGTGTTCCAGTATTTTGCTTTTTCACGTTCGCTGAGTGCAGGGAAGAATTGCTTGATGAAATTCTCGTAGTTGGTCAACGCCAGTTCTATATTTTTCTTGGCGCCCTTGTAATCTTTCTCCATATAATAAACGCGCGCAAGCTTGGAGAGGATTTTCACATATTCAGGGTGGGTGTCACTGAAGAATTTCTCATATAAGTCTTTTCCCTTCTTATAGAATTCTTCGGCCTTATCATATTTTTTCAACTGATAGTACACATCTCCGGTCAATGCAAAAATAGAAGCTGCCTGGATGCTGTTTTTCCTTCCTGTCTTTAAGCGCCAGATAGATTCTGCCTGAGTAAGAGCGCTGAAGGCAAGATCATATTGCTTATTGGAGATATAGAGAATCGCGACGTTCTTTAAAATGTCGGCATACTGAGGATTATCTTTTCCTAAACGCGCCCCGATAATATCGCGGGCTTCTATCATTGTTTTTTCAACATCTTTTTTGCTGTCTCCTTTATAGAACTTAATAAGACTAAGCTGTGAAAGGGATTTGGCAACATCTATATGATTGCGTCCGAATTGTTTTTCCTGACTGGCGAGTGCTTTTAGAACGTTGTCCTGAGCTTTATCATAATCACCGATAGCATAGTCAATATCACTCAACAGCTTTTGAGTAGAAGCGGTTTTGGTCGACTTATCAGTATAGATAGTCGTGGCAATCTGATTTGCACGTAATGCAATCTTGTCAGCAGTTGTATAATCCCCTTGAGCAAGCAGGAGTTTTCCTTTATTGACAAGGGGCTCAATCAATCGCAGAGATTGAGGGCCATAAAGTTTTTCATATTCCTTAATGAGGTTATCCAGGATCTCGCTTGTCTCAGAATACCTTCCTAACTGAATGAACAAGCTTGAAAGATCCTGAGCGGTGGTGAGCTCATCGATTCCAAGAGGGCCTTCTGCTTTTGATATGATCTTGGATGATCTTTCCAATGCCGTCTCTGCTTCGTCGAATAGTCCTTTAATTCCGAAAAGGGAAGCCTGGGTATCAATGGCTTCCACCATGGCTCCCTTATACTTTTCTTCCTTTCTGACTTCTTCGAGTATGGTTAGAGCTAGTGTAATATTCTTATCGGCCTCTTCGTATTGACCCAGGCGAATATTGAGTTTTGCAATTCGTGTAAGCTCTTCGCCATATTTCGGATCTTTGTCTGAGAACTTGGCTCTCGCCACTTCAGCTGCTTTGGCAAGTGTGGATACTGCCTTTTTGTATTGATCATTCAATTCAAAATAGACGGCAGCATGGTTGAGGATGTTCAGATTGTCTTTTTGCCAGGGTCCAATCTGCTTTTCCAGAATCTTGAAATAGCTTTCGTCATAGATCTTTCCTGCTTCTGCGATGTTATTGGTGAAGTCAAGATAAAAATTGGCAAGTTGAAGGCGTGCGAGATGTGTTTCAGGAGCTGCAGCTCCAAAGAGCTCGGTCTTGATCTCGATAATGGATTTTAAATATCCTTCTACGTTCACATACTTTTTATCCTGAAGTGAAAGAGTTACAAGAAAATCAAGTATTTCCGTTGTGAGAATATTGTTCCTCGGAAGAGAGGTGGTGTTGGTTAAAAGTGCGTTCGCATCATTTTCCAGTTTCTTGGTCTTATCATTAGCAAGCTTCTTGTCAAATTCAACAGCCTTTAACCGAGCCTGGTAAATACTCTTACCAGGAAACTGCTTGTTGATCATCTTTTCATACTCGAGCTTGGTGTTATAGAATCGTGCAGTATTGTCTTCACGAAGCAGTTGTTTTAAGTATTCTTCATAGAGTTGAATTCCAAGATAATGAGTTGGTTTGAAGAATGATTTTAATACCAGAAGTGATCGGTCAAATTCAGCACTCTTTTCCATAACCTCAGCCATCTCATAGTCTATGAACATAAGTCCATAGTAATATTGATTTCTCACATAGGGTATAGAATGGTCTCCTGGATTTTTTCTGATCCATTCCTTTGCCTTACTGAAAGCCTGATCTGCCTTGACCTGATCTCCCTTACGGCTTAGCGTCATCGCTATGTCAGTAAGTAATCTAGCGTAGTCATCGAAGCGTTGGTCTAATTCCAGTTCAGGAATCTTCACGCTTTTCAATCCACCTTTACCATCAGAAATCGTCTCAGCCTTAACAGCCCTTCCTGCGAAATAGGAAACTCTGCTTTCTGCGAGTTCAAGTGCTTCATTATAATATCCCTGACCAGTTAATGTTTCAGTCATGATAAGATCCCAACGTGCTTTCAATGGATCTTTGAACCAGGTTCCCGCTTCAAGAATCTTTTTGGCATTATTCAGATACTCAGTCGCCACGCGGTATGAGCCATTCTGATTATAGAGTTCCGCAGCATCAATGAGAAGTGCGCCATGTTTTTCGCTGTTTTCTGTATTCAGCGTTTTGCTGGAGCTAAGTGCATTCTGAAGATTGAATTCAAAATCAACAGGCATCCCTGAAGAGAGATCATATTTTGCCAGAGAAAGATATATACCGGCAGTGTATTGATTCTGAGCGCCGAGCTTGGAATTGATTTTCTTTCGGATCTTCTCCAGATTTTTTCTCGCCCCTGCATAGTCACCAATTTTATAAGAAGCTTCAGCCTTTAGAAGGCCTTTGTCATATTTCGATTGAGCAAACAGCGTGCTCACACAAAAAACAAGTAGAAAAAGGGAGATCGTAATTTTCATTTTCATGCGATGATTTTTTAATCCAGGGTTCACATGGCGGGTAACCGCCTCGGTTGAGACTTCTAAAAAACTTAATCTTAAAGATACAGAATTTTGGAATTAGGAGTGCGGAATTTTTTGACCACATCTGCATGTGGAAGACACAAAAACCACCTACAGATTTTCCACTAAACTTAAATGATCAGGATGCGGAACTCAATAATTTCTCCAATACTATTCTTGCCGCATCGGTAACGGGTGTGCCGGGTCCAAAGATTCCTGTAACACCTGCATCATAAAGGAAGTCATAATCTTGTCTTGGGATCACGCCTCCCGTCACCACAAGAATATCAGGGCGACCAACTTTTTTTAATGTCTCGATCAATTCAGGGATCAGTGTTTTATGTCCGCCTGCGAGACTGGAAATTCCAACCACATGGACATCATTTTCAATTGCCTGCTTTGCTACCTCATCCGGTGTTTGAAACAATGGTCCGATGTCTACATCGAAACCAAGATCTGCAAAACCTGTGGCAATAATTTTTGCTCCACGATCATGTCCATCCTGGCCCATCTTTGCAACGAGAATTCTTGCACGACGTCCATCCAGCTTTGCAAACTGATCTGAAAGCTTTCTTACCTCTTCGATCGTCTCTCCGTTTTTCATCTGACTTGAATATACACCTGAAATGGTTCGCATTGAAGCCTTGTAGCGGCCGAAAGTTTTTTCCAACGCCAGAGATATCTCTCCCAGCGTAGCTCTTTCCCGAGCGGCTACTACTGCAAGCTCAAGAAGATTTCCCTTTCCGGTTTCTGCACAAGTTGCTAAAGCATTCAATGCCTCATCAACTTTTTTCGGATCACGTTCCTTTCTGAGTTTCTCCAGTCTTTCTATTTGCTCCTGTCTTACACTGGCATTGTTCACTTCAAGAATTTCAAAATCAGGTTTCTCTTCAGTTGTAAATCTGTTAACACCAACGATTACATCCATCCCTGAGTCAATTCTTGCCTGTTTTGTTGCGGCAGCTTCTTCAATCCGGAGCTTGGGTATTCCGTTTTCAATGGCTTTTGTCATTCCGCCCACACTTTCAACTTCATCTATGAGTGCCGATGCTTTCTGGATTAATTGATCCGTGAGATACTCTACATAATAAGAGCCACCCATAGGATCTACCACCCTGTTAATTCCGGTCTCTTTCTGAAGATAAAGTTGTGTGTTACGTGCAATGCGGGCAGAAAAATCAGTAGGAAGAGCAATGGCTTCATCCAATGAATTTGTATGCAGGGATTGAGTTCCGCCAAAGACTGCTGCCAATGCCTCGACGCAGGTGCGTGTAACATTATTATAAGGATCTTGTTCGGTTAAACTCCATCCACTCGTCTGACAATGCGTTCGCAATGCCATTGACTTTGGATTTTTTGGGTTAAAGTCCTGAACGATCTTCGCCCACAATAGTCTGGCAGCACGCATCTTTGCAATCTCCATGAAGAAGTTCATGCCGATGCCCCAAAAGAATGATAGCCTTGGTGCAAAGTCGTCAATTGGAATACCTGCCTTAAGTCCAGCGCGGATATACTCCAATCCATCAGCGAGTGTATAGGCAAGTTCAAGATGAGCAGGTGCCCCCGCTTCGTGCATGTGGTAGCCGCTGATGCTGATCGAATTGAACTTCGGCATTCGCTTAGCACAATAAGAAAATATATCCGCAACGATTCTCATGGATGGCGCCGGAGGATAGATATAAGTATTGCGTACCATGAATTCTTTTAGAATATCATTTTGAATGGTGCCATTGAGTTGTTCAGGTTTTACACCCTGCTCTTCACCTGCAACAATATAAAAAGCGAGGATCGGCAATACAGCGCCGTTCATTGTCATCGACACAGACATTTGATCAAGAGGAATCTGATCAAATAATATTTTCATATCCAGTACCGAGTCGATCGCAACACCTGCTTTGCCGACATCACCTGCTACCCGTGGATGATCGGAATCATACCCGCGATGTGTTGCTAGATCAAAAGCAACAGACAAGCCCTTCTGGCCTGCGGCAAGATTCCTTCTATAAAATGCATTTGACTCTTTAGCCGTTGAGAAACCTGCATACTGACGTATCGTCCATGGCCGCACAGTATACATCGTAGCATAAGGTCCCCTGAGAAATGGAGGAATGCCCGCAGTGTATTTTAAATGATCAAAGGGTTTGAAAGAGTATTCAGGTTCGATCTGAATCTTCTCCGGAGATTGCCATGAAGGTTGCGTGCTCTTCTTCATTTCGGCAAGTGAGTTTGAATTTTCTTCCAGGCACTTTCTGTTAACTGTTGAGTGAGGTCTTCAATAAAGTAAGATCCGGCCAGTGGGTCCGACACTTTTGAGAGAAACGATTCTTCTCTCAAAACATTTGATATGTTACAGGCCTCACGCGACATTGTTTTATTGTTGGGATCTTCTTCCTCTATAGTGAGCACATCGCATCCACCGAGAATGGCAGCCATAGCAGCGTATGTGCCTTTCAACATGTTTCCGTGTGGCTGGAAATTCTTATCAATCCATGGGCGGGAGTGAGCGTGAATGAAAAGCGGCTGATCTGATTTCGATTGAATTGCATCCAGGTATTTTTTCCAGACCATGCGCATAGCCCGTAGCTTGGCGATCGTTAAATAGAAATCAGTTCCAATGGTAATGCTGATGGCTAAGAAATCAATCAGCGAACCATCTCTGGAATCCTTTAAAATGTCTTTAAATATTGTTTCGATTTCCTCAACAGGCGAGGAAGATTCTGAAAACTGAAATCCGGAGAAACGGAACTCTGAATTTTTTATGGGAAGAGGAGTGTTTCCAAAGAATGCCCCGTGGAAAGAAATGTTTTCAGTTTTATTTTGACTGATGTATGTGTTCAGCCCCTGAGAGAGAACCTGCTGATGGGCAGTTGCAATAAAATTCAGAGAACAGTATTTCCACTCTATTTCATTGAGCAGAGTGTTAAAATCAGTCGGTGAATTGAGTTCGAATAAAATTCCGTCGGCACCAGCTCGGAGGTATTCAAGAGCTTTGAAATTTGATTCTTTTGGATCCCTTACCTGCACCAGCGGACAATTGTACCATGTGCGGGCACCCAGGAAGTCATTTGTGGAAACTGGCAGGAGCGGGGAGGGTGGATTTTGATCCTGGACATAAAAGGGTTTGATTACCCAGTCTTTGCCCTGATGCATTAGCTTTTCAACTGGATCAGCCCCATTTAATTCTTCTCGGGCCGCTGCTTCCCAATTTGCAAGTGATTGGGCACTTTTAAAGCCAGTTAACTTATTTTGATTGTCTTTCTCCAATGCAATCGTATTAGTTGTCAAATTGAAGCGATATAGTCCATTTATACAATATATAGAGGGCCTAATTTTATGAAAGGGTTCTCTTTTGTTATTAAGCCTACAAGTTGCGGTTTTTTAATGACGAAAACGCCTGATTGAGTGCTTCCTGAGCTTCGGAGCCATCTAATTTAATTTGAGAATAACTATCTGATACTCATCGCTGTCAAACAATTGAGCAAAGCAATTCATTACAAGAAAAAATCAGTAAAATCAAGATGCGTTTTTGTTTTTTTGTTGTCCTGATTTTTACACCTTTGTCTCCCTTCCAAAAAATCGGAAGCTAAAATCCATCTGACTTGATTCTTTATGGAGGTTGATTGTGCAACTGTCTGGACCGACTGTCTCGAAATTATTAAGAAGCAAGTTGACGAGCAAAATTTCGCTACGTGGTTCAAGCCAATTGTACCATTACGTCAGGAAGGTGATGTCTTAACGATTCAGGTTCCCTCTCAATTCTTCTATGAATGGCTTGAAGAGAACTATGTTCCGGTTCTTAAGAAAGCAATCAATACTGTAATGGGTGAAAATGCGCGGCTTGAATACTCTGTTATTATTGACAGCGGTAATCAACGTAACGCACCGCTTACAGTTAATTATCCCAATGGTGGTGGAAAGCATTCTGTTAACAATTCAAACGGAAATGGCAATCTGGAGGAGTATTCTCCTTTCACCTTCAAAACTCTCAATCCTCAAACAGTAAACTCACGCCTCAACTCAAGCTATCGCTTTGATAATTTTGTTGAAGGTGATTGTAATAGACTTGCACGCTCTGCAGGGGTCGCTGTGGCAAAGAAGCCAGGCATCACCTCTTTCAACCCATTGATGTTATACGGTGGTGTGGGAGTAGGAAAAACTCACCTCGTTCAGGCGATCGGTAACGAGATCAAGCAAAACCTTCCTGATAAGGTTGTATTGTATGTAGATCAGAATGATTTTACCAATCAATTTCTGAACGCACTGCAGAACCACAAGCTTCAGGAGTTTCAGAATTTTTACTTGCAGGTTGACTTGCTCATTCTTGATGATGTACAGTTCCTCGCAGGCCGTGAGAAAACTCAGGAGATGTTTTTCCACATCTTCAATCAGCTTCATCAGACAGGCAAGCAGATCATTATGACCAGCGATTGCCCGCCTCGTGATCTGAAAGGATTTCAAGAGAGATTATTGTCGCGTTTCAAATGGGGACTAACAGCAGATTTGCAAGAGCCTGATTTTGAGACCAAGCTTGCGATCATTCATAATAAAATGCAATCCGATGGAATTGAAATTCCTACGGAAGTTGCGGAATACCTTGCTTATAGCGTAGATACCAACCTTCGTGACATGGAGGGAGTACTTAACTCCATGATCTTCCATGCTACGTTGCTAAAGAAAGATATTGACCTCGATCTTGCGAAAGAGGTAATGAAGAATATCGTTAAAGAAATCCAGGCCGACGTCAGCGTTGATTTTATTCAGAAGACAGTTGGGGATTATTTCCGCGTTGAGCTGGATGCCATGAAAGGCAAAGTCAAGAAACGTGAGATTGTTATTCCACGTCAGGTCGCAATGTATTTCTGCAAGCGCTACACTCAGCTTACACTTGCCTTAATTGGTGAGAACTTTGGAGGACGTGATCACAGCACTGTGATCCATGCCCTGGAGTCTGTAGAAGACATGATGAAGGCCGATCCTAACTTCAAGAACTCAGTTGAAGAACTGACCAAGAAGCTTAAGATGAGAATGGCATCTTAGGATCTCATCTAATTTCAAACCTAAAATTGATTTACTGCAGGATAAACTGAAGTGGCATTTCCACCTTGGAACTGTTGATCCCATAAAGCAAAACCCTGCCTTTGTATTTCGTAAAGAAGTCAACCACTTCCTGGGGGTTTTTAATGCGTTCACGATTGATGGAAATGATCGTATAGTTTTCCGGGATACCAAGTCGTTTCATTAAGCCATCCTGAATATTATGCACCTTCACTCCGTATTCAACTGCCTCCAGGCTCACGCCTAAAGTTGAGGCATTATAGATCTTTCGGCGAACAATGCTGGTGTCGCCCGTGCGATTTACAAGAGATACTGAAACAGTATTGATTTTTCCATCACGCAAATAAGTGACGTTGATTTTGTCTCCGGGATAGTGATAGCTTAACTCTTCTTCGTATTCACTTTTGCTGTTGATCTCTTTGTCATTGATCTTGATAATGATGTCGCCAAGCTTGAGGCCAGACGTATTAGCAGATCCGACTTTATCAAGCTCTGCCAGGACAACACCTCTGAAGTCTTTTTCAGCAGGATTGAGACTGTACTTTGCAATCGTCTGGTAATCGTATTCAATTACACTTCCACCCAGAAATGCTTTTTGAACCATGCCATACTTGATAAGATCATTCACAACTTTTTTTGCAATGTCTACGGGTACTGCAAACGCATAGCCTGTGTAAGATCCTGTTCTTGAAAGAATGGCGGTGTTGATTCCTACGAGATCTCCACTCTTATTAACAAGAGCTCCTCCGCTATTACCAGGATTAATGGCAGCATCAGTCTGAATGAAAGACTCAATTGGGAATTTGTCCTCAACAATGTTAATGCGTCTTCCTTTAGCGCTTACAATTCCTGCTGTAACTGTTGAAGAAAGTGAGAAGGGATTTCCTACAGCAACAACCCATTCACCTACCGCAAGGGTTTTTGAATTGCCTAATGTTATCGCCGGCAGATTAGTCTCTTTTATTTTTAAAACTCCCAGATCAGTGGAGGGATCTGTTCCAATCAGTTCTGCATCATAAACTTTCTTGTTATAAATGACCTGGATCTTTTCCGCTGCTTCTACTACGTGATTGTTTGTTACGATGTACCCATCGGAAGTAAAGATTACTCCGGAGCCGCTGCTCACCTGAGTTTGCTGACCACCACCATTGAAGAGCATATCCCAGTAAGAATAAGAGGGACCGCTTTGAGAAATGCTATTAATATAAACGACACTTGGAATTGCCTTAGCTGCTGCTACACTGAAATCAACATTTTCAGCGGGCATGGCAGGAGAGGGAATTGACACCGCTGGACTGAAAGTATCAGAACTTTTGAAGTCAGCTGCCTGAAACTGAGGCTCAGATACCTTTTGAACATTCTGAGGTTGAAGCTTATAGAATACGAAAGCCCCGGAAAGCCCTGCCAAAAATCCTATCACGATGGTTCTGAGTGTGTTTGCCATAGTCTTAATAACTGTCAAAATTGATATACAAATATAAAACGATCACGATTTTATTAAGTTGGGATTGGTACACACCTTTGTACCCTTAATCTATTAAATAATGGGATTTCGGTCGGTATTAGCTAAGCCATTTGCAGCCTACATAGCAGGGAAGACCAAAGAGTGGTCCTCCAGACCCGACTTTTATCAGGAGCAAGTGCTTCAGGACCTGATTAATGGAGGCAGGGAGACGCTGTTTGGCAAGGATCATGGCTTCTCTGATATCAAATCACATGCTGATTTTAAAAAGCAGGTTCCGATTCGCGATTATGAAGCGCTCAGACCTTACCTGGAAAAAGTTCTGGAAGGAAAGTCTGACGTTCTTTGGAAAGGCAAACCTATTTATTTTGCAAAGACGTCCGGAACAACATCCGGAACGAAATACATCCCTATCACGAAGGAATCGATATCAAATCATATTGATGGCGCTCGCAATGCCTTGTTAAGTTATATTCATGAGACTGGTAAGGCATCTTTTGTTGATGGGAATCTGATTTTTCTTTCCGGAAGTCCTGAGTTGCATGAAACAGCGGGTATAAAGACAGGTAGGTTATCAGGCATCGCGAATCATCATGTGCCGGCCTATTTAAGAAGCAATCAGAAACCGAGTTATGCGACAAATATTATAGAAGACTGGGAGGAGAAGCTTGAGAGGATCATCGATGAGACTATTACTTCAGACATGACGCTGATCTCTGGTATACCACCGTGGGTACAAATGTATTTTGATCGCATTCAGGCTCGGACGGGAAAGAAGATCAAAGATGTTTTTCCTAATTTTTCAATGTTTGTTTATGGGGGCGTCAACTTTGGGCCGTATAAAGCGAAGTTGATCGAATCTATCGGAAAGGAAATTGATTCAATAGAATTATTTCCGGCATCAGAAGGCTTTATGGCATATCAGGATTCGCAGAAGCATGAAGGAATGTTGCTGTTGCTAAACTGCGGGATCTTCTACGAGTTTATTCCAACCGAAGAATATTTTTCAGAGAATCCAACACGGTTATCAATTGGGGAGGTGGAACTCGGAAAAAACTATGCGATCATTATAAATAACAATGCTGGTCTTTGGGGATATTCCATTGGAGACACTGTGAAATTTGTTTCTAAAGATCCTTATCGTGTGGTGGTGTCGGGTCGTATCAAGCATTTTATCTCCGCATTTGGCGAGCATGTGATTGGCGAGGAAGTGGAGAAGGCTATGAAGTTTGCCATGCAGAAATTTCCGGAAGTTGAATTAGTAGAGTTTACTGTTGCGCCACAGGTAACGCCTTCAGAAGGATTGCCACATCATGAGTGGCTGATAGAGTTTGCGAAGACTCCGAATAACATGAATGCTTTTGTTCAGGAGTTGGATAACAAACTGAGGGAGTTGAATGTTTATTATGACGACCTGATTCGGGGCAGTATTTTGAGTGTCTTAAAGATCAACTCATTGAAGAAAAATGCATTCATTGACTATATGAAATCACAGGGCAAGCTTGGCGGTCAGAATAAAGTGCCTAGATTGGCAAATGACAGGAAGATTGCGGATGAGTTAGGAAGAATGAAGGCCTGAAAGAATTACCCAACCTTAGAATCTGAATCTTGATCCCTGAACCAATAAAAAAGCGCATTGCCATCCTCGGCTCCACCGGCTCAATCGGTAAACAAACTCTTGAAGTAATTGAGTCGCATCCTGATTTTTTTGAGGTGGAGGTGTTGACGGCGCAGAATAATGCCGGACTTCTCATTGAACAAGCAAAGAAATTCAAGCCGAACGCTGTTGTCATCGTTAATGAAGATCATTACGAAACAGTGAAGCAGGCGCTGAAGAGCGAGGACATAAAAGTTTATGCTGGAGAAAGTGCTCTCTCATCTGTTGTTGAAATGAGTTCTATTGATGTTGTCCTTACCGCCCTGGTAGGATACTCGGGATTAAAGCCCACTATCAAAGCTATTGAAGCGGGAAAGACCCTTGCACTTGCAAATAAAGAAACACTTGTGGTTGCCGGAGAACTTGTTACCAGAATGGCCCGTGAAAAAGGTGTCAATATTCTTCCGGTTGATTCAGAACACTCTGCAATCTTTCAGTGTATCGTGGGAGAGTTTCATAATCGCATTGAAAAAATTATTCTCACAGCATCCGGTGGACCGTTTCGTGGAAAGAAAAAGAATGATCTATCAAAAGTCACACTGGCTCAGGCATTAAAGCATCCTAATTGGACGATGGGTTCCAAAGTGACAATTGATTCAGCTTCGCTGATGAACAAAGGTCTGGAGGTGATTGAAGCAAAATGGCTTTTTGGACTTAAGCCGGAACAGGTGGAGGTGGTGGTTCACCCTCAATCCATTGTACATTCTCTTGTGCAATTCGAAGACAGCTCTATCAAGGCACAACTCGGTTTGCCGGATATGCGTTTACCGATTCAGTTTGCTTTATCTTATCCTTTGAGGTTGAAATCTGATTTTCCAAGGTTCGATTTTGCGAATTATTCATCCCTTACCTTTGAAAAGCCTGATACAGAAACTTTTCGTAATCTTGCGCTCGCGTTTAAGGCCCTGGAACGTGGTGGAAACATGCCTTGCGTGCTGAATGCAGCAAATGAGGTGGCAGTGGCAGAATTTCTAAAAGAACGAATTGGATTTTTAGAAATGTCGGATTTAGTGGAACAATGTTTGATAAAATCAGATTATATCCCTGATCCGCGCCTGGAAGATTACATGGAAACGGATAAATTGACCAGGATCAGGGCGAATGAATTTATAAAGTAAAGTGCAACGTTTAAAAATCAATAGCTAAAGCATGGAGGGAATGATCATGACGGCCCAACTTCTGTTGAGCCTCTCAATATTAATTGTTGTTCACGAATGGGGGCATTTTATCACGGCCCGGACTTTTGGAATCAAAGTTGAAAAGTTTTATCTCTTCTTCGACTTTTTATTCCCCATGGCTAACGTCATGAACTTCTCACTCTTCAAGCTTAAGAAAGGTGATACTGAATATGGTATCGGGTGGTTCCCGCTTGGTGGTTATGTCAAGATTGCTGGGATGGTTGATGAGAGCATGGATAAAGAGGCCATGAAAGCCGCGCCTCAGGATTGGGAGTTCCGTGCAAAGAAACCATGGCAACGATTGATTGTCATGTTGGGTGGTATCATTGTCAATGTAATTGTTGGTGTCGCTATTTTTATCGGACTTACCTATGCCCTTGGTGACACTTATATCCCGAAGGATTACATCAACAACCACGGAGGGATTCAGGCTCTTGAATTAGGCGAACAGATTGGCTTAAAGACAGGTGATAAGATCGTTAAGATCAATGGCAAAGACTACAAGGATTTTCAGGACATCATTAAGCCTGATGTGTTATTAACAGAATCATCCTATTTCACAGTCGATCGTGATGGACAGGAAGTCAGAATTGATATTCCCGGAAACTTTATCGAAAACTTTAACAGCAAGGCTGCGGCAGCAACATTTATTGCACCCCGTATTCCAGCAGTCGTTGGAACGGTAGCGGCGGAGGTTGAAATTGAAGAGTTGGAGTTGAAAATGAAAGGTGACAAGATCGATACGATCAAGCACAAATTTATGGTTCCCAGTGTTGCCAAAAAGACTGGCTTGCAAGCGGGTGATCAATTTATTGAAGTTCAGGGTCAGCCTGTAGTCTACAAGGATCAGATTGATAAGTTTGTCAGAAGCGGAAAGCTTGATACTCTTTCATTTAAGATCAAGCGGGGAGAAGAGATACTCGCTTTCAGCGAGCCATTCAAGAATCAACCAATGATTGGGTTCTCGGCAAAAGTTCTTGATAAAAATGATCTTGCTTATATTAAATACAGCTTTGGAGAATCGATTGTATTGGGAACTCAACGTGCATTTGGTATCATCTTTACACAGTTAAAGGCATTTAAGAAGATCGGTACTGGAGAACTTTCATTTAGTAAATCACTTTCTGGTCCGATTGGAATGGCCCAGGCTTTTGGTTCTGAATGGGATTGGGAACGCTTCTGGAGAATGACGGGTATTCTTTCTATGGTTTTGGCATTTATGAATCTATTGCCAATTCCGGGATTAGACGGTGGATATGTTGTATTCCTTCTCTATGAAATGATCAGTGGCCGTGAGCCAAGTGAAAAAGTTTTTGAAACTGCCCTGAAGATCGGTATGGCAATGCTTCTGGTGCTCATGGTGTTTGTGTTCTATAACGACATTGCCAAATTCTTCCAATAATCTAAACGCTTATAAAACAGAAAGACCTTTTGCTCTACATCATTCAGAGCAAAAGGTCTTTTTCTTTTGGAACTTATCTTTCTTCTTAATTAAAGATCTCAAATTCAACCCTTCGATTCAGCTGCTTGTGATCGCTTGTGATTTCCTGCGTAATAGGTTTTGCACTTCCATACCCAATCGCTACAATTCTTACTCCATCGATTTTAAATTCATCGACCAGGTATTTTTTTATTGCATCGGCTCTTGCCTGCGAGAGTTTCAAGTTCGAATCTTCCTTCCCGTCTGAATCCGTATGGCCTGAAATGCTTAATCTCAATTTCGGATGATCGATCAGGAAATTGGCGATCTTATTGAGATCAGAATGCATCGCCTCAAGAATATTTGCTTTGCCATTTTCAAATTCCAATGACTCAAAAGCAATTTTGCTCTCAATTGGCTCCGCGACTTTATTAATTTCCATATCGCCATTCAGAAAAAATATTTCTTCAATCCTGAAGAATTCGTCCCCCTGAATGATCAGCAGATAATTTCTTTTATTGATAAGACTGAAATCAAAGGATCCATCTTCACGGAGAAATTTGGGGGAAACCTCAACATTATTATCCAGGTCAATGACAGACACAATTCCCTTCATGGGTTTGCCTTCATTGCTTTTTAAAGTTCCCTTCAATTGTGTGACGGCTTCCGGCTGTGCTTCCATGGGAACAGAAAACGAAAAAAGATCAAGGTTCTTTTTGTCTTCCTCTTCTGATCGTGCGTAGTAAAGATCTTTTGATTTTGAATCAATGGTGAAGTAATATTCACTACCGGCACCATTCACAAGTGGTCCAATGTTCTTAGGCTCGCTCCATACATTCTTATGACGCGTCGTTTTATAAATATCAAAGTCTCCGAAGTTGAGGGGATGTCCATTCGAACTGAAGTAAAGAACATTGAATGTGTGGTGAAAGAAAGGACTTACCTCACTGTTGACCGTATTAATGACCGGTCCGGCATTCTGTGCCTTGCCCCAGATTCCTTTTTTGTCTTTCACAGAAAAATAGATGTCCGAAAGTCCAAAGCTCCCAACGCGATTTGAGGCGAAGTAAAGTGTATCACCCTGATGTGTTAAGGAAGGATGGGAATCCCATCCGCTGCTGTTAATATCAGGCCCCATGTTTTTGATATTGGTCCAGACAGAATCATTCTTGACTTCCGCGCTGTATAAATCACAGTTGCCGGATGACTCAGGCGTATTGCAACGTGAGAATACCATGTACTTGCCATCATGACTCAGGCAGGCTGAACCCTCATTATAACTTGTGTTGATCAGTTTAAATTCTTTCGCCGGACCCCAATAGCCATCCATGCGTGTGCTGAAAAATAAATCCTCATCGTAACTCCTTTCTCCCTGCTGATGTTTGTTCCTTTTCGAAGTGAAAAGTATGAGGTTGTCAACATTGCCGATAGTAGGACCGTAGTCTTCTTTTTTTGAATTGAGATCATCACCCATGTTCACAAGAACAGAATGAGGAGGATGAAGTGTATCAATTTCTTTTCGGTAATCAACCAACTGATAGTAGTATTCAAGTGGCACATAATATTTTTTCTTATCACGTTCAAGAGAATCATACTCGCGATACACATCCTGAATATTAAGTCCCTGGCGATGGTGTTTCAAAATCAACTTATAAAGCAGAATGGATTCTCCAGGTTGACCGAATTGTTTTGAAAGTTTTGCCAGCTCCCAAAGCATGGCGGTATTTTCATGGAAGTTTTGCATTCCAAAATTCCTGACGTAGCTTTTTAAGTTGTCGTAGTATTTCTGAGTAGGTCCTTCTGCCTTCAGCTCCTGAAGCTTTTTAATTTTTGCCCCATCATAGTAGAAGGAAACCTTGTTTACGTTCTGAAATGCGAATATGTCAGACTGACTGAAAGAGGTAACGGAGTCGTTTAGTTGTATTGTGGCTCCCTGTTTGAATTTTTTCTTTTGCTTTTGTGCATGGGTATTCTGCGCAAAAACTGTTGAAAGAAGGGTAATTAGTATGAAAAAATGGGCTTTCACAGGTTGGAAAAAAATTGAATTCACCACCGTATTACCGAAAGTTGAAATAATTTTGACTGATAAACAACGCTTTGGCACTTGTATTGACCATATTGAGAGCAATTGATTTATAACGAACGGCACAGTTTTTCTGTGTCATATTGGCATTTATAACATGTTTAAATCCCTCGAAATTACCCCAAACGTGCAGGAAGACTCAGAAGAACTGGTGCAGTTGATTAATCCTGAACAGGAGTCTGACCTAAAGCCCGAAGACCTTCCAGAAGAACTGCCTATCCTCCCAATAAAAAACACCGTCCTTTTTCCCGGCGTTGTTATACCAATCACTGTCACGCGTCAGAAATCTATACGGCTAATCAAAAAAGCTTATCAGGGCAATCGTATTGTTGGAGTCATTGCTCAGAAAAATAAGCAGATGGAAGAGCCTGCTATTGAAGATATTTATCGCTTCGGAACGGTAGCAAGGATTATTAAGATGATTGTGTTGCCCGATGGCAATACAACTATCATTATTCAAGGTAAGAACCGTTTCTCTGTTAAAGAGTTTGTTCAGGAAGATCCTCATATCACAGCACACGTTGATCTGTTGATCGAGCCAAAATTAAATCTCGATAGCAAAGAGGTAAAGGCGCTTGTTCAATCATTGAAAGATGCAGCATCAAAAGTCCTTCGCCTCAACCCTGAGATTCCTCAGGAGGCTCAGGTAGCGCTAGATAATATACAGAGCACATCTTTTCTGATTCACTTTCTCTCCTCTAATCTCAATGTAGAGGTTACTGAAAAGCAAAAGATACTTGAGACTGCAAACATCATCGATCGTGGGACGCTGTTGCTGCAGTTTATGTTGAAAGAGATCCAGATGCTGGAGATCAAGAACGAGATTCATAAGAAAGTTCATACAGATATCGATCAGCAACAAAGAGATTATTTCCTTCGCCAGCAGATCAAAGTGCTTCAGGACGAATTGGGATATGATGGTCCTGATAAAGAAATTGAAAAGCTTCGTAAGCGCGGTGCAACTAAAAAATGGCCCAAGGCAGCACTGGATCATTTTACAAAAGAACTGGATAAGCTTACCAGAATGAATCCTCAGGCTGCGGAGTTTCCGGTGTCGATGAATTATGTTGAGCTCATGCTCGACCTGCCCTGGGACGAATACACCACGGATGATTTTGATTTGAAGCGTGCTTCAAAAATTCTGGACAAAGATCATTTTGGTCTTGAAAAAGTAAAGGGACGTATTCTTGAGTATCTCGCCGTATTGAAATTGAAGCAGGATATGAAGGGCCCGATACTTTGTCTGTACGGACCTCCCGGAGTTGGTAAAACATCTCTTGGAAAATCAATCGCCAAATCATTGCAACGAAATTACATACGCGTATCTCTTGGTGGAGTTCATGATGAAGCGGAAGTTCGGGGACATCGCAAGACTTACATCGGTGCTATGCCTGGAAAAATCATTCAAAACATTAAAAAGGCCAAGTCATCAAATCCTGTCTTTGTTCTGGACGAGATCGATAAAATACGTACCGACTTCAGAGGTGATCCATCGTCAGCATTACTGGAAGTCCTGGATCCGGAGCAAAACAATTCATTCAACGACAATTACCTGGAAGTAGAATACGATCTTTCAAAAGTCCTTTTTATTGCCACAGCAAATTCATTGGATACCATCCAGCCTGCTTTGCGCGATCGAATGGAGATCATTGAGATAACAGGATATACGGTAGAGGAGAAGCTTCAAATTGCAATAAAGCATCTTGTTCCAAAGCAATTGAAAGAACACGGACTGAAAACCACAGATGTTAAATTCAGTAAGGAAGCGTTGTTAAAAATAATTAGTCATTACACGAGAGAGTCTGGTGTACGAAATCTTGAAAGGAAGATAGGGTCTGTAGTTCGAAGCGTTGCCAAAGCGGTAGCGATGGAAGAGAAAGCTGAGAAAGAGATCAAGGAAACATATGTTGTGAAGATCCTTGGGCCGGAAGTTTTTGACGAAGAGTTGTATCAGGACAATGAAACTGCAGGTGTTGTAACCGGACTGGCCTGGACACAGGTAGGCGGGGATATTCTCTTTATTGAATCCAGCCTGAGTCGTGGAAAAGGACAGCTTACGCTATCGGGGCAGCTTGGAGATGTGATGAAGGAATCAGCGATCGCAGCACTTTCCTACCTGAAATCAAACGCTGAATCCCTGGATATTGATCACCGGGTATTTCAGCAATACGATCTTCATGTGCATGTTCCGGCAGGAGCGGTTCCTAAAGACGGACCGTCGGCAGGAATTACTATGCTCACATCACTTGCTTCAATATTTACCCAGCGGAAGGTGAAAGCCAAATTAGCGATGACGGGAGAGATAACATTGCGTGGAAAAGTGCTTCCGGTGGGAGGTATCAAGGAAAAGATCCTTGCTGCGAAGCGTAGTGGTATCAAGGATATTGTGATGAGTGCCAAGAACCGAAAGGACATTGAAGAGATTGAAAGCCATTATCTTAAAGGATTGACTTTTCATTATGTCAATACTGTGGAAGAGGTCCTGAAAATTGCTTTGCTTAAGGAAAAAGTTAAGCGTCCGATTATCTTTAATCTCTTTGAAGAACGTAAGAACTGATTTATTTCCCCTAGTTATATTTCAATTTTAGCAGATGATGAATTCCAGTGCGTTGACTCCCCGGCAAATTGTTGCTGAACTTGATAAGTATATTGTTGGACAGAACGATGCCAAGCGTAACGTAGCGATAGCATTGCGAAATAGATGGAGAAGAATGAATGTTGATTCTGACATTCAGGAGGATATAATTCCAAACAACATTCTGATGATTGGTGCCACGGGTGTTGGTAAAACTGAAATTGCAAGGCGTTTAGCAAAAATTGCGGATGCACCCTTTGTAAAAGTAGAAGCCTCGAAGTTTACAGAAGTCGGTTATGTTGGCCGTGACGTGGAGAGCATGGTGCGTGATCTTGTTGAGCAATCTGTCAATATGGTCAAGGCACGTAAGAAAGAAGAAGTTAAAGAGAAAGCGGCTCTTGTAGTCGAGGAGATTATCCTGGATGCGCTAATTCCAGCGATGAAGTCAAATACTCCGAAAGCCGGATTTTCTACTGGCTCAAACGATTCTGACGAAGTTCCTTCAAGTGATGTCGAGCTCAACGAACGAACCAGAAATCTTTTCAGGGATAAAATAAAGAATGGCGAGCTGGAGGATAGGAAAATTGATATTGACATTAAGCAAAGTGGAAATAGCAATGTTGGAATGATCGGTGCGGGAATGATGGACGAAGTGTCTATGATGAACCTGCAGGAGATGATTGGCGGAATGATGCCCAAGAAGGCAAAGAAGCGAAAGGTGACGGTGGCGGAAGCCAGAAGAATCTTATTAGAAGAAGAAGCCTCGCGCCTTATTGACATGGATGAAGTCAAGGAAGAAGCTCTTCGCAAAGCTGAGAACGCTGGAATTATTTTCATTGATGAGATTGATAAGATTGCTTCCGGAAATGGTAAAGGTGGTGGACCTGATGTAAGTCGCGAAGGTGTTCAGCGTGATCTTCTTCCGATTGTGGAAGGAAGCACCGTGAACACCAAATATGGAGTTATTAAGACAGACCACGTTTTGTTTATAGCTGCCGGAGCTTTTCATATTTCAAAACCGTCTGATCTTATACCCGAACTGCAGGGACGCTTTCCAATTCGTGTAGAACTCAATGCTCTTACAAAAGAGGATTTTGTAAGAATCCTCAAGGAACCCAAGAATGCTCTTACAAAACAATATATTGCTCTTCTTGAAGCGGAAGGTGTCGGCATCTCATTCACAGATGAAGCGATTGATGAAATTGCCCAGACAGCATTCTCAATAAATGCAGAGATTGAGAACATTGGAGCCAGGAGATTACAAACGGTGATGAGCAGAATATTGAATGATTTTCTGTTCAATATTCCTGATGATATAAAAGCCGGAACACAACTTTCCATCACTCAGGAGATGGTGAAAGACAAAATGAATGGATTGCTGAAGAATAAAAACCTCAGTGAATATATTCTGTAGTGAGAATTACTTCTTTACTTTTTTTACTCTTATTCATTTCAATCTCTTCCTACGGACAGAGAAATGACTCTCTTCGTAACATCTATGTTGAGCGATTCCCTGACCATTTTTTTATCTGGCCCGTTCTTAAGCAACGATCAACTTCTTTTGAAGTAGAACAAAAACATAATAGGAGCAATAACCTGATCTTTAAACCTAATAATTCTTATGGAGCAGGGTTCGGATTGTACTTATTTGAAATAGGAGCAGAAGTAACTTTCTCAGTTCCAATTCAGGAGTATAAGAATGAATTGTATGGAGAAACAAAAGCCACTGATTTTCAATTGAATCTATTAAGCAAGCATTGGGGTGCTGATGTTTTTTATCAAAGATATAGCGGCTTTTATGTCTCAGATCCCAACAGAAGCATACCCCGCAACACGCCATTTCCTCAACGTCCCGATATGGTAACCGACAATGTGGGAGTCAATGGTATCTATATGTTTAACAGGAATAAATTCTCTCTTAGGTCTGCTTATAATTTTGCGGAACGTCAAAAGAAGAGTGCTGGATCTTTTTTATTGACTGGGACCTTTAATTCCTTTCACCTGAAGGCGGATTCTGCAATTTATGGTAAGGATTATGAAGCTGAATTTGGTAGTGATGCTGCCGTCTCTGACTTCCAGTCACTCACTTTTAGTATCGCGCCAGGTTATACCTATACGGTAGTCATAAAGAAATTCTTTATCAATGCGTCTTTTTCTGTCGGGCCGGCGGTTCGCACACTGGACTACATTGTAAAAGATGAAAGACAGGTTTCCACAGGTGTGGATGGATTTACTGATTACAGAGGTTCTATTGGTTATAATGGTGATAGATTTTTCGGTGGAATAAGTTTTATTTCACAGAAACGGGGAGTGACTTTTGACGAAGCAAAGCTAACTTCGGTAAGCAGTACCTTTAAATTTCTGATCGGTTATCGCTTTCGCGAATTTGGAATTTTAAAAGCCCGTGCGGTGGATATAATTCCATTCGTCAAAAAGAAGTAGCGTCAGGATTTTTGTGAACAGCATGTATCTTTGTCTTTTTAGAATGTATGGCCGGTAGACCGTTAAGAAAAGAAATCAAGTACACCTCATTATACTGGTTTATCCGGTTTCTGATTTTCCTCTCCTGGATAATTCCACGAACCTCGTGGCTTGCGTTTTGTGGTTTCCTCGGCTGGTTGGGATATCTATTTTCTCCAAAGCCCAGAGCACTGACGTTCAAGCATCTTACCATGGCGTTTGGAAAAGAAAAATCTGTCGATGAGATCCGAAAGATGACAAGGCAAACATTTGTCATGATCGGCAAAAACGTAGGAGAGATTATCCGCGCATCCCGTGTTAAGAATTTACAGGATCTGGAAAAATTCATTAAAGTTCATAACGTAGAGCATGGTGAGAACGCACTAAAAAAAGGTAAGGGTGTTCTTTTTATCCCCATCCACCTTGGTGCTTTTGAACTAATGGTAACCTTTACTGCAATGAAAGGGTGGCAACCGATGGTGATAGGCACTCCATTAAAGGATGAACGCCTTAATTCACTAATGGTCAATTATCGTAATGCGCATGGCGCGATCCCTGTCGAAAGAGGAAAGGAAACGATCGGTTTGTTCAAAGGATTGAAACGGGGAGGTGTCACTGCTATTTTAATCGATCAGGATACTAAGGTTAAAAGCAGGTTTGTAGATTTTTTCGGGATGCCTGCATCAACTCCGATTGGAGGAACAATTCTGGCAATGAAAACCGGAGCAACAGTAGTGCCTGCATATATATATCTCGGTGAAGATAATTTTCAGCACATTCAATTCCTTCCGGAGATTCCTTGGGTAAGCTCAGGTGATGAGGAAACAGATCTGGTTGTCAATACTCAGAACTATACCCGATACATTGAAAAAGCCATCAGAGATCATCCTACCCAATGGGTTTGGATGCATGAACGATGGAAGACTCAGCCTGGAGAAGAAATAAGATAATTGTCTTTTGACCAGAACATCATTACCGGGATCAGTGTTATTTATTAATATTATTACTTAAATCAATCGATATGATTCCTGTCAGATCCTACGCCGCTGCGAATGCCACAACCCCACTATCACCATTTGGATTTGACCGACGTGAAGTAGGTCCTAAAGATGTTTTGATTGATATTCTGTATTGTGGCGTGTGTCATTCAGACATTCATCAGGTTAGAAATGAATGGGGCGACTCTATATTTCCCATGGTGCCTGGACACGAAATTGTAGGTCGCATCAGCAAAGTTGGAAAGGATGTGAAACAGTTCAGCGTTGGAGACCTTGCTGGTGTCGGATGCTTTGTTGACTCATGTCGTACATGTGAAAGTTGCCAACAAGGACTGGAACAATATTGTGACAGAGGTTCGATTGGAACCTATAACAGTTTTGAAAAAGACGGCAAGACACCAACGTACGGTGGATACTCTTCCCAGATTGTTGTGGATGAACAATACACATTGCATGTTTCACCGAATCTGGAACTGGATAGAGTAGGACCTTTACTTTGTGCAGGCATTACTACCTATTCACCCATCATGCACTGGAAGATCGGAAATGGTCATAAGGTTGGAGTTTTGGGATTGGGTGGTTTAGGTCACATGGCGGTTAAGTTTGCTGCATCTCTTGGATCAGAAGTTACGGTGTTAAGTACTTCTGCAAATAAAGAGGCAGATGCAAAAAAGCTTGGTGCCCATCATTTTGCGCACACCCAAAACAAAGCGACATTAAAGTCACTACGCAATCATTTTGATTTCATTATTGATACCGTGTCTGCTGAGCACGATCTGAACCTTTATCTGGGATTGGTTAAGAGTGGCGGCACGCATATCCTGGTTGGAGTTCCACCAAATCCGGCACCTGTTCACCATTTTTCATTGATTGCTAAAAGAAAAACTTTAGCAGGATCGATGATAGGAGGAATAAAAGAAACTCAGGAAATGCTGGATTTCTGCGCTGAGAGAAAGATCATGTCAGATGTAGAAGTAATTGCCATGAAGGATATTAATGGTGCCTACGAAAGAATGATCAAGAATGATGTGCGATACCGATTTGTCATTGATATGGCAACCTTATAATCCTGCCGACCCATATCGATTATTCCATTGCTTCTCATATTCTATCCGAAGCTCAACGGGAGTTACAGGCTCTATGCACCGATGTTACAAAGGTGAGACAAGCACAAGGCAAAGGGGAACATCCGTAGTGAATAGGTGGGAAATAGGTAAGATATCCGGGAGTTATAGGTAAAAAGTCCCGATAAGGTCTCGATAAGGTCTCGATAAGGTCTCGTTAAGGTCTCGTTAAGGGTAGGGAAACTCCAGACCCGGGAAGTGCCAAATCGTGGTTTTTTCAAGCTTTTGGCATCCCAGCTTAATACGTAAAAACTTTCAGGTTGATCAAAAAAGAATTCTGACAACAACAAAGTAACCCTGATAACAGGGATAATAAAGGTTTTATGAAGATAGGTACTGTTACGGCCAGTCCGGGTCTCAGTGAATATTATTTTTTAAACATGAAATACACTGCCAGGATCAGAAAAATAAATCCAATGGCATGATTCATTCGGAAGGTTTCATTTTTAAAAAACACAAGTGAGAATATTACAAACACAGTCAGCGTGATTACTTCCTGAATCACCTTCAATTGCACTAATGAAAAAGGACCTCCGTTTTCTTTGAAGCCGATCCTGTTAGCGGGAACCTGTAACGCATACTCAAATAATGCGATGCCCCAGCTGATCAGAATAATGCTGACTAGTCCAAGATTTTGACTCCAGGACATATCCTTGAATTTCAAATGCCCGTACCATGCGAAAGTCATGAATGCATTGGAAGCAACCAGAAGAAGAATGGTATAGAGTGGTTTCATTGATAGCCTATTCTACTTTACCAGTTTTTTATACTTGATCCTGTGAGGTTGATCATCGCCCAATCTCTTTTTCTTGTTCTCTTCATATTCGCTAAAGGTTCCTTCAAACCAGTAAACCTGTGAATCACCTTCAAAGGCAAGAATATGAGTACACACTCTGTCAAGAAACCAACGATCGTGAGAAATGATTACTGCGCATCCGCCGAAATTGTCAAGAGCCTCTTCCAACGAACGAAGGGTGTTAACATCAAGATCATTGGTTGGCTCATCCAGAAGTAAAAGATTGCCGCCTTGCTTTAGTGCAATAGCAAGATGAGCTCGATTTCGCATACCACCAGAGAGTTCTTTTACCTTTTTCTGTTGATCCGTTCCGCTGAAGTTGAACTTGCTGACATAAGCCCTGGAATTCATTTCTTTTCCTCCAATAAGCAACAGATCATTGCCTCCTGTGATTGCCTGAAATACAGTATCCTCTGGCTTCAGGTCATCATGCTCCTGATCCACGTATGCGATCTTTACAGTTTCTCCAACTGAGAATGTTCCTGCATCCGGTTTCTCAGAGCCCGTAATCATTTTGAAGAGTGTCGTCTTACCCGCACCATTGGGTCCAATGATGCCAACGATACCTGCCGGAGGAAGTGAGAACGTTAGGTTTTCATAAAGAAGCTTTTCGCCATACGCTTTTGCTACGCCCTCAGCTTCAATTACTTTATTCCCAAGTCTTGGTCCCGGTGGAATGTAGAGCTCAAGTTTCTCTTCTTTCTCACGACCTTCCTGTCCAATCAACTTTTCATAAGCACTTAAACGAGCTTTACCTTTTGCCTGTCTTCCTTTCGGATTCATGCGCACCCATTCCAACTCCCGCTCCAATGCTTTCTGTCTCTTTGATTCGGATTTCTCTTCCTGCTTCAGACGTTTCTGTTTCTGATCCAACCATGAAGAATAATTTCCCTTCCATGGAATTCCTTCACCACGATCAAGTTCAAGTATCCAACCAGCAACGTTATCCAGAAAGTAACGATCGTGGGTAACTGCGATAATAGTTCCTTTATATTGACGAAGATGTTCTTCAAGCCATTGAACGGATTCCGCATCCAGGTGATTTGTTGGCTCATCCAATAGAAGTACATCAGGCTCTTGCAAGAGCAAACGACAAAGTGCAATTCTTCTTTTCTCACCACCCGACAAGTGCTCAACTTTTGAATCCGGTGGAGGGCAACGAAGTGCATCCATCGCCCGCTCAAGCTTATGATCAAGTTCCCAGGCGCCAACGGCATCCAGCTTCTCCTGTAGAACACCTTGCTTCTCAATCAGCTTCTCCATTTTATCTGGATCTTCCAGAATGGCAGGGTCTCCAAACTTTTCATTAATGGCCTCAAATTCTTTCAGCAGATCAGCTGTTTCTTTTACTCCTTCTTCAACTATTTCACGAACAGTTTTTGTCTTGTCAAGCTGGGGTTCTTGCTCAAGAAGACCCACCGTAAAGCTTAAGTCGGATACTACTTCTCCCTGAAACTCTTTATCAATTCCCGCTATGATCCGAAGGAGGGAGGATTTTCCTGACCCATTCAATCCCAGCACGCCAATCTTGGCACCGTAAAAAAATGAGAGGTATATGTTCTTTAGTACTTGTTTACTGGGTGGGTAGATTTTATTCACACCCGTCATCGAAAAGATGATTTTTTCGTCTGCCATGAAAGTTTTGTTAGATGCGCAAATATGGTTCTTTTGGCCTGAAAACCATAGTTCACATTATCCTGATGGTGTCAAAAAGTAGCTGGTTTTTCGCTTTTGAAAGTATCGTGCACCCCCTATTGACAATGCTGTATTTAATTCTATTTTTGCGGAAATTTTAAATGTATGTACTGGACTTTGGAATTGGCTTCATACCTCGAGGATGCACCCTGGCCTGCCACCAAGGATGAATTAATTGACTTTTCCATCCGTTCAGGTGCTCCCCTGGAAGTGGTCGAAAATCTTCAGGAACTTGAAGACGACGGTCAGCCTTACGAAAGTATTGAGGAGATATGGCCGGATTATCCTACAAAAGAGGACTTCTTCTTTAATGAGGATGAGTATTAAACACGATTAAGATTATTTCAATCGATATAGAAGCTGGCCATCGGTCAGCTTTTCTTTTTTAAGAGAGCCTCGGCGATGACAAGATCTTCCGGGGTTGTGATTTTGATGTTTTCATAGCTTCCTTCAAAAAGAGATATAGCATGTCCCGAACGTTCGGCTACACTTGCATCGTCTGTCAGACTAGCATCCTCTTTAATTTGATACGCTTTTCGGATCAGATTGAGATCAAAGGTTTGAGGCGTCTGAACAACGCGGAAACGGGAGCGGTCCATGGCTTTTGTGCTGTCCATATCCGTCATGCGAATAGACTCTTTTAACCGAACCGCAGCCACAGCCGTTTGGTGGATCGCTGCGAGACGAAAGGAGGCACCAATGATATCTTCACTCACTAAAGGCCTCACTCCATCATGGATCGCTACAAGGCCATCACCATCAATCTTATCAAGTCCATTCTTAACGGACTGAAAACGGGTTTCTCCCCCTTCCGCGAGAATGATGAGGTTTTCAAAGGAATAAGCTGCTGCGATAGAATTCCAGATTTTGAAATCGTCTTCCGGCAACACAAGAATTACTGTAAGCGAAGAAGAGTAACGAAAGAATGCTTCCAGTGTATGAACCAATATTGGTTTGCCGTTCAATTCAATGAATTGTTTTGGCAAGCTGCTTTTGATCCTGGTGCCTTTGCCGCCAGCAACAATGAGAGCGTATTCTTTTTTCTGCAAAACAGTTTTTGTTATCAATTAAACGTTAGTCTTTAACCGCGAATTGAGTTACGATTTTAAGACTAACGTTTAACTTTTACTTAGATGATCAGCATTGCATCACCGTAGGTGAGGAATTTATACTTTTCCTTCTTCGCTACGCTGTATGCCTGCATTGTTAAATCATAGCCACCAAAAGCACAGGCCATCATCAATAAAGTAGATTCAGGCTGATGGAAGTTTGTAACTAATGCACTGCAGATCTTGAAATCGTATGGTGGGAAGATGAATTTATCTGTCCATCCTTCACGTTCTTTAAGTCTGTTGTTGGCAGAAACCGCAGTCTCAAGCGAGCGCATGGAGGTGGTACCGATAGCACAGATCTTGTTTTTATTATCCAAAGCATTGTTGACAACCTTTACCGCATCAGTTCCGACAATAAAGTTCTCAGAATCCATTTTATGCTTGGTAAGGTCTTCAACATCCACGGCGCGGAAAGTTCCAAGTCCAATGTGAAGAGTAACATACGTCATGTCAATGCCTTTCAACTGCATGCGTTTCATCAATTGCTTGGTGAAATGCAGACCAGCTGTTGGAGCGGATACAGCACCCTTCTTCTTGGCGTAAATAGTCTGGAAGCGTTCTTTATCAGCAGGTTCAATTTTTCTTTTGATGTATTTGGGAAGGGGAGTTTCTCCAAGTGTTTCAACAATCTTGTCAAACGCTTCAGAATCTCCGTCGAACAGGAATCGAATTGTTCTTCCCCGTGAAGTGGTGTTATCAATGACTTCTGCTACCAGGTCGCCATCTCCGAAGTACAATTTATTACCAACACGAATTTTGCGGGCAGGATCTACTAAAACATCCCACAGGTGCATTTCCGCATTCAATTCTCTCAAAAGGAAAACTTCAATTTTAGCACCTGTTTTTTCCTTGCGGCCATAAAGTCTGGCAGGAAAAACCATTGTATCATTTCCAACGAAAACATCGCCTTCATCAAAGTAGCCAACGATGTCTTTAAATAATTTATGTTCAATTTTTCCGGTTTCGCGGTGAACAACCATCATACGGGAGTCATCGCGATTTTCGGATGGGTGAAGGGCAATCAGATTATTCGGCAGGTCAAACTTAAATCCAGATAATTTCATTTCTTTTTATTTATTCTTTTGGGTGAAATAATTCAAAACTGTGTAGTGAGATGGCAATTGTCCGCTGATGAGAAAGGAGGAAAGAATGGATATACCAATAGGGACATTTCATAAGCTTACGGGCTTTGGCCTCTTATGCCGGATGAGGCCTGTTTAATAATAAGGCTGCAAAAATAAGGATTTGTTTTAATTGACCATTTTTTACAACCGAAATCAGTTTTTTCGCGTTTATTTGCCCATGCTCGTACTCCGCCTGATTGCTGAAAGTTTTGCTTTCGCCTGGAAAGCGTTGAAATCCAACGTTTTGCGTACAATTCTATCCCTGCTCGGTGTTACGGTCGGGATCTTTGCCATCATCGCCGTTTTCACTTTGGTGGACTCTCTTGAAAAAAATATCAAGTCCAGTTTTGACTTTTTGGGAACCGGTGTGATCTACGTTGGCAAATGGCCATTTACCCCGGAAGGCAATGGACCTTTTAAATGGTGGGAGTACTGGAGAAGGCCAACACCGTCTGTCAATGAGTATAAATTCCTAAATGCTAACCTCAGAAGTAAATCAGCAATTTCTATTTATTCAGCAAAGGGTAACGTGACTATCAAGAAAGGTAGTAACAGCATTGGTCAGATCGGGTTGAGAGGTGCGGGAGAAGGATATGATGAGATTTTCGAAGTCAATGTTGAGAATGGCCGCTATTTCACCGCAGATGAAGTGGAAGGTGGAAGAAATGTTGTTATTCTAGGTTATGAAGTTTCACTGGCCTTGTTTAATGATAAAGACCCGGTTGGTGCAGACATCCGGATTAAAGATTTGCGCTATAAAGTAATAGGTGTGGTTAAACGCGAAGGACAAAGTTTCCTTGGTACACCAAGCAGTGATTACACAGTTATAATTCCATATGTTTCCTTCCGGAAATTGTATCAGACAGGAACAGGAAACTGGAATGAACTTCAATCAACGATAGGCATAAAAGGTAATGAGTATGACCTTGGATTGGTTGAGCTTGAAAATGAATTAAAAGGTTTGTTAAGAGGACGACGCGGATTGCGCCCCTCTGAAAAAGATAATTTTGCCCTCAATCGCCCGGAAGCAATTGCGAATGCCATCAGTGGTTTGTTTGATGTGGTAGGGATTGCTGGTTGGATCATCGGCGGATTCTCAATTCTGGTAGGTGGTTTTGGTATTGCCAACATCATGTTTGTATCAGTGAAAGAACGAACGAGTATTATCGGACTGCAGAAATCCCTGGGTGCGAAAAATTATTTTATTCTGTTCCAGTTCTTGTTTGAAGCCGTATTCCTAAGCTTGATTGGAGGACTCGCTGGCATCCTGTTAGTCTTCCTGCTCACATTTATTCCTTTCGGTTCGCTGGAAGTTGCACTCAGTGCAAAGAATATAGTTCTTGGAATTGGAGTATCATCAGTTATTGGATTGATTTCGGGAATCGTTCCTGCGGCGGTTGCTGCCAGATTGGATCCGGTGATTGCAATTCGATCGAACTGATTATTAAAGAAATTGATGAAACCCGGATTGGCAACGATCCGGGTTTTTTTTGTGGAAAAGAGTCCCATTTAGCAACTCTTTCATCCTTTCATACTAACGAAGGAAGATGGCAGGCGAAACTTGTGAAATGTATAAGAGATAAAAAATAAACAGCCCGGCCTCATTATGAAGCCGGGCTGTTTATTTTTGAAGCACTAAATACTAAGCTTCCTTTTCTTCCAGCACTTTCGTGCCATCAACTGTGGAGAGCTTTTCCTTAATTCTCTTTTCAAGATCTTCCATGAGCTCAGGATTATCTTCAATCAACTGTTTCACAGCATCACGACCCTGGCCTAATTTATTTCCACTGTAAGAGAACCATGAACCAGATTTCTGAATCACATTCAATTCAACACCAATATCCACGATCTCCCCAGACTTGGAGATTCCCCGTCCATACATAATGTCAAATTCAACTACCTTGAATGGAGGTGCAACTTTGTTTTTCACGACCTTCACCTTAACGCGATTACCTGTGATGTCATCGCTGCTCTCTTTGATCTGACCAATGCGGCGAATATCCAAACGTACTGAAGCATAGAACTTCAATGCATTTCCACCCGTTGTAGTCTCAGGATTTCCAAACATGATACCGATCTTCTCACGCAACTGATTGATAAAAATACATGCACAACCTGTCTTTGCGATCGTGCCTGTGAGTTTCCTCAACGCTTGTGACATCAGGCGTGCCTGAAGACCCATTTTACTTTCTCCCATCTCGCCTTCTAACTCAGCTTTTGGTACAAGTGCTGCAACAGAGTCAATAACAATAATGTCAATAGCTCCTGAGCGAATCAAATGCTCTGCAATTTCAAGCGCCTGCTCTCCATTGTCCGGCTGAGAGATCAACAAATTTTCAGTATCGATGCCAAGCTTTTCAGCATATGATTTATCAAACGCATGCTCGGCATCAATAAAAGCAGCCAGACCGCCAGCCTTTTGAGCTTCCGCAATCATGTGCATGGTCAAGGTTGTTTTACCAGATGATTCCGGTCCGTAGATTTCTGTTACACGTCCACGGGGAATACCACCAATGCCCAATGCAATGTCAAGTCCCAGGGAGCCCGTAGAGATTGCCGGAACATCCATGACCTTCTGGTCGTCCAGCTTCATCACCGTACCTTTCCCATAGGTCTTTTCCAACTTATCAATAGTAAGTTGAAGGGCTTTTAGCTTTTCCTTGTTGTCTTTGTTGTCGCTCTTTTCGTTTTTGTTGTCGCTCATATATAGTTGTGTTATTGATTACGTGTTCTAAACTGGGTTTGAAATTAATACTTCAATACTAATAATTATAACTTTTTGCTAAAAATTTTAGTGATTCGGAAACCCTGACATATTTTAAAGTCCCTCATCCCTGACGATTTCCCCCTAACTAGCGTAATTTGCGCATTCATGAAATTCAGATGTTTCGTTCTCTCCGTATTTCTGGCTGTTGGGGCAATTTCGGCTTCTGGTCAACTCAATAACAAGGTTTTCGAAGACAGGATGCCTGTAAATGAAGCAGATTCAGGAAAATTTGCTGTCGGACTCAATACACTGGCTTTTTTTAAGAACAATGAATACACCCGGACGATCATTGATGGCTACACTCTTTTTGGATTTCAGTTTCAACCGTATGTCAGCTATCATCTCAATAAAAATGTAAGGATTGACGCAGGAGGCTATTTTCAAAAGGATTTCGGTAACAGCAAATTCTCCACAATTGCGCCGATCTTCTCCATTAAATGGAATAAAAATGAATACTCAGTCATTTTCGGAAACCTGGAAAGCAGTCTCAACCACAGGTTAATCGAACCATTATATGATTTTGAAAGAGTTCTGAACAACCGACTGGAGACGGGTGTACAATTTCAGATCAATCGTGAAGATCTTTTTGTTGACCTGTGGATTGATTGGCAATACATGCAATACTGGCGGGATACTCAGCAGGAACAATTGGTGGCAGGTCTCTCTGCTCAGAAAAAAATACTGAAAATCGGTAGTGGATCACTTAGCGTTCCGATCCAATTGATGACACGCCACCAGGGAGGGCAACTTGACATCGCTGGATTAGCGATTCAAACACTGGTGAATACGGCGGTTGGATTGAATTGGTCCCAACCTATAAATGGATTGGTCAGCCAAATCGGGTTGAATGGTTTTTATTTATATGATAAAGACTTAACAAATTCCCGGCAAGCGTATAAAGATGGAAGCGGCTATTATTTAAATGGAACACTATCTACAAAATTTGGACTGGAAGTTATGGCCAGTTATTGGAAGGCAGAGGAGTTCATTGCCTTTGATGGTGGGAAAATCTATCCAGCCGTTTCTTACTTTGATAACACACGTATTCAGCCGACACCTAATCTGATGATCTTCAGATTTCTCTATGATTATAAAGTTGCTGAAAATCTTTATCTGACCCTGCGATACGAACCTTACTTCGACCTATCGTATCATACCTTTCAGTATTCCTACGGCGTGTATGTGAATTATCGCGACAAATACTATTTCAAAAGGAAGAAATGATAAAGAAGATTCTTGGATTTTTTTTACTGATTCTTCTGATAGTATGTGCTATTTATTGGTCGTTGATATCCTATGGCATCGCACAGGGTTTAGGTCAGCTTAAAATCATACGTGAAGCCAGACCTGTTGAAGAGTTTATTCAGGACCCTGCTTATCCTGACTCTCTTAAATCAAAATTATTACTGATTCAGGAAGCAAGGCAATTTGCAATTGATTCTCTCGGACTGAACGACACGGATAATTACAAGACCATGTACGATCAGAAAGGGCAGGAGCTGATGTGGGTGGTGATCGCCTGCGAGCCTTTTAAGCTGAAAGAAAAACGCTGGGAATTTCCGATCGTCGGATCGGTACCATATAAAGGATTCTTCAATCGCGAGAGTGCTATAAAGGAAAAGGAATCATTGGAAAAAGATAATTGGGATGTAAGTGTCAGAAATCCTGGAGGATGGAGCACGTTGGGTTGGTTTACAGATCCGATCCTGAGCGGCATGCTGCGTCGCAGCGATGGGGATCTTGCTAGCCTGATCATCCATGAGATGGTCCACTCTACTATTTATGTGAAAGACAGTTCAGACTTCAATGAAAACCTCGCTTCATTTATTGGAGACCGTGGTGCGGAGCGTTTCCTTCAGGTAACAAGAGGTGATACATCGAAAGTATTTAAGGAATATTTTTTTGAGGATAGTGATTACAGAAAGTTTGCCGAATACATGCTTCTATCAACACAAAAGCTGGACAGTTTGTATAATACTTTTTCAGAAAGTGATTCCCTTGAATCCAAAAAGAAAAGGAAAGAAGAATTTATAAGACGCATTGTTAATTCAATGGATACACTGTCTTTTAGTGGAGGAAAACGAAAATCGAACAGATTTGCAAAGAGGCTTCCCAATAACACCTACTTTATGTCCTACAAAACGTATGAATCAAAGCATGATACGATGAAGGATGATTGGCAGCGTTTATTTGGCAACGATTTAAAGAAAATGATCAATCATTATAAGAAAGCATATCCCTTTCTTTAGTATCGTGCGCTATGGATGATGAATCCACAGACATCTGCTCATTATCCACAGATTAAGTAATTGTTAAACCCTTAACACAGGTTTTTTATTGGATTGAATCTGGCTAATTTTGAACTACTTAAAAATCAAAAAAACATGGGTAAAAAAGCCGCTTACAAAGTGCTGGTGGTAGACGATGAAGAACCCATACTCGAATTGCTTAAATACAATCTTGAAAAAGAAGGCTACGAAGTCAAAGCAGCCAACAACGGTCATCTTGCCGTAGAGATTGCAAAAAAATTCAAACCAGACCTGGTGTTGCTGGACATTATGATGCCACGCATGGATGGTGTCGAAGCTTGCCGGCAGTTGCGGGCAATGCCTGATCTGATCAATACATTCATAGTATTTCTGACCGCCCGTTCTGAAGAGTATTCTGAAGTGGCAGCGTTTGACGTGGGTGCTGATGACTACATAACGAAGCCTATCAAGCCACGCGCCTTAATGAGCAGGATCAGTGCGCTTTTCAGACGTGATTCGAAAGGCAAAACTCCTACTTCAATGATTACGATAGGAGACCTGATCATTGACCGTTCCAGCTATACCATTAAGGTAAAGGGCAAAGAAATTAATCTCCCTAAAAAAGAATTTGAACTGCTGTTTTTCCTGGCTCAGAATCCTAACAAAGTTTTCAGCCGCGACGATCTTTTGCAAAATATCTGGGGGTCAGATGTCTATGTGCTGGCCCGCACGGTAGATGTTCACATAAGAAAAGTGAGAGAAAAGATCGGAGATGACTACATTACAACCGTAAAGGGAGTCGGTTATAAATTCAATCTGATTTAATACATGGTTTATAGTGCCCGGACGATGGCGTTGCTTCTGGCGGTGTTCATCGCTTTGGTGACCGTGCTCTTCCTGTCCCTTGTAAAAAGTGTCAGTCAGGACGGCCTTATTGTTGCCGGCGTCATCAGCTTCTTCTGCTCTTATTTATTAATTTATGTTGTTCTGGAGTTTCTTGTGTTTCGCGAGATCAACAAGATCTATAAAATGCTGGGTAAGCTCAGGAAAAAAGAACTGGGTGGAATCAAACCTGAAAAATCAGGAGCCCTCAATCCGCTGACCAACATCAATGAGGAGATCAACTCCTTTGCATTGCTGAAGCAAAAGGAAATTGATGAATTGAAAAAGCTGGAAGCCTTTCGCAAGGAATTTATTGCAGACGTTTCACACGAATTAAAGACGCCCATTTTTGCTGCGCAAGGATTCATTCATACTTTACTGGATGGAGCCATGAATGACAAGGCAGTTCGCAACCGCTTTTTAAAGAAGGCTGCTAAAAGTCTGGATGGCCTGGATGTGCTGGTACAGGATCTGCTGACATTATCCCAGATCGAAACGGGTGATATCAAGATGAAATTCGAATCCTTCGATCTTCACAAACTCTGTGTTGAAGTGGTGGATCAATTTGAAGAGAAAAGCGAGAAAAAAGAAATTAAACTCAGGTTGCTGGATCATCCTCAAAAGCTGATCGTTCATGCTGACTGGCAACGGATCACTCAGGTTATGACCAATCTGGTGTCAAATGCGATTAATTATACATCCGAAGGTGGAGAAGTGATTGTTTCATTCGATGTCAGCAAGAAGTACATCACCACTTTTGTTACCGATACAGGAGAGGGGATCCCTTCACAACATTTCACCAGAATATTTGAGCGTTTCTATCGTGTGGATAAAAGTCGTAGTCGTGAGAAGGGAGGAACAGGACTTGGTCTCGCCATCGTCAAGCATATCTTAGAGGGCCATGGATCCCGTGCAGAAGTAGAGAGTGTCGTTGGTAAAGGTTCTACTTTTAGTTTTAAATTAAGTCGTTCGAAATCAGAAGAGGACAAGGATTAGTTTTTTTATTTATTTTTACTCTTTAATCAGTTTTAAAATATGAAAGTAGTAGCGGCGGTTTTACTTTTCTTTACTCTTCTGTCACATGAAATGATGGCGCAGGATTCTTTAAAGGTTAACCGGACTGTTAATTTCCTTGCTTTCAGTGGTGGAGGAAGTTTTGCGATGGGAAGCTATTCAGAATCGGTATCCATTAGAGAAGGCAGTGGTTTTGCAGGAAGCGGGTATAATTTCCAAATAGAATATGCTGGGTTCTGGAGTCAAAATGCAGGCCTTGGAACTGAGATAGGAATGTTTTCAAATAGTGTTAATAGATATGCTTTAGCATCAGAGATTGCAACGACTACACCACCTTCTCCGGGAACAAGAATTGTTCTTACAGAGTTACAGCCATGGAAAAGTCTTTATGTTTTTGCAGGTCCCTATGTAACGTTGCCGCTTAAAAATATTCACATTGATTTCAAAGCACTCGCTGGAATAATGGGCATTACAGCTCCTGCGTTTAATCATACCGTAGAAAATATTACTGCCCCTGCCAATCCGACTTTGATAAGAGATTATTCACCCATAAGAAATTTTGTATTTGGATATGGATTAGGCTCGAATATTCGACTAAAGCTGGACAAAGCAGCACAATTGAAGTTTGGTATTGAATTTATGCAGGCTACTTCAGATGCAGACTATTCCAAATCGTTAGGCTTTACAGGCAATCGCGGTACGCAGAATATTTCCAACTTAAATCTTTCATGGGGATTGGCATTTAATGTAGGGAAATAGAAATTCCCATGCCCAAACACTCTCCCTCTTTCTCAGACCTTATCCTTTTTCAAAACGAGGATTACATCTTAATCAATAAGCCACCATTTATTGCCACCCTGGAGGACCGGGTCGAACCGGTAAATATTCTGGCTCTGGCGAGAGAGGTAGAATCCGATCCGCAGGTTTGCCATAGATTGGATAAGGACACTTCAGGGGTACTTGCTATAGCCCGTAATCCGGAAGCCTATCGCCACCTTTCGATGCAATTTGAGCATAGGGAAGTGAGCAAAGTCTATCACGCTGTGGTGGATGGAATCCAGGATTTTGAGAATGTAATTGTGAATAAGTCGATTTTGAAGCAGAATGATGGTACTGTGAAATTATCGTCACAAGGAAAGGAGGCGGAAACGTCATTTTCGACCCTAAAAACCTTCTATAAGCATTCTCTGATTGAGTGCCATCCGGTGACCGGGAGAATGCATCAGATCCGGATCCATTTGTCGTCTCTGAAGGCTCCTATTACCGGGGATGAAATGTATGGGGGCAAACCGTTCCTGATCTCTGAGATTAAGAGAAATTATAGGGTGAAAAAGGATACCGAGGAGGTAACGCTGATAAAAAGAATGGCACTCCATGCCTTTTCGCTCGAATTTTCAGACCTGAAAGGGAACCGAATTTTGACGGAAGCCCCTTATCCTAAGGACTTTACAGCGATGCTGAAGCAACTTTCGGCAAACGTCCGCTAAAATCAGAGACCTGCTTGCATAATCTATCTATTGGGGCTACTTTTGTGTCCCTTTTTGAGGAGGGCTGTGATTTTTAAGGAGTTTAACCGTTAATTCAAGTGGATTCGATCAGTTTTAAAACAAAAAACCTAAACAAAGCCAGTGCTGAAAAGAACTGGGTTTTGGTGGATGCCGAAGGACAAGTTTTGGGTCGCGTTGCGAGCCAGATTGCTATGGTAATCCGTGGCAAGCATAAAGCCAGCTACACACCCCACGTAGATTGTGGAGATCATGTGATAGTAATCAATGCTGAGAAAGTGAAAATGACTGGCAAGAAGTGGACTGATCGTGTGATCTTCACTCACTCTGGTTATAACGGTGGTCAGAAAGAATCTACCCCTAACATGATCAAGGCAAAGCACCCTGAGAGATTGCTTGAGTATGCTGTACGAGGCATGTTGCCAAAGAACAGAATCGGAAGCGAGCTTTTCAGAAGCTTACATGTTTATGCAGGAGCATCACATCCTCATGAAGCTCAGCAGCCTAAGGCTATGAAGATTGAGAACAAGAATTATAAATAACAGAACACTATAGTTAACATTCATGGATATCATTAATACCATAGGTCGCAGAAAAACATCCATTGCAAGGGTTTATGTAAAGCCAGGCAAAGGAACAATCATCATTAACGACCGTGAGCTTGCAGCTTATTTCTCTTCAGAAATTTTGCAGATCACTGTAAAGCAGGCATTGACCCTTACCAAGCTGGAAGGCAACTACGATGTTACTGTGAATGTAGAAGGTGGTGGCAATAAAGGACAGGCAGAAGCTATCCGCTTAGGCATTGCGCGTGCTCTTGTTAACATTAACAACGAAAACCGCCCTGCACTAAGAAAAGAAGGTCTGCTTACCCGCGACTCACGTATGGTAGAGCGTAAGAAACCAGGTCGCAGAAAAGCAAGAAGGAAATTCCAATTCAGCAAACGTTAATCGATACGATAGCAGCAGTATGGCAGATAAAATAACAACCCAGGAAATGATGGAAGCAGGTGTTCACTTTGGACACCTTACCCGCAAGTGGAATCCGAGAATGGCAGAGTACATTTTCATGGAGAACAACGGTATTCACATCATTGATCTTAATAAGACATTGAAATGCCTGGAGGAAGCAACCTTCGCAATCAAGAACATCGTTCGTTCAGGTCGTAAGATCATGCTGGTAGCAACTAAAAAACAGGCTAAGGATATCATCGTTGAAGAAGCAACACGTCTTAACATGCCGTTCGTAACAGAGCGTTGGTTAGGTGGTATGTTGACCAACTTTGCTACTATCCGCAAGTCTTTGAAGAAGCTTGCTCAGATCGACAAGATGATGAAGGATGATACCTTCTCAAACCTTGCGAAACGCGAGCGTCTGATGATCTCCCGTGAAAAAGCTAAGCTTGAAAAATTGTTAGGAGGTATCACGGACCTTAACCGTCTTCCTGCAGCATTGTTTGTGATCGACGTAAAACGCGAACACATCGCAGTAGCAGAAGCTCAAAAGTTGAACATCCCGGTTTTTGCAATGGTGGATACCAACTCAGATCCTTCTGATATCGATTTCCCAATTCCTGCTAATGACGATGCTTTTAAATCTATCTCTATCATTACCAAATACATTGGTAAAGCAATAGAAGAGGCTTTACAAGAGCGCAAGAAAGACAAGGAAGAAGCAGGTTCTAAAAAGGACGAGGAAGAGAAGCGTAAAGTGGACGAACCGGTTCACGAAGCGTAACCGATAGATAGCAACGTAATTGATCGTCCTGCTTCCCTGATCGGTGGCAGGACGCTTCATTTAACCCCGTTTTTTAAAGCGAGGATTTCATATAGACTACTAATTTTAAACTAGAAAAGAACATGTCAGCAATCACAGCACAAGATGTAAACAAACTCCGCACTATGACCGGTGCCGGTATGATGGACTGCAAAAAGGCTTTGACCGAAGCCGATGGTGATTTTGAAAAAGCCATAGAAATTTTAAGAAAGAAAGGACAGAAAGTTTCTGCTTCCCGTTCTGACAAAGAAGCTAAAGAGGGATCTGTATTCATTAGGGTTTCTGACGATAAGAAAGAAGGTGTACTCATCGCTTTAAACTGCGAAACAGATTTCGTTGCAAAAACAGATGATTTCCAGAATCTTGGAAAGCTTATCATTGAAACAGCTTTTGCTAAAAAGCCTGCGACAAAAGAAGAATTGCTTGCTACAAGCGTGGGCGGACTTACGTTGAATGATAAGATCACTGAGCTTGTTGGTAAGATCGGTGAACGCCTTGATATCAGTTCGTATGTTCAGATGAAAGGTGAGGCCATTGTTCCATATATCCACGCTGGTAATAAGTTGGGTGTGTTGGTTTCATTGAAAGGTGTTAACGGTAAGGACGTTACGGATGCCGGTAAGGATGTTGGTATGCAAATCGCTGCCATGAACCCTTTGGCTGTGGATGATAAGAACATCGATAAATCAGTAATTGAAAAGGAACTTGAAATTGCGAAAGCGCAGATCCTTGCAGAAGGAAAACCTGAAAACATGGTTGAGAAGATCGCCGCTGGTAAGATGAACAAGTTCTTCAAGGACAATACATTGTTGCCTCAGATATTCGTTAAGGATAATTCAAAGACTGTTGCTCAGTATCTGGATAGTGTTACCAAAGGCCTGACAGTAGCTGAGTTCAAGAGAATAGCAATTGGCTAATTCATTTGAAGAGTCATTAGTAAATAAGAAAGGGGCAAAGGCCCCTTTTTTATTGGTGTATAGTGGGATGTCGCTTTTATTCCGCCATTGATTAGCTGAAGCTTATTATTTCGGTCTATTCTAAAAAGAAGATTGAGAGAATTGCAGACCCGATAACCTTTTCCAATCTTTCCCGTATATTTCGGTTCCAATCGGCAAATTTAAGCCTATGATTTTCGTATTCTGATTTGATTTCGCATCAAGTCTCTTTCAAATCGATAGCCATACACCTTCCGGTGTAAATGGTTTCATTCTATTTATTTACATTTAATTTTAACTATGAAAGTTTTTACGAAAACGGTTTCAATATTTAATCTATTTAAGGAAGCTATAAAAGGTTCTGAGCAAAGCTTTACAGATGGTAGTATCAATCGTGCCATTTTTATGCTCTCGATTCCGATGGTTCTTGAAATGGCCATGGAATCTCTCTTAGCAGTAGTCGACATATTCTTCATCAGTCGGTTGAACAATAACGACGCTGTAACTGCTGTTGGCCTTACAGAATCTGTGACAGGTATTATTTATTCTCTCGCAATGGGTCTCGGTATGGCGGCAACTGCTATGGTCGCTCGTCGCATTGGTGAGAAAGACTCACCCGGAGCGGCTATCGCTGCAGTGAATGCACTCTATATTGGTCTGGTTCTTTCTTTCATTATCAGTATTGTAGGAATTTTCTTTTATCAGGATATTCTTCGTTTAATGGGAGCCTCTGAACAAATCATTCAGGTTGGTTCTGGTTATACTCTATGGATGTTGGGTGGAAATGTTACTATTGTTGCCCTCTTTTTGATCAATGCAATTTTCCGGGGTGCGGGCAACGCTGCGATTGCCATGCATTCATTATGGATTGCGAATATTCTTAATATGATCCTGGATCCAATCCTAATCTTCGGTTGGGGACCTATTCCATCTATGGGAGTGGAGGGTGCAGCGATCGCTACTAATATCGGTCGTGCTGCAGGCGTCATGTATCAACTTTATTATCTCCGGGGTGATAAAGGCATCATCAAGATCAACAAGGAAAATATCAAAATTGATTATGGCATCATTGTCAAGTTGATCAAGATTGCTTCAGGTAATGTCGGACAGTTTTTGATATCAACAGCAAGTTGGCTTTTCCTGGCAAGGATCATTGTTACGTTTGGCAGTGCAGCCTTTGCGGGATATCAGATTGCTATTCGTGTAATCATTTTTACGATTCTTCCATCGTGGGGTATGGCCAATGCTGCAGCAACACTGGTTGGCCAAAATCTGGGAGCACAAAAACCTGAACGTGCAGAAGAGTCTGTATGGAAAGCAGGGGTAGCCAATATGGTATTTCTCGGGCTTATCTCAATTGTGTTTTATTTTGTTTCAGAACCCATTATGAGATTTTTTACATCTGATCCTGAGGCAATAAAGTATGGAACAGAATGCCTTCGTATTGTTGCTTTCGGTTATGTCTTCTTTGGATACGGAATGGTAGTCGTGCAGTCATTCAACGGCGCTGGAGATACCCGCACACCAACGATACTGAACCTGTTTACCTATTGGTTCTTTCAGGTGCCTCTGGCATACGTGATGGCAATCAAACTTGACTTTGGAGCATCAGGTGCCTTTTGGGCAATTGCAATTGCAGAATCTGTTCTTGCAGTTATTGCAATACTGATCTTCAGAAGAGGTAAATGGAAGAATGTGAAGATTTAAGTGATTCGGTGGTTCGTTGTTGTTTGGTGATGCAGATCAACCATAAAAACGAATCACCGGATTATGGTTTTTTCTTAAATGCCGCCTTCAGCGCTTTCTCCAGTTCTTCGCCAGCTTTTTTCAGGCTAACCTCAACTTCTTTCCAGCGCTCCTTATTGTTTGAGTCATTTCGGATTTTTTCTGCTGAGTCTTTCAATTCCTCAAACTTCTTTTTCAAATCAACTTCCATTCGGGAGCTGGCATCCTTAGCCTCGACAAAGAAATTGTCAAGTTTTTTACCAAAATCCTTAAAAAATCGCTCTGCTTTTCCTTCTTCGTTGGTTTCCATACTTATCGGATTATTTTTGATTCTCTAAATTACAGACTTAAAACAAGATCTCCATGGAAACAGATCAACCCGATCCACTAGAACATATCGTAAAGCTCCTGGAGAATAAATCCACCGCCAAGCAGATCACATATAAAAAACTCATCCAGTCATTTGAGCTTCTCGCAAAAGAATCAAAACGGGTAGCAGGGGAGCTTAAAAAGAAGACTAAACCCAGTACGGACAATGATGTTACTGTTGACTTCAAGCGAATTAATGAAAATGAATTTCAGGTTAAACTGGCAGGAGATCTTTTGATCTTTGTGCTACACACCAACATTGTGACGTTTGAAGACGATCATGATGTAATGAAAAACCCATACATAAAAGAGAATGAGATCAATCAGTATTTTGGTCAAATTATGGTCTATAACTTTATGTCTGATTCTATCAAGTTCAACCGGGTGAATGATCCTGGCTATTTATTGGCTCGTCTTCTGATCAATCACGATGGCCGGTATATTATTGAAGGCGAGGGAAAATTGGGAATTGTGTATGGTCAAATATCGGATGAGCCCATTACTGAGCAGGATCTGAATGTTATGGTTAAACTTTCACTGATGCTGGCGATTGAAAATGACCTGATGGCACCACCATACACTCAGGTGAAATTCATTACGCTTTATCAGAAGCTTGAAAAAACGCAGGAGCTTGGGGCGGGACAGAAGATTGGATTCAGAATGAGTTATCATGGAAAATTAACCGAATAAAGAAGCGATTCTTCCTGGAAAGAAATTCTGTAATCTATGTTCATAATAAAAAAAATAAAGTTCGTAGAAATAATTATTTTGGCCTTTATTATCCATAGATGATCTCTAAAAAAATAAGATTCATTTCATTTTTAATCATCATTCTCCTTGCTGTGAATGCGTGTGCATCTTCCAACCATGCTCATAAGAAATTAAAAAGAGGTAAGCCGATCCCTTGTCCGCTTAAAGACTGTTGAGAATATGAAGAAGATCATCATCGCCATTGATGGATATTCAGCATGTGGGAAGAGTACTACTGCCAAGGAGGTCGCCAAAATTCTAGGCTTCCGGTATATCGATTCGGGGGCTATGTATAGGGCAGTTACCCTTCATTTTCTTGATAAGCACGTCTCTCTCACAAATCTGAAAGAGGTCAACTTTGCTTTGAGTCAGATCAAGATAACATTTAATGTCAACAGCAAAGGCAAGACAGAGACCTTTCTAAATGGCCGGATCGTGGAGAGGGAGATCAGGGATATGAGAGTCTCTGAATTTGTAAGCCAGGTCAGCACCATTGCCGAAGTTCGTCATGCAATGGTCGACCAGCAAAGAAGAATGGGCAAAGAGCGCGCGATCGTAATGGATGGTCGTGATATCGGAACCGTCGTATTCCCAGATGCCGAGCTTAAATTATTTTTGACTGCAGATGTTCTGGTGAGAGCTTTCAGAAGGCAAAAAGAATTGCTGGACAGAGACGAGATGGTGGACATTGATTCGATTATAGAAAATCTCCTGAAGCGCGATGAGATCGACAGCACCCGCCAGGAAAGTCCGTTGAGAAAGGCCTCCGAAGCGATTGAGATGGACACTACCCACATTACTATTGATGAGGAGGTGGATGAAGTCGTCAGATTGGCTCTAAACAGGATGGTCCAAAAGAAAAAATAGCATCCGGCACCCACCTCATTTCGGGTATGTATTTCTCGTATTCTCCAGTGAATCTGTTCATGAATTTCTAAGAATACCGTTTAACCCAAAACCCTTAACAAAAGCCTAAAAAATCGTTGACGGGTAAGGATAATTGCTAATTTTGCCTCGGCCTAAAATATATCGTTGCCGTCAAAATTCATGGGCAAATTTATTCGTCTTAAGAAAGGATTTAATATCAATCTTGCGGGCAAAGCAGCCCCGAAAATTGCAGACTCCGAGCCTGCTGAAACCATCTCCCTCAAACCATCTGACTTTCATGGACTCTACATGCCAAAAGTCGTTGTTAAAGAAGGTGATATTGTCAAAGCCGGGTCTCCTGTTTTTCACGACAAAAAACTTGAATCCATTCAATTTACATCTCCGGTAAGCGGAGAGGTGGTTGAAATAAAGCGCGGTGAGAAACGCCTTTTGCTGGAAGTAAAAATTCTTGCTGATAAGAAAAGCGACTATGTGAACTTTAAAAAGTTCAGCATATCTGAAATAGGTAATCTTTCAGCTGAGAATATTAAAGCACAGATCCTTGAAGCAGGTGTCTGGCCAAATTTTGTTCAACGCCCTTTCGGAACGATCGCTGATCCAGCCGTAACTCCGAAAGCAATTCACATATCTGCATTTGATACACATCCACTAGCTCCGGATTACAGTATTCTATTCAAAGGTCAGGATCAGTTCTTCCAGGCAGGTGTTGACATTCTAAAAAAATTAACGTCCGGTGCTGTGAATCTCAATGTTCACACGACCAGTGATATTGCTACGGTATTCTCCCAGGTGAAGGGTGCTGAAGTGAATAAATTCTCAGGGCCACATCCTGCAAGTTGTGTGGGAGTTCAGATTCATCATATTGATCCTATCAGCAAAGGAGATATTGTGTGGACGATCAATCCTTTCGGAGTTATCCAGATTGGAAAGTTGTTTCTGAATGGAGTTTATGACGCATCGAAGATCGTAGCAGTAGTAGGTTCTGAAGTTAAGGCGCCTCAGTACTATAAAACAGTGACAAGCGCTTCTATTAAAAAACTGGTTGCCAATAACCTTTCTTCAGAAAATGTTCGCTTCATTTCAGGTAACCCTCTTACGGGAACCAGAATTGAAAGCGACGGACACATTGGTTTCCATGATCATCAGCTAACTGTTTTACCGGAAGGAAACCATCATGAGTTTATAGGATGGATTACACCGGGAGCTAATAAATTGAGCTTTCAGCGTGCGTGGGGATTGTTTTCGTTCCTCACTCCGTCAAAGGAATTCAAATTGGATACCAACACGCATGGCGAACCCCGTGCATTTGTTCAGACGGGTGTATTCGAAAGAGTTATGCCGATGGATATTCTGCCAACACATTTAATAAAGAGCATCCTGGCAGAAGATGTCGATGAAATGGAAGCATTGGGAATTTATGAAGTGATTGAAGAGGATTTTGCACTTTGTGAATTTGTAGATGTTTCCAAGCATAATATCCAGGATATACTTCGTGATGGACTTGAATTGATCAGAAAGAGTTAAGAGATATATGAATTTTTTGAGGAAACGTCTTGACTCGGTCAAGCATAATTTTGAAAAAGGAGGCAAGCTTGAGAAGTACTATTTCGCCTATGAGGCAATGGATACTTTTCTTTTCTCCCCCAATACAACAGCTGAAGTAAAAGGTGTTCAGGTCCGCGACGCAATCGATCTTAAAAGATTGATGATGACGGTGATCTTTGCAATGCTTCCTTGTTTGATCTTCGGAATGTGGAATGTGGGCCGTCAGCACTTTATTGCCATCGGTCAGACTGCTTCAGTAGGTGAAGAATTCTGGATAGGAATTATCAAAACCCTGCCCATTATAATTGTGTCATACGCAGTGGGACTTGGAGTTGAATTTATTTTCTCTACCATCCGTAAGCATCCTGTGAATGAAGGATACCTCGTCACCGGTATGTTGATACCATTGGTAATGCCTGCAGGAATTCCCCTCTGGCAGGTTGCCATTGCCACTATTTTCGCTGTGATCATTGGAAAAGAAGCTTTTGGGGGAACAGGAATGAATGTATTGAATGTTGCTCTTACGGCACGTGCTTTTTTATACTTTGCTTACCCCTCACAAATCTCTGGTGAAGTTTGGACATTCCTGGGTGATGGAGCTAAAACAGTTTCTGGATATTCAGGTGCGACTCCTTTAGCGCTCGCCGCTCAATCTACCGGAAATGTAGTGAACGACTTAAATAATTTTGGGGCCGGCTGGGCCGATGGAATTTATAGCTTCTGGAATATGTTCCTGGGTATAATGCCTGGGTGTATCGGTGAGACATCAACTTTAATGTGTCTGATCGGTGCAGCAATTCTAGTCATGACAGGAGTAGGAAGCTGGAAGATTATCTTTAGTGTGTTTGCAGGAGCTTTTGGAATGGGATTATTTCTTAATGCTGTTGGAACAAATCCATTCACACAAATGCCTGCACATTACCATCTTGTAATTGGTGGTCTTGCTTTTGGCGCGGTGTTTATGGCAACAGATCCTGTCACTGCAACGCAGACTGAAACTGGAAAATGGGTATATGGATTATTGATCGGGGTCTTCACTGTGTTGATCAGGGTTTTTAATCCTGCATATCCTGAAGGTATCATGCTGGCGATATTACTGATGAATGTTTTCGCTCCGCTGATTGATTATTTTGTAGTGGCCGCTAATAAAAAAAGGAGAATACAACGTGCGACAGTCTAACACTTATATCATTTTATATTCGGCTGCCATCACAGTGGTGTGCGGCGGATTACTGGCGTTTGCTGCGGTGAGCCTGAAGCCGCAGCAGGATGCAAATATTGCTATGGAACAGAAGAAGAATATTCTTGCTTCTGTAATCACCCTTAAGGAAGGAGATGATATCAATGAGATATATAATAAGCAGGTCAAGGCTTTTGTCATCGATGCACAAGGCAATGTGGTGGAGGGTATGACTCCTGAAAAAGTGATCGTTGCTGCAGAATATAAGAAAACTCCTAAGGAGAGATTGCTGCCAGTGTATGAGTTCCGTAATGATTCAGGAAAAGTAGAGTATGCAGTTATGCCGGTTTATGGCTACGGACTTTGGAATAACATCTGGGGATTCATTGCTGTAAAATCGGATTTTAATACCGTGCAGGGTGTGAAATTTCAACATGCTGGAGAGACGCCAGGTCTTGGAGCACGTATCGAGTCAGAAGAAATACAGGAAAGATTTAAGGGCAAATCCATCTTTGAGAATGGATCTTTAGTGTCTATCAATATTCAGAAAGGCGAAGGCAACGATTATTCTGGTAATCCTCATAAAGTGGATGGAATGTCTGGTGCCACGCTTACCGCGAAAGGCGTTAACAACATGCTAAAAGATTATCTGGCGTGTTATGAAAATTATTTGAAGAAGAATGTGGGGTCTACTAAACAAGCATCACTATGAGCACAGAAGCAGTAGCGGAAGTTATAAAAGAGAAGAAGGCCGAGCCTCTCTTTTCCAAGAAAAACAGAAAGCTGATCTCTAATCCACTGGATATTGATAACCCGGTAACGGTTCAGATCCTTGGTGTTTGTTCAGCACTCGCAGTCACTACTCAAATGAAGCCTGCATTTGTTATGTCTTTGGGTCTTACCATTGTAACGGCTTGCTCAAATGTTGCGATCTCTGCTTTGAGAAATACAATACCTTCACGGATTCGTATCATCGTGCAACTCGCAATTGTTTCACTGTGGGTAATCATGGTGGATCAGATATTGAAGGCATATGTCTATGATGTGTCAAAGCAATTATCAGTGTTTGTAGGATTGATCATTACAAACTGTATTGTAATGGGCCGCCTTGAAGCATACGCAATGGCTAACAAGCCCTGGCCATCCTTCCTTGATGGAATGGGCAATGGTCTTGGTTATGGAATGATCTTAATGGTACTGGCATTTGTTCGCGAGCTTTTTGGAGCGGGCTCACTTTTCGGATTTAAAGTATTTGCTTCTTTAGGAATACCGTATCAGGGAAACGGATTATTATTGTTGCCTGCCGGAGCTTGTATTCTTTTGGGAGTTATTATCTGGGTTCAGAGAACAATCAACGGTTATCGTGAATCCCATTAATTAATCAGCTATGGAAAACTTAATTAATATTGGTGTTCGTTCGATTTTTATCGACAACATGATTTTCGCCTACTTCCTTGGAATGTGTTCATTCCTGGCAATCTCAAAGAAGGTAAAGACTGCTTTTGGATTGGGGATCGCGGTGATATTCGTAATCGGAATTACGGTCCCGATCAACTGGCTTATTCAGAATTATGTTCTGACAGCTGGTTCCCTCAGCTGGTTAGGCGCTGGATTTGCTGATATCGATATCAGCTTTTTGCAGTTCATTGTATTCATTTCCGTTATTGCGGCAATCACCCAATTGACTGAAATGGCGGTTGAGAAATTTTCTCCTGCTTTGTATGGTACTCTTGGAATCTTTCTTCCACTGATCGCTGTTAATTGCTCAGTATTGGGAGCTGCACTTTTTATGGTGGGACGGCCTTATAATCTTGCGGAGGCAACAGTATTCGGTCTCGGATCCGGTATAGGATGGATGCTGGCGATCGTTGCGCTGGCGGGTGTGCGTGAAAAAATGAAATACTCCAATGTCCCGGCGCCATTAAGAGGTCTGGGAATAACATTCATCCTTGTTGGATTGATGTCCCTTGGATTTTTAAGCTTCCTCGGATTCTCACTTTAAACGAAATAAAACATCGTAAAAAGGCTTCCGGGGAAATTCGGAAGCCTTTTTAATTTTATAACAATCGAATGAAGAAGATATTTCAAAAAGTCGCACGCTATTTTTTTAATGGAACACTGTTTATCGTTCCACTTGTAGCAACTGTCTATTTTATCATCCAGGCTTTTCAATGGCTTGATACGCGACTGGATCTTCCTTATCCGGGAGTTGGATTCGCCATTATTCTGAGTGCCATTACCCTCTTTGGATACTTTACCACAAATTTTGCTTTTCAGACTTTCTCCAATTGGTTTGATCATATCATTAATCGTATTCCTCTTGTAAAGCTGATCTATTCTTCCGTTAAAGATCTGCTGGGAGCTTTTGTGGGAGATAAGAGAAAGTTTGATAAGCCCGTACTTGTTACGATCAATAAGGAAAATAACATTTATAGAATCGGGTTCATCACTCAGGCTGATCTTACAGAAATTGGCTTGGGGGAAATGGTGGCTGTTTATTTTCCTCATTCGTATGCTTTCTCCGGTGATCATTTCCTTGTGCTTCGTGAGAATGTTAAGCAACTTGATATTTCCGGCTCTGCTGCTATGAAATTCATTGTATCCGGTGGTATTTCAGGATTTAAAGAAATCTGATTTGCTTCATATGATCTGCTGTATAGCAGCATTTTATTGGCTTTCTATAATGGAATAGGGGTATTTTCGTGCTGAGTTGTCTGTATCATACGGTCACATAAACTTATTATACCATGTTAAAAAACTATCTGAGAATGGCGAGACGTAGCCTGCTCAAAAACAGAGTCTTCTCATTTATAAATATTTTCGGATTAGGTGTTGGTATAGCAGCCTTCCTGTTCATCATTCATTATGTAAGATTTGAAAAAAGCTATGAGGAGTATAATCCCAATGCTGATCGCGTCTTCCGTGTCACACTGGACATTTATAATGGAACGGAGTATGTAATGACTGATTGTGAAACTCATCCTGGTTTTGGCCCTCTGGTCAAAGAGAGAATTCCTGAGGTAGTTGATTTTGCAAGAATGTTTCACAATGATGGCCTTCAGGAGATAAGAGTCGGCGACGATAAATTTCTTGATGAGGGAATTTATTTTGCTGATCCTTCAGCTTTTGAAGTATTCGGTATTAAGACTCTGAAGGGTGATTCGAGGAATGCACTTGTTGAGCCATTTCAGGCAGTGCTTTCAACTTCCGTGGTTAAAAAGTATTTCGGCAACATAGACCCACTGGGAAAATCAATTGAGATTGATAGAAAATTGTATCAAATAACGGCGGTGATGGCGGACTGCCCCGCCAATACTCATTTGAAATTCGGAATACTCCTTTCTCATTCGACCATGTATAAGATCAATGAATGGTATCGTGATGATAATTGGGGTGGTAATAATGAGTTTACTTATTTTTTAATGGTTCCGGGGGCAAGTGTAAATGACTTTAACAAAAAGCTTCTAATAATAGCCGATGAGCTAAAGGAAAAAATTGATTATTCCCGATACACTGCGGAGCCCATCAAAGACATTCACCTCTATTCAAATAAGTCATTTGAGCCAGAGCCAAACGGCAGCATCAAAATAGTTTATTTCATGATTACTATTGCCCTGTTCATAGTAGTTATTGCATGGGTAAATTATGTTAATCTCTCTACGGCAAAGGCAATTGAAAGAGGAAAGGAAGTAGGGATCAGAAAAGTAATGGGATCCGTAAAGCATCAGCTTGTTTTCCAGTTCTTGTCAGAATCATTCATTGTAAATCTAATCGCTGGTATTCTTGCTTTGTTTTTGTTCTGGATTGCTTTGCCGATGTTCCGTGATATTACAGGCCAATCCCTTCCATTAAATTTTGTCAATGACATTAATTTCTGGCTCTTATTAACTGGATTGATCTTCTTTGGATCAGTGCTTGCCGGATTGTACCCTGCCTTTGTTCTGTCATCTTTTCAACCCGCAACAATCCTAAAAGGCAAATTCCAGTCGTCAGCAAGAGGACAGCAGCTTCGCAAAGCACTGGTAGTATTTCAATTTGGTGCTACGATTGTTCTAATGGTGTGTCTTATTGCTGTTTACGCGCAAATAAATTTTCTCAGAGACATCGACCTTGGAATGAACATAGATCAGACTCTTGCGATACGCGCCCCTCGTACCAATGCCGCCGATTCAGTCTATAAAGTCTCTTTTCAGAATTTTAAAACGGAGCTTCTTCAGAATTCATCCGTTAAAAAAGTAGGCAGGTCGGATGCTTTGCCAGGATTAAGTGTGCACGAACTTAGTACTACCACTTTCAGAAAATTTGGCGAAGAGAAGTCGAAGGGAAATTATGAGTATTATTATTTCAGTGCTGATGCTGATTTTATCCCTGCACTTGGAATGAGCCTGGTAGAGGGAAAGAATTTTGAAGATGGCCTTCCTAATACGGATCAGGTAATTATTAATGAGGAAGCGGCACGTCAACTCGGATACACATCAGCGGAAGAAGCAATTGGTGGAAGGATTACTTTCAGAACCCGCAATGTAGAATACTCAACAATCGTTGGGGTCCTGAAGAATTTTTATCAACGATCTCCAAAGGAAAAGCAGATGCCGATACTTCTCTACTACCGTGAAAGATCAGATTATTTTAGTATTCGACTAAATACTCAAAACGTTGAGGAAAGTATTGCTACCATAAAAGAGCTATGGACTAAAAACTACCCGGACGTTTTGTTCCATTACTTCTTTATAGATGAAGTTTATAATAGTCAATACCAAAGCGATGCTCAGTTTGGAAAAATTGTAGCTATTTTTTCTGCTCTTGCCATATTCATTGCCTGTCTTGGATTATTTGGACTATCATCCTATACAATAGTCCAGCGGGCAAAGGAAATTGGAATACGCAAGGTTCTCGGCGCATCTGTGCATCAGATTGTTCAGTTACTTTCAGCTGACTTCATGAAAGTCATTCTTGTCGCATCGATTGTTGCCATACCCATTGCCTATTTTATAATTCACGAATGGCTTATGACTTATTCTGTCAGGGTAACTCTGAATGTGTGGATGTTTGGAATTCCCATGATCGTAATATTGATGATAGCATTCCTTACAGTTAGTTTTCAGACAATTAAGACAGCTATTGCGAATCCTGTGAAGTCATTGAAGCAGGATTGATAGTGCTTTAATATTTGCAGGAAGGCGGGATTAAAAGAATCCGGATCACTATCTTTGAAGAATGAAGAAGTGGGGTATTCTTTTAATTTTCGTTGCTATTGCCTGCCAGGACAATGAAGCAGATGCACCGGAGTTGTTTCCGGACAACGCACAGCAAATAGGAGCGACCAGCGTGGTAATGGGTGCAGAGATAAAGGAGATCGGTCCGGTCCGTCCTGTCAACTTTGGTTTCCTTTGGGATACCCAATCAGACCTATCTGTCATCAACTCAAAGAATAAAATAGTGCTCGGGTCTACCAGTGAGGCAAGAAAATTCAGCATCAAACTCGATAACCTTACGCCGGCCACTACTTATTTTTATAGAGGATTCGCGGCAAACGCTGACTATTCAAAGATCTATTATAGCAGTATCGTCTCTTTTACTACACTTCCCTGATCTCCTAAGATCGGATTTTGACTAACAGGAAGAGGGCTATTGCTATTGAAGCACTTTCTGTTATCAGCCATATAACAACAAAGGAGTTGGGACTTCCATCCAGTAAAATTCCTGAGAGCCTTCCGATTACAAATCCCGAAGTATACAGAAGTACTAAAATCAAAGATGTCTGAACGTCTTTCAAAATTCCGTAGACACAAAATATTCCAAATGCAAGATGCATTCCCCCATAAACGGCTCTCATAGAGCTGAGGGCACTTGAATTATCCAGCACTATGCCTACCTGCGAAAGCACAGCCCTGGGATCAATAAGTGTTTCAATTCCTACCTTGACAAATGCGAGGGCCATCAGGCCAAGGAAAATCTGTGTAATTGTTTTCATAGTTGTCGTTTTATTTAATCAAACGTTAATTGGATTTCGTCAGAAGTGATAACTTGTGACAAAAGAGGGACATTTTGCGACAACCGGAATGTTCAATCATGCCATGTTCGCACACATGCCCATCATCAGAGATATTATTTATGGAGCAGTATCCAAAGGTGCTGATATGGAAAGTCTTTGCCGACTGGCAAAAGTTGATCCGGCAGACTTAAATCATTCAGATAAAAAACTTGATTTTGAATCAGCTTACAAAGTGTGGGAACTGGCGGTCAAGCTGACTAATGATAATCTACTTGGTTTGCATTTGGGTGAAACTACCAATCCTTCCATTCTTGGATTGATCGGCAATTTGATGCAAAGCAGCCCTTCGCTTAAAGATGCCTTTGAGAGCGTTGCCAAATTTGGAAGGGTGGCGACGAATATGTTTCGATACTCAATCTATAAAGAAGGCTCAAGCTATATTTTGCAATTTGACCCGGAAATAGTCTGGACCAGGCAATCACCTGGTAGCGCACAACAGGCGGTGGATCAGGCAATGGCTGGAACACTTCAGGTATTCTATCTTCTTTCGGGAAAAAAAGTATCTCCCATGCAGGTAAATTTTCACAGCAGGGAACGTTTTGCATTACCAGAGTATGAAAGAGTATTCAAATGTTCTCTGAACCTGAAAGCGGGGGTCAATCAATTGATTTTTGCGAATCATCAATTGGCATCAAAAGTCATAAGCTATGACCATTCACTCTACCGAATGTTTGATAAAATGCTGACAGGAATCTCTCGGGAGCGTATGTCAAAGGAAAAGTTTTCAAATCGCGTGAGGAGAATTATATTGACAGAATTTAACGGGCAGGTGCCACCTATTGAATTTCTGGCGATGAACCTTGGATTAACCACCCGCTCATTGCAAAGAAAATTGAAAGAGGAGAAAATAACTTTCAGGAAATTATCGATAATGATTAAAAAGGATATCGCACGACAACTATTAGCCAATCCTGATTTAAAGGTAGCTTACGTTGCGAGCATTCTTGGTTATTCGGAAGCGAGTGCCTTTAGAAGAGCATACAAAACATGGACTCATTCTTCACCGCGTAAAACAATGAAACTAAAGTGAAAAAGATATTCAGGGTGATGTGTATTTTGCTGATCGCCCTGGGTGTCATCATCAATTTTTTTGATTCTTCTGAGGAGAGCACTTCAACTATCAACTCAGTTCCGGTAGATGAATTTTCAATTGAAGACTTTGATACCAGCGACACGCTTGGATGGGAGGTAGCAACAACACATCATCGGGTATGGAAAGACGCAGATGCATCCAAACGCAGATTACAGTTTTCTTTTACACCTGCTATGTCTGATGAAGCATTTTATCATCGTGATACGATGCTGATTGATGAGGGTGAAAATGAAAAAATATTCTGGAGGAACTTTTATTTCGGATTGTATGATCACAACAAGGAATCCTTGAATCCTTTGAAGGATTCCATTATCTCGATGGGGGTAACGGACAATATTTCGGCCCCTGATCTTATCTATACTGCTGTTTCAATGATTCAGGACATTCCATATAATTATATTCTTTCTACTGACAGCTGCTTTACACACACAGATTATCCATGCGTCCCTCTTCAGCGTTATGGGATTTTATCTCCAGTGGAGTTTTTATATTCACTATCAGGCGATTGCGATACAAGAACTGTCACCTTATTTACTCTATTAAAGAACCTTGGATTTGATCCAATCATCGTGAACAGCTACCAGTATCGGCATTCCATGCTGGCTGTGGATGTTCCCACAGGTGGTGATTTCATTATGCATAAAGGCAGAAAGTTTTACTTTTGGGAGACCACCGCCACCGGATGGATGCCTGGAATGCTCCCTCCAGATATGCCAAATACTAATTACTGGACTATAATTTTAGATTATGAATTCGAAGCTGACCCTACTCGCAATTATTGAAATTCTTTCTGGTCTTAGCATGGGAGTAGCCATTATGGCTGTTACATATCTACTGCTAAAGTATTACGGCAAGAAGAAGTATGATATCAACCAGAATAATCAGGCATTTGGAATATTTACTGCATGTATTCTTTTTTCTGTTGGCTACATGGTGAGTGGTGTTATTCAACCATTACTTTCACTTTTCAGAATTCTATCAACGCGTGATAATAGTACTTTTCACCTTCTGATAACTTTCATGGGATACGGAGCTTTGTACATACTGATGGCCTATGTCACTGCTTTACTGGTGTGCTGGCTTGGAATGCTCATCTATGACTACATCACACCTATCGATGAGATAACAGAATTAAAGAATAATAATCTTGCAGTGGCACTGGTGGTAGGAAGTATCATCATTACACTCAGTCTTATGACGCATGATGGAGTAAGCCTTTTGATCGAATCCTTTATTCCTTACCCGGAAATGTATCCGAAATAGCTATTTAGTTAATAACCCCAGATCCAACCAGTTCGTCTTCATTATACCATGCGGCAAACTGTCCGGGTGTGATCCCGCGTTGAGGCCGATCAAAAATAATGTACAAACCTTCCTCTTTTTTGTGCAGAGTACAGAGTTCTAAAGGTTGACGATACCGAATTCTGGCCTTGTATTCCTTTGATTCATTTACCTTTAATGAAAGATCATTTCGAATCCAATGTTCATCATTGTTGGGAACAAAAAGTCCCTTTCGATAAAGACCCGGATGATCTTCTCCCATGCCGGTATAAATAACGTTTTTATCTGTATCAGTGCCGATCACAAATAAAGGTTTTTCAAATCCGCCGATATTTAGTCCACGTCTTTGTCCAATGGTGTAATAATGAGCTCCGTTATGCTCGCCAACAACTTCACCTAATTCAGGAGAAAATACATATGGCTTCGTCATTTCCACAAGATCATCGTAGTTAATCCCGTTTTTAAAAATTAAAGAATCTGTTGCGACCTCAATGACGTTTCCTTTTTTGGTTTCGAGTCTTTGCTGAAGAAAATCAGGCAAATGAACCTTCCCAACAAAGCATAAGCCTTGTGAATCTTTCTTCTCTGCTGTCGAGAGATTGGCTTTTCGGGCAATATCTCTCACCTCAGGCTTCAATAATTCGCCAACAGGAAAAAGTGCTTTTGAAAGTTGCTGCTGCGTCAACTGACATAGAAAATAGCTTTGATCTTTATTGGGATCTTTTCCTGCCAGAAGCTGATAATGAACCTGCCCATCTTTTTCCAGTGTTCCTTTTCTGCAATAATGCCCTGTTGCAACAAAATCAGCCCCCAGCTTTAGTGCAGCATTTAGAAATACATCGAATTTGATTTCACGATTGCAAAGGACATCAGGATTAGGTGTACGTCCACGCTGATATTCTGCGAACATATAATCGACAATGCGCTCTTTGTATTCTTTGCTGAGATCGATTGCCTGAAAAGGTATTCCAAGATGTTGTGCGACAATCATGGCATCATTGCTATCATCAAGCCATGGACATTCATTGCTGATTGTTACCGAATCATCATGCCAGTTCTTCATGAACATCCCTATCACTTCATATCCCTGCTCTTTCAGGAGATATGCTGCAACACTGGAATCCACTCCGCCGGAAAGGCCGACCACGACCCGCTTACGAGTGGTAAGATTCTTTGTGCCTGAAGATGATTGGTTATTAGAATTCATTTATTTCTTAGAAACCTGTTTCTCACTCAATAATTGATTGATCACTTCATTAAAGCGTTGTTTGAACTGGTCATAATATACTCCTGTGCCAGGTCCCTCAAATCCAGTCCTGATATGCTTTACTTTTCCATCCTTCCCAATAAAAATAGTAGTAGGGAAGGCCAACACTTTGTTAAGCATGGGTAATGTTTCAGAGGCTTTCACCTTATCATTGGTGCCGGCAATAACAAATTCATAGGGCACGTTAAGTTTATTCTTCATTTTCAGGACACGCTCACTGGCATAAGTAAAATCGTCCTTGCGTTCATATGCAAGACCCAGAATCTCTACCCCACGTTCTTTGTTGTCATTATACCATTGAGAAAGGAACTTGGTTTCGTCCATGCAATTAGGACACCATGTCCCAAAGATCTGAAGGATCAATACTTTGCCCTTGTATTTTTCCGGTGTGATGATATTCTTATTGAGATCCGGAAAGCTGAAGTCGATTTTTTCAAATCCTTCCTTCAGAAATGTCAAGCCTTCCGCATCTGGCATGACAGCATTATCATCTTTTACGGCAGTCCATGTCTCGTGAGAAGCTTTGCCCGACCAGTAATCTCCGGTTAGGGTATTGTTTTCATTTTTTGTAGCAATGAAAAGAAAAGAATGATTGCCATCGAAGGTGCTCAGAAAGAGAGTATCATTAACAACGCTTCCTTCCAGATAACGATAGTCTCCGGTCGTCGTCAGGAAAGTTCCTTCAACATGATTTCCCTTTTGATTAAAGACACCCACGGAAACAGACGTATCATTTTTACTGTCAATAAACTTAACGGCATATTTGCCTGCAAAGTCAGTGGTTGCCATATCGCTTGTTTTTTCAAACCTGTAATCATCTCCAAACGATGCATTGAAAGGCATTCTGAATGACCGATCATAATTTTTCAGATAAAACCCGTGGAGCGAATTTCCTTCTACTTTAGCATGTAGTTCTGCATCAAAAATATGCAGCACCATTTTAACCGAATCACCATCAATCTTCACCTCATCAAGCGTAAGCTTTTCACCGGCATTTCTGATATAAATCAGATATTTTCCATCAAGATTTTCTACCTCAAAGGTAAATGGCAACTTTTGTCCCTGCTGGTCCAGAACACCTCTCCAGATCCCTGTTTGGAGTACAACAGGCTTATCTGAACAAGAAAGGAGAATAACGCTGGCAAGAAAAAAGTACAGAATTCGCATAGTTTTCGGATTTTGAATCCAGAACGCAAAAATGCACCAAATGATTCTAATTTCGCTGGACAAACTATCTAATTCCTGGTTTTTGAAACCGCTCAGGAATACTTAATAAATCATTATCAATGTTTGAAAATCTTAAAGTGCTTGAACTAGCTTCTGTCCTGGCAGGTCCAAGTGTTGGACAATTTTTTGCCGAAATGGGAGCTGAAGTTATCAAGATTGAGAATCTGAAAACAGGCGGTGATGTTACGCGTTCCTGGAAAGGCTCAACAGAAAAAGAGGGTGATATTTCCGCTTATTTCTGTTGCTGTAACTGGGGAAAAAAATCAGTTGCTCTTGATCTTAACACCATTGAAGGAAAATCCATCGTTCATAGACTTGCGCTAAGATCTGACATTATCATTGCCAGCTATAAACCTGGAGATGCTGAGAAGCTTGGAGTGTCCTATGATCAGCTGTCATTGATCAACAGACAACTTATCTATGGACAGATCACAGGATATGGATCTCAAAGCGATCAGGTAGGATACGATGCTGTGATTCAGGCTGAATCAGGATTTATGGATCTTAATGGTGAAAAGGATGGACCTCCTGTAAAAATGCCAGTTGCATTAATTGATGTGCTTGCAGGTCATCAGTTAAAGGAGGCGCTATTGCTTGCGTTGATAAAAAAGGAAAGATCCGGAAAAGGAAGTTTTGTGGAAGTTTCACTGCTTCAGACAGCAGTTTCTTCTCTTGCCAATCAGGCAACAAATTGGTTGGTAGCAGATGTACTTCCAATACGCAAGGGTTCTGCTCATCCTAACATTGCTCCTTATGGAGAGGTATTCAAAACGAGTGATGATAAACTCTTATTGCTTGCAGTGGGCAATGACAAACAGTTTAAGAATCTCATGAAGATCCTTGGTAATCCATTGATCGCTGAGCTTTCCCTCTATTCCACAAATGAGGCTAGAGTTAGGAACAGAAAATCCCTGCGTGAGACACTCGTTCCCCTGATTCAACAGATCGAAAGTCAGAAGCTATTGACACAATTACATTTCGAGAAGGTTCCCGGTGGACTGATTCAGAATATTCAGCAACTTTTTGAAATGCCGGAAGCAAAAGAGATGATACTTGTTGCAGAAAGTTTAAAAGGGGTCAGGGTTTTCGCAGGTTCCGGACTTGAGGGCATGGCAGATCAGTTGTCTGCTCCACCTTCATTGGGACAGCATAATAATGAGATCATTGCATCATTATAGCATCGATATCTTCCTGTTTTTTTCTCATTCGATATGGTCGTCTTCCTGAGGAATTAATACGGGATTAATCAGCCTTATCTGCCGGATAATGTCCCTGAATTCTCATGAAATTTCCGCCAAAAAGTATTACATTGCCTCTCTTTTCGTTTAATAAAACACCAGATAACCTCTTTTCTACTATGCTTTTTGAATCAAACCCATATACTTCACTCTGGAATAAGTATCGTCCCATGATTCTGAAATTGATGGTAGATGCCGGGAAAGATCCTCAGCAATACAGGCTTTTTTCTCATGAATTCAAAGCCGTTGGCCTAAAGGAAAAGACTGGGTATTCATTTGTTCTGGAAGTTTCGAACGGAAAAGCAGTTAATAAAATCAAGGATTCTACCGTAGCGCGTGACCTTCTGGGAGTGCTTCAGCAATCTCAGAAAGCATCACAATTGATGAGCGAAGCAGTGTACGAACTGAAGATGGATAAACAGTTCATGTTTCATGTCACCAGAAAGGTAGAAGTTCCTGCTGCAGAGGTCCCTGCGACCCCTGAATAGTCTCTTTGAGGAAAATATTCTACACTCCGGATTTCCCTTTTTGTCGCTTGTCCTGAATAGGTTTAAATACTACCTACATTGGGGGGCATAATGATTGCATTAAGGCATTGAGCTTTAATTCACTTCCCCTTGAATATCTTCATCAAACGTTCTGTCCTTATCCTCCTCACAGGAGCACTTCTTGCTCTTGCAACATGGAGTGGACTGCAAGTAGCACTGATCTCAAATGATCGTGCTGATATTAAAAGGGACTATGGTACACTCAACAATATTTCTTACGGACTTCTTTCGGTAAATGCCTGGAGAGATCACCTTGTGCGTGTCGTTACTCACCGCATTGATGATTTTGAATTTACTCCTGAACAGGAAAAGGCGATGAGGGATGAAGTCTCCGCCGTGCTTCATGCAGTGCTTTATAAAGCTGATAGCATGGTTCAGAAAAAGCAAAAAACAGTCGGAGGTAAGCTGAAGAAATTCGCAGTAAACACGTTTGTCAATCAGGAAAAACTTCATGACCAGGTACCGCAGTTTTCAAGGACCATTGTCAATGAGTTGAAGAAACCAGCTAATAAGGAGAAGCTGAAGTTCCTTGTGAAGAGCAAGCTGGAGGAATTTGGATCAATCACTTATGATAGTGCCAATGATGTAATGCGAAGCAGAAACATCCTTGACAAGTATCAGATGTCAGACGTGCCTACATTCAATGTGTATACCAAGATTGTACTGGATGAATTACAACGCAAGACCTACTTTTTTACCTTTATCATACTTGGAGTAATGGTTGTGTTTCTGTTTCTCTGGTGGGCCCTACGTTCACAAAAAGAAATACAGACACCCTTATTTGTTGTGAGTATTTTATTGGCTCTCGTTGTGCTCTTCGTGGGGCTCACCTCACCAATGATAGAAATCGATGCGCGTATTCAGGAAATGAGCTTTCTTCTCATCGGTGAAAGAATTGTGTTCAATGATCAGGTTATTTTCTTTCAAAGCAAAAGCATTGTAGATGTCGTTACGATATTGATGGAGACTGGTAAATGGGATTCTGCTTTTGTGGGAATTCTGATTCTCGCTTTCAGTATCTTATTTCCTATTGCAAAATTGTTATCCACCAAGCTGTATCTGTTGGGAAACGAGAAATTAAGATCGAACAAGATTATAAATTTCTTTGCGTTCAAATCCGGTAAATGGAGTATGGCAGACGTCAATGTTGTTGCTATTTTCATGGCATACATTGGTTTCAAGGGCATCCTCGACAGTCAGATGGAAAGTCTCAACATGAAGGGAGATTCACTCGCTAGTATATCTACAAATCAAACTACCCTTCAGCCCGGATTTATTCTTTTTGTGGCCTTTGTATTATTCGGATTGATCCTTTCTACCATTTTGCAGAAGATCACAGAGCGTGAGGAAAAGACTACACTTGCCAATAGTACACCTGAGATTCCGCTAAAAGCGAAATTGGCTGGTGCAAAGAATTAGATTAAACCTTTTGGTTTAAAATGAGTCTAATGCAAAACTCAAAATAGATCCATATGAACAAGCTAAAAATAATAATGGCGTTGTTGATTCTTTTCGCAACGTCTTTCATCATTATCCCTGAAGTTCAGGCGCAGCGCAGGGGAAGGTATCATTCGGTAGTGGTAAGACGCGCACACGTTCGATATGCAGGAATGCCAAGATGGGGAACTGTTGTCAGGGTACGTCCTGCAGGTGCTGTAGTGTACGGCGGCAGGAGAAATCCTTACTACTATAACAATGGCATTTATTACGCTCAGCGAAGAGGTGGTTATGCTATCGTAAGACCCGCTCCCGGGTTGAGAATCAGAGTGCTTCCCGTGGGATATCGCACCATCATTGTTGGTCCCCGCAATTACTATTATTACTATGGCACGTATTACTCAAAAGTTGATAATGCAGAAGAGTATGATGTAGTAGATGCTCCTGAAGGTGCTATTGTTGATGCTCTACCGGAAGGCTATGAAGTAAAAATGGTTGGCGACACAGAGTATTACGTACTGGACAATGTTTATTACGCTGAAGTAGATGCTCCTGAATTTGAAGATGGTGTAGGCTACCAGGTAGTAAAGGTTTAATGGGGAATGAACGCATGAGCTGACGAACTCATGCGTTCATTATTTTTTCAATGTATTCCAACTCTGCCCTTCACATTTTCAAATATTCGTTTTGAGTTGAATCCAATTCCATCTTTAAAGACAAGCTCGATTTTACGGATATCACTTATGTCTTTGGTGGGGTCTCCATCAATCACAATTAGATCAGCCTCCTTTCCAACTTCAATCGACCCGATTTCTTTATCTTTCCCCAAAGCAATGGCTCCGTTGAGCGTTGAAATTTTTATGGCTTCCAGCGGAGTAAAGCCATCACTCACTAATAGCTCAATAGATCGCTGACTTCCAAAGCCAGCTAATACAGCGCCGTTGCCAGTAGGATCAGTTCCGACGGTCAGCAATCCTCCGGCATCCACAAACATTTTTTCCATCTTCATTGTATTTTTTAAAGCCTTTTCAAACTGAGGACTTCTTGGTCGCGCGCTGGTCTTTAAATATTCTTCCCGTGTATTCGATGCCATTGATTCTACAGCTTCAGGATAAGGAGGAAAGAGATCAAAAACGGCAAGCGTTGAATTGATGCTCACTTTTTTATCGACAAGAAACTTGATCAGACTTTTGACTTCCTCGCTATTGACATCCAGATCGGCAAGCCCGTTATTGGAAGGACATTGGTCTTTGATTTTATCTTTTGCAAAATCGGTGGAGGCCATGAATCCATGCTCAAGGTGATCAATACCCATTTCAGCTGCTTCACGATAGGTGACTGAGCATAGATGTCCAGTAACTTTCAATCCACGCTTATGCGCAGTTTCAATGGCAGCCTTTAATGTTGCCTGGTCAATCTTCATATAGGATTTGAATGAAGTCATGCCTGCATCAGCCCAGTAATTGACAAATTTTTGAGATTCTTCAGGAGTTTTCAAGATGAACATTTGGGAAGCAAAAGCACCCGTTCCTTCCAGGTAAGGAGCAGTGATCTCCATAGTAGGTGCAATGATCTGACCTTTATCAGATTGTTGTTTAAGACTGATATCTGAAAATGGCTCAAGACTCCCACCGGTCCGTATCGTCGTTGCACCAGCTGCAAGGTATAGCGGTGGAAAGGTCACTGGAAGCTGCTTGTAATGTGCATAATATGGCTTAATAGAAATTGCGGGATAATACATGTGCTCGTGAAGCATAACCCATCCCGGTAGAAGTGCCTTGCCTTTGAGATCAATGACCTTAGCGTCAACGGGAATCTTGATGGAGGGACCACCAATGGATACAATTTTTCCATTTTTTATGATAACGGTTTGACTCGCTTTAGGTGGATTACCCTTACCGTCAACCAGTAGTGCATTCGTAAATGCTATCAGAGGAGCATCGTAATCAATGAATGCTTTTACATCTTCCCTGAAAACTGGTTGAGCAATGATGCATTGTGAGAATGCAGAAGCGATGATGAGGAGCAGGATTTTTTTCATGATGCTGAAATTAAGGATTTCCTGCAGATTAGAATGATGATTGGCAGACTGAATTGTGCATAATATGCACAGATGGCAAATATGATTTACCTGCGGTAATGGAGACAGCTACGCGCTTTTATCTTTATGAACGGGTATCGTCACTGTAAACTTCGTCCCGATTCCTTTCTCAGACTCAACCTGAATGTTACCACCCAGCTTATTTACTGTCTCACGGGTAATATATAAGCCAAGCCCTGAGCCATTGTGATTATGATCGGTAACAAAGAACATGTCATAGATGCGTGAGATGTAATTTTTATCTATCCCGATGCCATTATCTTCTACGGATACCACATTCTTTTCATTTTGGGAAAATGTTTTAATAGTGATCAGTTTTTTCTCTTTGTTCGAGTCGCTGTACTTGATGGCATTTGAGATCATGTTGTTGAGGATGATTTCGAGCCTTAAGGGATCGCTATTGATAGTGTCCAGCATAATTTCCTTTTTAAACACAATTGTGTCGGCGCCAGGCATATGCTGATGCTGGGAGATCGTTTGCTTGATCAGGGAATCAAGGCTTGTGTTGACGCAGCTGATTTCTGTTTTTTTGTTTCGTGAGAAATCAATGATCTCTCTTATGAACAGATCCTGTTTATCAAGGGTAATCAACATAAGGCCCAGGTACTTGTGAATTTCCCTTAGATCAAGCTCGCGGGAACTAAGTGCGATGAGTCCTTTCATAGAAGAAATAGGAGCTCTGAGATCATGTGATGCACTGTAAAGAAATTTGTCCAGCTCATGATTGATATTTATCAGGTCAATATTCTTTTCACGAAGCTGTCGGATCATAATAAGAATATAGGCAGTGGTGGATCCGAGGATCAGCAAGGTTATGATAATATTTATGTAAAACAGATACTTATTGATCCTGCGGGCAGCACTTCCCAGACTGTCTGAAAAGGCCCGCTCCAGAAATGTAAGTTCGGTGGTATTGGTATTGATCTGTTTTACAAATTCATCTTTTTGTTGAGAAGTTAAGGAATTGGAAATCACCTGATGATGGATGTCTTTTCCTAACGCATCGACCTTTCCGATAATCTTGTCAGCGCGTATCCACAACTCAATAGCTTCCCTCATGAAGGCCACGTCCTTGAAATTCTTGAAAAGCCAGATCATTTCATCAAGGTCTACTTCCTTGTTGCGACCTTGTAAGAATCCTTTTTTTATAATCTCATCATCACCCTCTCTCATAAGTTCGTAAAGAGCAATGCTGTCTCCAATCGGTACCTTCAACTCTTTGAGAAATTCATTCCAGTAAAGTGAATCTGAAGTGTTGAGATACAGGATAAGATTTCTGGAAGCATCTTTTTGCCCTTTGGAATATTGAGACTCGCCATTTATGTATGCTCGCACCGCAGAGGTAATCCGGAGGCTGGCATAGTTTGCAAGTATCAACAAAGCAGTGGCAAAGACGACCATAAGCAGTAATCCAGCGACTTTCACATTGAGTACTGACAATATCCTTTTGTCTAGGCTCATGAACGGGTAAAATAAAACAGCGGGGGTGCTCTGAAAGTACAGAAATTATAACGGATATCAACGATGAAATGAGATTAAAGTATTTCTACTCAAAAATCTCATCAGGGAGTAGTGCCGATACCTCTAAAAAGGTGATGGAACAGTGAATTGTGAATAGAATGATTCTTGTTAATCAGGTTTCTAAAGAAAGCTTTATTGATTCATTCCTAAAGAATCCTTTAGAAGTTCTTTACTGTAAAGAATATATTATTCGTTTAAGTATTCAGCCATCTTTTAAACTTGCCCCACACACTCTTTGGCGCCGGAGGTTTTACAACATGCTTTATAACTTCCTTCTCCTCTGTCACTTTAACAGCTTTAGTAGGACGAACAACATTTACTTTTTTAAGGTAGTGAAGTGCTCTCTTTTCTTTTTCAAGTTCAAGGTTAGCTTTACGTTTCTCTTCTTCTTCACGCGCTTCTTTTTCCCTCTGCAAGACAATAGGATTTTTTGCCGGGCGCTGTGGCGGAGTGGACCGTTCTCTTCTTTGATAGGATGAGTTTTTGTTCTCTCTCCGCGGTTCGCGAACCGGTGCAGAATCTGTGCTGGGAGATGGTTCTTCTGTAGTAGCAGGAACTTCTTTCTTCTTTGGTTCAGGTAGTTCGATTTTTCCTAAAACCTTTAAGCCTGACAATTCAACTTTTGGTGCCTTGATAACTTCAATTTTTTCTTCTTTTAAAACTTCAGGCATAGAGATCGTACTAAGGGGTTGAATAACTTCAACCGGTTCAGGAGTGATCTCTTCTATCACCACAGATTCGACTTCAACAACTTCTTCTGCCTTTCCTGATAATCCCTGTGGATCAAATTTCTGAAGAATCATTGCGACATGTTCGTCTTCAATGCGCGTATTACCACCTGATTCAATTTGAATAGATTGCTTTGCGAGAAAATCTACGATTTCTATAGGCCTCAGGTCTAGTTTCCTGGCCAATTGTCCTAACCTCATAAAATATTAATACTGGTTATTAGAAAATAAATTTAATTCTGTATCACTTATTGAATCTCTATCAATTCAAATTTCCGAAACTCCACTTCTGAACCTTCCGCCTGAATTGCGATCTGTCCTTTTTCAGCGGTGCATCCGGAACCATCATTTACCAAATCTTTATTGACCCACACCTTAATCGTTCTTTCTACACATTCAATGATCATGGTATTCCATTCTCCAACAGAGTTTTCAGATCCATCGGTTAGATTTAAAATTCTTCTCAGCTTTCCTTCTGTCGCTCCCCACTCTTTTTTATCACCTCTTCTTTTATCCATGTCGGGAACGCTTATATCCTCACCAATGCACCAGAAATCCCCGGCATTCTCATGGGCCATTTGTGTCTCAATAGATTTTGGAAACATGCCATACAACATTCGTGGAGTAGATACATGCAAAAGTATTCCACAGTTACCCGGCTTGCTTGCGAAGCGATACTCGACCTCAAGACGATAATTCTGATAAGCTTGATCCGTGATCAGGTGACCTTCAGGTTTCCCCATGCTTACCAATAATCCTTCGCGCACAATGAAGGGACTCTTCATAGTTGAATCCTCGTCCATCTTCGGAACGTCGGTATGCCACCCTTCCAGGTCCTTGCCATTAAACAGATTAATAACAGTAGGTTTCTGACAGCCTATTATGAAAGACGCTATGAATAGAGAAAAAATCAGTTTTTTCATTTAAGTGAGTTATCAGTAATTACAAATATAACTACCTAATCATCGTGTTTTACCACGGTAAAAAATTTCTACCAAACCTCCTTTTGATGTAGAATTTCCACCACAAAAAGAGCTTTTTCCCTATGCAGTTCAAAAGCCTCTTCTGCTGCTCATCAGGATTTTTTGTTTTTCCATCCCCGATATCGACCGTAGCAGACAACACAGCATGGAAAATGCTATAGGTAAGGGAGACACCTTTAAAAAAGAAACTTATGAAAAGACTATTTATAAAGCCAACTGCACTCGCATCGATCGCACTGGCAACGGCCCTTATCTGGGCGTGTAATGATAATAAGGATCAGCTATCGCCAGCACAAAAGCAAGCTAATGCAGAATCTACAGCAGAGGATAATAGCCAGATCATTTATGCTACACAGGAAATGATGGACGTTACTTCGGGTGCCTTTGCAGAAAAGGGAATCACAGAAGGAAGAGCGATCACAGGTGGAAGAGAGATGACCTGGGGATGTAATCCTTCCATTTCAGGCAACTTCAACATTAATACTTCTATCGCGGACAGTGTTATTTATACAGGATCTATCACAGTGGATTATGGAACAGGTGAAAATTGTGATGCGCTTCAACGCAGAACAGGAAAGATCACAGATAATTTCGTTTATGCGATCAGCTTAAAGAACAATTCTTTATTTACAATCAGGGAAGATATTTCTTTTGTTGGATTCAAAAAGGATTCCGTTCAGTTTGATGGAAATGTAATTCTTGCAGCTGCGACGAAATCACCGACTACAGTTGAAGCCAAAGGAGCTAAGCTTTCTTATGCTGATGGTACTTCCGCTCAATGGAATGGAGTCCTATCCTTTGAATACGAAAGAGTCAAGAATACCCGTAACTGGGGTGGAGGCATGATCACTGTGACTGGTTCATTAAGTGGAAAAAGTCGCAGCAATACAAATTTCTCAGCATTGATCAGTAGTGGCATCGTATTCAAAAATACCTGCTCAGGAAGACATCAATATATCCCTGTGAGTGGTGTGATCGATATCAATTCTGATGGAATCGATTCAAAGGTTGACTATGGTGCGGGAATTTGTGATAAGATGTTTACCATCACAACTGGCGGAACAACCACAATCCATTATTGGGATAAGGCAGCATTATAAAAAATCAGCTTGGTGTTTAATACTAAAAGACCTGGTCAGAAATGTCCGGGTCTTTTTGTTTTTACAGGAAAAGGCATCAAATTGTATTACGATGGCTTCCAAAATATTTTCCGTAATTGTTGCTCTAACGCTCATTCTTTCTTTTGCAGGATTTGATTCAGCAAAGGAGCCGCATGCTTTACTGGAAAATCAGCGATGGATACCGGGTTCTTCCAATTGCAAGGAGCAATCCGACCCTTTGATCCAGGTTGTTCAGTATAATTCAAATACATGGATACTCAGACAAAACAAGTGCATTCATTACGAAGCACCTTTCATGTATTTGTTTCTTGGAAAAGAAAAAGCCCTCCTTGTAGATACCGGTGCCAGCGAAAAGGAAATGCTGTTTCCTCTATACGATGTAGTTTCCAATATTATTCAAGGAGCGCAGAAGAAAAAGAAGAAGTTAAAATTGATCATAGCGCATACACATAGCCATAGCGACCATCATGCTGGTGACATTCAATTTAAAGGAAAGCCTGATGTTGATGTGGCTGGACTAACAGTTGAAGAGATTAAAAAATTCTTTAGTATCACACATTGGCCGGACGGTAATGCTAAACTGGACCTTGGAGAAAGATTGATTGATATTATTCCTATCCCGGGGCATCATGAGTCATCCATTGCATTGTATGATCAGGCATCAAAGCTATTGCTGACAGGGGATACTTTTTACCCGGGAAGATTGTACGTCGATGACTGGTTGGCTTTCAAAAAAAGCATCTCCATACTCAATAGTTTTGCGGCGAGTCATGAAGTATCATATATCACTGGAAATCATATTGAAATGTCGTTAAGATCAGGCGTGGATTATCCAACAGGTTCAACTTTTCACCCGGAAGAACAGAGATTACCACTTACAGTAGAAGAGCTTCGTGAACTTCATGAAGCGTTAAGCAAATCAGGAGATACTCCTGAAAGAATGGTCTTTGCAAAATTTATCGTTACTCCTAAATGATGAACACCTTTCATCACAATGACCTGTGCTAAGAAGTACCGATTACATTAAAGAAGTTAAGAAATTTACTACCAGTCAGTATTGGAACACAGGAGTTCGCATTACGGCAGGGGTGATGCTTCCCACATTATTACTTGAGCATTTTGGCTTACTGGCAATGGGGATGCCGTTTCTTTGGGGTGCTCTTTTCGCCAGCATTACTGATGCGCCTGGTCCAATTCATCACCGGCGTAACGGTCTCCTGGCAGCGGTTGGTTTTAATACTCTGACCGTTCTGATAACAGGAAGCGTCCGCGATTATCAAATCGCATTGGTTCTTGTCATCATTGTCTTCAGTTTTTTATATTCCATGTTTGGAATTTTTGGAAATCGCGCCAGCGCAATCGGAACATTGGCGACCGTGATCATGGTATTGAATCTCGTTCCTCATGGATCGGATAATAATATTTTTCTCGACACAGTTCTGATTTTGTCAGGTGGACTTTGGTATACAGCTTTTAGCTTATTGCTTTATAGAATTCGTCCTTACCGTCTTGCGGAACAGGCGGTAGGAGAAAATCTTATTGCGATTGCCGATTACTTGCGCGCGCGTGCATCTCTTTATCGAGAAGGGGAGAACATTGAAAATGGTTTCACCCATGTGATGAATGCACAGGGAACAGTTCTTAAATGCCAGGATCAGGCAAGGGAAATACTTTTTAAAACGAGGCAATACGTAGCAGACGCAAGTCCCAGAAGCCGGAGTACGATGATGATCTTCATTGATTCCATCGATTTGCTTGAACGTGTGATGAGCTCTTATCAGGACTATCAGCAGTTGCATGATGCGCTTGGTGATACGGGCTTGATGAACAAATTTTATCATGCCATCTACCGTGTGGCAAAGGAAGTAGAGCGTATCGGACTCATTGTTCAGTCCGGCGCTGCTGTCAGAGACGATGTTGATTTGAATATTTTGCTGCACGAGCTTTCAGAAGCTATTAAGGAACAGAAAGTTCTTGCCAAAGAGCATGAATCGATAAGAAATCTCCATGCTTTGGATAAGACCCTGTCGAGTTTGCGGCACATAACGATCCTTTTACAGAGACTGGTATTGTACACAAGATTGGAGATAAAGCTTCCGACTTCTTATTCTGCTATAGTGGAAGCAAATAGGATGGCAATGGGGCAGCCAATCGAATGGGAGGTAGTTCGTGAAAACCTCACAATTAAGTCCAATACATTTCGACATGCGCTCAGATTATCATTTGGATTATTGCTGGGATATGTCATTTCAGTTTCTCTTTCACTGACGCAGGTTTATTGGGTGTTGCTTACGATCGTTACCATACTAAAGCCAGTTTATTCAGTATCGCGACAACGGAATTTTCAACGTCTCGGAGGAACTTTATTAGGGGCATTGCTGGCGGCAGTTGCTATTTATTTTGTAACGGATCGGGCGGCACTGCTCGTAATGATGATCTTCAGCATGATCATGAGCTATAGTTTTTTGAGAATAAATTATTTCGGATTTGTTCTTTTTTTAACGATTTACATCATTATTACTTTCCATTTTTTGAACCCTTCTGAATTCACTACGTTGATTGAAAAGAGATTGATCGATACACTGATCGGTTCTGTCATAGCAGCTTTTTGTGCAAGATTTATTTTACCGGTCTGGGGAAGAGAAGAGATCGAAACTTCCTTGCGTGAGATGCTGACAGCACATCGGATATATTTTGATGCAGCCCTGCAGGCACTTGCCGACAAAACCAAATTTACAAAATCATATAAGCTCGCTAGAAAGAATGAAGTTGTGGCTCTGACTAACCTGTCAGATAATTTTCAGAGAATATTGAGCGAGCCCAAGCGGATTCGTCAGGCGGAACAACTTCACCAATTTGTGATAGCGAGTCACATTCTTGCGGGACACATCGCGGCTCTACCGGAAGAAAAGATAACCAATGAATTTCTGCTCACATCCGATGCTGCAAAACTTGTGGCGTCCATACGCGAAGAATTTCAGCAAACTGAACATAACTTTGATCATGCAGAAGCTGCTGCTGAAAAGGTCCTTCTCGAAAATCAGGATGTACCCCATCAACTGTCAGTGATATATTCCCTTGCTCAGGAGATGAGATTGGTGGTGGGGAAGATCGACCCATTTAAGGTGAACTAGGTCGTTTTGCGACAATTTTTGAATGCTCATAGCAGGTTTTTCAGACATATTTTCAATCGTTTTTATAGACTTCTCGGATGGAAAAGCCTGATTCACAATCCTTACGCAGATTCAGGCCAACCGTTCCCCTTAAATCGAGGGGGGTGACCGTGGGGTGACTGTGGGGTGACCGTGGGTCGACCGTGCTTTTGAGTGATTTTCTTTGAATTGATGCTGGAAACGGTGGTGCACGCTCAAAAAAGTGTGCAACTGAGCAAATTATTAGGTTTTCCCAATGTTGTTTACTCTTTCATAAACCGCTTCATCTAAAGCAATGGTAAATCCAGAGCCAAAAGATTAAACGGAAATAAAGGACAAAGAATTCCCTAAAATTTCTCCTGCAATAACGGAAGTGAAATGATAAAAGTTGATCCTTCATTGGGCTTACTTCGGGCAGAGATAAAACCATTGTGAAGTTCAATGATCTTTTTGCACAAAGCAAGTCCGACTCCCGTACCTTCGAATTCGCCGTGCTGGTGAAGTCTCTTAAACATACCGAATATATCTTCAGCATATTTCTGATCAAAGCCTATTCCATTGTCCTCTACAAAGATCCGACAATATTTATTAACAAGATTTTTGCTGTCCCGGTCACTGATGGCAAGGCTCATTTCGGATCTTATCTTGATAACAGGGTCGATATTTTTCTGGCGATACTTTAAAGAGTTGGTGATCAGGTTCTGGAATAGAGGACGCATAAGCCTCGGACTGACGTATAAAGAGGGGATATGATCAATTGAAATAATTGCTCTTTTCTCTTTCACCTCATCCTCCATATCTGTTAGAAGGTCTTTGAGCATGTCATTGATATTGCTGTTGACAAACTCTGTTTTTTCTGCAGACACTTTTGAGAATGCCAGGATGTCGACGATCAATGTACGCATTCGGTCTGCAGCAGAGTTGATCCTCGTGATAAGTTTTGCATCATCTTTCAGTACATCCTGATATTTTTCATGGAGCATATCACTGAACATTCGGATCTTGCGCAAAGGTTCCTGAAGATCATGGGATGCCATGAAGGCAAATCTCTCAAGATCCTTGTTGGCACTTTCGAGATGAGCGATGTTCTCCAGTAATTTTTTGTTCAGGAGATGGACTCTTTCTTCTGAAGCTTTTCTCTCATGAATCTCCATTTCGAGATTCCTGTTGATCGCGCTTAGCTTTTGTTCCTGTTCGAAAAGCAACCTGTTCTTTCTGTAAAGATCTATCAGGATGCTCACCTTTGCTCTTAATATATCGGGATTGATGGGTTTAAAGATATAATCAATCGCGCCCGACTGATAACCTTTGAACATATTCTCATCACCATAATTATTTGCAGTGATGAAAATGATTGGAATGTGTTTTAGTTTTTCCCGTTCATAGATCAAAGCAGCGGTCTCGAAACCATTCAGGTTAGGCATTTTGACATCCATCAGGATCATAGCGAAGTCAAACTCCGTAAGAAGGATCTTGAGGGCCTGCCTGCCTGAATTAGCCTTAACAAACTGGTATCCTACAGGCTCCAGAATTGTTTCGATAGAAAGAAGATTGTCCTCGCGATCGTCTACTAATAGAATTTTAGGTTTCATTCGTAGTGTTTTTATTTACAAAACCATAGACGCATTAACGAAAGCAATTGATCGATTTTAACAGGCTTTGTAATATAATCCGATGCTCCGGCTTCAATACATTTCTGACGGTCACCCTTCATCGCTTTGGCAGTAACTGCAATGATCGGAAGTGAACTGTTCTTATGTTCCCTCCGGATTTTCTGAGTAGTCTCATATCCATCCATTTCAGGCATCATGATATCCATCAGCACCATTTCAATTTTGGGATTTTCATTCAGGATGTTAATAGCTTCCTTACCGCTTTCTGCTGTAATTACCTTGATGTTGAATCGTTCAAAAACTGTTGTCAGGGCAAAGAGATTTCGCACATCGTCATCTACTACCAGGATATTTTTTCCGGTAAGAATGTCTTCTTTATTACGTACGTTCTCGATGATGCGCTGCTTTTCTGGCGCAAGGGTTTTGTGATTGATGTGGAGATGTGACATTGTCTCCGCTAACAGGTTCTCAATTGAATTTACCCCCTTCAGGATAATTGAGCTGGAATTGAGATTAATGTTATTCAATTCAATCTTGGAAAAGTCTTTAGCGGAATAGACAATTACCGGAGTGAGCTTTTGTTTGATTCGCCCGACTTCCCGAATGAGGTCGTCACCATTCATGTCAGGAAGCGAATAATCCAGGATGATACAATCGTATTCATTTTCCTGGATTTGCTGAAGTGCCTCTTTTCCGGTAGAGGCCGATGTGATCTGAAGATGATCATCCTTATGGATCTTGATAATCTGTGAGGAATCAATTTCGTTATCTTCAACGATAAGGATATTCTTTATTTCTTTCTTATCGTAAGAAATAATATCATCAAACAGTGAGTTGAGAATATCGTTATCAAGCGGCTTCAACAGGAAGTTTCTGGCTCCACGTTTTATCGCCAGCATCCTGTTTTCTTCTCCTGAAATGACGTGAATTGGAATATGACGATATGTAAGATCATTCCTGAGAAGATCAATTACTTTCCAACCGCTGGTGTCTGGCAGCTTTACATCAAGTGTAATTGCAATCGGGGAGAAGCGATTGATAAAATCAAAGACTTCCAGATAGTTGGTCGCTATCACAGCCTTCATTCCTTTTTCATGCGCTTTTTCAACAACGATCTTTCCAAAACGCAAGTCATCCTCAACTACCAGCACAACTTTGTCTTTAGGAAGAATGTGACTTCTGTCATCGCCAGTCTCATTAATCATCTCACTGACGACATCCATATTGCGGGCCTCAATACCTTCATTTGTGATCCGAAGATTTTTCAACACGCTGGTCTCTTCCGAATCCATCTGAAGTTGCTGAATTACTTTTATACTTTGTGAAACTTCGCGAGGAGCAACATTTGCAACGCTATTAATAGGGAGATATAAAGTAAAGGTACTTCCGTGCCCGGCCTGACTATCCAGTTCAATCGTTCCTCCAAGAAGCTCTGCCAATCCACGACTGATCGATAATCCAAGCCCTGTGCCACCATACTTCCGGCTGGTAGAACCTTCTGCCTGCTGAAAGGCTTCAAAGATGATTAGCTGTTTTTCCTGAGGAATACCAATGCCCGTATCACTGATGGAGAATGAAACAACTTTCGAAGCATTATCAAGACTGGCATTGTTTGGTTTCCAGTTTTTATGAGCCTCAGCAATCTTTAAAGAAACTTCTCCCTTTTCTGTAAACTTAAATGCGTTGGATAGTAAATTCTTCAGGATCTGATTCAGACGTTGGATGTCTGTCTCCATGGACGCTGGCAGCGTGAAGTCAGTTTCGATTTTGAACTTAAGATTTCTTGCTTCCGATATTGGTCTGAAGGTAGTCTCAACAAATGATGCAATCTCTGCCACTCTCACAGTGGAGATGTTAGCGGAAATAAATCCTGATTCAATTTTAGAAAGATCGAGGATGTCATTGATCAGCTGGATAAGGTCATCACCACATGAGTGTATGGTCTTGGCATAACGAATCTGGCGATCATTCAGATTTCCTTCCGCATTCTCATAAAGCTGTTGTGCAAGAATGAGCAAGCTGTTGAGTGGTGTTCTTAACTCATGAGACATGTTTGCAAGGAATTCAGACTTGTATTTGGATGTAAGTGTCAACTGCTCTGCCTTTTCCTCCAGTGATTTTCTTGCTTCTTCAACTTCTTTGTTCTTTGCTTCCACTTCATCTTTCTGTTTCACCAGCAGTAATGCTTTGTCCTGAAGCTCATCGTTCGTTCTTCTTAATTCTTCCTGTTGTGTTTTAAGCTCACCGGCCAGTGACTGTGATTGTTCCAGCAGCTCTTCTGTTCTTGTGTTGGTCTCAATGGTATTCAACACGATACCAATACTTTCTGTCAGCTGGCTCAGGAAGTCTAAGTGGGTGTCGCTGAAAGAATCCAGGGACGCTAATTCAATAACGGCCTTTACGCTGTTTTCGAATAGAACCGGAAGGATAATAAGATTGGACGGTTTCGCTTTACCTAATCCTGAATTGATCTTCACGTATCCCTGTGGAACGTTCGTCAATAAAATTCTTTCCTTTTCAAATGCGCATTGTCCAACAAGACCTTCACCAATTGAGAACTCCTTTGGAATATTCTTGTCTTCTTTATAAGCATAAGCTGCAAATAATTTCAGCTTAACATTCTGGGTTACGTCATCTTGCTGTAAAATATAGAATGCTCCATAGTGCGCGGTAACGACTTGTGCCAATTCAGAAAGAATACGCTTCGTTACCGTATTCAAATCTTTTTGCCCCTGAAGCATCTGAGTAAACTTGGCAAGATTTGATTTCAACCAATCCTGATCCTGATTTCTCAACGTCGTCTCACGAAGGTTTGTGATCATCTGATTGATCGTATCTTTCAATGCTTCCAACTCACCTTTTGCATCCACGCGAATCGTTCGGGTCAAGTCACCCTTCGTCACCGCAGAGGCCACTTCAGAGATTGAACGCACCTGAGTGGTAAGATTAGCCGCAAGCTGATTTACGTTTTCCGTTAAGTCTTTCCATGTTCCTGAAGCTCCCGGTACACTTGCCTGTCCTCCCAGTCGTCCTTCAACACCCACTTCACGTGCCACTGTTGTCACCTGTTCTGCAAACACAGCCAGGGTATCAATCATTTCATTGATTGTATCCGTTAATTGCGCCAATTCCCCCAACGCATTGATGGATAGTTTTTGTTTAAGATTTCCTTTCGCTACGGATGTTACAACTTTTGCGATACCACGTACCTGACCCGTAAGGTTGGACGCCATCTGATTCACAGAGTCAGTCAAATCTTTCCATGTACCAGCAACACCACGTACTTCGGCCTGACCGCCGAGCTTTCCTTCTGTACCCACTTCCCGTGCCACACGTGTAACTTCGAATGCAAAAGAGTTAAGCTGTTCCACCATCGTATTGATAGTATTTTTCAACTCCAGCATTTCTCCGCGCACATCCACCGTAATTTTCTTCGACAAGTCACCATTCGCTACAGCGGTTGTTACACCCGCAATATTCCGCACCTGGTCGGTAAGGTTACCCGCCATCTGATTTACAGAGTCGGTCAAATCCTTCCATGTTCCTGCAACACCCGGTACGAATGCCTGACCGCCTAACTTTCCGTCAGTACCAACCTCTCGTGCCACACGCGTTACTTCTGAGGCAAAACCACGAAGCTGATCCACCATGGTGTTGAGTGTATCTTTCAACTGGAGAATTTCTCCGCGCACGTCCACCGTAATTTTCTTTGACAAGTCACCATTCGCAACAGCGATCGCAACGTTGGCAATGTTACGGATCTGTGCAGTAAGATTACCAGCCATCTGATTCACGGAATCGGTAAGACCTTTCCACACACCACCCACACCTTTTACCGTTGCCTGACCTCCAAGCTTTCCTTCCGATCCCACTTCACTGGCAACACGCGTTACTTCAGATGCGAAAGAGTTGAGCTGATCCACCATAGTATTAATAGTGTCTTTCAGCTCAAGCATTTCACCCTTCACATCCACCGTGATCTTCTTTGACAAGTCACCTTTCGCCACGGCTGTTGTTACCTCGGCAATATTCCGTACCTGATTGGTAAGATTATCGGCCATTTTATTTACCGAGTCCGTTAAGTCTTTCCATGTTCCACCAACTCCGGGTACATCAGCCTGTCCGCCCAGCTTTCCTTCTGATCCCACTTCACGTGCCACCCTCGTTACTTCCGAACCAAATCCATTAAGCTGATCCACCATCGTGTTGATCGTATTCTTCAACTCAAGCATTTCTCCGCGAACGTCAACGGCAATTTTCTTCGATAAGTCACCCTTCGCCACTGCCGTTGTTACCTCGGCAATATTTCTTACCTGGTTGGTAAGGTTGGATGCCATCTGATTTACTGAGTCTGTTAAATCTTTCCATGTTCCACCAACTCCAGGCACGTTTGCCTGCCCACCCAACTGCCCTTCCGAACCAACTTCCCGTGCCACACGCGTTACCTCAGAGGAGAATGAATTGAGCTGATCCACCATAGTATTGATGGTATTCTTCAACTCCAGCAATTCTCCTTTTGCATCCACCGTGATCTTTTTGGATAAGTCACCCTTTGCCACCGCTGTTGTTACACCAGCAACATTTCGAACCTGAGCTGTAAGGTTACCGGCCATCTGATTTACGGAGTCGGTAAGATCTTTCCATACCCCACCCACACCCTTCACTGTTGCCTGACCTCCAAGCTTTCCTTCTGTACCCACTTCAAGCGCCACACGGGTTACTTCCGATCCGAAAGAGTTAAGCTGATCCACCATCGTGTTGATCGTATTTTTCAACTCCAGCATTTCTCCGCGAACGTCCACAGTAATCTTTTTGGACAAGTCACCATTCGCCACCGCAGTGGTTACCCCCGCTATGTTTCGTACCTGTCCTGTAAGGTTGGATGCCATCTGATTCACGGAATCGGTAAGGTCTTTCCAGATACCGCCCACACCTTTCACTGTTGCCTGACCACCGAGCTTTCCTTCTGTACCTACTTCAAGTGCCACACGGGTTACTTCCGATCCGAAAGAGTTAAGCTGATCCACCATCGTGTTGATTGTATTCTTCAACTCGAGCATTTCACCTTTAACATCCACGGTAATTTTCTTTGACAAATCGCCATTCGCAACAGCCGTTGTTACACCAGCAATATTTCGTACCTGGTTAGTGAGGTTACCCGCCATTTGATTTACAGAGTCTGTTAAATCTTTCCATGTACCACCTACACCTGGCACATCCGCCTGACCTCCAAGCTGTCCTTCCGATCCCACTTCACGGGCTACGCGCGTTACTTCCGATGAAAAAGAGTTGAGCTGATCCACCATTGTATTGATCGTATTCTTCAACTCCAGCAATTCTCCTTTGGCGTCCACCGTAATTTTCTTTGATAAATCACCCTTCGCCACCGCTGTTGTTACACCGGCGACATTTCTCACCTGTGCAGTAAGATTACCGGCCATCTGATTCACAGAGTCTGTAAGATCCTTCCATACCCCACCGACACCTTTCACAGTTGCCTGACCACCGAGCTTTCCTTCAGTACCTACCTCAAGTGCCACACGGGTTACTTCCGACCCAAACGAGTTGAGCTGATCCACCATTGTGTTAATCGTGTTCTTCAATTCAAGCATCTCGCCTTTAACATCCACAGTAATTTTCTTGGAGAGATTGCCTCGTGCAATAGCGGTTGTTACTTCAGCAATGTTTCGTACCTGGTTGGTAAGGTTACCGGCCATGTGGTTTACAGAATCTGTAAGATCTTTCCACACACCACCTACACCTTTTACTTTTGCCTGTCCTCCGAGTTTTCCTTCCGATCCTACTTCACGGGCAACACGTGTTACTTCCATGGAAAACAGGTTCAGCTGCTTCACCATGTAGTTCACCTCTTTTGCAATTCTTAAAAATTCCCCTTCCAGCTTATGATCTCCGATCTCTTCAGGCATTTCCTGAGAAAGATTTCCTTTTGCAACGGAGCTGATAACGTGAGCGATTTCAATTGTTGGGTGAACAAGATCTGATATCAGTACATTGAGCGAATTGACACCTTCGCTCCATGATCCTTTTGTGCTCGGAAGCTCGATACGCTGGGTAAGCTTTCCTTGTTTACCAATTGTATTTCCGGCTTTAGTAAATTCCAGCATCATCTTTTCATTCAATGAAATGATTTCATTGAGCGTATCGAAGACTTTACCGCTAACACCGGTGGCATCCATCGGCATTCTGACAGTAAAGTTTCCATTCTTTACTTCTGTGAGAACTCTTAATAGCTCCGTGGCGTCAAACTCTTCCGGCGAAGTATCCCGAAGACTATTGACAGCAAATACATTACTGTTGGAAATCTGTTTTTTGATTTTCTTTTCGATGACCTGTACAGGTAAAATTTTAAGATCTGTTTTCGATTTTCCTTTTGCCGGACTTTTAGTTTTCATAGGATGGATTTTCTTAATCACACAGAAATTTTGTTAAACTTAAAGTAATAATAACGGTCCAATTCTATGGGAATGGATCGTCTTGGGAAGTTGGAATTTTTATTCGATTCAATAAAGAATCCGGAAAGATTCTTGGTATGAAATTTTAATTTTTTGAAGATCCCGCCATACACAAAAAGTGTGCCGCCGGCTGTTGCTCTGGAGACGGACTGGATTAACGGGAATTTTAGCCAGTGATGATTAGCACTGACGTTGAATAGAAAAGATTGCTCTAATTGAAGTGATACAGAAATACCAGTAATCCCTTGAACGCAGCTTTTGGATTATCCTTGATTTCCAGCGTAACATCCACTTCAAATTTTGTGATGCCTTTAAGGTTGGCGATAGAATGTAACTTGGCACGAAGGCGAACCTCACTGTTGACCATTACAGGTTGATTGAACTTTAACTTTTCAATTCCATAATTGATCATCATTTTGATATTATGAAACTCCGTTATCTGATTCCACAGATGAGGAATGAGGGAGAGTGTCAGATATCCATGAGCGATTGTTGTCTTGAAGTCAGTTTCAACAGCAGCCCTTTTTGGATCTACATGTATCCATTGATGATCGAGAGTGGCGTCTGCAAATAAATTGATTTGCTCCTGTGTAATCTTAATGTATTCGGAAACTCCAAGTTCTTTGCCAGTGTGCTGTTCAAATTCAGCATGGCTTTTAATGACAAGCTTATTCATTCAGGAAATACGGGTGGTTATGCCTATCCAAGATAGGAAATATATTGCTTAAAGCTCCAGCGTGCCTAATGCCCATTTCTACCACTCATCCCTGCGTGGAGAGATGCTCCTCCCATTTTAGGGGATATTTGGTTAGAAGTGTTAATGTTCTGTAAATATCACAACCTGAGGCAATCTTTTCCGAATAAGTCATTATCCTTAAACAAAAACACTTCTATGAAAGCAATGCTTACACTCCTTTGCCTGATGGCGGCAGCAACGATGAGTTATGCCCAGGATCAACCAATTCTTGTAACACCGCAATGGCTTAAAGATCATCAGAAAGATGCTGACCTTGTTTTAGTGCAAGTGTCCTTTCTGAAATACGATTATGACTTTGAACATATTGAAGGCGCAAGATATTTATGGCCTGCCTGGTTGGCTCCTGATTCTCCTTATGGAAGTTTTAATGCACCGGATCCTGAAAAAGCATCTCAGGTTTTAGGTGACCTCGGAGTATCAAATAATTCACATGTAGTTCTATATTTTACCCGTAATGATGTAAGCGTCACTTCAAGAATGTTTCTCACACTCGAAAACCTTGGGCTGCGCGGCAAAGTATCTTTGCTGAATGGAGGATTGGAAGCGTGGAAGAGGGAAGGGTTTACGTTGACCAAAGAACAACCTATTGTAAAGAAGGGAAAATTTAAAGTTCAGAAAGGAAACATTCTGGTTGACAAGGATTATGTCTTAAAAGATCTTAATACAGGCTCAGGAATTATTGTTGACGCAAGAATGAAACGTTTTTATGATGGTGAACCAACTGGTAATCCCCGTGATGGTCATATTACTGGTGCACTGAATATTCCATATTCCGAAATGGTCGATGCAACGAATGTATTTAAGCCGTCAGATCAATTACAATCCTATTTTACACCGGTCTCTACCGATAAAAGCAAAGAGATGGTAGCATATTGCTTTATCGGACAAACCGCCAGCGTCGTTTATCTTGCGGGCCGTATTCTTGGTTATGATATGAAAGTCTATGATGGTTCCATGCAGGAATGGAGCAGGATTGAAACATTGCCGATGGAGACCACAAAAAAGTAGGCAAAGCTTAAAAATTTTCATGCATCATTAAACCTTTTGACAGATCAGTACTCTAAATGATCGTAAACAATACGATTATGAGAACGACTAGAATCACATCAGAGCTGAGTGTTCCGATGGTGAAAGCAATCTTTATCCTGATTTGTCTATCGATGTTTGTGAAGATGATGATAAATTAGTTTGAGGATTTGAAAGGTGTTCCGGAATCGAAACACTGATTCAAATCCTCAAATTACTTATTCGCTTCTCAGGGATTTCACTGGATTAGCCTGAGCTGCTCTGAATGCCTGTGTCGATACAATGATCAGTGCAAAGACCAGAGATATTAATCCGGTCAATGGAAATACCCACCACGCGATCTGAATTCTGTAGGTATATCTTTCAAGGAAAGTATTTAGCAGCCACCAGGCAAGTGGTGCCGAAAGAGCAAAAGCTATCAAGACAAGTTTTGAAAAATCTTTGGATATCAATGCCACCAGTCCCGAAACAGAGGCGCCCATTACTTTTCTAATACCAATTTCTTTGTTACGCTGCTCAGCTGTGAAGGCGGCAAGTCCGAACAGACCAAGACCTGTAATGATAATTGCAAGCGTAGCGAACAGACTCGCCAGGGAACTGATCATACTGATGGATGTGAATTTTTTCTGAAACTCCAAATCAGCAAATGAGTAGATGAACGGATATTCAGAATTATATTTCTTAAATACGTCTTCAACTTTTGCTACCGAACCTGCAAGATTATTTGTTTTTTCAAGCTTTATGGTCACCGCGTTGATCCATCCAGGCTGCAGGATCATAAACATGGGGTTGACAGGTTTGGAAGGATCTCCCATCAAAACATTATCCACCACACCAATAAGTTGTCTTTTCTTGCCCCAGAGATCAAGCATGGTTCCGAGAGGCTCTTTCAGGTCCATCAGGTCAAGGCCCGCTTTATTAATAATAATGGCCATTGAGTCACTCTTGAAATCCTCAGAGAAATCACGCCCCATAATTAGTTTGATTCCCATTGTCTTCACATAGTCATATTCACAGGCAATGGTTGTAAAAATTACTTTACGGTCTTCCGCTTTGCCAGGCCATCCTAAAAAGTTATTTGAAAAGATTTCAGTGATCGGACTGTTGGAACGTGTTACGGCATTGACTCCACCGGAACTCAGTAATTCATCTTTGATTACTTTGTAATTCTTTGCGATCCCATCATTATAATCAACCGTTATAAGATTTTCCTGGCTATATCCAATATCTCTGGCTTTTACATGTTGAATTTGCTGGTAGATGATGATGGTTCCGATAATCAATAAAATAGAGAATCCGAATTGCAGGGTGACAAGAATTTTCCGCGGCAGACTGGCGCTTTTTCCTACCTGTATTTTGCCTTTCAAAACTTTTACTGGTTGGAATGATGAAAGATAGAATGCCGGGTAGCTTCCTGAAATAATTCCTGTAAAAAATACAAGTGAAAGTGTGAAGAGCCAGAACTGTGCTGATGTGTAATCAATAAACAGTTTTTTCTGAACGAGATCATTATAAAAAGGAAGCGCCAGTTCTGTTAACAGCACGGAGATGCCAAATGCAACTATCGCGATGAATAGAGATTCACCCATAAACTGAAGAATGATCTCAATTCGTTTGGATCCCACACTTTTTCTGATCCCCACTTCACGGGCTCTGCGTTCTGACCGGGCGGTCGCGAGATTCATGAAATTGATACATGCAATTACCAAAACAAAGATTGCGATGACGGTAAACATTTGCACGTATTCAATCTGGCCTCCATTGATTTTCCCTTCTTCAAATTTTGAGTGAAGTCTCCACTTCGTAAGGGGATGAAGAAATAATTCCCTTCTGAAATCGGGTGAACCATGCTTGACAATCACTTCTTTTATAGATGCATTGACAGCTTTTTCGTTGGATGGGTCGTTCAGCTCCATAAAAATCTGGAAGGAATTATTGTCCCAGTCAGTTGTATTGCGCTTTACCCAATCCCTTTGTTCATTCAGTTTCCACGGCAGCAGGCAGTCAAACTGAAAAGTTGAATTCTTGGGGACGTCTTTAAAAATGCCCACTACTTTCTGTTGTGATTCATTGTCTACCAGGATGATCTGATTAAGTGGATCTTCATCTCCAAATAATATTTTCGCAAGTGATTCTGAAATCACAATGTTGCCGGGTTCCGTCAGGACTTTGTCCGCACTTCCTTTGATCATTGGAAATTCAAACATTGTGAGAAACTCCTCACTTGCGTAGAATCCTCGTTTTGTGATCCTTTTATCAAGCTCTTTGATAGTGAGAAGGTGATCGGCTCCCCAGTCGGTGACTGCTGTATTTTTTATGTTGCTGTCAACAGATTTCAAGGCCTCGTATGTTGGGAGTGGCAAAGAAGTCCACGAGTTTATCTTGCCATCGAAGGCAGCATTGATCCAGACCTGGTAAAGCCTGTTCGACTTGGGATGGAATTTATCATATGCCAGCTCGTCAAAAACCCAGAGGAGGATGAGCAAACTGCAAGTAATTCCAATAGAGAGACCTGAAATGTTGATGAATGAATAGGTTTTATTCTTCATCAGGTTGCGCAGCGTGACAAGGATGTAATTTTTAAGCATAATGAGGAATGGATAATAAGAGCAATACTGCCTAATTCAGGAAAGGTTTCAGCTTCCCTGAGTGATTTCCGGACGTTTTTGATTTTGACACTATATAATAATAGAGTGGATAAGGAGAGAAATGGTTGCTTTTGGAAGTCATCCGCAACTCCCACTTGAGCCCATTTTTATCTATTTCCTCCTGTTTGTGGTCTAATTCATTCTAAAAAGCCGTGTTTTTCTAAGCAATCCCAATGACGTTGGCCTGTTATGACCTTTGTTTTTGGTGCCGAAACGGCATTTTTATTTGGAATCTTAAATATTTAGAGGAATTTGTGGGCCAAAGTGGTGTAAAGTGGTAGGAAATTACATAAGTTTGCTTAGGAGAAAAAGGCAACCACTACACGTCTATGACTTTCTTCACTAGCGAATACGAGAGTAAACTTGATGCCAAGGGCAGATTAGTTCTGCCTGCGCGGATCAAATCCCAGCTTCCCGAAGGGGAAAGCCAGGAATTGGTCATCCGCAGGGGCTTCGAGCCATGCCTCATCGTGTATCCGATGGTGGAGTTTAAAAAGGTCTTCTCAAAAATTTCAGGTCTCAATGAGTTCAACGAAGAGTACCGCAAACTTCAGCGGAACTTTTTGTCAGGGGTAGTAACAGTTGAGCTGGACAGCAATGGCCGGTTTCTGATACCCAAGAACATGCTAACCTACGCGCAGGTTGAAAAAGATGCGATGTTGGTGGGCACGGGGAACAAGGTTGAAATCTGGAATCCTACAATCTATGAGAAGCACTTGATCCAGGACCCAGGTGAGTTGTCAAAGCTGGCAGAGAAATATTTGAATGAGTAATTGACTATGGCCTCTTCGTATCACAGGCCCGTCATGCTCACTGAATGTATCGATGCACTGCAAATCAATCCGGAAGGCATCTATGTAGATGTCACATTCGGTGGTGGTGGGCATAGCTTAAAGATTCTTGAGCAACTAAAAGGTGGTCGGTTAATAGCATTCGACCAGGATGACGATGCCAGGAAGCAATCTGAAAATATTCAGAGTCGTTCTTTCACATTTTGTCAGGCAAACTTCAAATACCTGAAACAGTATCTGAAGTTGAATGAAGTGACCCAGGTAGATGGAATATTAGCTGACCTAGGAATTTCTTCTCACCAGATTGATTCTCCCGAAAGAGGATTCTCAACCCGGTTTGATGGACCCATGGATATGAGGATGGATAAAAAATCCACACTCACGGCAGCAAAACTTCTTAATGAATACCCGGTAGAGCAGCTTCATAAGATCCTGGGAATGTATGGTGAAGTAAAAAACGCCAAAACATTAGCCCAGGCTATCGAACAGCAGCGAAGCATGAAAAAATTTGCAACGAATGCAGATCTCATACAGTTGCTGAAGTCGATGGCCCCGAGAGGTAAAGAATTCAAATACTACGCGCAGGTTTTTCAGGCTTTGCGAATAGAGGTGAATCAGGAAATGGAAGCATTGGACAGTTTTTTAAAACAATGCGGTGATGTGATTCACAAAGGCGGCAGAATGGTAGTGATGAGCTATCACTCTTTGGAAGACAGGATGGTGAAGAATTATATCAACACCGGAAAAGTGTACGGGGAGCTTGAGAAAGATTTTTATGGAAACCCGATTAAACCTTTTCAGGCGATAACACGAAAGCCGATAGAGGCATCGGAAGAAGAAGTAGCAGAGAATAACAGAGCGCGGAGCGCAAAATTGAGAATAGCGGAAAAAATATAACGGATTGCACGGATGGAAAACAAATTCAGAATAGGAGGACCCGAACGCACAAATGAAGCGCGTGTCAAGCCTGTTGCTCCGGGCACTCCAGGTACAGGGATTTTTTCAGGTATTGAACGTCGATTGAAGCTTGAAACTTATTTTGAAGAAGGCTTCCCCGTTCAGTACCTGCCCAAAATTATGTTCGTCATGGTGATTGGATTACTCTATATCGGTAATACACATTATGCTGAAAAGACTGTAAGAAGAATTGATGCGGCACAATCGGAAGTAGAAGATCTGAGAGCGGACTACACAACGTTGAAGTCTGACCTCATGTTTGCCAGCAAACAAAGTGAAGTAGCAAGAAAAGTAAAGGTGATTGGCTTAAGAGAAAGCCTTAATCCTCCAACAAAAGTAGAAGTAGAAGAAGGTGAATATTAAGAAATCCATATTAATCCGTGTTCGCATTGCCTTCCTGGCGGTGGTCGTCTTTGCTATCTCTGTAGCAGCGAAAGTGGGGCATATTCAATTCGTTGAGGGAGAAAAGTGGACTAAGATCGGCAACGAAATTTCCTTTGATTATAAGAAGATCAAGGCAACGCGTGGAAATATCTATTCCGATAACGGAAGCTTATTGGCTACTTCATTGCCTTTCTATAAGGTGGCGATGGACCCAACCCTTGTTAAGGATGATATCTTTAAAAGAGACATCGATTCATTATGCTATTTCCTATCACGCTACTACAAGGATCGTTCGGAAACAGATTATAAGAGAATGTTCCGTGATGCTCGCGAGACTGGAAAGCGATATGTGGTTGTTAATCGCAAGCAGATCAACTATCAGGCGAAAAAGGAAATGACTTCCTGGCCAATCTTCCGTGAAGGACGATTGAGAGGAGGAGTACTCTTTGAAAAAATGGATGTGCGCTACAGGCCATTCACTAACCTGAGTCGTCGAACCATAGGTTTTGTCAATGAAAATGGAAAAGGTGCAGGTCTTGAATACAGCTTCGAGGATGCGCTTGGTGGTCAGGATGGGGAAGCTTTATTTCAGAAGATCGCAGGAGACACATGGAAACCTGTATTTGATGCCGATAATATTAAGGCGATTGATGGGTTGGATATTCAAACTACAATAGATATCAATCTGCAGGATGTTGCCGAAACCTCTTTGTATAAAGCTATGCTTTCGCACAATGCAGATCAGGGTACCGTAGTAGTAATGGAAGTAAAGACCGGACATATAAAAGCAATATCAAATCTCAGCGCTAACGGTCAGGGTGGCTATCAGGAGGAATTCAATCACGCGGTAGGTGGCTCACTTGAGCCAGGATCAACATTCAAGCTGGTAACCATGATGGCTTTGCTGGAAGATACCAACATCGATCTTACTGATACAATCAATACCGGTAGTGGAGAGTATAAATTCTATAAGAATATTGTTCGCGACCATAAGGAAGGTGGTTATGGAAGAATAACGATCAAAACGGCTTTTGAAAAATCCTCCAACATTGCAATGGCAAAGTTGCTGGACAAACACTTTGGAACCAAGCCGGCGAAATTCATAGAGTATGTGGATGAGCTGAAACTTTCCAAGCCGCTCGGATTGCAAATTTCTGGAGAAGCTTATCCAAAGATCACCCGGCCAAAGGATAAGAACTGGAGTGGCATAACACTTCCATGGATGGCCTATGGTTATGGTTTTGAAGTTTCTCCTCTGCATACTCTGACATTATACAATGCCGTTGCTAATGATGGAAAAATGATCAAACCTATTTTCGTCACATCTATCAGCCAGGCAGATGAAGTAAAGAAGGAATTTGAAACAGAAACACTCAATTCAAAAATATGCTCCAATAAGACCTTGAATCAGCTTCGCCTTTTGCTGGAAGGTGTTGTGGATCATGGAACTGCAACAAATCTTAAGAACTCATATTATCGCATTGCCGGCAAAACAGGTACTGCGCAGATTTTAAAAGATGGTCACTACGAAAAGAAATACATCACTTCATTTGTTGGATACTTTCCTGCTCACGATCCCAAGTACTCAGCTATCGTGCTGATCAAGAATCCAAAAGGAATTTTTCAGTATGGAAATGATGTAGCGGGTCCCGTCTTCAAAGAGATCGCTGACAATATCTATTCACGCGATCTGCAGTTGCACCTTGCCATGGAAAAGAAAGTGACCTTGCCGGAAGGCGTATTCCCTACAATACGTGCAGGCAAGCAGGATGAACTTACTATGCTTTGCAATGAACTCGGTGTTTCAAATCATTCCAATACGGACGAAGAATGGATCAAAGCTGTGAAGACAGGCAGTTCAGTAGCATGGAAGAAAAACACTGTAATAAAAGACCATGTGCCGGATGTGCAGGGAATGACATTGCGTGATGCAATTTATTTATTGGAAAAGACTGGCCTTCGTGTGGTACATGAAGGAAAAGGCAGAGTGTCAGAGCAATCTCTTTCACCCGGCATGAAGATTTCAAAAGGATCAAGAATTTATATACGGTTGAGCTAATGGCCGAGCTGAGAGACATATTATATAACGTTCGCATCACCTCGACAATAGGTGATATGAATATTGACATAAAGGGCGTTGCCTTTGACTCAAGAAAAGTCAAGGCTGGTTATGTATTTGTAGCCAGCAAAGGAACCCAATCAGATGGTCATAGCTTTATTGAGAAGGCAATTTCTGACGGAGCTATCGCGATTGTCTGTGAAGTTTTACCGGAAAGCATTTTTGAAAGCGTGAGTTATGTTACTGTAAAAAACAGTGCGCAATCTCTTGGAATCATTTGCAGTAACTTCTATGGCAATCCCTCCAAAAAATTAAAACTGGTAGGTGTTACTGGTACAAATGGCAAGACAACGGTAGCAACTCTCTTATATAAACTGTTCGGGTCACTCGGATATAGATGTGGATTGTTGTCAACCGTTGAGAATCGTCTTATTGACAAAGTTGTTGTTGCGACGCATACTACACCTGATCCAATTCAGATCAATGAGCTTTTGGTTGAAATGCTTGCTGCTGGCTGTACCCATTGCTTTATGGAAGTAAGTTCTCACGCCGTTGATCAGGGAAGAGTTCAGGGGCTTTACTTCACAGGTGCGTTGTTTACCAATATTACTCATGATCACCTGGATTATCACCGGACTTTTGAAAGTTACATCCGCGCCAAAAAAGGCTTGTTTGATGGATTGACTTCTGATGCGTTTGCACTCGTGAACATCGACGACAAACGTGGTATGGTCATGCTTCAGAATTGCAAAGCCCGAAAGAACACCTACAGTTTGCAAAAGCTGGCGGACTTCAAGGGAAAAATTATTACCAATTCTATTGAAGGCCTGGAGCTCGAGATCGATAACCGCAATGTTTGGTTCAAATTGATTGGGGATTTTAATGCTTATAATCTTTTAGCGGTTTATGGTGCGGCTGTCCTGCTGGAAAAAGATCCTGAGGAAGTACTCCTGAAGCTTTCATCAATGACCGGAGCGGTGGGTCGATTTGAACTTGTACAACCTGGATCAAAATTCACGGCAATCGTTGATTATGCTCATACACCGGATGCATTGAAGAATGTCTTGGAAACAATATCACACTTCCGCTCCGGTCAGGAGCAAGTGATTGCGATTGTGGGATGTGGAGGGAATCGTGATAAGACCAAGCGTCCGTTGATGGCAGCAATTGCTTGCAAATATTCAGACAAAGTAATTTTTACTTCGGATAATCCACGCGATGAAGATCCCATGGAGATCATTCGTGAAATGCAAAAAGGAGTTGGGCCGACGGAAGCAAAGAAGACGCTGGTGATGGTGGATCGTGAAGAAGCCATCAAAACAGCATGCATGCTTGCGAAAGAAAAGGATATCATTTTGATCGCCGGCAAGGGTCATGAAACTTATCAGGAAATAAAAGGAGTTAAGAATCCATTTGATGACAGGGAAGTTGTTAGCAGGATGTTAAAAATGTTTGCCAACTGATGCTGTACTATTTATTTGACTATATCGACAAGCATTTTAATCTACCGGGGGCGGGAGTGTTTCAATACATCTCATTCCGTGCTGGTGCTGCTGCGGTATTGTCGTTATTGATCACCATCACCTTTGGTAAAAAACTGATTGATTTTTTAAGAAAGAAGCAGGTTGGTGAAAGCATCCGTGATCTGGGACTGGAAGGTCAGATCCAAAAGAAAGGAACTCCAACCATGGGTGGTATTATTATCATTGCGGCCATTCTTATTCCTACTCTTTTATTGGCAAAGTTGGATAACGTTTACATCGTCCTATTAATTACAGCAACGATTGGACTGGGATTGATAGGGTTTCTCGATGACTACATAAAAGTATTTAAGAAAAACAAGGAAGGCCTTGCGGGAAGATTTAAGATCGTAGGTCAGGTGATCATCGGATTGATCGTGGGATTGACGCTTTATTTTAATGACAGCGTTGTGATTCGCGAGAAGCCAGTAGCTCCGGCTTCCGGCATCATTCTGTCCTCTGATGGTGATTTCAAGTCCAAGGAAGTAAAGTCCACTAAAACCACAGTTCCATTTTTAAAGAACAATGAATTTGATTACCACAGCATTACACCATGGCTGGATCAGAATTACACATGGATCATGTATGTCTTAGTGGTGGTTGTGATTATTACCGCAGTTTCCAACGGAGCAAATATGACGGATGGAATCGACGGACTTGCCGCAGGTACTTCCGCTATCATAGGCCTAACACTGGCAATTTTTGCCTACCTGTCAGGCCGCGTTGACTTTAGTTCCTATTTGAACATCATGTACATTCCAAACCTTGGAGAGCTGGTGATTTTTTGCACCGCCTTTGTTGGCGCGTGTCTCGGCTTTCTCTGGTATAATGCTTATCCCGCACAGGTATTCATGGGAGACACCGGCAGTCTTACATTAGGAGGAATTATTGCGGTTGTAGCGCTGGCGGTTCGCAAAGAACTTATGATTCCAATCCTTTGCGGAATTTTTTTGGTAGAAAATCTTTCCGTGATCTTACAAGTATCTTATTTCAGATACACGAAGAAGAAATACGGCGAAGGCAGAAGGATCTTCCTGATGTCTCCAATCCACCATCATTATCAGAAGAAGAATATTCACGAATCCAAGATTGTAACACGATTCTGGATCGTAGGAATATTGCTGGCGATTTTCTGTTTGGCAACATTGAAACTTAGATGATCTAAAAGTATATGGCAGAAAGAGTAGTCATACTGGGAGGAGGCGAAAGTGGCACGGGTGCAGCGTTGTTGGCGAAAGCCAAGGGCTTCGACGTGTTCGTCTCTGATCAGGGCCAGTTAAAAGATAAATACCGGAACGAACTCGTTCAGGCAGGAATTGAATTTGAAGAAGGAAAGCACAGTGAAGAGAAAATTCTGAATGCCAATCTGGTAATTAAAAGCCCTGGCATTCCTGAAAAAACTGAAATTGTTAAGAAAGTGAAATCAAAGAAGATAGCCATCATCGATGAGCTTGAATTTGCATTTCGCTATCTCAAGGGAAAAGTGATAGCGATCACTGGAACCAATGGCAAGACCACTACGACGCTGATGATCTATCATCTCCTGAAGAATGCAGATAAGAAAGTTGCATTGGCTGGAAATGTAGGAGAGAGCCTTGCTCGCAAAATAGCGACAGAAGAGTTTGACTGGTATGTAGTAGAAGTAAGCAGCTACCAGCTTGACGGCATTCAAACATTCAGACCACACATTGGTATTCTTCTAAATATCACGCCGGATCACCTCGATCGCTACGACAAGAAGATGATCAATTATGTCAACAGCAAGTTCAGACTTGTCAAGAATATGACATCAAAAGATTACTTCGTGTATTTCGTTGATGATACGGTTGCCGGAGTAGAAGCGAAACAACGCTCCACCGAAGCATACAGGGTTGAAATATCACTGGATCACGAGGCAATTACTTCTGCTCATTACGACGGTAAGAAAATGATCTTTCAGTTTGGGAAGAAATCATTCAAGATTGCTCAGGCAGATACCACTTTGAAAGGAACTCATAACCTTGTCAACACGATGGCAGCAGTTTGTGCAGCCCACCTGGCAAAGGTTCCTGATACCAAGATCCGTGAAGGATTGAAGACATTCAAGAACGCACCTCACAGACTTGAAACTGTTGCAACCATCAACGGAGTAGAATTTGTCAATGATTCAAAGGCTACCAACGTCGATTCAGTGATCTACGCTTTAGGAAGCTATCAGCAGCCTCTGGTTTGGATCGCTGGTGGAATCGACAAGGGTAATGATTACAATATCATCAAGGCAGAAGTTGAAAAGAAAGTAAAGACCCTTATCTGTCTTGGTAAGGATAACGAGAAATTGAAAAAATTCTTTGGTAAGGTGGTTCCAAAAATACTGGAAACACAGAGCGTAAGTGAATTGGTACACCTAGCATTGCAATCAGCAGAAAAAGGTGATGTGGTGTTGCTCTCTCCGGCGTGCGCGAGCTTCGATTTGTTTAACAACTACGAAGATCGCGGCGATCAGTTCAGAGCTGAAGTATTGAAGTTGAAGGCGGAAGTTGAAAAAGTAAAAGCATAGTCTTAAAGTACGAGGCGATGAAGAAAATTAAAGAGTGGTCTGACAAAAATCTGCAAGGTGATCCGGTGATATGGGCTGCCGTGCTGGCATTGTCGATGGTAAGTATTCTGGTAGTGTATAGCTCTATTGGAACACTTGCATATAAGCGATCTGCAAGTCCTGAAATGTTGCTGATCAAGCATACGTTCACCGTGTTTCTAGGTCTTGCAGCCATCTGGATAGCCCATAAGATTGATTATAGATATTATTCGAAAATCTCACGCCTTGCACTTTGGATAAGCGTTCCATTGCTGCTTTACACATTCAAGTTTGGAACCGTGATCAACGACTCACCACGATGGATCACCCTTCCTCTTGTTGGATCGTTTCAGCCGTCAGATTTTGCAAGTCTTGCCCTCATCATCAATCTTGCCAGCATGCTTTCAAAAAAGCAGCAGAACATCGATGATATCAAGGAAGCACTGATACCTATGTTGATATGGTGTGGTGTGATTTGCGGACTGATTGCTTTAACAAACGTTTCAACCGCTGTCCTTCTTTTTGCAACCTGTATGCTGGTCATGTTCATCGGCCGGGTCTCTGTCAAGTATCTGGCGATGCTTGTACTGGTCGGAATATTAGCTGGATCCGCGGCCTTAATGCTCGGGGTCCGTGCTCAAACTGCCAAGAACAGAATTATAAATTTTGTAGAAGGTAAAGAACTTCCTTTCCAGGCAAAGCATGGACGTATCGCAGTAGCGACGGGTGGTGTGTTTGGTAAAGGTCCAGGTAACAGTGATCAAAGAAATATCCTTCCTCATCCATATTCAGATTTTGTTTACGCCATCGTAATTGAAGAATACGGTATGGTTGGAGGTGTAGTCGTATTATGTCTCTACCTCATACTTCTTCATCGTGGAATGAAAGCCGCATATAACTCGGAGCGCGCTTTCGGCGGATTACTTTCGGCGGGACTCAGCTTCGATCTGGTGTGTCAGGCCATGGTAAACATGGGTGTTGTAGTAGGACTCGGGCCGATTACTGGTCAGCCGTTGCCATTGGTCAGTATGGGAGGAACAGCAATGGTTTTCACAGGACTTTCTGTTGGAATTATTTTAAGTGTAAGTCGTGGTGAACAGGAAGAGAACTGGGGACAAGATGCTGTAAGTGTTGAAGGTAAAGAAGGCAAAGACAGTAAAGTAGCAAAAGCAGCGTGATCAATAAGCAACCATATCGGGTGATCATTAGTGGCGGCGGCACCGGAGGACATGTGTATCCTGCGATCGCCATTGCTAATACATTTCGTGAGCATCATCCCGATGCGGAAATTCTTTTTGTTGGTGCTGAAGGTAAAATGGAAATGGTACGTGTTCCGGAAGCCGGTTATAAGATCATCGGATTATGGATCAGCGGTATTAAAAGGAGTCTTTCATTTTCGAATCTTCTCTTTCCTTTCAAGCTCATCTTTAGCTACTGGAAAGCAAGAAGTATCGTGAGAGAATTCAAACCTGACGTTGCCATTGGAACTGGTGGTTATGCAAGTGGGCCTATGATGATGGCAGCAACACATTTCAAAGTACCCACGGTTCTTCAGGAGCAGAATTCCCATGCAGGACTTACCAATAAGAAACTTGCAGACAAGGCGAAAAGAATTTGCGTAGCTTATCCAGGCATGGAGAAATACTTTCCAGGATCCAAGGTTCAGATGACCGGTAATCCTGTGAGAAAAGATATTATCAATCTTGAGAGCAAGAGAGATCAGGCATTGAATCATTTTGGATTTAATTCCAATGCAAGAACACTTCTCATACTCGGTGGAAGCGGCGGAGCCAGAACTATAAATGAGAGCATTCTTGCAGGCCTTGATCAATTGATCGCTTCCAATGTTCAGGTGATCTGGCAAACTGGCAAAGTTTATTACGAGACGATGAAGGCTCAGGTAGGGGATAAGGATTTAAGAAGTATAAGGATCTATGATTTCTTAAAAGAGATGGATCTCGCTTATGCTGCTGCGAATGTAGTAGTGTCCAGAGCTGGTGCTTTGTCTATATCAGAATTGTGTCTTGCGAAGAAGCCATCGGTATTGGTGCCGTCTCCTAATGTGGCAGATGATCATCAGACAAAAAATGCAATGGCACTTGTGAATGAAAATGCAGCCATCCTCATCACAGATATCAAGGCAAAGGCAGAGTTAGTGCAGAGTGCCATCAAACTTTTACATGATCAGAAATCCTGTGAGGAGTTAAGTGAAAATATTGCGCGACTGGGTAAACCTCAGGCCGCTGAAGAAATAGTTACGGAAATCGAAAAATTGTTAGTGTGAAGTTTAGCGACTACGATAGTATTTATTTTCTGGGAATCGGTGGGATTGGTATGAGCGCTTTGGCTCGCTGGTTCCGTCGCAAGGGACTTCGTGTTGCCGGTTATGATCGCACTCCTACACCATTAACTCATGAGTTGATGGAGGAAGGAATGGAACTTCATTTTGAAGACAAGGTAGAATTCATTCCAGGATATCTGTCTAAGGAAAAGACCCTTGTAATTTTTACTCCGGCAATTCCCAAAGATCATGTTGAGCATCAGTATCTCAAGGATCAGGGCTTTACTATTCTGAAAAGATCTGAAGTGCTGGGTTTGATATCCAAAGATTATAAAACGATCGCAGTGGCGGGTACACATGGTAAGACTACTACTTCTTCCATGGTGGCACACATCCTGAAAGAAGCCGGTAAGGACATGGTAGCGTTCCTGGGTGGAATTACTGCCAATTATGATTCTAACCTAATCATGCACGGTGAAGTAAATAAGAATACTATCGTCGTTGCGGAAGCGGATGAATTTGATCGTTCATTCCTGCGCTTGTTCCCTGATGTAGCAGTAGTGACCTCAGCAGATCCTGATCATCTTGATATCTATGGAGATCATGCAAGCATGCTTATCTCTTTCGGTGATTTTATCAAGCAGATCAATGAGAACGGTACACTGGTAATTCATCAATCCATTGAATCTTTATCGAAGTCGAATTCAAAAATTTCAAAGAAGACATATAGCATTGATCAGGGAGATTTTTTTGCCAGCAATCTCACCACCACAGGTGGCTTTTTTACTTTCGATCTTCATGGTAAAGACATGAAGATTGAAAAAATTCAGCTCGGTATCCCTGGTTTTCATAACGTAGAAAATGCAATCGCTGCAAGCATTGCTGTAAAGCAGGTCGGTGTAAGTGATCAGGTGATCAAGGGCGCCCTTGCATCTTTCAAAGGTGTGAAACGTCGCTTTGAGTATGTTTTCAGAAGCAAGAAGTGTGTATTCATAGATGACTATGCTCACCATCCAACAGAGATCGAAGCATTTCTGAAATCACTGAAAGCACTCTATCCTGAAAAGAAGATTACCGTGATCTTCCAGCCTCATTTATATACACGCACCAGGGATTTCGCTGATGGATTTGCAAAAAGCCTCAGCCTTGCAGACACACTATTGATGATGGACATCTATCCGGCGCGCGAGCTTCCTATCCCGGGAGTAACATCGGATATGATTTTTAAGGATGTTACCAGTGGAGTAAAGATTCGCACAAGCAAGAAAGATCTGCTGGCAAAGCTTGAGTCATTGGACTGTGAAGTAATTGCAACGGTAGGAGCTGGAGATATTGACACTTTCGTGAAACCTATTAGAGAGATGCTGACAAAGAAATATGAAGCTTAACCTTAACATACGGAAAGAGATCAGGATCGCGGCAGCGCTTATTGCTTTGTCGTTTCTTATAGCTTTCAGCGAGCGTAAGCAAGGCGGAGCTTTGTGTAAGGACATTGTTGTGGAGATAGAAAATATCAACGACAACCATTTTCTTGATGAGGCAGATATTCTTCGCCTGGTGGAAGCCAGTGGACAGACTTTAAAAGGAACGAGCATAAGCAGAATTGATCTCAAGGCAATTGAGAAAAAACTGAAATATGACAAGCACGTAAAGGAGGCAGAACTTTATGGAGATCTCAAAGGAAATCTGATCGTCAATGTGGAATTAAGAAGGCCGATCGCCCGCATTGTTCAGGAAGATGCACCTGATGCATACATATCTGAAGAAGGTATTGTGATGAGTATTTCAGAGAAGTTTACTTCAAGGGTGGTAATTATCAGCGGCAGGTTCGTAAAGCAGCTCCTTGAAAAAGGCGACCTCATGAAATTTGAAGAAGGAAAGAAGCTGATGGAAATGCTTGATTTCATTCGTGAAGATAAATTCTGGAATGCGCAGATAGCACAGATGGACATTAACAGCAAGGAAGATATCACCATCTATCCACAGATAACAGGTCAGCTGGTTGAATTTGGATCACCTGATAACTATGAATTCAAATTCAAAAAGCTGATGGTATTCTATAAGGAGATTCTTCCTCAAAAGGGATGGACAAAATACGAAAGAGTGAATTTAAAGTATGAAGGACAGGTTATCGCAGAATAAGAACAAGTAGATTTTTTAATAAGCAATATATTTTTTAAACAGACAACACAACCACTAATACAAAGAACCATGGAAAACGAAAAAATAGTAGTCGGATTAGACATTGGGACTACGAAAATTTGCGTGATCGTAGGCCGTAAGAATGAGTACGGAAAGCTCGAAGTTCTCGGCATGGGCAAAGCCGAATCAGAAGGTGTCATCAAAGGCATCGTGACTAACATTGATAAAACTGTTTTTGCCATTGAGAAGGCGGTGAAAGAAGCCAGTGACATGTCCGGTATTGATATCGGTGTTGTCAACGTTGGCATTGCTGGACAGCACATCCGCAGTACCATTCATCATGGCAGCATCACCCGTACTTCCAACGACGATGAGATCAGCATCGAAGACGTCAGTCGCCTGACAGAAGATATGTATCGCATTGTAATTCCTCCTGGCAGCGAGATCATACACGTTATGCCTCAGGATTATACTGTCGACTATGAAGAAGGAATAAAGGATCCGGTGGGTATGAGCGGTGTAAAGCTGGAGGCCGACTTCCATATTATCACTGCACAAACCAGTGCGATTAATAATATCAATAAATGTGTGCGCAGAGCTGGTCTTGAAATTGAAGACTTGATCCTGGAGCCTTTGGCATCTAGCCTCGCCGTGCTGAGTGATGAAGAAAAAGAAGCAGGTGTTTGCCTCATCGACATCGGTGGTGGAACTACAGATGTTGCTATTTTCTATGACAACATCATCCGTCATACATCTGTCATTCCTTTTGGAGGAAATATTCTTACCAATGATATCCAGACTGGTTTGTCAGTGATGGCAAAACAGGCGGAGCAGCTGAAGACAAAGTTCGGCAAGGCTATCGCGGAAGAAGCAAGTCCAAATGAAATCGTTTCAATTCCTGGAATCCGTAATCGTGCGGCGAAAGAAATTTCTGTAAAGAATCTTTCTAACATCATTCAGGCAAGAATGGAAGAGATCGTAGAGATGGTTCATACTGAGATCATCAGCTGCGGATTTGAAAATAGATTGGCTGGCGGAATTGTAATCACGGGTGGAGGTTCTCAGTTGAATAGCCTGAAACACCTGGTGGAGTACATGACCGGAATGGATACGCGTGTGGGTTATCCCAACGAGCATCTCGGCAAGAGCAAGCTGGAAGCTGTAAAGAGTCCAATGTATGCTACTGCTGTAGGACTTGTATTGTCTGGTTTCCGTTCGCTGGATGAACGTGATGAGCGTTACCGCGAAGCGAAAGAAAACAAGACAGTTGTCAAGGTGAAGAAAGAGAAAGTGAAGCCTGCTTCAGATTTCTTTACCAGCATCCTGAATAAGACAAAGGGATTATTGATTGATGACCTTGATGGAAAAAACGAATACTGATCGCTGATCAAAATGAACAGCATCAAAAAAATAACAACCACTAAATAATAAATTGTCATGTTTCAAACCGGAGCAACCTACAAATTTGATTTGCCGAGGCACCACAAGTCGATCATCAAAGTGATCGGTGTTGGAGGTGGCGGCAGCAACGCGGTCAACCACATGTACCGGCTCGGCATCAAGGATGTTGAGTTTATCGTGTGTAATACCGACTTACAGGCACTGAATACCAGTCCTGTTCCAACAAAATTACAAATCGGAACCAGCCTCACAGAAGGTCTTGGATGCGGTGCGAACCCTGAAGTGGGTCGTGCTGCTGCGATGGAAAGCAAAGAGCAGATCCGTGAGATCCTCACAGGAACCAAAATGGTGTTCATCACCGCTGGTATGGGTGGAGGAACAGGCACAGGTGCTGCTCCGGTCATCGCTAAAATTGCGAAAGAGATGGATATCCTCACCGTTGGTATTGTTACCATGCCATTCGGTTTTGAAGGAAGAAAAAAAATAGCTCAGGCTCAGGCAGGTCTCGATGCAATGCGTACCAGCTGTGATACAGTCCTCGCCATCCTTAATGATCAATTGCGCCAGATGTTTGGAAATCTTTCCATCAGCCAGGCGTTTGGTGAAGCCGATGGTGTGTTGACAACAGCTGCCAAAGGCATTGCTGAAATCATCACCCTGGCAGGATATGTTAACGTTGACTTCCAGGATGTACGCACAGTCATGCTGAATGCAGGTGCCGCCGTTATGGGATCATCAGAAACAAGCGGTGAGAATCGCGCCCTTCGCGCAGCAGAGCAAGCCCTTGCTTCTCCTTTGCTGGATAACAAGGATATCATGGGGGCGAAGAGAATTTTGCTTTCCATCATTTCCGGCGAAGAAGCTGAATTGCAAATGGATGAACTGAGCCAGATCACTGAATATATTCAGGATCAATCAGGTCAGGAATGCGAAGTGATCTTTGGTCATGGAGTTGATCCTGACCTCGGAGATCGCATACGCGTAACGGTAATTGCTACCGGGTTTGCCGGTGAGGGAAAAGCGTTAGTGAAGAAAGTAGCAGAGAAGAAAGTTCTTGATCTTGAGAAGAGCAACTCTATTGCAGCCGAGTTCGCTGACAACTCTGTGAATGAGCGCTATGACGAGATGGAACTGAAGATCGCCGACGAAATGATCTTTACCGAACCCATCAAGGAAGAGTCATATTTCGATTTTGATGAGCCGGTTGTTAACAAGGAACCAGAAATTCCGGTAACGAAAAAGAAAGACGAAAAGCCAGCGTATAAAAAATCCGAAGAGAAGCCTTCCAAAAAGGAAGACACTCCACTGGAAGAACGCAGCTATACATTAAGCCTGTTCGACAATGAAGAGGTAAATGCAAGCAAATTCGATGATGGAGATGATGAGGAAGATGATATCAGCAAATTCCGTGGTGATGACGATGAGTTTGAAATCGGTAAAGAGGTTTCAGCAGATCAGGTTATCAATGAAGATGGTATGATGGATGTGCGCAAAACAAAGCAGCGTCTTGAACAACAAGCGAAAGAACGCCGCGAAAAGCTGAAGGCAGCAAAGAAGCCTGAGATGAGTAAAGATGAGTTCAATGAGAAATGGACATCACCTGCATATCTGAGAAGAGGCGTGAAGATGGAAAATGTACCTCACTCTTCTGAGCGCTTTATTTCAAAGTATAATCTGAACGACGACAATAATTTGTTGGGTAACAACAAGTTCTTGCATGACAACGTCGATTAAATAGTTATCCGTTGCGGGTTGAAATGTCAATCCGCAACAAAGAAATAGTATTCCGGAGTGACTGGTTATTTACTCCATTCGTAGTGGTTGTTGGTTGTAAATATTTTTTTGCCGACTCCGGGGTACTTTCTTTTTGATCAGGTTTAAATTAACGGGAACAATATTTTTTTACCGTCCTGATCGAATGTTTTTTTAAACTTGAAAAGCCGGACACTATGGTCCGGCTTTTTTATGTCTGAGAAATCCAGATATGAATAAACCCTAAACAGAATTTCTATAAAGGGAAGCATTGTTCATGCTTTAAACTTTCATCTATTACTGTTATCTTTAATAAAACTCACTCTCAATGTCCCGTAAACTAGTCTTTATCACTTTCCCCATCCTGTTGATCATTGGTGTGTATTTCATGGGACCTGAGCCTGATCAGCCAGCATATGATCCTGCTATGCCTCCCATTCCAAATGACATCGCGCAGCTGGTTCCGTATGTTGCCATGCAGGAGTTTGAGCATAAGATCAAGCCGGATAACGAGGCGAGAATTGTATGGGCAGATTCTTCCATGAAGCAGACTGAATTCAGCGTCGTGTACTTGCACGGTTTTTCTGCAAGTCAGGCAGAAGGAGACCCTATTCACAAACAGTTTGCAAAGACCTTTGGCTGCAACTTGTATCTGGCACGAATGGCTGATCATGGTATTGATACTACCGAACAGCTTTTATATTTCACTCCCGACCGCTGGTGGAAAAGCAGTAAGGAAGCTCTTGCAATCGGAAAGATGCTGGGGGATAAGGTAATTGTTATGGGAACATCAACAGGTGCAACGATGGGGTTGATCCTGGCAGCAGAGTATCCACAGGATGTTTTCGCATTGATCAATATGTCTCCCAATATTGCAATCAATGATCCGGCAGCTTTTATTTCAAATAATCCATGGGGCTTGCAATTGGCACGAATGGTGAAGAAGGGAAACTATAATGTACCCGGTGTCAAACCAGGTGTTGATGTCGCTTTGAATAATCAATATTGGAATGACAAGTACAGACTTGAAGCCGTTTGTCAGCTTGAGGAATTGCTTGAAACCAAAATGACGAAATCAACTTTTGAGAAGATCAAACAGCCTGTCTTAAACTTATACTATTACAAAAATGAACAGGAGCAGGATCAGACGGTGAAAGTCAGTGCCATTCTGGAAATGCATAGTCAATTGAGTACCCCTGAATCGGATAAGGTTGCTGTGCCGGTTCCAAATGCAGGAGCACATGTTTTGGGATCGTACATTGTTTCAGGCGACCTTGAAACCGTAGCCAGCGAGGCTAAGAAATTTGCAATAGAAAAATTGAAAATGAAACCTGTTGGACAATAGATGAGCAAGTCGAAATATGTATTGTTGTTTGGATTGATTTTCCTGGGCTGCTCTTCAGAGAATGAGAAGATAATATTTATCGAGATCAATCCGAAGACGGTTATCATCGACAAGGTCCAGGTGGATCACGATGCATTTGAAAGTGCTATCAGTAAGATTGTAGATCAGAAATTAGCTGATGGCTTTAAGCGAAACGAACTGATCATAGACTTAAGCGTCCATGAAGAAGTAAAAAGAAGTCTGGCGGATGACATTGAGGGCAAGCTCAAGAATCTTAATTTCGAAAAGATCCACTACACGCTGATTCATAAGGTCCACCCTTATTAAAAGCCTGCTATTTCAGAGAGACGTTTCTTTTTTTCATCAGCGCAATTGCCTTTTCGAGATCTTCAGGTGTATCAATGCACAATCCTTCTTCTGCATCCGTCTCTACAGTTTTAATCCGGAAGCCATTTTCAATCCATCGGAGTTGCTCCAGTGATTCGGCTTTTTCCAAAGCTGATACCGATAATTGTGTTATCTGCTTAAGAATATCATGACGGTAAGCATACAATCCAACATGACGATAGAACTGGGCATGATCCAGCCAATCCTTGTGTTCTAACTTTTGCACAAAAGGAATAGGCGACCTACTGAAATACATAGCCTCCTTCTTGTTGTTTAAAACAACTTTCGCCTCGTTGGGAGACAGTAGTTGCTCAAGAGTTATGATCTTTTGAATAAGCGTTGCTAACTCCGTTGAGCTGTCCAATGAACCGCACAGCAAATCAATTTGTCTTGGATCTACAAATGGCTCGTCACCCTGAACATTTACAACAAAATCAAACTGAGCTGGGTTGAGCTTCATTGCTTCAAAGCAACGATCGGTTCCGGAAGGATGCTGGTCGGATGTCATCACGACATTGCCTCCAAACCCTATTACATGGTCATAGATTTTCGGATGATCCGTTGCTACAACGACCTCACTCAACAGCTTAGATTTTTTACACTGAAGATAAACCCGATGTACCATTGATTTCCCCAACAGATCGGCCAACGGCTTTCCTGGAAAACGAGAAGAAGCAAATCGGGCAGGAATTACACCAAGTATTTTCATAAATGAGGATGGGCTCAGCTTAAATTTTTTTAACTCTTAAAGTAGAACTTTCGATTCCTGTTACTTCTATCGCGTCGCCCTTTTCAATATACTCTCCACGACTATTGGCATCATACAATTTCTCTTCTATCATCACTTTTCCGCTGGAGCGAAGGACCGTAAAAGCAACCCCCGTTTTTCCAATCATCGGTTCTTCAATAAAATTTGCGGTATAGCCTTCCTGTGTTTGAATGGATGCCATACGCTGAAAGGCCTTCGTTTTTGTAAGAGAAGCACCACCGAAGAACAAGGCTATCATCCCGCCAAAAATTCCTCCCAGCGTGACAAACATGGCTACTACAATATCCCCAAGCGGAACATAATCAAAATTGAAGAACTCATTATTGAGCATGATCAGTACCAGTGAAACCACCGTGAGACCAATTCCCAGAATTCCGGCAACGCCAAACCCTGGTATGACAAATATTTCAAGGACGATCAATGTAAGTCCGGCAAAAAGAGCGAGGATCTCCCAGTACTCTGCCAATCCATTTAAGTAGTATGGAACAAGATATAATGTCAATGCAATGATAGCGGCAAATAAAGGGAATCCGATTCCGGGTGATTGCATTTCAAAATAGATTCCGCCAATGATGATGAGGATCAGTAATCCGCTAATGAAAGGATTCAATGCGAATGAGATGATCTTTTCAGTGGCTCCCAGTTCATAGCGTTCGATGGTATAATTTTTTACTTTGTTCTTAGCGAGGATTTCTTCTATGGACTGAACCTTGCCTTCACAATAGCCATGTTCAATTGCTTCCAAAGTTGTGAACGTAATAACTTTACCTGCCTGCTTTACACTGTCGATTACAATCTTCTCATCAACCATTCCTTCTGCGATGCGTGGATCCCGGCCGTTCTCTTCAGCCGTCGCTCTCATGATGGATCGCATGTATGATTGATACTTGTCGGGTGCTGCCCCACCATCAGAACCGTTAACAACCGTGGCGGCACCAATGCTCGCACCCGGAGACATGTATATGCTGTCACATGCAATGGAAATCAATGCTCCTGCAGAAGCAGCATCAGAGTTAACATATACCCAGATTGGTTTTTTAAAATCCATGATAAGATCAACGATCTCTTTGGCATCAGTTAAAGCGCCTCCATACGTATCCATGTCGATAATAACATAGTCCGCTTTGATTTTCTCAGCATTTTCCAGCGATAGTTTTACATATCGAAGCATACGGGGATCAATCTCAGCCTTGATGTCCATAACCATCACTTTAGTCTTTTCCTGAGCTTGAAGGCAGGAAAAAGAGCAGATCAGCAGGATTAATGTTAGGAAAACCTTCATAGACGGAATTTTTGTAAAAATACTAAGTAATTCGACGTATTTAGGTTGCACTATGCACGATTGAAGTGGTAATTTTCGTTGGAATTAAAATCATATGTTTCAGATCATCCTATTTACCCTGGCGACCTCATTTTCTGCTGATGCAGATTCACTTCGCACAGAAATGATTAATGGAAAGCCTTTTGTAATTCACCAGGTAGGAGAGAAAGAGACGCTTTATAGTATTTCACGACGTTATGGCTCAACGATTCTTGCAGTGCTTGAGCATAATCCAACGGCGGATGCAGGACTGGAGGTCGGACAGATTTTAAAAGTTCCTTACACCCCTAAAACAAAATCGCATCCCACCGTACAAACAGCCGACGGACTCATTCATAAGGTCGCTGCCAAAGAGACTCTTTTTTCAATCGCGCGATTGTATAACGTATCGGTTGATGATATCAAACTATGGAATAACCTTCAGGAAAATTCTTTAGCGTTGGGCCAGGACATTATCATTAAAAGAAAGCCCGCTATTGAAGTTGTTAAGGAAGTAGCTCCCGTTCTTCCTTCCGGTGCCAGGACCCATACCGTGCTTGCCAAAGAAACTTTGTTCTCAATTTCACGCGCTTATGGAATGACCGTTCAGCAATTAAAAGACTGGAATGGAATTCAGGACAATGAATTGAAAGTAGGACAGGTGCTTTCAGTCACAGCGCCCACTACCACTACCTCAACGGTTGTCACAAATACTAACCCAGTGGTCACTACCACTACCGTTGTTCCTAAAACGACTTCACCTGTTACGGTATCTGAAAGTTTAGTCGGCACAGATGAGATCAGGGAAATCGGAATGGCCGACCTTATTACAGGATCGGAAGGAAATCGTAAGTACCTGGCACAGCATCCAACCGTAAAACCCGGAACGATATTAAAGATCAGGAATGTGCTTACGAATCAGGAGGTCTTTGTGAGAGTGACAGGACCTATACCTGCTCCTGATGGTACCACGATCATTCGGATTTCCAAATCTGCACACGACAGGCTCGGTGCCCTTGATCCACGATTCAAGGCAGAGATCACTTATTACAAATAGACTTAATGAAAGTCGGCTTAGTATTCATAGTCGCGATTGTTTGCTGTGGATTCTCCTCTGCTCAGAATCTTGTCATGAATCCAAGCTTCGAGGATTATTATCGATGCCCTAATAATTTCAGTACCGTCAGTAAGGAATTTGTTTTACCTGGATGGAGATCTGCTACTTCTGGTACCCCTGATTATTATCATCAATGCAGTTGGGGAGATTGTGATGTGCCTTTCAACTGGGCCGGTGAATCCAATGCTCATGGCGGCTTTGCATATACGGGCATCTACGTTTGGAGCCGCCCCACAAATAAACCCAGAAGCTATCGCGAATATCTTCAGGGCGAATTAAAAGAGCCATTGAAAAAAGACAAACGCTACCGTCTTGAATTTTTCTTTAAGCTCGCTTCCTATTCTGTATATAGTGTTGACCGCATTGGAATGCTGCTAACAGAAGAGCCAGTCGAGGATAAGGGGGATCAGGTCATCGCACAAAAACCAACACTTTCTGTCATCAAGAATGAACCTTTTACCAAGATGGGATGGGAGAGTGCTTCCATGGAATACACGGCAAAAGGTGGTGAACGTTATCTTCTTATTGGTAATTTTTTCGATAACCTCACCACTCAGTTCACCGCCCTGGAAACACGAAAAGGGAAAAGTCCGATGCTTTCAGGAAGTGCTTATGTTTATGTCGACGATGTTTCTGTTGTTCCCCTCGACCCGGAGCCTGAAGTCATCACAACACCTATTGTTTGGATCGATGGGCAGGAAGTAAAACCGGAAGAAAGCTATATCCTGAAGAACATTCACTTTGAATTTGATAAATATGTTCTGCTGCCCGTTTCATTTCCTGAACTTGACAAACTCGTAAAGATCATGGAGGCTAAACCTGATTGGAAAGCTGAGCTGAATGGTCATACAGATGATATTGGGAGTGAAGATTATAATCTCTTTCTTTCTAAAAACCGCGCACAAAGCGTTGTTGACTATTTAAAATCCAAGGGGATCCTTTCCGATCGTTTGGTTGTTCATGGATATGGAAAGCAGCGACCCCTCGTAGAGTCAAAGGATGACTCTGCGCGAATGCTCAACAGAAGAGTAGAAGTCCGCTTCTTAAAATAATTATCGTCCATTACGTGCCGAAGTCATCTCATAAGCTTGCCGACTTAAAAACATTCCTCGATGAAAAGGCAGATCAATATAATCGGCCAGGCTTCATTGAGAATGATCCAATCTCCATTCCCCACAGGTTTTCTAAAAAGCAGGATATAGAAATTGCAGGTTTGTTTGCAGCAGTGCTGGCATGGGGTCAGCGCAAGACCATCATCAAAAGTTGTAATAATCTTCTGGAAAAAATGGATCAGTCACCTCATGAGTTTATCATGAATTATCGGGATAGGGATCTTAGATCATTTGAAGACTTTAAGCATCGTACGTTCAATGGAACGGACCTTCTTTATTTTTTTACGTTCCTGAAGAAGTATTATTCTAAAAATGATTCGCTTGAATCATTGTTTAAGGTGGAAGCATTGGATGTTACCATGGAGAACGGACTTATCAATTTCCATCGCGCGTTCTTTGACCTTCCTGAATTCCCTCATCGCACGAAAAAACATATTGCCACACCGGAACGGAAATCGGCCTGTAAGCGGATCAATATGTATCTGCGATGGATGGTGCGCGACGATAAAAAGGGCGTAGACTTTGGGATATGGAAATCACTTTCAGCGTCACAGCTAATCTGCCCCATTGATCTCCATGTAGAACGTGTGGCGAGGAAATTGAAATTGATCAGGCGTAAGCAAATGGATTGGCAAACTGCCGTTGAGCTGACTCAGGAATTGAAGAAGTTCGATCCCACCGACCCCGTCAAGTACGACTTTGCTTTGTTTGGACTGGGAATAGAAGAGAAGTTCTGAATTATTGCGGAGTAGCGGCCGCTCTTCTCAACCGGTCATTGATAGCTTTTCCAAGACCTTCTTCCGGAACTTCCTCTGCAATCACCAGATCAACATTCATTGAGTCAAATTTTCTCAGCATCGAAAAAAGATTTCGCGCTGCTTCTTCCAGATTACCATTTTCAGAAAGATTCAAATGATAGTCGTTTTGGATATTCCCTTTTCCAAATGAAAGAACTCCAGCCTTTTTGCCGGCATTTTCTTTCATGAGTGATTCAATATTTCCCAACAGGAATTTTTTCCCCGGAGCGTAATGACTTGTCAGCTGACCGGGTGCCTGAGGTTGCGATGTGGAATGCATGATTCTCTTTACAGGTCCTGTTATTTTCTCAATGGCTTCCTGGCTGATTCCTCCCAAACGATAAAGCACAGGCTGATCGTTTTCCCATCCAATGATGGTAGACTCAATACCGACTTTGCAATTACCGCCATCCAGAATGTACGGTATCTTTTCACCAAGCTGATCCTGTACGTGTTGCGCGCTGGTCGGACTTACATATCCGAATGGGTTTGCACTGGGAGCAGCTACAGGGAAAGTCAGTTGCTGTAACAATGATAATGTTAACGGATGATCAGGGCATCTTACTCCGACGCGATCGAGTCCTGATGTGACGAGATCAGGAATGATACTTTTTTTAGGTAACAGGATTGTTAACGGTCCTGGCCAAAACTCCTTAGCAAGTTTGATAGCATGGGGATAAATCTCGGAGACATAATCAGAAACCTTTTCAAAAGAAGAAACATGGACGATCAGCGGATCAAAATGCGGACGTTGCTTGGCGGAGAAAATTTTTGTCACCGCCTCTGCATCCAAAGCATTGGCTGCGAGGCCATAGACAGTCTCAGTAGGAATAGCAACCAGACTTCCTTCCTTCAGGAGGGTAGCTGCGTATTGAATATCCTTCCCGATAATGGCCATCTCTGAATTTTCAAATCATGAATTGCTCACCTTATCCCTCATTCTCAGGACGGACGATTCATTCGTGTAGTTTTCAAGTTCTGAAAGCTTCACCCATTTTACATCATGCGACTCTTCGCTGACAATGATCTTTTCATCCATTGAACCCGTTACCAGGTAGCGGATATCATAGTGATCATGCGCTCCGAAATCTTTCCGTTGAGGAATGGGATGAATATCAATATCAAAGATCCTGGGAGAGCTGAGCGTAAGGTGAATCAGTCCTGTTTCTTCATTGGCTTCCCGCATGGCAACACGGGCGACATCCGTATCGCCATCTGCATGACCTCCCGGTTGAAGCCAGCGATTGAGCTTGGCATGATGAACCAATAAAGTTTGTGTATGATCTTCTGAAATGATAAAGGCAGAACCGGTGATATGTCCTGGCAGATGCGTTCTTTCAAATGCATGCGGATGCTCCAGCAGTATTAAAAATCTCTTCTTGAAATCCTCCTCTTTTGCATCTGCTCCGGAATAACTTTTAATATCCTCGATAACTTTATCCCGGCCCATTACTTTGATCTAAGATTTTACTGAATAACGATTGTCGCCTTGTTGAATTTCTTTTCTTCAAGCTTGCCAGTCTGCTCGCCGCCACCTGCATTGTCCTTATCTCCTTTGCGGGCTAAAACATAATAGGCAATTCCTTTCAGGTTCTTGAAGCGTATGACTCCTTTAGCATCGGTTGTTCCTGTCTCGGCAGCATTCTTTTCAGCAGTATAGTCCTCCTGATTCTCGAAAATAGAAACGGTAGCGCCCTCTACTGCATTTCCAAGTTCATCACGGATGGTAAGCGTGAGAGAGGTCTTAATGATCTGAGCCTGTGCCGCCAGGGCAGCAAACAGAATAATCAGGATAATGGATGTATGCTTTTTCATAATCGAAATTTAATTAAATTATTTGTTCTGTGACTTCTTTTAACAAATCACGAGCCAACACTCCAAAAAAGGAATTGAATCTATCTCAGGACGGCAACACCACCGCGTTTCTCCTGAACTCCACGTTCCGGATGAAAGGCGCTTACGTACCGGATGATGTAGGCATAAGATCCTCCCGGAACAGGCTGATTGAGAAGTCCATTATAGCCACCGTTCCATCGGAAGTAGCGATCACTGGAAGTGTAAACAAGTTCACCCCAACGATTATAAAGGAACACCTGGAAGTCAGTGTCCTTGATAAAGAATGAGAACACATAGAATTCTTTATTCTCTGATAATGTAGAGCTTGGACGGAAAGCATTCGGAGCATCAATCTTTGGAAGACATTCATTCAAGACTTCAGTCTGATCAGAGGCAACACAATTGTTGAGACTCGTAATATCAACCTTGTACGTTCCCTGACTCGTAACATTCAGAATTTGCGACGTGTAGTTAAGTGTCAAATCGTTCTTGAACCAATTGTAGCTTTTGAATACTCCCGGATCCAGATCCACCTGATTGGTTAATGGATCTCTATTTTCAGGATCATTACAGATGATCAGACGATTAGGGAGATTTCCAATGGGCAATGGTGCTCTTCCAACAGTAAGTGGTTCTGAAAAGGCACTGCAGGTACCTCTGGTGACTTCAACTTTGTATGTTCCAACAGCTGTCAATGTGATGCTGGCTGAAACCTCGCCAACAATCACCACATTATTTCTGTACCATTTGTAAGTTACCCCAGCAGGTGCACCGCTTGAAACGAGCGTGAATGGTTGATTGTCATCGCAAACCACTGCAGGATTGATGATCACAGCAATGGTGCCATTGATCTGTACAACCTTTGGTGCTGACATGAACGTACAGCCTGTTGCTCCACTGACCACCTCAACCTGATACGAGGCTCCGTTCTCACCAAGTCCAAGCGTGATCACCCGTCCGACGAGGCCAGGTTGTAGTACACCAGCTTTATACCAATGATAAGTGTAATTCCCATTTGGTATTGCCGTAACTGTAATGCTATTCCTGCAAGGATCACTTTGAGTGAAATCAGGAGTAGGATTGTCAAGGGTAACAACAATGCTTTGAAGGTTAGGACATCCTCCGATAGTAGCGTTCACCTGATACGTACCGGATGCATTGATATTGATGGTAGCTCCGTTGGCAGGTCCCACGATTCCCGGGCCTGTCCATGAGAATGCTGAAGCTCCTGGAGTTGGCACCGCCGTAAGTGTTGGAGGTGTTGTACACAAACCTGGTGTGATAGAAACACTTGATGTCACTGGTGGAATGACAAGATCAAAAGTAAAGATACAGCCGGTGCCATTGGCATCGCGAACTTCAACCACCCAATCTCCTGATGGTAATGATGCGGTATTCACAGCGGTGAATGGTCCAACTTGTGGACGTGTTGGAGAACGATAAGTATAAACCAGCGGCAGTACCGGTGCTCCTGATGCAATGTTCACTGTTACAGAGGAAGGATCACAAGGCGATGCAACTGCCGAAGCTGTCCATGTAGCATCGGATAATCCGATTGTCTGTGTTGCACTACATCCCGACACCTGATCCTGAACGGTGGCAGAATAAGTTCCTGCCTTTACTATAAATACGTATGGTGATTGTGCTACCGTCTGATCAAAATCATTTTGTCTTGGAATGGGAGCAAAAGGACCAGGCCCCGCAATGAAATATGAGTAAAGCCCGGCAGGTGGTGTCAGCAGTGTAAGTGTTACGCTTCCATCAGCCCCGCATGATAAAGGATTCGACCCTGTGAAATTAAATGGAGGTGTTGGGTTGACAGTGATGGTTACTTCATCGGTTATCGAACACCCATTCAATGGATCACTTACTGTTACTCTGTATAAAAATACTCCGGGTGCAGATGTGTCAACGATTTGAGTTTGACCGCTTGGTTGTGGTGCACCATTGATAGTCCATGCAAAGTTTAATCCTGCATTGCCTGCATCAAGCGGAGGGACAAGTGAATCCTGACAGACCGTTATCGGTGGCCCGAGTTCCACACCCGTTATCGGTAAAACGACAAAGGTTTGTCCTTCAGAAGTACAGCCGTGAGTATCTGTCAATGTCACTCCGACAATAGATTGTCTTGTTACGACAAGCGTTTGATTTGTAGTTCCATCCGTCCAGAAATAAGTGAGCCCTGCAATGTTACCCGTGTTGGCATCCAGAACAACAGGCGATGGACAAAGCGCGGCTGCAAGAGGAATAGTTGGCGGAGCAGGTGGTGTGAAAATGGTGGTCGGTCGCACCAGCAATGTATCATACCCGCATCGGTTCGTTATCTGTAATGTGACGTTATAAGTTTTTGCAGTCGCATAGGTATGTTCAACGGCAGCCTGATCACTGGTTCCGCCATCATCAAATACCCAGGCATACATGTCAATAGCATCTGTTCCGTTACCGGTAAATTGGGTAGGAGAACCTAAACAGAAACCAACAGCCTCAATACTTGGACCGCCAAACGCACTGGATATCTGTTGAATGAAATTTGGCAATCCAAGATTGCTCATCTTTCCTGCTAAAGAAAAGCCCGACGTAATGTCAATGGTTGATACCGCTGTGGTGTCTTCTCTTGCGGTAATGGTTCCCAGGAAAGGACTGTTATTAATAGCGATATAGATTTGTCCATCCGGTGCGATCTGAATTGCTCCAAGCTCTTGTGTTGCCGGTAATTTTTGTCTGAAATACGGAACGCCGATTGAGTCAATGAAATATTCAAAGAAATCGAATGGAGTAGGAGCACCTTTAACAGTGGCGAAGATCTTATTTCCACCAGGAGAGAACTCAATACCGTACACTTGTCCGGTGGATTGCTTCAGATCAATTTTTCTGTAGTTGACAACCTTGCCGGTGCTGTCTACAAAATCGAATAGCTCTATCAGGTTTGCTGTTCCTGTTGATAATGCCACCGCCAGCTTTGGTGCTGGTCCGAATTTCATGTAACCCATTCCACTGTTCGGACTGCTAAAACTATGATCGGATCCTATCGCTGTTAATACCGGATCACCAATTCCATTGGCGCTGATCCGATACGATCTGAATGTGTTATTGCCATACTCATGGATCACCAGCCACCGGCCATCGGATGCGATGCGTTCTGTGCTCTTGCTGAAAAGTGTTTGATTCTTTATAACAATAGCTCCCAATCCTGAATTCTTCTTGAGATCAAACAATGAATATTTTACCGTGTTGGCAGAGGTACCGTTGACAGCTTCATTGGTGAAGATGTAAAATAGTGTCTCGTCGCCTTCTACCGGAATAATGATTGATGATTGAGAAGCCTGCGGATCTCCTCCTATGCCCGAGTCGATCAGAGCATCATTCTTGTCAAAGACATCGTTACCATCCGTATAGAAAATAGTTTTACCATTGCGATCGCAAATAATCGCGCAGCCTTCCGGTGCATTCATGGCACTGTTGGTTAAAGGAACGGGGGGCATTTCATTAAAATCAATTCCCGCATTCGCTCCAAAGTACCAGATGTTGGCACGCTGATCCATTACATCATACTCTTTGACATTTACACCGGCATAGGTGGAGCATCCTGATGCATCGGACACGATCACATAATAATATCCTGCTGAGTCTGGTGTGAGGATAGGTCCTGTATCACCATTGGACCAGACATAAGAAGTTGGAGTACCTCCTGTTGCTGAAACTTTAACACTGAAGGTTGGTTGTTCCGGACATGATGTTTTTATTTTTGGATTCCGTGGTGAGGTAACTTTTGGAAAAGGCAGCTGACAGCCACACGCTGTTGTATCCTGAACGAGTGTTAATTGAATAGGGAATGCTGTGATCGTCACAGGCTTTGTGGTTGCAAGTGAATCTCCCTGATAGTATGCCGTTAATGTCGCGCTGAATGCTTGTGCAGCCGTGTAACGGTGAACAGGACTCCAGTCATTTGAGATAGCGGTCATGTCACCGAAATCCCAATGAAGACTATCGGCTGCCGGCTGTATAATCGGAAAGAAGTTTGTGTTATTGTTCTGGCAGGTCCCGATAAAATTAAAATCAACAACGAGATTCACTTTCAATCGCGGGGCGAAAGAAGAGAACTGAGTTCCGGCAAAGTTGGTTGCTGAAAGCTGAGATGTCAGATATCTTACTTCGGTGGCGATCGTATCCGGCTTTGATATATTACCTAATAAGAATGGTCCGCCAGATGTTGCCTGGTATAAGTGATAGATGGAACTGTCAGGTGCAATCTGTACACCATAGCTTCTGAATACCGGCGTCGGCAAAACTGTTGTTAGTGTTGTGCCTGGGTTAAGAAAATCAAATTGAAGAAGATCGGCCTGAACTCCTGTTTCGCCGAAGCGGGAGATATAAATAAAATCACCTGTGGCAGACCACTCAATATCATAGATCGATTGATTCGTGGTAGTGGGTACGCCTGAATTCAGGATCGTGCGATCGAATGTAAATGAACCTGTAGCAGGATCGAAGTTGATGATGATAGCATCGGTGTTTGTATCCTGTGGGGAAACAGCGATCTTCTTTTTTCCGGCATGATAGGAAAGATTGGCGGCTGTGATTGACACGGCAGAGACACCTGTTACAGTGGTGGTGTTAAATACTCCGGTATAACTCGCTGCATTGATCAGCGTTCTTGAAAAACTTCCGGAGTTAACCGGTTGAGTGATGAGCCAGAAATCAGTACCGTTGGTATGAGGTATAATGGTCATACCTTCTGATCTTCCTGTTAAGCCGATGAGTGCATTCTTTGATTCCAGATCACCACTGGCAGGAGCGGGGAAAAATGAATTTCCAAAAAGGCCCATGTCTACAACGCTGACGCTGATAGAACCTCCGGCCGTGAAGTTGGCTGTGTTGGTGAAGATGAAATATTTCTTTTCGTTTCCGGGACCGGGAACCGGACAAATTGCTACGGGTTGATTGGCAGCGGTATTTCCTAAGAGCCCGAATCCGGCAGGCATCTGACCGTTGTTAAAATCATACACAAATTGCCCATCGGTATAGAAGAGCATGTTTGCGTTGGCTGGGTCTGATGCTGTGGCACTGCCGCCTGCACCAAAGGGTAGTGATTTTGTTGTGAGACCGGGTATTGCGCTTGTTCTGTTGAAACGGATTGCCTGATTTGAGCTTCCGAAATACCAATTGTATCGCTCAAGGTTCTGAGAGAAGCCAGTCAGCGTTACAAAACTGAATGAAAGGAAAAAAAATAGAGTTCGCATTCTTGAGGTATACATCTTTCTCTCCATCACACAACCTGCTGATTCATATAATGATTTGCAATTTTAAAACGATCAAACTCCACTAAAGTATATAATTTGACTGAATTTGTCGTTAATTAATCGACGGAGACATATTTTCATAAGACAGTCAAATAGATTTACTTTGCTCAGATGAGGCGATTGATTTACCCCAAGCTGGTGTACCGGACCCTTCCCACTCTATTATTATGCGGATGGATGCTCTTTGCCTCACATTCGGTAACTGCCCAGGATCCTCAGTTTTCACAATTTTATGCAGCACCGCTTTATCTGAATCCTGCTTTCGCCGGATCAACACAGCAAGGTCGCGTCGGATTAAATTACCGCAATCAGTGGCCGGCCATTGATGCAAACTTTACAACGGTTTCTGCTTATGCAGACTTTTATATAGAAGATAAGAACAGTGGGGTAGGTGCAATACTCACCCGGGATAACGTAGGAATTGTCGGACTGCAGTCCATCAGCTTTGCTGCGCAATATGCTTATCAGCTCCAGATCACAAAAGATCTTTCCTTCCGTCCGGGTGTTCAGATCGGCGTTGTCAGCAGGTCTATCAACTTCGGCAATCTCAGCTTCGGCGACCAGTTTGATCCCAATACAGGGGAGATCGTCAAGGGAACAGCGGAGGCATTGAATACAGGTCAAAGTAAATTCTTCCCCGACCTTTCATTCGGTGGTTTGCTTTTTTCAAAGAATGCATGGCTTGGATTTGCTACACATCATATTACTGAACCCAATCAATCTATCCTGGGAGCAAAAGATAATCTTGATATGAAGCTGTCCATTCATGGAGGTTATAAATTTTACTTCAGACCCGGTTCCATGGGCACGGGAGTTTTTGCGAAATCACAGGAGAGAAGTATTGCGCCCGTTGTCCAGTATCGTCAGCAGGGAAAATTCAGTCAGGCGGATATTGGAATGTATTATACTGCGGAACCACTCGTGATCGGAACATGGTACAGAGGTATTCCTTTTAATCAGGTTAATGGATTTGCAAACAACGAATCGATCGTCTTGCTGGTGGGACTGGTATTGAAGGGTGAGAAAGATGTTTTGAATATTGGCTATAGCTATGACTATACTATTTCAAAGCTTGGCCCCGGAAGTGGCGGCGCTCATGAGTTCAGCATTGTTTATTCATGGCCGACCCGCAATCCACGCAAGCCACCAAAAGATAAGCTGATCATTCCCTGCCCGACTTTTTGAGGTGGGTGACACTAGGAGCTTTGCTTCAGAATGAAATGCAGGATCACCCTATAGGCGGATTCATTGATAAGAAATAAATACACTTTTGCTTCCGTAAATAAGGTCTGAAGGACCGAGATTTATTAGCCAGGGTTTCGGATGCAAAAGTGCATTAAGCCCTGAAGGGGCGAGATTGTTAGTTGCGTATTACCACATATTGGAATCGACGCTTATGATAGTGAGTGTTTCTTTGTGAATTATAAACCATAATCTCGCCTCTTCAGGGTTTAAGCTTATCTCCACATTCTTATACGGCCCGTGTCCCTGTAGCACCAAAGCGGGCGCTCATCAGGCCGCGCCATATAGCCTTTTAGTGCTATATGTTCCGTTTTAGCTCTGGATTAAGATTGAGCTATACCAGACTCAACCCCAAAAACCTCCTAATCACCCCAAAATCGCCACTTTTAACACTCACCTCCAGATTTACACTCCATTTTCTTCGTTTTTAGCCCAATTTGAGGGTTTTTAGGAGTGTTTCAGCTACGTTCCTCGGACTTTCCTCGTATTTTCAGCTACCATTGCATGTTTTCTCTGATGTTTCTCGGATCGAACACGGATAATTCTCGGATAAAAACGCTCCTTTCTCTGATGTTTCTCTGATTCGTCTCTGATGTTTCCCCTATAAAAACGCTGCTTTCTCTGATAAACCTCTGATTCGCCTCTGATCAATCCCCTATAAAACACTGTTTTTCCCCATCTCTTCCCCGATTCTTCTCTGATTCACCTCTGATTGCTCTCTGATGTTTCTCTGATTCATGTCGGATTCATCTCCTTCGACTCTCTGATTCCTCTCTGATCCGGGCCTGATTCTTCCCGGTTCTTATTCGGAGTCTACTCAGAGTCTACCCAGTCTCTATTCAGAGTCTACCCAGTCTCAATGCGGATGATTGTCTTATTAATAGAGTTGTAAACTAATCTTCTCCTGATCCATCAATCTTGCACAGGTCATCCATGCCTACATGAAGCAGTGCATCTCCTGCATTGGCTACAGGATTGTTTTGCAAGCCGACAACATAACCACTCACTTGTGATTTTATTTCTTCACGGAACTCACCGAAAGGATCTGTGATCGATCCTACCATTTGATTTTTATTAATGAAATCTCCTGCATTGACATGCGGATGAAAGATGCCTGCTGTTCTTGCTCTTATCCAGGAAGAGTTCCAGATCAGTTTGCTCTCAACTTTGGGTGGAGGAGCAAGGTCGATCATGTTAAGATGTTTCATCAGACGAAGGGTTCCATTGATTCCTTCATCAATGGCCTGGTGATCCATGCGTAAGGATTCACCACCTTCAAACACAATGATGTTCTTTCCTTTTTTTGCTGCCTGCTGCCGCAATGAATGTGGCCTGAAGGGTGAATCTATTGTGAAGGGAGCATGAAAGGCATTGGCCAGTTCAACATTCTTTGGTTCCTGCATCATGCAACGAACCTGTGGATAATTGGTGCGCATGGCTCCGCCCGTATGAAAATCAACACCATAGTCGATAACCGGAATGATCTCATGCGTTAAATGGTATGCCACCCTGGAAGCCAGCGAACCTGACTTGCTGCCGGGAAAGGAGCGGTTCACGTCTTTTCCGTCCGGCACTTCGCGTGAATAATTCAGAAAGCCATACACATTAATAATAGGCATGCAGACGGTGGTGCCGCGAAGAACTTTATGGTGGCCCGAATCAATGATTCTCCGGACGATTTCCATTCCATTGATCTCATCTCCATGCATCCCTGCTGTCAGGGCAAGTACGGGTCCTTCTTCCAATGCGCGATAGACATAGATCGGTGTGTTGATCTGAGTTCGCGAGGGAAGCCGCGCGATATTGATATTGATTTCCTTAAACTCACCGGGCTGTATCGTATTACCGGCAATGACAACCTCTTTCTTGCTCATCCTTTAACCATGAATAAAAACATTACAAATGCCACAACAAAACAAAGAGTGGAAAAGAGCAATCCCCGGAAGGGAGTTCTGAACCAGTATTTTTTTGCGAGGAATAAATAAAAAAACAGTGTAAGAAGATTGATCAGCTGAAACAAAATGGATAGATAAACCTGCGAGTATGAAGTGATCAGCAGCAGATTGATCGTTCCAAAGAAAATTGCACCAAGACTATGACTTGCATTGAACCCGATCCACATCTTCCATATCGATGTCTGACGCGTGAGCATCGGAGGAGTCATCTTCATTTCGCTGAGCACACTTGAGTTTCTTGGTTCGAACCTGGACGAAAAAAAAGTCATCAGCATGTGAACACATCCCAGGCCGATAATCATCAGTGAACCTGCAGCGACCAGCAGCCGGGGAATCAGCAGCAGGTCACGCATTGATCTTATCCTTCTGGATTTTATTGGAGCCCGCGTGCGCCTCCAGATACTGAATGATCTTTCCTCCGATATCCACTTTGGTAGCGCCTTCAATTCCCTCGAGGCCGGGAGAGGAGTTCACCTCTATAATAAGGGGTCCCCGTTTGGAAGGAAGCATGTCTACGCCCGCCACGCCTAAACCCATCTTTTTGGCGGCAATGACCGCTGCATGTTTTTCCTGGCGATCCAGCTTTACTACCGTCGCATGGCCTCCACGGTGCAGATTTGAGCGAAATTCGCCATCTCTGGCCTGCCTGCGCATGGCGCCAATAACCTCTCCGTTGACTACAAAAGCCCTTATATCGGCTCCTTTAGCCTCTTTTATGAATTCCTGAACGATAATCCGGGCCTTTACACCATGAAATGCCTCAATTACGGATTGTGCTGCTTTCTTGTTCTCTGCCAGCACGACTCCCAATCCCTGGGTTCCCTCCAGAAGCTTGATCACTACGGGCGCGCCTCCCACTGCCTCGATTACTCCTTCTGTGTCTTTTGAATAATCCATGAAGATGGTTTTCGGCAGACCGAGACCGGCACGCGAAAGGATCTGCATGCTTCTGAGCTTGTCGCGTGAACGAATCAATGCCTGGGATTCCACGGCAGTGAAGACCTTCATCATTTCGAACTGGCGGACAACGGCGGCGCCATAAAAAGTTACGGAGGCACCGATCCTTGGGATGATGGCATCGAAGTAATCAAGCTTTCGTCCGTTGTACCAGACCATTGGATTTTTCTTTTCGATCAGCAGCATGCATTTCATGTGATCGATGATCTCTACTTTATGACCACGTGCTTCTCCGGCTTCTTTTAAACGCCTGGTGGAATAGAGCTTTGGGTCTCTTGAAAGGATTGCAATGTTCATAATTCTTCTTTCTGTGATGGCCCCTGAGAAATTGCCTGTTTATAATTGAAAGATAAATCTTTTTTCGTCACGTCGATGATAAAGCGATGGCGGAGGATCTTGCGGCCGAGGAGTACGGGGAATTTTAAATTTCCACGGTTGCTGAGGGAGAATTCTGCGCGGATAACGGAGTCAAAGATCTTAACTTTTGTTTTAATGACGTATCGTAGTTCGGCTTCACCGAATGAATTTTTTATTTCACGCTGATCAAATTTTTTAAAGACGAATTTCATGCCGGTGAATTCAGGATGTTCTTCATCGAGCAGAACAAATTCCAGTTTACCGTCGACCACTTCGGCACGTAAGCAGTGAAGACTTGAGGTATAAGCTCCGGTATCAATTTTTGCCTGTATGTCTTCCAGCTTAAGACCGGGTAAATCGACCCTGTCTGCGCGCCCGAGGGTATTCATTTTGAGAATCTGTTAAATCTTAAATATTGACTGCAAATCTGATGGTTTCAGTCTTATAATCCACTTTAAAACCGTTTTTTTCTGCATCGTTTGCGGTGAAAAGGTGAACTTAAGTAAGAATATATTTTCCTGCAAAAAAGGCCTATTTCAGTGTTTTCAGATAAAAAGGGTGACGAGTGGCGGGAATATTAAGGCATTATTACTTATCTTATCGGGGTATTATTTAACCAAACCCAATTAACTAAACCAAACTCTATGAAGAAGATTGTACTAATGTACTTCTTGTTCGTGCTTGCGACCACCGCCTGGGCGCAAGACCGAATTGTCACAGGTAAGGTTTCCTCTTCGGAAGATGGAAGCACTTTACCTGGTGTGAATGTGGTTCTAAAAGGAACTACGAATGGAACTGTTACGGATTCAGATGGTAACTATAAGCTATCTGTACCATCGGCAGGAGGCAGTCTAGTATTCTCTTTCATTGGTCTTGCAACTCAGGAAGTTGTGATCGGCGAAAGGAATGTTATTGACATCGGCCTTTCTATGGATGTTAAGCAGTTATCTGAGATCGTTGTTACCGGTACAGGTGTTGCGACGGACAGAAGAAAGCTTGCGATTGCGGTTGAGTCAGTAACAGCTGACAAGCTTCCATCAACACCGAATGCGTCTATTGACCAGGCGTTGGTTGGAAAGATTGCAGGTGCCCAGATCAATTCCGTTTCAGGAAGTCCAGGTGCTGCAGTAAGTATTCAGTTGAGAGGTATTAATACTCTTTCCGGTGGTTCCAGCCCTCTTATTATGATGGACGGAATCCAGGTAGGTTCTACGAATTTAAGTCAACTGGATCTTAGCAACGTTGAGCGTATTGAAGTTGTACAGGGCGCTGCCGCTGCAACCATTTACGGAGCTCAGGGAGCTAACGGTGTTATCCAGATCTTTACGAAGAAAGGAAAAGCCGGCTCTATGAAAATTGATTTTTCAGCTCGTGTCAGCTCAGATGAATTGTTGAACAATGGAGATCTTCATCAGCCAATCCATCACTCTTTCCAGACAAATGCTTCTGGTAATATTGTTGATAATCTTGGTGCGGAACTTGTACAAATTCAGGCAGGTATCTGGCCAAAAGTTACATGGGAAAATGGTCCTACAGCAAAGAATGACAAGAACTATCAGAATAATACAAAGTATTACGATCACGTAAAGCAATTATTCAGTTCTGCGAAAACAACCAACTTTAATCTTTCACTTTCAGGTGGAAAAGAAAAGTCGGATTACGCTATCACCATTTCAAAGCTTCAGCAGGAATCTATTGTTCAGGGTCAATTGGATCGTTTGAACTTTTCTACCAACGTAGGATTTGAAGTTGCCAAGAACTTAACGATCCGTTCAGTGAATCAGGTCGTTTATTCTGACAACACAACGAATCCATTCTCCAGCGGTGGTGCTTTCATTTCTGCCGGTATGTACACATGGCCATTTGCTGACTTTAGCCAAAAGGATGCCGACGGTAATACAGTTTATAAATTCGGAGGAGCAGGAACGAACAGTTCTAATCCGCTATATGCAAAGCAATTCCAGACGTTCTCAAACAAGACTTTGGATGTAATTCAGAATATCAACGTGCACTATGCAATCAACAAGATATTTGAATTGGATTACAAGGCTGGAGTTAACTATCAGGAAAGTGGTTTCTCAAGAAACACACAAAACCAGACTCAGACCAGCAGCTACCTGTTCAACTCTTCTTATTATACTACCACACCGGTTGGTCAGTTTGCGAAAGCTCACACTACTCAATATAACCTGAATTCATTGATCTCAGGAACTGCTAAGGTGGACTTTGAAAGAGATTTGAAGGTGAATTTCCCGATCGTATCAACAACATTGGTTTCATTTGACTGGCGTAAATCACAGTTCAACAGAAACTATGAGATCTACACAGGTCTACCTGTTTATTTGCCATATGATCAGGTTTTGGGTAGCCAGGCTTCTTCAAACTTTGCAACTGAATATGAAGACAAGTATATCACATTCGGTTATTTGGTGAATCAGCACTTTGACTACAAAGACGTTGCCGGTATTTCCGGAGGTTTCCGTACAGATTACGCATCTACTTTTGGTGGAGCTGATTCAAAGCCATTCACGTTCCCACGTGGAGATGCTTATGTAAATCTTGCCAAGATGGGCTTCTGGAATTCACTTTCAGCAACCCTTCCTGAGTTTAAGTTGAGAGCAGCATACGGAGAAGCTGGTATTCAGCCGGTAGCTTATACAAATGACCTGGCAACTACAGGTGCATTGGTAGGACCGATGCCGAATCACTTTAAACGTAACACATTGCTTGATGTTGGTAACGCAGGTGGTACATACTTCGGTGTGGCTTCCATCGCTGGAAATCCTAACATGCAGGTGGAAAGAACAAAAGAGTTTGAATACGGTCTTGATCTTGGATTCGCACCTGTAAAGAGCGGCCCATGGTTGAACTTTGTTAACGCTAACCTTAGCATCTGGACCCGTAGCAGTATCGGTGTGGTATGGCCAAGATCCGTAGCAGCTTCTACAGGAGCAAGCGCGATCTGGGATAACCACGTTGGCTTGAAATCAGATGGTGTTCAGCTTTCTTTGACAGCGGACATCTACACTGGAGCTAACTTCAACTGGGATTTAACTACCAACTTTGGTCACACATGGACAGTAGTAGAAAGCACTTCTGATGGTAAGGAAATACCTCTTACTTACGGAAGCGCTGCAACCTATACTTTGAGACCTGGTCAGGCAGTTGGAACGGTTTATGGATACAAGGCGCTTACTGATATCAATCAGAAAGATGCTGCTGGTAACTTCTATTTAACAGGAACTACTACAGCACCGACCGCTGCCAACTATACACTGGTAGACGGAAGAGTTGTTGAAATTGCTACCAAGGCTGTTAAGTTCACCGGTGACAAATACTCACTAGGTAACACAACACCTCAGTTCAACATGACTTTCGTGAACTCATTTACATTCAAGGATTACCTTTCATTCTCTTTCCAGATTGACTGGGTAGCAGGAGCAAAGGTTTATAACCAAACCAAAGAGTGGATGTATTCTGAAGGTCTTCACAAGGATTACGACAAGCCTGTTACTATCGCTGGTGAAACCGGTGCATTTACAGCTTATTATAAGAGCTTCTATGATGCTGCAGAAAGTAATGGAACTAAGGATTACTTCCTTGAAGATGCTTCTTATGCTCGTTTGAGAAACTTGTCAATCGGATTTGACTTTGCGAGATTCTTCAAGATGCAAAAGATCCAAAAGCTACAGTTAGTTCTTTCAGGACGTAACCTGGCTACGATCACCAACTACTCTGGATTCGATCCTGAAGCTAATCAGAACACAGCTTCTGGTGGATCACAGTCTGCAACCCCTCAGAATGCAATTCAGAGAGGTTTGGACTTCTGGTCTTTCCCTAACTTCAGATCTTATCAGGTTGGTTTGAATCTATCTTTCTAATCATAAATGATAAATAGAACAATTATGAAAAATAAATTAAAATACTTTGCTTACGTGACGCTGATGATGACGGCATTATCATGCGCAGATGAGTTGGACAAAGTCACGCCAAAGATTGCACCAGGATTTAGTGCATTAAGTGGCGAGCTTGGTATATCATACTTTGCAAAAGGTGCGGTATACATCAATGGATTTGGTGGAACCTATACTACTATTGATGATGGACTTGGAACAGGATTCCATATCCTCGTTTATGGTATGCACGAATCAATGGGTGATGCCATTTTTGCTCCCTGGGGAAATAACAACTTCAAATTCCTTGACAATCCTACGGATTTCAAGTTTGATGATGGACACGTTTCCACCATGCCAATCGGTACTACTCAGCCTTTCGAAACAAAGCTGAGAAACAACCGCTCTTTTGGCGCTACCAATAATATGCTGGTAGAGTGGACATACATGTATGCTCTTAACAATGGAATGAACATCATCCTTGAAAATGTCGATAAGACAGTTTTCGGCGGAGATGCTGCTACCAAGAAAGCGGCGTTGAAAGCCTGGGCTCACTACTGGAAGGGCTATGCGTATTCACGCATCGGTTCTATGTATGTGTCAGGTCTGGTGATTGACAAGTCTTTCACAACAGCAGGTGATTTCGTGCCAAGTGCAGCAATTATCGCTGAAGCGAAAAACCAGTTTGATCAGGCAATCGCTTCCATTGGTGGAATTACAAGCGCGGCAGACTACGCTGCATTGTTTGCGAACATTATGCCAGACTATGTGTTGGAAAAAGGTCTTCCTACTACAGCAGCATGGATCCATAATTGCAATACAATGAAGGCACGCAATATTCTCGCAAATCATAAGATCTCTGCACTTACTCCAGGACCACTTCCTGCGATGACTCCAGCAGATTGGACTGAAGTGAGGACATTGACAGCTCCTGGCAGCGGTATCGCAGCGTCAGATGGTGTGTATGTTATCAAGACAACAGACAACCCAGCTAACTCGATCATCGATCCGTTCTTTGGAGCAGTAGGACCTTATGCTACTACCAATGATCCAACTTACTTTATCAGTGAAAAGCTGCTTCAGGATTACCGTGCAGGTGATCGTCGTGTAGCTCAGAACTTCGACTTATTACCTTCACCACAGATCAATATCCGTGGACGTGGTTATAACTTCGGTTCACGCTGGTTCCTGACAGATGCTGGTACTGGTGCTTTCCCTGCAACCTACACATACTCTCACATTGAAGAGTCTGGTGTGGATTCACACTACATGACTGCTTCATGGGAAGAAAATCAGTTGATGCAGGCTGAAGCGATCGTGCAATCTGGTGGTGTTGTTGCAACTGCAACCGCACTTGTGGATGCTGTTCGTACCGCTCAGGGCGCTGGATTGGCTGCCATCGTTCCAACCACAGCAGCAGCAGCATTGGAAGAAATCAGAAGCGAACGCCGTGCAGCTCTGTTGTTCAGAGGTGTAGCGTTCTATGATGCCCGCAGACAAGGTATTATCACTGATAAGTCTTCCGGTGGTGGTCGTGGTCCTGGTGGTGCATTGAATGTTCCAGGATGGGATCATGAAACGAATCAGGTTACACCTGGTGCTGTTGTATTGCATGAGACCACTTTTGTTAACAGAAATGCATTCATTAACTACAACTATCTGCACTATTGGGATGTTCCTCAGAACGAGCTTGAGTATAATGCTCCTAAAGCTGGTTCATCAGTAGTAGTGAGTCCTAACTAGATTTATAATAAGGAAAGAGATCAACTCTTTCTCATAAAAAAAAACCACTCTGGATTTCCAGAGTGGTTTTTTTTGTTTCCTATAAAGGATATTATTTCTTCACGCTGAATGCTACCTGGTTGTTCTCAAATTTCAGAACTACCTGATTTTTTTCAACGGTGAAATTCAGAGTCTCAACAAAAGCAGATGGTTTTGCTGGCTTCACATTAACACGAATCACATCTTCTTCCTGCTTGTACGTATAAGCTCCCCACTTGATTCCTGTATTAAGGATCACTACCCATTCTGTTTCTCCAGGAATTGTGAACAGACCATACTTGCCTGCCGCTACTTCCTTGCCTTCAACTTTAACCGGTGCGCTGAATTCGATGGTAGTCGTCTCGTTTGCACCTGTGCGCCAGACTTTTCCGTAAGGATCAAGTCCACCGACAATCTTCCTTCCACGGGCTGAAGGAGCGCTGTAAGTGATCTTTACATTCACACCGTCAATAACTCCTTCTGCAACTGCAGCAGGGCTTGGCTTTGCTTTATCCTGAGCGAACGCACCGGTTGCTACAAAAGCCAACATGATCATTGCAATAAACTGTTTCATTTGTTTTTGGTTTGAATTGAACATTAATTAATCGGAACACAAAAAATACCCCATCTGGTAGCAGACGGGGTACTTAAGGAATTTTATTCTGTAAACTTATATGGTAACGCTGCCCCCGCAAATTTTGTTTCGGCCAACGGTCGTTTTAATTGATTACTTGCCGAATGGATTTAAAGCTGAAAGGGCTCTTTTTCCACCTCCCATTTTATTCATGGTCTTCATCATCTTGCGCATCTCTTCAAACTGCTTCAATAGCTGATTTACTTGTTGTACCGAAGTACCACTTCCTTTTGCAATACGGTTTTTGCGACTGCTATTGATCAATTCCGGATTCTCTCTCTCTTTAGTAGTCATTGATCTGATAACAGCTTCAATAGGCTTAAATGAGTTATCATCAATGTCAACATTTTTCAAGGCCTTACCCATTCCTGGAACCATTCCCAGAAGGTCTTTCATGTTCCCCATTTTCTTGATCTGCTCAAGCTGAATGAGAAAGTCGTTGAAGTCAAACTGGTTCTTTCTGATTTTCTTCTGAAGGCGTGCCGCCTCCTCTTCATTGAAGGTCTCCTGCGCCTTTTCCACAAGACTGACAACATCGCCCATCCCCAGAATTCGGCCGGCCATACGGTCAGGATAGAAGCGATCCAGAGCCTCCATCTTTTCACCGGAGCTGACAAACTTGATTGGTTTTTCAACCACCCGACGGATAGAAAGCGCCGCACCACCACGGGTATCACCATCCAGCTTGGTAAGAACCACCCCGTCAAAGTTCAGGCGCTCATTAAAGGTGCGGGCAGTATTGACTGCATCCTGACCCGTCATGGAATCCACAACAAATAGGGTTTCTGAAGGATTTAATGCCTCTTTCAGTTTTGCTATTTCATCCATCATCGCCTCATCTACCGCCAGACGACCGGCAGTATCGACGATAACGATGCGATGGTTATTTTTCTTTGCATGCTCAATGGCAGCTTTTGCAATCTTTACAGCGTCCTTATTGTCAGGTTCTGAATAAACCTCAACACCAATTTGTTGACCAAGAACTTTCAACTGTTCGATCGCCGCAGGACGATAGATGTCACACGCCGTCAGCATTACCTGGCGACCCTGGCGCTTGAGGTAGCTTGCCAGCTTTCCACTGAAAGTTGTTTTACCGGAACCCTGAAGACCGGCTATTAATATGACTGCGGGGTTTCCGTCGATCTTTATGTCTTCACTTTCACCACCCATGAGGCGGGTGAGCTCATCATTGGTAATTTTAGTAAGGAGCTGTCCCGGAGAAATGGCGGTGAGCACGTTTTGCCCCAATGCCTTTTCCTTGATCTCGTCTGTAACTTCTTTGGCTACTTTATAATTAACATCGGCATCGATGAGAGCCTTCCTGATCTCTTTAACCGTATTGGCTACGTTGATCTCGGTGATCCTTCCCTGACCTTTCAGGTTCTGAAATGCCTTTTCTAATTTGAGACTTAAGCTATCAAACATGATGATGAATATTTTCTAAAATGGTTCGAATTCGTCTTCCTGACTGCGTTTTTATAAATGCAGGGCTACAAATTTACAGGGAGGAGAGAGGCTCTCCAAATCGTGATATTCAATGGAAATTCAGACCAGGAATTCCCTGAGCAGATGAGCCCTGTCTTTTAAAACGGAGAAGGCATTACTCATTGCATTTTCATCGTCACTCGCCTGATTGGAAAGAGTGATCACTTTTTCAATTCCAAGTTTGGATAATTCGGTAAGAGAAAGATCATTCTTTCCCGCAAAGGCAACGCAAGGCTTGTCATAAAACTGTGCTATGCCGGCAACACCCTGAACAACTTTACCCGAAAGAGTCTGGTGATCGATTTTCCCTTCACCGGTAATAACAAGATCCGCTTCTGCGATGGCATCTTCAAGCTTTGTAAACGTTGAGATGAAGTGGAAGCCCCGCGACAAGCGTGCGTTCAGAAATAATTTTGCCCCTGAGCCTAATCCGCCGGCGGCTCCTGCTCCGGAAAAATCTGCTTCCTTGCTGAATGTTCTTTCAGCGATCTTCTGAAAATTCAGAAGTCCTTCATCGAGGATCCTTAATGAGGATTCATTACCGCCTTTTTGTTTGCCAAAAATATAAGCGGCACCATTAGGCCCATGAAGGTAATTATCAACGTCACATAAAACAGTGAATCGTGTTTTAGAAAGAAGCGGATGGGTATTCTCTTTTATAATGGAAGATATTCTAATGAGATTTTCACCAGTTGGTTTTAAAGCGATACCATTTTCATCAAGGAAGGAAAATCCAAGAGCTTCTGCCATTCCGATGCCCGCATCGTTGGTGGCACTGCCTCCAATACCCAGAACAATCTCCTCAACACCTCTTTCCATTGCATGCTTTATAAGCTGACCTGTTCCAAAAGTTGTCGTCAGCATTGGATTTCTCTCTTCTGGTTTTAATAAGAGGAGGCCTGATATTTTTGCCATTTCAATGAAGGCGGTTCTTCCATCGGCAGATATTCCATATTCTGTTTCGGTTACACGAAAGAGGGGATCCAGGGCTTTTATTTTTACGATTGTTCCGTGACTTAATTCTGTCAGCAGGTCGCTGGTGCCTTCACCACCGTCTGCTAAAGGAATAGAAATGATTGTAAGGGATGGATCAATTTCCAGTAATGATTCTTTGATCGCAGCGCAAACTTGTTTGGAGGTAAGCGATCCTTTGAATTTGTCAGGGGCAACTACGATTGTCACGGTTATCAGCGATAAGGGATGAAGGGAAATGCCTCACCCGCTTTGAAAGAGTTTTTATCTGCCGGCAATTCAATAAATCCATCGGCATCTTTCAGGTTGGCAAAATCTCCTGAACCTCCGCCTTCAAAAGGAGTCGCCATCAGTCTGCCGCCTTCATTATTAATTTTAACCTGAAGGAAATAAGTAAGATCCAGGTTGAATGAGAAATCGCCTGCAAGAATTGCAGAGGAAGAAGGTATCGTGATTCCCATGCTCTTTGCCAGCCATGGAAGAAAGTAGCGATAGAAGCAAAGAAAAGTAGAGACAGGATTTCCTGGAAAAGCAAAGACGGCGTGCTTCTTAGTAACGCCAAACCAGAAAGGCTTGCCGGGTTTTTGACTTACTTCATGAAAGACTTTTTTAACCCCCAATGATTCAAGAGCTGCGGGGATGAGATCAAATTTTCCTTTGGACACGCCACCGCTGAGAATGATTACCTGATGACTGGCCATAATCTTTGTCAGCTCTGTCACCAGTGCATTTCGCTCATCCTGAAGATGAAAGAGTGCGGGATGACATCCCATGGTATGAAGCGCCGTGCGGATGGCATAACTATTGGATCTTCTGATCTGGTGAGGCTGAGGCGAATCATGAATATCGACTAATTCATTTCCGGTTGAAACGATAGCGGTGGGAGGAAACGCAAGAACCTCTGCATCACTTTTTCCTACAGATGCAAGCAGGGCGATCTCAGCGGGAGAGAGAACATGACCGGGAGCAAGAATGGTATCGCCGCGTTTTGCATCACTGCTCCGGAGATGAATACTTTGTCCTTTCGAAATAGATTCTACTTTAACTTTTGCCAGCTTATTGAAAATGGCCACATCTTCATACCGGATAACGGTATCACATCCGATGGGCAGCATGGCACCCGTCATCACTTCAATACAATTGTGAACATCTTTTAATGTGGTGCGGGGTTGGCCGGCAGCCTGCAGATTTTCTACTTTGAATTCCCGCCAGCCTTCTTCAAAAGATTGATACTGTATGGCAATCCCATCCATGGCGACCCGGTCAAAGGGAGGAAAATCGCGATCAGCCTTGATCGCCTCGGCAAGAATTCTTCCTTCCAGCATCTCAATTTTGATCCGCTCTTTTTCGGCTTTGAAAAGATGTTGTCCGATGAGGGAAGTGGCTTCTGAAACGCTGACCATGAAATGGTTATTTTTGATTCAAGATAATAGAAAATGAAGAAGCCCACGTTAACTCACGTAGATCGTTCAGGAAATCCTAAAATGGTGGATGTCTCTGAAAAGCAAATTACCCGGAGAACAGCCAGTGCACAGGCTACTGTTTTTCTTGGCAAAGCGGTGCTGGCGGAGGTGAAAAACAATGAGCTGATCACTAAAAAGGGCCCTGTATTTCAGACAGCAATTATAGCTGGCGTTATGGGAGCAAAGAAAACTTCTTCAATTATTCCCTTCTGTCACCCGCTTGGATTGGAAGATTGCCAGATAAAATTTGAAGTGAAGGGAAAGAAGGTAGTGATCGATTCTTTTGCCACAGTGTCAGGTAAGACAGGTGTTGAAATGGAGGCATTGACGGCGGCAACGATTGCTGCGCTTACGGTGTATGATATGTGTAAAGCGCTTAGTCACGACATTGTCATTGAGGAAATAAAGCTGATGGAGAAGACGGGCGGCAAGAAAGACTTTAAGCGGAAGTAAATTTTCCATCAAATTGTTCAAGGAGTGACCTGATCTTACATTCAATATTATACCCCGTCCTGAAGGGCGCTTTCCCGGAAAGCTGCACATTACCAGAATGTTGGGAGCTTCTGGTTTAATCTGGAATTAAGACACTTTGCCTTCTGATATTTCAACTCTTCTGAAATCTGGAATAAAATCTTACAGCATCTCCGACTGCAATATTAATCATGAACTTTTTTCGTGCGAAGGCGTTAGCTTGTATGAAAATCAGTTGGCTATGAAATTGTTATTCAAATTTTCTATCGTGGAGGTGAATCCGATCTATCGGGATCTTCTCATCGTTGTGTTGGCGGGACTTCTTGTCGCCATGGCAATTGTAACGATGGGATTCATGATCGCTACACAGGTCTGAAGATTGAGTTGTCAGGATTATTTCCTGACGTCTACCCATTCTTCACCATCTTCAAAGACTTCCTTTTTGAAAATAGGAACGGTCTTCTTCAACTCGTCGATTACAAACTGACAGGCTTCAAAAGATTCTTTCCGGTGTTTTGTGGAAACCGCGACCACAACGGCCACTTCTCCGGGTTTCAGGGCACCAATTCTGTGACTGACGGCCCATCCCAAAAGCTCCCATTTTCTTGAAGTTGCTTCCAGTATTTTGCGGGTTTCGGCAATAGCCATTGGTTCATAGGCCTCGTATTCCAGCCGCACCACCTTTTTGTTTTTAGCCTGATCGCGAATGGTGCCGATGAAAACATTGATGGCGCCGGCTCCCTGCTGGGAGGCTGTTTCGATCACTTTCTGAACGTCGATTGGCTTTTCAGTAATTTCAATCATGTCTTTCTAAAAAGATGAGTGATTACAAAGTAAACAACTCTAATTTCATTTCTGTCATTAACTTTAACGAAGGGAAATCACTTTTTAATAAATGTTCTCACAGGAAGAATTAAAGCGTTACAGCCGGCAGATGTTATTGCCTGACCTTGGGCAAACGGGTCAGCAACGAATCAAGGAGGGAAGTGTGCTGGTGATCGGTGCCGGTGGACTTGGCTCACCTGCATTATATTACCTGACGGCGGCAGGAGTGGGGAGATTGGGAATTGTTGATTTTGACCTGGTAGATGAAAGTAATCTGCATCGTCAGATATTGTTCACCACAAAAGATATCGGAAAGAAAAAGACTGAACAGGCTGGAGTTCGTCTCAGGGAACTAAATCCTAATGTTAAGATCGAGTTGCACGATGGATTGTTGAATTCAGACAACGCCATGAAAATTATTTCATCTTATGATGTGATCATTGATGGCTCTGATAATTTACCGACCCGCTATCTCGTGAATGATGCATGTGTATTGCTGAAGAAGACACTGATCTATGGAGCGATTTTTCAGTTTGAAGGCCAGGTCAGTGTTTTTAATCATCTGAACGCCGATGGAAAGCGTGGACCCAATTACCGGGACCTCTTTCCGGAACCACCGCCTCCTGAAATGGTTCCATCCTGTAGTGTGGGTGGTGTGCTGGGAGTCCTGCCGGGTATCATTGGTTCCATGCAGGCGAATGAAGCGTTAAAAGTTCTTACGGGTATTGGCACTACGCTGAGCGGAAGATTGATGATCTACGATGCTCTTGATTTCACTACACGATTCCTGAATTTAAAGAGCAATGTGGATAATCCGGTTTCAGGAATTAATCCAACCATTACCAAGCTGATTGATTATGAAGCTTTTTGTAAAGCATCCGCTTCCACAGTTGAAGCAAAGGAAATATCTCCGCTAGAAGTAAGGGAGTTGCTGCGGGGAGACGGCATCCAGTTGATCGATGTAAGAGAATCTTTTGAATTCGACATCGTGAACATAGGAGGAGTTAATATCCCGATCGATTCTCTTCTTGACCAGAAAGAGCTCTTGAAAAAAGACAGGATGATCATTGTGTATTGTAAAAGCGGTCAGCGTGGAGCAATAGCGGCCCGAAAGCTAAGAGAAAATGGTTTTGAGAATGCTGTCAATATGAAAGGCGGACTGATCGCGTGGAAGGCAGAAGTTAACAAAGACCTTACGCTGTACTAGTTTACTTCAATTGAAAGTAACGCAATTGATCATGGCGAGATGATGCGAAATATTTTTCCATGAATCACCTTTGTCTTCTGATATATAAAGATTGCCATTGTTTGTGCCGAATGAAAGAGTGTCTTCTTTTTTCGCAAAGGAGTGGCGAAGCACGAGATCGAAAGCACTTTCTTCCGGCAACCCATTGGTAAGGGTGATCCAGTTCTTTCCTCCGTCAGAAGTTTTACAAACTACAAGTCTGAGGTCAACAGGAATTCGTTGTTCATCGCTATGAGCAGGTATTACCCATGCAGTCAATGGATCATGATCATCGACGATCAGAGCGAAACCATATTTCGGAAAGCCATCGGGATCACTTACATCTTCCCATTGTTTGCCTCCATTGATGCTTCTGAAAATGCCGCAATGATTTTGCTGCCACATTACTTCAGGATGGTCTTTGCATAGTAGTATTTTATGAGGATCGTGACCTGCTTCAGCTTTTGGATCAGGAAGATAGGCTGCGATTAATCCTGAATTTCTTGTGCTCCAGGTTTTTCCCAGGTCGGCACTTTCGAAAACTCCCGCACAACTCACTCCAACATAAAGATGATTGCTATCGATTGGGTCCAGAACGATAGAGTGAATAAAAGGATAGTCTTTACCGGCACCGAACCATTGCGATGGATCCCGGCGACTAGGATGATTCCAGAGACTTTCAACCAATTCAAAACTTTTGCCGTTGTTGGTGCTATGGAATAATCCACCGGGTTCAGTACCCAACCATAAACTGTTTGGCTTATCGTCTCCGCCATGTTGTATGACCCATATTTTTTTAAGGGAGGCAGGTTTTTCAGGTTGATAAAGTGCGTTGTTATAATTAGGTACAGGAATTTCTTCCCAGTGCTTTCCTTCATCTTGTGATCGATGAAGTTTTTCTCCCCAATGACGATGTGAGATTCCGGTCCACCAGGTGTTGCTTCGTTCGTCGATATAGATGAATGAGATAGGAAGACCTTCAAAGTGAATGGAAGATATTTTCCATCCGTTGATGTTCTCAAAAACGACCAGGCCCTTTGATGTGCCGGCTAGAAGTTTTGTCTGCATAGTAATCAGCCTCCTGACAGGGCCTGGAAGATAACCAACTCATCCTGATCGTTTATTGGGTCATTCAAAGTAAGACGATCCTGAATCAATTCACCCTTTACAAAAATGTTTACATGTTTTCTCAGTGCTCCGTTTTCCTCGACCAGGTAACTGAGAATTCCGGGATGGCTTTTATTGATATTCTGTAACGCTTCATTCACGGTTGATCCCTGAATCTGCATTTCGCCAAGGGTAGGGAAGAAACGCTTTAAGGCTGATGTGAATTTTACTTTTGGCATGACGATTTCAAAAGTAAAGATTTATTTTCTTTTGAAGGATCAGGTCGTAATTTCATGATTCTATGAAAGAACTGTTTCCTCAGATCAATGAATGGGCTCAGGCAAAGAAACCTTTTGCTATCGCCAGAGTTGTGCAGACGTGGGGCTCTTCACCACGTCCTGTCGGGTCTGCCATGATCATTTCATGGAATGCGGAGATCTCTGGTTCCGTCAGCGGGGGATGTGTGGAGGGGAGTGTGATAAAAGAATCATTGAAGCTGACGCAGGGAGGAACTCTGTTATCATATGGAGTATCGGATGATGAAGCGTGGCAGGCGGGGCTTGCATGCGGTGGTAAGATCCAGGTTTATCTTCAATCCTATCCCGAAAGTGAATCAACTGAGTACAAGGTGTGGCAGGAATTGGGAACGTTGCTTTCCAAAAATGAGATCTGTCTGCTGATCACTTCGCTATCGGGCGAGAATGGAAATGTATTGATGAATTCCAAAGGAGAGATTTCAGATTCTGAAATGCCGGAGGAAGTTGTTTCGAAAGCAAGGGTAGCACTTGAAAAGCGCAGGAACGAGTTGGTTGAAGTGAGTGGGAAACAATATTTTATTCAGGTTTTTCCAAAGAGGAACCGGATGTTGATCATTGGTGCTGCACACATCACGGTAGATCTGTTGCAGTTGGCGAAGGCATATGATTTTGAAACGATTGTTATTGATCCACGGGGAGTATTTGCCGACAAGACACAGTTTGTGGTGGCACCTGATCAGTTGATTGTAAAATATCCTTCAGAGATTCTCCCGGATCTTTTACTGGATCATTACGATTATGCTGTTGTATTATCGCATGATCCCAAGATCGATGACGATGCACTAAACATCTTACTCAATTCAAAAGTAGCCTACATCGGAGCCTTGGGCAGCAAGAAGACCCACGAGAAGAGAGTAGCGCGATTGAAAGAGGCTGGATTTTCTGACGATAAGATCGGGAGGATTGAATCACCGATCGGTGTGGATATCAACGCTCAGGGAGCAAAGGAGATTGCGTTGAGTATTATGGGGGCAGTTATTAAAACCAAAAATCTCTCAGCGTGATCCTTAATTTCTTTTGAAATCAGGATTTACATTATTCGTCAGTTCGCCTTTCTTATAGAAATCAATAATATTCTGTGCGGCCATTCTGGCCATTTCATTGCGGGCTTCAACCGTTGCAGAGCCGATGTGCGGCAATACTGAAACGTTTTCCATCGAAAGAAGCGGGTTGTCTTTATGCATGGGTTCCGGATTTGTTACGTCCAGTCCTGCACCCCAGATGATATTTTTTTGAAGAGCCTCAATAAGATCTTTTTCATTGTGAAGTCCGCCGCGTGAAGTATTGATGAAAATGGAGGAAGGTTTCATCTTTTTAAAGACAGAGAGATTGAACATTCCTTTTGTCTCTTCGCTCAGTACACTGTGAACGGATACAACATCACTTTGGCTCAACAGCTCATCAAAGGTGACCATTTTTGCCCCGAGGACTTGTTCTGCTTTGGGATTTGGTTTGCGGTTGTGGTAGAGGATGTTCATGTTATAAGCACCTTTACATCTTTTTGCCATCTCCATTCCGATGCGCCCCATACCAAATACTCCCAGTGTTTTGTTCTTCAACTCAATTCCAAGATTTCCTTTAGGGCGGAAATAGCTCCACTCACCTTTTGAGATCATCTTGTGCATGTAGAACATTTTTCTGGATGCGGTGATCATGAGTCCGAAAGCAACGTCGGCAGTTGCATCACTCATAGCATTGGGTGTATTGCAAACGGCTATGCCAAGCCGGCTCGCCTCCGGAATATTAATGTTGTCGTAGCCAACGGCAAATTGAGAAATGATATCAAGCTGACGGCAGGCATTCAGAAAAACAGAATCGATAGTATCGGTGCCGCCGCAGATAAGTGCGGTGACTTTGCTGGCTCTTTGAATTAGCCCGGTTGCTTCATTGGTCTTTCTTCCGGCCATGCATCCACTTCAAAGCCAGCCTCTTTTAAAAGCCTGGAGGCAGTTTCAGGAAAATCCCTGGAGAGTAAAATTTTTATCTGATCATTCGTCTTTTGCATGACTACAATGTTAACCGCCGCTTACAGGAGGGATAATTACAACTTCATCATTTTCATTGAGCTGATAGGAGTCCTCCTGATAATTCTCTCCAACGGCAAATGAAAGTGATTTGAGTTTTGAAAACTCCGGATACTGATGGAGAATTCTTTGCTTGAGCGATAGGATGCTTGCGCCGTCTGGAATTTCCACCTCCGATTTCTTTGAGTGAAGAATGTCTTTAGCGATTCCGAAAGCGATAAGGGTAATTTTCATTTCTCGGGAACAGAATTGCTTAAATATTTTTCCATCTCTTTCCATGCAAGTGTTGCACAATCCATCCTTTCCGGAAAATCATGTACACCTGAGAATGCGAGAAGCTCATCCGGCAAAACTACCTCATTGGCAAGTGATTCTTTGTTAACAAAGCGAAGAAATTGTTTACAAAGTTCGAGGGCCTCATTATTTTTCTTTCCTTCCAGCAATTTCACCATGATGGAGGAGGAAGCTTTTGAAATGGCACAGCCAAAGCCATGAAAATGAATAGAGGTAAGTTGGTTTGAGATGTAAAAATCAAAACGATCCCCGCAAATTGGGTTATAAGCTTTTAACTGAATAGGTGAATTGCTTATCTTCTCAAAATGAAAAGGAGCAGAGGCGTGCTCTTTGATGATTTCAGAATATAATCTCTTAAGATCACTGCTCACGACCAGAATTTTTTTAATTCTAACAATGCATCGCAGATTCTGTTCACATCTTCTTTTGTATTATAAATGGAAAATGAGACGCGCACCGTCGGGCCAATCCCCAGCATTTCGTGCAGAGGCTGAGCACAATGATGGCCTGCGCGAACGGATATGTTAAGGTTTCCCAGAAAGCCTGCAACATCATGCGGGTGAATATTTTTAACCTGAAAGGAAACAATGCTTCCCCTGTTCCCGGGATTTCCAACTATAGAAATGAAATCCATGGCCTCAAGCCTTTGGGTGAAAAGAGAGATGAGGTTCCGGGTATGATTCAAAGTTTCGTCAGCATTCAGAGATTGGATGAAGTCAATGGCTGCACCAAATCCTAATACACCTGCGATGTGCGGGGTGCCCGATTCAAGATTGTAGGGATAACTCATGAATTGAGTATCCTCTAACTCTACATTCTTTATACTGCCGCCTCCAAAATTTAATGGATCGATCTGATCGTGATATTTATCTTTTACAAACAGCACTCCTGTGCCAAGAGGCCCAAACATTTTGTGTGCAGAAAAGGCAAGGAAGTCAACATCCAACGACTTTACATCAATAGGATAATGTCCTGCGCTTTGAGCAGCATCGATCAGTACGGGAATATTCTTTTTGTGAGCTTTCTGAATGATCTCCTCAATTGGATTGATGGTTCCCAGCACATTGGAAATATGTGTTAGGGCAAGAAGCTTTGTGTGAGATGTAATTAATTCATCCAGCTTTTCAATATCAATATCTCCGCCACTGGTGACGTGAATGATTCTAAGCTTTGCTCCGGTGGATTTGCACAGTTGTTGCCATGGAATAAAATTAGCATGGTGTTCCATGACGGAGAGGAGAATTTCGTCGCCCGACTTTAGTCTTTTAAGAAATCCATGTGAAATAATATTGATCGATTCAGTTGTGCCCTTTGTGAAAGCGATGTCGGCTGGTTTTGCTCCAATGAAGTCGCTGACTTTTGAACGGGCTTCGTCAAAATGACGGGTAGCATGAGTTGACAAGTGATAAAGTCCACGATGAACGTTTGCATTGTCTTTTTCATAGAAATCATTCATGGCCTGAATGACAGACTGCGGCTTTTGAGACGTAGCAGCATTGTCCAGGTAAACCAGATCAGGATGGTGAGTGAAAATGGGGAAAGCGGACTTTATTGATTGGATTGATGAGGCCATGCCAAAACTTGTTTAAAGATACTTGTTTTATTTTTTCACATTAATTCCCTTCAAGGAAGGAATCTGCCGCGCAACCAATTCTTTTTAGATGATCTATTAAGCTTATTTTTGCTGATCTTCGTAATCGAATGCCAGTACAGCAACTTTTTGATAATCATGGAAGACCCGTCAACTATCTAAGATTGGCGGTGACGGATCGTTGCAATCTCAGGTGCTTTTATTGCATGCCGGAAGAGGGGATTCACTACTTGCCGAAAAAAGAATTGTTAAGCTTTGAGGAAATAGAAAGGCTGGTAAGTCTCATGGCATCGATGGGAATTACGAAAGTAAGATTGACGGGTGGAGAGCCATTCGTCAGAACGGACCTTATGGAATTGATCAGGAGAATAGTAAAGATGAAAGGCATTGAGGATGTTCATCTCACTACGAATGGTATTCTCACAGGTCAGTATATTCCTGAATTGAAAGCATTGGGAATTGCATCGGTGAACCTCAGCATGGATACCCTCGATCGCAACCGCTACAAGATCATTACGCGACGGGATGAGTTTGGGAAAACCCGGGCCACGCTGGATTCATTGCTGGAACATAGGATCCCTGTCAAGATTAACACGGTGGTAATGGAAGGAAAGAATATTGAAGATATCCTTCCGCTTATCGAATTGACGAAGGATAAGGATGTGTCTGTAAGGTTTATTGAAGAAATGCCCTTCAATGGTGAAGGGAGTCATTACTCAACGCTGGCATGGACGTATAAAAAGATTCTGGATCATATCAGAAATGAGTTTCCCAATCTTGAGAAGATAGAAGATCCTAAGAATGCAACGGCAATTCATTATCGCATTCCTGGATTCAAAGGTAACATTGGAGTGATAGCAGCTTTTAGCAGAACCTTTTGTGGAACATGCAATCGGATCAGAGTCACCGCACAGGGAGTTTTGAAAACATGTCTGTATGATGATGGTGTTTTAAATATCAAAGACCTTATGCGGTCAGGACTAACAGATGAGGAGTTGAAGGAATATTTGCTCAAAGCTTTTTCAAGTCGTCCGAAAGATGGTTTTGAAGCTGAGCAGAATAGAAAAGGGCATTTGGTATCTGAATCAATGTCAACAATCGGTGGATAAATAAAAGCTATGAGATCAATAATATTTTGCGTTTGTGTTTTGGTATTGAGCATAAATGCATTGGCACAAAAACAGGATGTGCCAAGTGCCTCATTTACTATTTCAGGAGCTGTCAAGTCGCCAGTCACAATTCAAATTACTGATTTAACAAAGTGGAAGTCGATACCTATTGGTGATGTTGTGATTACCAATCATCTCGGTGAGAAGAAAAGTGAAGTAAAGGGTTTGAAGGGAATCTTGCTGAAAGACGTTCTTGGGTCTGTGGAGATCACTTCTGACAGTCCGAAGTTATTGAGTGAATATTATTTCATCTGTAAAGCCAATGACGGATATACGGTGGTTTACTCATGGAATGAAATCTTCAATACCGTTGTGGGTGACTCCGTTTATATTGTTACTGAGAAAGACGGCAAATCTGTTAAAGATATGGATGGTGCTATATTGATGATTTCTCCCAAAGATTTTAAAACGGGAAGAAGGCATGTAAAGGCACTGATCTCTATCGAGGTCAAAAGAGCTTGATCGGACAATGGAGTTTTACTTTCTTGTTGCAGCATTTTTCCTTATAGCATTAATCTATTCTTCCGTTGGTTTTGGTGGAGGATCAAGTTATCTCGCGTTGCTCGCGCTTCCATTCTTTGCCATCGCGTTTCCGGTCATTCGCTCAACAGCGTTGTTCTGTAATATCGTTGTAGTGACAGGGGGACTGATCATTTTCTATAATGAGGGAAAACTTTCCTTTAAAGATGCATGGCCTTATCTATCGGCAAGTATTCCAATGGCATATCTGGGAGGTTTCTGGAAAATTGAAGAGCATACTTTCTTTATTTTACTGGGCGTCACACTTGTCATTGTTCCATTTCTTTTGTGGTTTCAATCTGAAAAAAAACAAACACAGGAAGGGAGTGCAGTTAAAGAATCTACTACTCTGAAGGTTATTCTGGGGGGATGCATCGGTCTGTTGTCCGGACTTGTTGGAATAGGAGGGGGCATTTTTCTTTCGCCAGTACTGCACATGTTGAGATGGTCAGAGCCCAGGAGAATTTCTGCATTGGCGAGTTTATTCATCATGGTGAATTCAATTGGAGGTCTTGCAGGACAATTCAACAGGGGTGTTCCTGAATTGAGCTGGCAATTTCTTGTTCCATTACTGCTCGCGGTGCTGGTGGGTGGACAGATTGGATCGCGCTTAGGCGTCAGGAAATTTGATCCGGTCTATATCAGGAGAATTACAGCGGTATTGATTCTGGTGGCAGGAATAAATATTTTAAAGGATCATTTATAATAAAACTCAGTATTCATGAAAAAAATTCTTTTCATAGCAATCAGCCTGATGTCTGCATCGGGATATTCCCAGTCGCGCGTTAATCCGGTTATTAAAAGTACGGGAGGGGTTTTTGAAATTCCCTATGCTGTTGAGAAGCCTGATCCGAAAATGGTTTACAACATTGTTATTGAAGTGGAGCGCCCCAGTGAAAAGCCGGATACAATTAACTGGGCATTGAACAATGTAGCGAGAATGCTGAACCTGCATGCCATTGGGGGAGTTCCTTCAAAGAACATGAATGTTGTGATTGCGATTCATGGAGGAGCAACGTATACCGCAATGGACAATGCTTCTTATCTTTCAAAGTATAAAGTGGACAATCCCAATCTCAAACTGTATAAAGAGCTGGAAGCTGCAGGAGTGAAGATATTTGTTTGCGGGCAATCACTCATTGGGAGGGAAGTAGACCGTAATAAACTGGTGCCGGAAGTGAAGGTGGCTACCTCCATGCTCACGACTCTCACCACTTACCAGATGAAAGGGTATGCATTACTGAAATTTTGAAGGCCAAAGTATGAAGTTAAGATTACATGAGATAGAATACGGTTCAGGCGACGTTGCTGAGAGCAAATCCTTTTATAGCAATGTGCTGGGTCTTGAAACTTCAGTAGACCAGCCGGCATTGAAAGTTTACCGAACGAATGTCAATGCCATGGACTTGAATTTTTCTGAGCATATTCCAAAGGGAGTGATCTCCATCAGTTTTCTCACCAATGATTTGGACATTGCTACCAAAGAACTGACGAGAAAGAAGGCAACTTTTACAGGACCAGAAAAATCACATCTGGGAATGATGTCGATTACTCTTCATGATCCAAATGGAATTGTTGTTAAGATCAACACTCCAACTTCTGCTTCACCGCAATGGCTTAAGGATCTTGCCAGCGGCCTGGAAGAGAATTCTTAATCCTGATCTGATTTTCAATTTGAATTATTCCCGTCGAACCACTCCTTAAACTCATTCACCTTTTCCCGACTCACGATAATCTCCTTATCCCATACAGGTTGTGTGGCAATTTTCAGTCGACTGTTGGAATAGACCACCACGTCCTGAATGAAATGAATGTTTAAAATGTATGTGCGGTTAACTCTATAGAAGGACGATGGCGTCAGGACTTCTTCAAGGGATTCCAGGGTGAAGTCAATGATAAACTTGCGCAGTTGTTGGGTAACAAGATAAACGTCCCGGCCGTCGGCGAAAAAGAGAATAACCTGATCCGTTGTGATTGAGCGAATGTGATCTCCAACCTTCACCATGAACCGGTTCTTGTAGCTTTTCGCGGAACTCTCAATTGCGAGGGATTTGATCTTTTCAAGCTTTGAATCATTCATGACCAACTGATCTCTGAGATTTTCAAGCTTTTGCAGACTGGCGCTGAGATCGGTAAAGGTTACTGGCTTTAACAGGTAATCGATACTGTTTACTTTGAAAGCGTCAAGTGCGTATTCATTATAGGCAGTAATAAAGATCACAGGCTTTTGTACCGTCACCTTTTGGAAAATTTCGAAGCTTAACCCATCCTTCAGTTGAATGTCCATGAAGATGAGATCGATCGAAGTCTGATTTTCGGTGAGCCAGCTGACGGCTGAAGTGACTGAGTCGCAGGTCCCTTTTACTTTTATTTCCGAACTGTACTTTTGAAGATAACGCTCCAGCTTCTCCACCGCCGGGGTTTCATCTTCAACAATCAGGACGTTCAGAGCGAGACTCATGCAGGTTCGGTTACGGTATGATCTACAGTGATCAGCGGAAATTTAATATAATTTTCGCGACCTGCTTTTATTTGAATGAATGGCCGGTCACTATAAACTGAATACGAGCGTTGTAAACGTTGAAAGGCCTGAAGGCTCTCAGGATGCAATTGTAATTTATCATTCAGATCGTGATGGAGCACAAAGTAATCATCATCCTCCTGTTCGAGAGAAAGTACCAAAGGAGAGTCTGCAGAGATTAAAGTATTCCGCAAGATCGAATCAATGGTTGTGATCAGCGCGCCGGGCATCAGGTAAATATTCTCTGCATTCCGGACACTGTTGCTCCATTTAATGTGATGATGATGTTTTTGGTTGGCCAACCGAAGAAGATTGTTGATAGCCAGAATTTCTTCAGAAAGTGCTACAAACTCTTTTTGACGATTGATCAACTGATAGCGGTATAATGCTGCCAGGCTATCAATCAGTTCTTCAGAAGCATCTGCATTTTTATGAAGACAAAGGATCAATTCTTCCAGGCTATCATAAAGAAGATCAGGATTGATCTCCTGGCGGAAGGATGTAAACTCTGATTCCAGGCTTTCGCGCAGCTTATGCTCTTGCTCGATCCGTTGGGTATTTTCCTGATGCAAATACTGATTGCCAATATAGAGTGCATTATAAAGCAAGGCTGTCAGTCCATAGATGACTCCGAAGAGAAGCAACTCTCTTGGGCTGATGTCGAAGCCAATTCCGAATTTATAATATTGAGTAATGGCAATCAGCACCATGGCAACGCTGACAACTGTCGTGATCAGGATTTCCAGAGCAAACTTATTTTTGACTGGCAACGAGATTTTTTGCAATAGTACAATGGTCAGTCGCATTGATTCAAATGCGATGAGGCTTAACACAATGCTGACATAAACCTCCTGATTGATAAACAAAGTTCCGAGCTGCTCAACATTATTATTGACTAAAAGAATGATGAGATACACCAGAATACCGAACACTGGCGGAGCAAAAATCCTGAAGAAGGGATTATGAATGAATATTCTTTTCATAACGCCAGATTCTTTTTTAAGACCGGTAGCTGAACCAGGAACTTTTCGTCATCGCGTACAATTACTTTTTCATGAGTAAAGAAACTGTAGCGTTTGTGAATATTTTCCAACCCAACACGGAAGCTGGTAACAGGTTTAAGGCTGCTGGTCTTCGTGTTGTAAATAATGAGGCTGGTGTTGTCAACTGCACTGATATAAACGAGCAGGGGTTGGTCTTTGCTGATGGAATTATGTTTCACTGCATTCTCTACCAGTAACTGAAGTGTCATGGGGGGAATCATTGAATCCAGAATATTCTGGGGGACATTGATCTCAAGCTGCAGATGGTATTCGTAACGGACCTGAAGCAGAAAGTAGTAGGACTTGACAAACTCCAGCTCTTCTCTCAGTGGCACAAGCTTTTGTGTCTGATGATTTAAAACATACCGGAAAGTATCTGCCATCCTTCTGATGAATTCTTCCGCCACCCGGGTGTCTTTATAGAGTAAGGATGAGACTGTATTAAGACAATTGAAAAGGTAATGCGGGCTGATCTGACTTTTTAATGATTCAAACTGCAGTTCAAGCTGCCACCGCTCGGAGCGGAGTTGCTCTGCCTGCGTTACTGCATAGTGGCGATAAGAATAAAACAGGCCATAGAATATCTCATAAATAAAGATTGAAATGATAAAGAGCATCGTGAGCTTGATAGGTGCCTCACCATTGATCTCGAAGATGTGTTTCCCGATAAATGCAAAGAACAAAATGATCAGAAGGATATTGGCGCCAAGCCCACTGATGAATCTCAATAGAAAATTACTTTTCCAGTGAATGATCTTGTCGAGCAGCCGGTCGATTTGAAAGATTACGAACCCCAGCGCATTGGTAATGAGGATGGCCACCATGTACTTCTCACTTTGTAAACGGAATGTCGGGATGGCCCCTGTTTCACTGTAGTGAATGAATGTAAAGAAAACAAGTCCGATGGTTGTGCACCCGATCAGCAGCAGCAAATATTTGCGCATGGATTGTTTTCTTGAAAGGGATGCCGTGAACATAAGGACTTGAAACTACAGAATTTTAGCCTGAAGGAAAATCAGATGAGCAAATGTAAATAGGTGATTATTCGATCGCTCGCAGGGCTCTTCCGTAGTAAGTCTCAGAATCAATCTTTTTGGCGATGGCGCGATAAGCATCTTTCAATGCAGCGTCATTCATAAGCTTGATCTTTGGAGCAGCACGTGTCAGCACTTCTGTGATGTAATGATCTGAATCAATATTCCCGGCGGATTGCAGAATGGCCTGCATGTTCTGCCTGGAAAGATTTGGACGCTCCAGCGCGTTTTGCAAAAATGAAGCAGTGTAATGATCGCTGTCATTTCCCCCGATCGTAGTGAGGAGCTTTTGAAAAACTTCATCCGACATAGTTTGTCTCTTGATGACTTCGTTGGCAACCACAGTGATATAGTGATCAGAATCAATAGTTCCTGCGACACTTATAAGATTGATTTGAGCTTCACTGTTAAGATTATTGCGAAGTAGGTTGGTTAAAACCTCAGTCTTGTAATGATCAGATTCGATGTCTTTTACTGATTCCAATACTTTAACATAAGAAACTGAAGAAAGCCCTTGCTTGTTCAGTGCCTTGTTAAGAACAACGCTGCGATAATGATCTGAGTTGATAGAACGGGTAGTATTGATCATTTCGGAAATAGTAGCTTCAGTAAGATTGTTTTGTCTTAAAAGATTGGAGATGACTTCAGTTTTGTAGTGGTCAGACTCCATGGTGGAGGTAGCCTGCATGATGATCTTTATACTTTCTGGTGAAGCTGGTCCGCTGCGCAATGCTTCCTTGATCACTTCGGTTCTGTAATGATCAGAATCCATTTTTTGAGTTGCGGCAAACACAGCGTCGGTTGCTTCTTTGTTCAGAAGAAACTTGTTCATGTTTCCTTTCAGGAATTCAGTGAGGTAATGATCGGATTCAACAGATTCTGCAACTTTGGAAATGATGTTTGAATAATCTTTTTCAGGAAGATTTAATGCCATCAATGCGTTTGCATAATGCGCCTTTACGTGATCACTTTCCAATCTTCCAATTTCTTCGAGTACGGATTTAGATCCACCCTGGCGATAGAAGCGGCTTACGCGACTTTCTGCCCCAATGGTAGTGCTTCTAAGAAGTTCAGGAAGTATCTCAGACAACCACTTGCGTCCTTCTGGTTCAAATGGAACAGAAGTGCGTCCTTCATAGTACTCGCGCTTCAGACTGTTTGCTTGTGGAGTTATAATGATTGAGCGTCTGCTTCCGAAAACAGTCTTGGTGATTTCCAGATATCCGTCTGGTGACATGCTTTTGATATCCTTGTCATCATCGGACATTTCAATTTTGCCCCTGATTTCGACATTGAAATTGCTGACCCCGTTGGAGTGGCTGATCTTGATTTTTGAAGTCGACTTATTATTGGTGTAAACCTCAGTTTGGGACTGGGCCATGGCGGAGGCGGCAACAAAAAAGGCGATGAAGAAGGCGATGAGCGTTTTCATGGGATTCATTTTAGTCTATAGACGAGACAAAGGTGGTCCAGGGATACAGTCAAATCAACAAGAATGACGTGAGTTGTGGATTTAGTGTACTGAGTGTCGCCGATTTAAGGCAATTTGGGAATTAACAGGTTTCTGAGCCGATTTTAGGTCAGGGATGGGATTTTAATGGACTTAGATTTTCTTCTCTTCAATCTCAGTAATGATCTTCTCTTTTTTAATGTCGATCCGGATCATATTATAGAGACTCATATAAACATTGGCGATCCAGACAAGTGCAAAGCCGGCAATAACATATCCCCGCCAGCCATCCATCAGTAAATGAAATTCAGTTAAGACGAGCATGATGATGGTGATGTAGTGACTGAAGCAATATTCGCAGGTAAACAGGTAGAAGAATTTTCTCGCAAGGATGTTCTTACTTTCCTTGCTTCTTTTAACACAGTATTGATGGGGTTCGGAAAATATCTCTTCGTGGGTAACCGTCCATGCAATGCATGCAATGGGTATCGGTAAAATGAATAGCCAGATGATTTGTGATGTCAGGTCCATCATAAAATGCAATGGATCAATCCGGAATGTTTAAGCGAAAGCAGCCTGCCACTGATGAGCACCGTTTTCACGGAATGCCTTCAGTGTATAATGTGCTTTTTCAAGTTCATTTGTTTGACTTGTGATATCCTGAAGCGTTGCCACAGGAAGGAAAGACAGAGCTGTAGCGGTTCTATAGGTCTTCAAAGCATTGGATTCCATCACTTCACATTCTCTCAATTCAAAAGCCTTGCTTCCAAGTGAAACAACCTTCATAAAGTGTGAATATGCCTGAGACATCAGACTTCCTTTCTTAGGTGTATGAGGTGTTGCGCCATACGCTACTCTCCATTTGTTAAGGGTAGCAGTAAAGGTTTGAGCCTGTATAGCATATTGCATAAAGAACAATTTTGATTCAACATCCTTCGATTTTTCCGCAAGGTGCTTGTAGCGGTTAACGCGCTGATCATTGATGTCTGCCATTTTATCAAGGGCGAATAGGACTTGGGAAATCTGTTCCATATGCGAGGGATTTTGAGTTCGGTATATAAGGCTTCATAATCATGCCGGATAGGATGATTCGATTTTCCTCAGATTCTGGCCCTATGATTTTTTCGCTGTGGATTTTTCTCCTCAACCCGAAATTGATTCCACAAAAAAGCCATCCTGCTATGACGCAGGATGGCTTCTCAATCTCAACATTCGTATTAATGATGGGATCTTATCAGAGATTTATAGTGATGCTCTGATTCATTTTTATCGGATTGATTAAAGCTACTATCTACCCGAAGACGATTCTCAAGATGAATGACACCTGAAACCTGTTCGGCAAGATCTTCTGCCCTTCGTTTTTCTGATCTTTCAGCAACTGTCCCGGTTAATGTTACTTCCCCGGCTTTAACTGACACTTCAATATTGGAAGCGTCAACAAAATTGTCGTACGTAAGGCGATCATGGATATCTTCCTGAATTCGTTCGTCGGTACGCTTATATCCTTTAGGACCTTTTCCACGATGCAATCCTTCATTGGATTCCGGCCAGCGGGAGGTATTGTGATGTTCCTGTCTTCCGGAATTTTCCCAGATATATGCTTCATTATTAGTACGTCCCCAGGTTGGTTTCTCATCCTGATCAACGTCATACCGTGTACGCCTCTTGTCAGATGATTCATTATAAATACTATCCTGTTCGTTCCTGTCGTAATTTGAGTTCACGCGATCGAATTCACGTTGTGAGGTGTTCTGGGTAAAACTTCCATTTCCCCATTCACCATAATCATGTCTGCTACGGTTTCTTATGCCGAGCGATGGATAATTCGTTCTCATATGATTGTAATATTTGATTCAGTAGAGCAGGCAACAAAAAGTATTCCTGAAGAAATTAAGATAGTTTAAGGTTCTTGAATGTGTAATTATATACTCGGAAACCAGTCAGCAACCGTTTTCAATAACCGCTTATAAAATTAGAAGGAGAAGGGCTTGTTCTGGCGTTCTTTTACCATTTCATTTGTCCCTTCTGTCACCCTACAGGTGAGGATATTTTGCAAACCAGCATAGTCTAGCAAATATGTGGATCGTACGACTGGCTTTACGCAGACCCTATACTATCGGCGTATTGGCCTTTTTTATTCTCATCATGGGAGTGCTTTCCATCCGCAGGATGCTGGTCGATATCTTCCCGGTTATTGACATTCCTGTAGTTGCTATGGTGTGGTCTTACCCTGGACTTTCTGCCGACGAAGTTGAGAAGCGCGTCACACTCATCAGTGAAAGAGGAATATCAACAACTGTCAATAGAGTGGAGCGAATTGAATCACAATCCTATCCGGGCATAGCCTATCTTAAAGTTTATTTTCAACAGGGAACAGACATCGGTGCTGCCATTGCCCAGATGACTGCAGTGTCAAATACTTCCGTTCGAAACATGCCTCCAGGAATGCAGCCACCTGGAATTTTGCAGTTCAATGCTTCCAATCTCCCGGTAGCGCAGCTTACTCTCAGCAGTAAAACACTGACAGAAGATCGCATGTATGATTACGGTCTGAATTTTATCCGACTAAGACTTTTTACAATTCCGGGATTATCAACACCATGGCCGTATGGCGGTAAAACCCGTATGATCATAGTAGATGTTGATCCTGTTGCGTTGGGAGCAAAAGGTCTATCTCCATCAGACGTGCTCGCTGCTATTCAGGCTTCCAATGTGATTATCCCCGCTGGAACAGCACGAATCGGAGGTACGGAATATAATGTTGCTCTTAATTCAAGTGCTGAGACGATTGAACAATTTGGAGATATTCCTGTAAAGATTGTCAACGGAATTCCTGTCAGGCTTGGGGATGTTGCAAAAGTATCCGACAGCTTTGCGGATCAGACGAATATTGTAAGGGTAAATCGTAACCGGGCAACTTATCTCACGATCTTAAAGAAATCAAACGCTTCTACTCTTGCCGTGGTGGAAGCGGCGCGAGACATCATTCCCTCTATTAAAGAGGTTGCTCCGGAAGGACTGGACATGCAGGTTGACTTTGATCAATCTGTCTTTGTAAAAAATTCTATTGAGAGCGTTTTACACGAAGGAGTAGCAGCCTCTGTTCTTGTGTCACTTATGATATTGTTTTTCCTTGGAAGCTGGAGAAGTGTGATCATTGTTTGTACTTCGATACCACTGGCAATCCTCGTTTCCATCATAGGATTAAACCTTACTGGAAACTCAATTAACATCATGACCTTGGGAGGCCTTTCCCTTGCCATTGGTATGCTGGTGGACGATGCCACGGTTACGGTTGAAAATATTCACAGGAACAGACTATTGGGTAAACCTTTAACAGTAGCAATCCTCGATGGAGCACGCGAGATTTCTGTTCCGGCATTGATGGCTACTCTGGCTATTTGCATTGTATTCTTCCCAGTTATTCTGCTCACAGGTCCATCGCGATTCCTGTTTACACCTATGGCCTTGTCCGTTGTGCTGGCAATGCTTGCTTCCTATGTGTTGTCACGCACATTGGTGGTAACGCTTTCACGGATGTTCATGGAACACGAGCATCTTCATCATGATACATTGGCACCTGGTCATACAAAGCCGAAATTTTCACAGCGCTTTAATGCATGGAGAGATAAAGGATTCGATCGGTTCAGGGAAAGTTATGGAAGACTGCTCCACAGCATGTTGATCAACAAAAGATTTACGCTGACCGTCGCGATTCTTATCCTGGTATTTTCATCTGGTTTGTTATTTGTCGTGGGTACGGATTTCTTTCCATCAACCGATACGGGTTTGATGAAGCTCCATTTCAGGGCACCTTCAGGAACAAGGATTGAAGAAACCGAAAAACTTGTTGATCAGGCAGAAGACCGCATTCAACAGATCATTCCTGCTGACGAACTTCAGGCGATCAATGACATGATCGGCCAGCCGTCTTCTGTTAATACGGCTTTTGTGAGCACAGATAATTCAAGCGGAATGGACGCTGACATTCTTATCTCTTTAAAAGAAGGCCACAAGCCAACGCGCGAGTACATGCAGAAAATCCGTGATGACTTTAGTGTCAACTTCCCTGGATGCGTTGTTTATTTTCAGTCAGCGGATATTGTCACTCAGGTTCTGAATTTCGGATTATCATCACCAATTAATATTCAGGTACAGTTTCCTAACTATGTTGTCGCATATCAGTACGCGCGAAAGCTTCGTGATGAAGTGATGAAGATTCCCGGCACGCAGGACGTTAATATCCGGCAGGTATTGGATTATCCTACTCTGAAGTTGAATGTGGATCGTGTGCGTGCGGCTCAATTAGGTCTTACCCAAAGGGATGTTGCCAATGACATGCTGATATCACTGTCCTCAAGTTCACTGGTTTCTCCATCATTTTTTATCAACCCCTCCAATAATGTCAATTATCCTGTGGCAGTAAAGGTACCGATGGCTAAGCTGAATTCAGTAGAAAGATTGATGGCATCGCCCATTAATTCAGCCAACACACCTATTACCAGAAACAGTCCGCGTGGCTTATTGGATGTCCCCATGTCGCAGACACAATCATTGGGGAATATCTCGACGTTGTCAACAGAGAGCAGGTTTAATATTATCAGTCATTACACGGTGGCAAGAGTAATTGATATCAATTGCAACGTTGATGGACGTGATCTCGGTTCGGTCTCATCTGAAATTCAGGCGAAGATCGATGAGCTAAAAGATCTCCCTGCCGGAATGAAAATATCCGTTCGGGGACAAAGCCAGGAAATGAATAACTCGTTCCGCACGCTGGGACTGGGAATGGTGCTTGCCATTGCATTGGTCTATCTGCTGATGGTTGTTCTTTTTCAATCGTGGCTGGATCCATTCATCATAATGATTGCGGTTCCGGGTGCATTTGTTGGTATTTTGTGGATGCTGGCAATAACAGGAACGACGATCAATGTAGTATCGCTGATGGGTTCCATTGTTGCTATTGGAATAGCTGTTTCCAATTCGATCCTGTTGGTAAGTTTTGCAAACGAGATACGATTGAATTCAAGTATATCAGCATTCGATGCAGCATTGGAAGCAGGTAAAACAAGATTGCGTCCTGTGCTCATGACAGCCATTGCGATGGTGTTGGGGATGATTCCGATGGCAATTGGATCAGGAACGGGTGGTGAGCAAAATGCGCCGTTAGGTCGCGCAGTAATAGGAGGGTTGCTTGTGGCTACAGTCGTTACACTTTTTGTGGTTCCTGTTGTGTATTCGATTTTGCGTACGCAGGAGCCTCCGATACATACATTGGATTTAAAATTTGACGAAGAGTCTAAGGGAGCGGAGCAGTAAAAGTATTTTGTTATGGAACAATCAACGGAAACATCTTCACGAAAAATTATTATTGGCGGATTGGCGCTATTGATCCTGATTGCTGCAGGAGTGGTTCTTTTATTCTTCAAGCAAAGGATGGGTATTGCCGCGGAGCGTGAAGTTCGGGAGGCAAAAGTTCTGGCAGGTCCTACTGTAAAAGTTACAAAGGCAGCCCTGTCCAAAGGTGGCAGAGAGTTTACGCTGCTTGGTGAAGTAAGGCCTTTTCAATCTGTGACTTTATATGCCCGTACCAGCGGATACATGGATAGGATAAATGTTGATAAAGGTGATGTTGTCACCAAAGGTCAGGTGATTGCTACGATCATTGCGCCGGAAATTGATCAGGAGTATAATTCAATTGCTGCGGATGTTGAGAACAAAAAGAAGATACTAAGTCGCGATCAGTCGCTGCTGGAGAAAAATTTCATATCCTCTCAGGAAAAGGAACAATCCGAAACTGCATTGAGAATGTCAGAGGCGAGGTTAAGATCAATTACTGAGCAAAAGGAATACAGAACCCTTCGTGCTCCGTTTTCCGGAACCGTCACTGCCCGTTATGCTGATGCTGGTGCATTGCTGCAGAACGCTACCAATGCGTCATCAGGTGCTTTGCCGGTAGTAATGATATCTCAGTTGGATAAAGTAAGGATTTATGTCTATGTCGAGCAGAAAGACGCATCCTATATTAAAGTGGGCTATCCGGTGGAGGTGGTTCTTTTTGAAAATGCAACAGAGAAAATATCCGCCACGGTAACGCGCATCTCCGGTGAGCTTGACTCCAAAACCAAAATGATGCTGACAGAAATCGATCTTGATAATAAGGACAGTAAAGTCATTCCTGGAAGCTTTGTTCAGATAAGAATTCAATCACCCGGTGCACCGAAACTTCAGATGCCCCGTGAAGCTTTGATCATAAAGGATGGAAAATATTTTGTGGCAACACTCAACGCTGATAATGCTATTCATTTTCAATCTGTTAAAATAGGGGAGAACACGGGCGACAAAATTACCGTGCTGGAAGGTGTTACAGACAAAGAAACCATTGCTTTGAACATTGGCGACAGTCTTGAAGAAGGGCAAAAAGTTATCATTAAACCGTGATGTGATGACTGTGCGATCTTTCTTTTTTGTTTTTCTTCTTGTATCCATCCATGCTACTGCTCAGGATAGTTTGCGTACGCTGACATTTGAAGAGTCCATTCAAATTGCGTTGACAAACTCCACGGCAGTTTTGAAAGGAATGAACGCTGTTGAACAAACGGGAGCTCAGGTATTAGCCGCACATGGCCAGTTTTTACCCGATGCGGTTTTGGGAGGAACTTATTCTTATACAGGTGGGAATAATTTATTGACAGTCACTGCTCCAACTCTGGTAAATTCACAACGGACCAATATCAATTATCAGATTGTTAGCAGTATCAATATTTATAATGGGTATGCCAACCGCTCAGCGTTGAAAGCTGCTTTGCTTACCAAGGAGATAGCAGAGTTGTCACTGACAAGGGCACAGCAACAGATCAGGCTGGACATTACTCAGGCATATTTGCAGGTGGTGCTGGATAAAGAGATTGTCGCTTTCGCGGAACAGAACTTTCAAACTTCGCAGAAGCGGGAGAATCAACTGACGGAATTGGTGAATGTCGGAAGAAGACCTAAGTCTGATCTCTATCAGCAGCAATCCCAGACAAGCCTCGACCAGCAGTTTCTTACCAACTCCATTAACAAGCTGAACATCGACAGGATACTTTTGCTTCAACGACTCAGATTGGATCCCTCTAAGACCTATGAATTTTCCGGAATGATCATCGATGAAAGTCCATTGAACGATGCCTTTACCAATGAACAAACATTGATAAGACTTGCTCAGGAGCAACGGGTGGATCTGAAATCTTCCCAGCGCAATCAGGAGGCAGCAATATGGAATATCCGGAGAAGCAAGAGCGGATATCTTCCAAGGGTTTCAATGAGTGCAGGAGCATATGGTGTGGCGGCAAATTTTTCAAAGCTTTATATCGGAAACGTAAATAGTTTACCAGCTGACCAACGTTCATTTGGAACGCAATTAGGGGATCAGCTTTATGGCATCATGGCACTGAATGTCGGGTGGAATATTTTTGACAAGTACACTACGAAATCAAATGTTGCTTATGCAAGAGTGAATGCAAACAACGCCCGAATTGACTATGAGAATGTTAATCTTCAAATCGTTTCAGAGATACGTCAAGCTCTTGGAAACTACCGGACGGCGCTTCAGCAAACAGAAACCTCTGAGAAAGGACTTATTGCTGCCACGCAGGCTTTTGAAACATTGAACGGCCGGTACTCAGTGGGAGCCGCTAACTTTATCGAACTGTCAAATGCTCAGAATAATTTACTCTTGGCGAAACAGAATCGTGCACAGGCTGCTATCAGCTTATTCCTGCAAAAGAAAGTGATCGATTTCTATCTCGGGAATTGATTAAGCAGCCAGCTCGGTAATTGCTTTTACAAACTCGTCCAATTCCTTTGTCGTGGTGTAAACATTCGGTGTGATCCGGCATCCGTGTACGTTACCCGTTACTCCATCTCCAATAGAAACGGTATAGATCTTATATTTATTTAACAGGGTCTCTGCCAGCATGGAGGGTTTCATTCCTTTTATTCCAACGTTGGCGATCGCACAAGAGCGGGAGGGGTCTTCCGGAGTGTTGAGAACTACGTTGGGAAGGCTCCTGACTTTTGAAGTCCAGTAGTTCTGCAAGTAACGAAGTCGAGCTTCTTTTCTTTCTGCACCTATTTTCTGATAATAGTCAATAGCATTTGCAATAGCCAGATCGGTGTGAACAGGATGAGTTCCAATATGATTTAATCTTGATATGTCATCTTCTTTTCTTTCGCCTTCCGCCAGGAGCGGCCATATCTTTTCAATGTTCTCTTTCTTCACATAGAGAATTCCTGCACCTAGCGGAACGCTCAGCCACTTATGCAAACTCGCAGCATAGTAGTCGCAACCCAGATCCGGAATGGAAAACTTAATATGAGCAAATGCATGAGCTCCATCGACCATAACCTGAACGCCCTTACTGTGTGCCATGTCACAGATCTTCCTAACGGGTAGTATGTGTCCGGTGATGTTGATCATGTGAGCGATCATCATGAGTTTTGTCTTTGGCGTAATGGCTTTTGAATAGAGATCAACAATCTCTTCATCAGATTTAGGGTGATTGGGGACTGAAACTATTTTGTTAACGACTCCATGTTTCTTTTCCATCAATCTGAACATGTCCTGCATTGCTCCGTAATCCTGGATGGCAAAAACAGCTTCATCTCCTGCTTTCCATTTAAATCCACCGATGACCATATCCAAGGACTCGGTTGTGTTGCGCGTGATGATCAACTCATCTGTTGAACAACCAGCAACAGCGGCGAGCTTTGCAGCCATCTTCTTTTTGTTCTCATGCTGTACGGTGCGCATGTAATACGCTCCCTGAAAATTGATTTCACGGATATGCTGAATAAAATTTTCCAGGGTCTCCTGCGGAAGGATGCAGTAGTATCCATTCTCAAGATTGATGTAGTCGGTTTTGAGCTTGTACCCACCGCGGATCGCGAGCCAGAAATCTTCATCCTCAGCGACCTCTTCCGATGGAAGATGAATAACACTTCGGATTAATTTCTCCAATGCATCAAAAGATGTAATGCCGCCTAATCCCATCATGCTGGCACTTTTAAGAAATGCTCTTTTGTCCATAATTTTTAGTCTTTTATCTTCTTGACTGCTTCAATTACAAAATCAATCTCCTCTTTGGTATTGTAAACAGATATTCCCATTCGGGTAACTCCACCGGCCTCTGCAAGTCCCAGTACTTCCATTGCACGGATGGCGTAGAAATGCCCATCCCATGCACAAATGTTTTTCGCTGCAATCTGATTGCAGACAAACTCAGGCGTTTTTCCTTTCAATGTAAATGAAACTGTAGGAGTTCTTGAATCGGATGAAAAATCCTGACCAATCATTGTCACACCCTTTATCTTTTTCAAACCGGAATAAAGACGACTTGCCAGGGCATGCTCATGCTGTGCAATTAGTGAATAAGCATTCACAATTTTTTCGCGTTGTGAACTTCCTTTGCCAAGACTTGCAATAAAATCGACTGCAGCAGATACTCCTGCGAGAGCAGCATGATTTAATGTTCCTGTTTCAATACTGTACGGTGCCATTTGTTCTGTGGTTCTTAATCTTTCTGTTGGCAGCCTGTCAAGATTTCCCGGGCGACTATAAAGTATCCCGACATGAGGACCATAGAATTTATATGCAGAGCAAATCAAAAAATCACAACCAATCGTCTGAACATCAATCGGGAAGTGGGGTGCATAGTGAACAGCATCCAGCATCAGCCATGCATTATAACGATAGGTGAGTTCGCGGGCAAGCTTAAAATTATTAACAGTGCCAATACAATTGGAAGACATGCCCATGCAAACCAACCTTGTATTCTCATTCATTTTTGAAGAGAAGTCTTCGTAGTCCAGTGTACCATTTGAAAGAAGTTTGATCTCACGAACATTGATTCCTGAATCTCTTAGCGTAAGCCAGGGTCCACGATTGGCTTCGTGATCGAGTTGAGTTATTAAAACTTCATCACCAGGGTGGAGGAACTTTGACATAGCCCGGGCAAGTGCAAAATTCAATGTCGTCATATTCTGTCCAAGAGAAATTGTTTGCTTCCCTTCAGCATTCAGCAATGTTGCCATAGACTCACGGGCATTGCTGACGACAGTGTCTGTTTCACGAGTGGTGATAAATGCCCCATGCGTATTGGCATTGGAATTTTCATAATAGTGGACCATGCTATCAATTACACTTCCCGGAACCTGCGTACCGGCAGGACCGTCTATATAAATCAGAGGCTTGCCGTTATGCTTACGCTCCAGCGATGGGAATTTTTTGCGGATGACCTTGGAATCAAGAGGTGTGTTGGGCATAGGATGTCATTTGGTAGAAAAATAAAGAAATTTGGTGGCATTAACATCGGTAATTCACCACTCCTGTAAGCGGTTTGCGGGTCTGTGAGATTTCTTTTTACATTACCTTTTATTACCTAAAACCAAACCTAATTAGCATGAACTTGCGCTTTCGATGGATTGCCATCACGGTAGTCCTTTTATTGCCCTCCTGGCTTATCGCTCAGGACGAAAAAGATTTAAAGCCTGTTATCAGGACATACGCGATCACAAATGTTTCGATCATTCAGGGTCCCGGTCGTAAGATCGATAATGGAACCATTGTAGTGAAAGACGGTTTGATCGTTGGCGTTGGAAAAGGAATTTCAATTCCAGCAGAAGCAATCGTGATCAAAGCTGATTCTATGTTTGCCTATGCAGGCTTCATTGATGGACTTTCACGTGCAGGTGTCATCAAACCCAAGGAGGAAACCCGCGACAAAGTAAAGGATCCAGGTAATCCATCTCCTGAGCGGGCAGGAATAACACCGCAAGCTGATGTCCGCAATTCCCTAAACGCTTCTGATAAATCACTGGAAGAATTAAGGAACCTTGGATTTACAACGGCACAGGTTGTTCCTTATGGAAACTTCTTACCCGGGCAGGCTTCGATCGTCCTGACAGGTGCCGCTTCGGCAGATGCCATGGTGTTATTGAGTAAATCAGCTTTATACTCTGAACTTACTGGCGCGAATGGTGTCTACCCTGCAACGATACTGGGTGTGATGGCCAAATGGCGTGATCTGTATCGTCAGGCATCTTTGTCGAAATCATATGAATCAATGTATGCTTCAAACCGTGCGGGTCTTGAGCGCCCGGCGATGGACAGAACACTGGAAGCCTTTTACCCTGTGATCGATCAGAGATTACCGGTTCTTTTCAGGACTGAAAAATTCCTTGATGCTAATCGGGTATTGTCTTTAAAGAATGAATTGAATTTCTCAGTAGTAGTAGCAGACCTGAAAGATGGTTGGCCACTGATTACTAAACTGAAAGCTAACAATACAAAGGTGTTCCTGTCCCTTGACCTTCCTGAAGAAGTGAAGAAGGATGAGAAGAAAGACGAAAAGAAGGATGATAAAAAAGACGTCAAGAAAGAAGAAAAGAAGGAGCCTGAAAAACCAAAGACACCAGCTCAGCTTGAGAAGGATGGTCTTGACAAAAGAAGGGTAGAAGCAATCGCAAATTATTCTGCACAAGCCTCTAACTTCCAGAAGGCTGGCATTCCATTCGGATTTTCAACGATGTCTGCAAAAGCAAAGGATATTCCTGCCAACTTAAGAAGAATGATTGCGGCGGGTTTAACAGAAGATGCTGCACTTGCTGCGCTTACAACAACACCTGCTCAATTGCTTGGTCTTTCCGACAGAATGGGTACCATTGATAATGGCAAGATGGCCAACATGGTTATTACTGATAAATCTTATTTCAATGAAAAGGCAAAGGTTCGTTACGTATTTGTTGACGGAGCAATGTATAAGATGGAAGTGAAAGAAGTGAAGAAATCGGAAGGAACTGCGAAAGCGGAAATTGAAGGTACCTGGTCAACGGTTACTCAAAGTCCTCAGGGCAATTCTGATAACAAAGTTGTTTTCAAAAAAGAAGGATCAGGATATACAGGCACTATTTCTGGTGGAAGAATGCCTGCTCCGGTTGACTTAAAGGATATAACCCTGGATGGAACGACACTGACATTTAATTACACGCTGACCTTTGGGGCAAATGCTATCAAGGTGGAAGTGGAAGTTAGTATTGATGGTGATTCATTGAAAGGAACTTCTTCCGTGGGAAGCTTCGGAAGCTTTCCAACAGAAGGCACAAAGGATCCTAAAAACTGATTCGCAGATTTAAAAATCATGAACATGAAAAAAATATTTTTATCGATACTCGCAAGCTGTTTTCTTTTCGGTGCTTTCGCACAGATAGAAAGAGGAAACTTGCTGATCAAGAATGGTACCGTACTCACTATTACCAAAGGCAATCTGGAAAACACGGATGTGCTGGTAAAAGATGGTAAGATCAGCCAGATCTCAAAGAACATTGCTGCACCGGCTGGTGTGAAAGTAATTGATGCAACAGGTTTATATGTGATGCCTGGAATCATTGATGCTCACTCTCATATTGGACTGGATGCCATCAATGAAGGAACAAATGCCATTACACCAGAAGTGTTTACGGCAGATGCTATCAATCCTTTTCAAATGTCAATCTATCGTGCACTTGCGGGTGGATGTACTACATCCCATGCATTGCATGGTTCAGCCAACTCTATCGGTGGACAGTCACAAACAATCAAGCATCGCTACGGAACTTTTGATCCGGATGTGATGAAGTTCGATGGAGCTCCACGCACGATCAAATTTGCGTTGGGAGAAAATCCAACCGGCCACGGTCGTCGTGATGGAGTACAGCCACAATCAAGAATGGGAGTGGAGTTTGTAATTCGTCAGGCGTTTTCGGAAGCAAAGCAATACATGGAGAAATGGGATACATACAATAAGAACAAGGCGGTGAAGGGTTTCCGTGGAAATCCCCCTGCTTATAGCCTTCGCTACGAAACCCTCGCAGACATTCTGAAAGGAAAGATCATCGTTCATTGCCACAGCTATCGCGCTGATGAAATTCAAATGGTGTTGAAAGTGTTTAAAGATTTCGGAATCAAGAAGCTTGTATTCCAGCATACGAATGAAGGCTTCAAAGTTGCTCCTGAAATTGCAGCCGCCGGAGCAATGGCATCTGTATTCTCCGACTGGTGGCAGTATAAGCTTGAGGTTTACTATGCTACTTCTTACAATGCAGCTATCCTGGTAAAGAACGGTGTGGTTACTTCTATCAATTCAGATTCTCCTGATCTCATCCGTCATTTGTATCATGAGGCTGGTAAGACCCAGAAGTATGGTAACCTTACAGATGAGGAGGCCTTGAATCTGATTACAATCAATCCTGCTAAACAGTTAGGTATTGAAAACAGAGTAGGTTCTCTGGAGGTAGGTAAAGATGGAGACCTGGCGATTTTCAAGAATCATCCTCTTTCTGTTTATGGTGTTCCACAATATTCGATTGTTGATGGTATCGTTCGATTTGATCGTGCTAATGATAAAGCCGATATGCGATTGATGCCAGATCCTAAGGAAGCAATTGATGTTACTTTTTATACGAATGGTCATGATCATGACAACTGCATGCAAGGAATGGAATCCCTGCTGGGTCTTGATCAAAGTGCTAACAAAAATTAATTCAGATCAAGATGAAGAAAATTCAATCAATATCCGGAATCGTTATCGCGGCAATTTGCTTTATCGTTCTACACGTTGAAGCACAATCCCCGAAAGCAAAGAACGGCACCTTCGCGTTGACAAATGCAACGATCGAAACGGTAACAAAAGGAACAATCACTAACGGAACCGTCGTTATCAGCAATGGTAAGATAACGGCCGTTGGAACAAGCGTCACTGTGCCACAGGGTGCAGAAGTGATCGATTGCAAGGGACAGACTATCTATCCCGGCATGATCGATGGTGGAACCCGCATCGGTCTTCTCGAAATTGGTCAGATCCCCCAGGCTTCTGATCAGCAGGAGGAAGGTGATGTGATCCCACAGATGAAAGCTCTGACAGCGATCAACCCAAATGCTACTGCTATCCCTATTACTCGCATCAGTGGTGTAACAACTGTACTGACTTCTCCAGAAGGTGGTTTGCTTCCTGGAACTGCAGCACTGGTGAATTTATTCGGTTATACACCGGATCAGATGTATGCTGGCTTTGAAGGTGTAATCGTTTCATTCCCGAATACAGGTCGCAGAGGTTTCTTTGACCGGAGAACAGATGATGAGATTAAAAAAGGTTCTGAGAAAGCATTGAAGCTTTTAAATGACGTTTGGGAAAAAGCATGGCAGTATCATAAGTTGGACTCAACTACTAAGGGAAAAGGTGTTGCTTATTATCCTGAGATGCAGGCGATGCTTGGTGTGGTAAGAGGAAAGATGCCTTTGCTGATAGAAGTCAATGCACAAAAGGATATTCAGGCTGCATTGAAATGGATCAAAGAGAAGAAAATAAAGAACGTGATTCTTACGGGAGTGACAGAAGGATGGCGTGAGGCAGAAAATATTGCCAAAGCAAACATTCCTGTTCTCACCGGTCCTGTGATTGGAATTCCGACCCGTGACTATGATCGCTATGATGCTGTCTATGCTAATCCAGGTCTGATGAAGAAAGCGGGAGTAAAGGTTGCGATCCGTTCTCAGGAAGATGGAAACGGAAACTATCGCAACCTTCCATATCACGCAGGCTTTGCAGTAGCGTATGGAATGAACAAGGAAGATGCTCTTAAGGCAATTACGATTGTTCCTGCTGAGATATTTGGTGTAAGTGATAAGCTTGGTTCAATTGAAGTTGGCAAGAACGCAACCCTGTTCATTTGCAATGGTGACATCTTTGAAACTAAAACACTGGTGAGCAATGTGTTCATCGACGGATACATGATGCCGATGCAAAGCCGTCAGACATTATTGTATGATGAATTTTTGAAGCGCGAGCCTGGAGTGAATAAGAACTGATCGATTTAAGATTTGAAATCAGAGCAGCCTGAAAGGGTTGCTCTTTTTTTATGCCTTACGCTGACGTACTGCCTCAAACACCACCACTGCTGTGGCTGTGGATACATTCATTGAATCGATCTTACCCTGCATTGGGATTATAATATTGGTTCCTGAATTCTTTACCCATTCATCAGATAATCCCGTTGCTTCGGTTCCCATGACAATGGCAGAAGGGATTTTAAAATCAACCTCGCTGTATGGCTTTGAAGCTTTGAGATAGGTGCAATAGATCGCAATGTTATTCTTCTTTAAGAAGGCAATCGTTTCTGCTGAACTTGCAGAGGCAACTTGCTTCGTGAAAATGCAACCCAGACTGGAACGCACAACATTGGGATTATAGAAATCAGTTTGTGGATCACAAATGATAACAGCATCCACACCAGCGGCATCACTGGTCCGCAAGATAGCGCCGAGGTTGCCTGGCTTCTCTACAGACTCCAGTACCAGTACTAATGGATTTTTGCTGAGTGAAATTTCTTCAAGGCGATGTGCCTTCATTTCCGCGACAGCGATCACTCCACCGGAATTTTCACGCACGGCGATTTTATCAAAGACCTCCTGGGTCACCGGAACCAGAAATTTGTCATCGAGCCCGAGAGCATGCAAATCCCTTTCCGGGAAAATATCAACACAATAAAACAGGTTGCCAATCTTATAACCGGCCTTGAGGGCCATGCCAATTTCTTTTTTTCCTTCAATGATAAAGAGTTGCTGTTTCCTTCTTTCCCGGGGTTTTTCCAATGCAAGAAGGCTCTTGACTTTTGGATTTTGCGTGCTGGTGATGACCGTTCCGGGTTTCATGGCTGCAAAGGTGCAAATGTTCTGGTGAAGAGCCAACCGATTGACTCATCTCATCGTGATGTAATTATCCGAAGCGAGGGTTATTATTTCGCAAAGGGGGCACATTCATTACCTTTACTCTATTAATAATAAAGATGAAGCTCCTCTATCCCTCTTCCTGGCAAGAGTATGAACTCCTGGACTCCGGTGATTATGAAAAACTTGAGCGTTTTGGAAAGTACATTCTGATACGTCCTGAGCCGCAAGCCATCTGGCAGAGATCGATGCCTGATCAGGAATGGAAACGAATTGCACATGCCCATTTTTCCCGTGAGCAGAGTGATAAGTTTCGCTTCACGGATGAGGTAAAAGGTGGCTGGAAGAAACTTAAGGAGATACCTGAGAGCTGGCAGATCAATTACAGCTATAATAATCTGAATCTTACACTTCGACTTGCGTTAACGGGCTTTGGGCACGTTGGAATATTTCCTGAGCAGGGGCAGAACTGGAATTTTATCTACGATACCATTCAACGATGGAATGCTCCGAAATCAAAAGTCTTGAATTTGTTTGCATACACGGGTGCTGCTTCTGTTGTGGCGCGTTCTGCTGGAGCAGATGTTACGCATGTGGATGCATCACGCCCGGGTTTGAATTGGGCAAATCAGAATATGCAAAACAATAATCTTGAGAATATCCGTTGGGTATATGAAGATGCGTTCAAGTTTGCAAAGCGTGAAGCCAAGCGAGGAAACAAGTACAATGGAATCATTATGGATCCGCCGCCGTATGGTCGGGGACCAGAAGGTGAGAAGTGGACTTTACAGGAACAACTGAATGAGTTGGTAAAGCTCAGTAAGGAATTGCTGGTAGAGAAGCAGTCCTTCTTTATTCTTTCCATGTATGCTGTAGGACTTTCTGCAACGGTGGGCCGTAACGTTGTGCTCAGTCATTTCACACCCACGGAAGAAGAGTTTGGTGAGTTTTATCTCAACTCAAAGCAGGGAAAGAATCTTCCAATGGGAACGTTTGTGCGTTTCAGAAATTTCTAAAGTTCGACTCCACGTTTTACTTCGATCTCGGATCCCTCTGCAAGGAACACAGAAGATGGCTTTTGCTGATTGAGAAATCCGAAATCCGGTCCATAAATTTTCCCGAAGTCTACATCAATGGAATAGCTTTTTGTTTTGTACACCTGCCAGCGTGGATGCTCAACGCCATACTCCAATGTTCTATTCCCGATTTTCTTTGCGTATCCCCAATAGTGTTCGGTAATAAACTCCTCTTCACTTCCTTCAGCGATATCGTATGGTTCCTTGCTGGTGATTACAGTCAGTGAATTCCAGTGCTGTTTTTTCCAACGATAGGTTGTCTGCAGAGAATTGCCATCGATCTCATGAATGTGATCCATCGGCATGCATTCATAATTCTCACCGTAGATCGTATTGGCAACCCAGGTAATGGCGCTCCGTGGAACGATCTCTTTCATAAAGACAACACCGCGCTTCCAATTTCCATTCTCATTGAATCTTACATAGAATCTTAAATTGACTTCTTCAAAATTGGTATGGAAGGGAACCTTGATGCCAAGCACACTTGTCTCTTCAAACATAAATCCAACAAGACTTACGTAGCATTTGTTTTCCCACAGATCAATTTCTGTTTTATAAGGAAGATAGGGTTCAAGAATTTTGGCATCAATTTCATAATTCGCCATGGCAAGTTTTCGCCACTCAGCTTTTAGAAAAGTTCTTATCATTCTTTTGAAATTATAAGGGTAGCTATATATTCAGATTGATCGATCGCTGTTGACCCGGGATATGGATCAAGAGACACGAGTATTATTCTATAGTGGTTGATGACAGAATCTCTTTGGTTTGGATTTAGATGGAGATCGAGAGGTGATGGGGTATTCGAAATAAAAACGAGTTCTACCGCAGCATCACCTCCCCAGATGCAAAATGCATTGATGGGACAGCGGGAATCGTCTTTAACCTTATTCATGGAAAGAGATATTCTCTCGTTAAAGTTTGAAACAGTTTCTCCGACTTTGAGGGTGAATTGCTGATTGAGTATTATTGATTTATGATCAGACTGGCACCCAATGAAAGTTAAGGATAATATTAATAGTAAAATTATACTCTCGGATTTCATTATACTTTTAAACGGATTCATAGGACATTTAGTATGGTAATTGTTAAACACCTGTGAATCATCCAATCAAATTTAACGGGATAATTCTATCATTAGACACAGAAATTTCCCATTTGGTTGGATTGGTAATTGATTTGATTATTCATTTTTAGTTGAAAAGACTATTTTAGAGATATATGAGATACGTATTCCTGATCCTGCTTCTCTCTATCGTTTTCAGCTGTCAGTCCAAAAAAGAACAGTTGAAAGAGCAAATTGTTACCACCCTTCAAAGTGTTGAGGGCAATTTTGCCGTTGCTTTTAAGGATCTCAGCACGGGAGAGGAGATTCTTTTAAATGAAAGGGAATCATTTCATCCTGCCAGCACTATGAAGACTCCGGTGATGATCGAGGTTTTCAGGCAGGCATCAGAAGGAAAGTTCTCTATGAAGGATTCAATTCTTGTGAAGAATGAATTCAAAAGCATTGCTGACAGTAGCACCTATACACTAACTGCAAAAGATGATAGTGAACCTGAACTTTATAGAATGATTGGAAGAAAGGCAACCATTCAGGATGTTGTGTACAGGATGATCACGAGCAGTAGTAACTTGGCAACGAATATCCTGATCGAAAAAATAGACGCCAGGAAGGTAACACAGACAATGCGCGATCTCGGAGCAAAAGATATCCAGGTACTTCGCGGAGTGGAGGATAATGCTGCTTTTAAAAAAGGTCTCAATAATTCTACCACTGCCTATGACCTCATGGTCATCTTTGAAAAAATTGCGGAGGGCAAGGCGGTGAATGAAAAGGCAAGCAAAGAGATGATTGATATTTTATTGGACCAAAAGTGGAATGATCTTATTCCTCTGAAACTTCCCAAAGGAACAAAGGTGGCTCACAAGACGGGCTGGATTACTGGTGTTCATCACGACTCAGGTATTGTATACCTGCCGAATGGCAAAAGCTATGTGCTTATATTATTGTCGAAGAATCTGAAGGATGAGGAAAAGGGAAAGGCTGGGCTGGCAAGAATTTCTGAAATGATCTATGAGTACGAAGACCTGACACGAAAGTAATTTTAAATACTATGAGTAATCGCAGAGAATTTCTTTCAACATCTTTAGCACTAGGAACTGTTGCTGCTGTTTTGCCATTAACAACCCTTGCTCACAATGATTCTTTTAATTCCTTGCCCCTTCCATCATTAAAGGGAAGAAATATTCTCTTCACATACGGCGGCTGGGATGGACATGAACCTGAGAAATTCGCAAACTATTTTATTTCATGGTTGAAGGATGAAGGTGCTGAGGTTCAGGTATTCACCACACTTGATCCATATTCCGATCAAATACTGATGGATAGAATTGATCTGGTAATACAGATTTTTACGATGTCTAAAATCAGTAAAGAGCAGGAGGCCGGATTGTTACGCGCTATAGGAAGAAACGGTACAGCCATGGCAGGCTGGCACGGAGGTATGGGAGATTCATTCCGGGATAATCCCGACTATCAGTTTATGGTGGGAGGACAGTGGGTCGCACACCCGGGAGGAGTTATAGATTATGATGTTAAGATTGTCAATCACTCAGATGATGTGACGAAGGGACTTAAGGATTTTAAAATGAAGAGTGAGCAATATTATATGCACATCGATCCTAATGTTAAGGTATTGGCCACTACGAAATTCACAGGAGCTGTTAAGAATGATGAGAACAGCGCGTGGCAACCTGACTATTCATTTATTAATGGAACGGTCATGCCCGTCGCCTGGAAAAAGATGTATGGAAAAGGAAGGGTATTTTACAATTCTCTTGGTCACAACCTCGATCATGTTACCAGTGTATCTGATGCAATGGAAATGATGAAGAGAGGAATTAAATGGGCAAGTGCCAGTAAATACGAATCGACGGAAAAGTTAGTTAACCCGGCCTACTAAGAAAATTGTTACAGCATTAGTTCTCTGCTTCTTCTCTTCTCTTTCTGAAATCCGAGAATAGCATTAAATCCCACAACTTGGTTGTCACTCCATATCCTCTGGAAGGATCCTGATAATGGTGAGTCATGTGGTGCTGCTTCATCTTTTTCCAAAGTCCGCTTTTGAAGTTGGCGTGATGAAGTGCATAATGAGAGATGTCATAGCAGAGGTATCCCACAATGAAGGCGGCAAAGAAGCTGTAGAGATATTCAACAGGGATCAGCCATGCAAAGAGAAAGTAAAAACCAGTGGCTAATGGAATGCTCACGGATGGTGGTAGTACTAAACGGTTTGCGTCATTTGGATAATCATGGTGAACACCGTGAAATATAAAATGAAGTCTTAATCCCCACTTTGAATCTGGCACAAAATGGAAAACGAATCGATGAAGTATATATTCAGTGCCAGACCATATTAAAAGTCCTGCGGTGATACTGATGATATAAGACAGAAGTGTTGGTTGAACGGTTGTTGATTTCCAGCCAAAATATGTCACAACCGGAACGAATACCCAGAGCGGCACTGACCAATGCACTTTTGACAGCGCTTCCATCCAGTCCGCTTTGAACATACGGGTTGATTCTGTGGAGTTGGAGACAAACGTCGTTTTCATTGAATTTTAGAGGATTCGAACTGCAAAGTTACGGAATGATTTGTTGATTTGAGAGATCAATGATTTGAAAATTAGATGATATCAGGAAGGGCTGGATTTGGGAATGAGTCTTACTTCTCTTTCAATAATTGCTTCATTCTTTCAGTTTATAAGAAGGGAATTCTCTCTTATTATCGCAGTCTTAATTTTTCAAATCCAATTCCCATTTCACCCCCATTTTTCGTATCTTTGCGGCTCATTTCAATAAATCAGGGGATTTAAGCATTTTATGGAGGTTAGTAAGATCAGAAACATCGCAATTATCGCACACGTCGATCACGGCAAGACCACTTTGGTGGATAAACTTTTGCACGCGGGACATTTATTCAAAGACCACGAAAAGCCAGGTGAGCTTATCATGGATAGCAATCCACTTGAGCGTGAGCGTGGAATTACCATCCTTGCCAAGAACGTGGCTGTGCGTTACAACGAATATAAGATCAATATCATTGATACTCCTGGTCACAGTGACTTTGGTGGTGAAGTTGAACGCGTGTTGAACATGGCCGATGGATGTCTTCTATTAGTAGATGCATTCGAAGGTGCTATGCCACAAACACGTTTCGTTTTGCAAAAAGCATTGCAGATGGGTCTTAAGCCTATCGTGGTTGTTAATAAAGTTGACAAAAAGAACTGTACGCCCGATGAGGTGCATGAGCAGGTTTTCGACCTGATGTATTCTCTTGATGCGACTGAAGAGCAGCTTGACTTCCCAACATTCTACGGTTCTGCAAAGAACGGTTGGATGAGCACGGACTGGAAACAACCTACAACTGATATTACTCCTTTGCTGGATGGTATCATTAAATATATTCCTGCGCCTAAGACCGAACAAGGTCCGACGCAGATGTTGATCACCTCACTTGAGTATTCTTCTTACATCGGTCGTGTAGCGATCGGTCGTGTTCACCGTGGTTCAGTTAAGCCAGGTCAGAACATTGTATTAATGAAACGTGATGGTGGGCCTATCCTGAAGAGCAAGATCAAGGAGCTTTATGTTTTCGAAGGTTTCGATAAGCAAAAGGCTGATGAAGTTGGGGCAGGAGAGATCTGCGCCCTGGTAGGTCTTGAAGGTTTTGAGATCGGAGATACTGTTTCTGATCCATTGGTTCAGGAAGCGATGGAATCTATCGCAATCGATGAGCCAACCATGAGTATGCTTTTTACCATTAATAACTCACCATTCTATGGTAAGGAAGGTAAATATGTAACGTCCCGTCACATTAAGGATCGTTTAAATCTTGAGCTTGAAAAAAATCTTGCACTTCGTACTATGGATACCGGTTCTGCTGATAGCACGCTTGTATTCGGAAGAGGAGTACTTCACTTGTCAGTATTGATTGAAACTATGCGTCGTGAAGGATACGAATTGCAGATCGGTCAGCCGCAGGTGATTTTCAAAACCATCGATGGCGTTCGTTGTGAGCCGATGGAAGAATTGACAATTGACTTGCCGGAATCTGATGCGGGTAAAGCAATTGAAACTGTTTCTATGCGTAAAGGTGAAATGACTAACATGGAACCAAAGGCAGATCGTATGATCTTGAAATTCGCAATGCCATCACGCGGTATCATAGGATTGAGAAATTATTTATTGAACGTAACAGCTGGTGAAGCAGTAGTAACTCACCGCTTTAAAGAATACGCCCCTTACCGTGGTGAGATCCCTGGCCGTATTAACGGTTCATTGATCAGCATGGAGCAGGGTGAAGCAATTCCTTACAGCTTGCACAATCTTCAGGATCGTGGAAAGTTCTTTATTGATCCTTCTGATCCGATCTATGAAGGTCAGGTAATCGGTGAGCACAGCCGTGGTGGTGATCTTGTAATAAATGTTACCAAGACTAAAAAACTAACGAACATGCGGGCTTCTGGTTCAGATGAAAAGATGAGCATCAGACCTCCTGTTAGACACTCATTGGAAGAAGCATTGGAGTATATCCAGTCAGATGAATATGTTGAAGTAACGCCTAAATCAATCCGTATCCGCAAAATTTTCCTTGACGAAAATGAGCGTAAACGTGACAGAAGCAAGGCAGTAGCTACTAACTAAGAAGTTTTATATTTGTTCCTTCTATGGAACATAAAGGGCTTGTTATATTTTTTCTTACCTGGGTACTTTCGGGTTTTGCTGTAACAGCATTCTCGCAAGTACCCAAGTGGAAACAAGCAGAAATTCAGGGTGACACCCTTTATAAAAGACAGGAATTCAAAGATGCGATCCGTTCCTACACCAGGGCGATCGAGCTCAATCAAACAAAAGATAAGGATAGCTACAGAACCGTTTACAAACGGGCAATCTGTTACTACAGTATTGGGGATTATAAGAACGCTTTAAAAGATGTTGAAACGTTCGAGCCTCAGTTTCCGAATGTGCCACAGGCAAAAATCTTAAAATCATTCCTCTATCGCGAGTTGGGAGACGATGAGAAACAACTTGAAAGCCTGGAAGCCGCCATGGAACTTCAGCCTCCGGATGCTGAACTTTTAAAATGGCGTGGCCTTCTTTATCTGCAGAAAGATAATTATGTAAAGACCAAAGCCGATATGCTATTGGCGAGACAACTTCAGGATGATTCTGAAATTGAAACGTATCTTGGTATGAGCTATTACAATCTCGATCAGCACGATAGTGCCTTTGTTAGTTTTAATAAGGCCATTGAACTGGATGCAACGTATGCACCCTCTTACCTATATGCTTCCTCGATGGCATTGGAAGAAGGAAACTTTAAGCTGGCCCTTGAATACGCAAGTCTTAACCTTCGCCTTGATTCTCAAAGTAAGGAAGCCCTTTTTTATAAAGGCATTGCTCTCGTGGAACTCGACAAAAAAGATGAGGGCTGCAGATGCCTGAACCGTGCATTCTATCTGGGGATGGATGAAGCTTCCGGCTACCTTACGGAATACTGCTTCGAAGTCGACAATTAATTTCTCCTTCTGATTTTCTTGCCAGTGTATCTGGGAATTGATTAAATCTTCAATTCTACTGGATGTATTCATTCTCAAATCATCTCATATCAGATTATTTTTACTATAATCGCTTTGCTAATCCCTTACCCACACCAACATGCAGCTTGTTATAGAAAATTTAACCAAGACCTATTCCAATGGAGTTCAGGCATTGAAAAATGTAAGTCTCACGATTAATCAGGGGATGTTCGGCCTTCTGGGTCCCAATGGTGCAGGAAAATCTTCCCTGATGCGTACAATCGCCACTCTTCAGGAAGCTGATAGCGGCTCCATCATGTTAGGTGATATTAATGTACTTACCCAGAAGGAAGCTGTTAGAAAGACGCTTGGCTACCTTCCCCAGGAATTTGGAGTATATCCAAAAGTAGATGCTTTGACCTTGCTGGATCATCTAGCGGTATTGAAAGGAATTGCCGATAAGAAGGAAAGAAAATCTGTTGTGGAGGCGTTGCTGCATAAAACGAATCTATGGGCAGCGCGGGAAAAAAATCTTGGAGGTTATTCCGGTGGGATGAAACAACGTTTTGGAATTGCCCAGGCATTGCTGGCAAGCCCAAAGCTGATCATTGTTGATGAACCAACAGCAGGCCTTGATCCTGCTGAAAGAAATCGCTTTTTGAATCTTCTTTCCGAGCTGGGAGAAAATACAATCGTCATTCTCTCCACTCATATTGTCGAGGATGTAAAAGAGCTGTGCACCGATATGGCCATTATTAATAAAGGTGAGGTGCTTTATAAAGGAAGTCCAATGGATGCTATTGCTGAAGTTCAGGGAAAAGTATGGAGCAAGCGTATTGCCAAGATTGAGCTGGAAGGATATCGCAAGAATTACAAGATCATTTCTGAAAGACTGATATCGGGGATGCCTGAGATCAATGTTCTAAGCGACAGTCAGCCGGAAGGATTCAAAGCGGTGCCTGCGGATCTTGAAGATGTTTACTTTACGAACATCTTTAAATCCAATGTGGCAAGTTCTGAGGAAGTTAAAGCTATCTAATATCAATCCCATGCTTAAAGAAATTTTTCGTTTTGAGTTGAGCTATCGTAAGGCTCGCGCTGCAAACTATATCTACTTTGGGATCATCTTTTTGCTGTGCTTTTTTTCAATAGCAAGTCCTTTAGTTAGCATTGGCGGGGCTGTTGGTCAGATCAAACCAAATGCTCCTTTCGTGATAGCTCAGATGACAGCAATCATGTCGTTTGCAGTAACGATGATTACATCCGCAATTATGGGTGTGGCCATTGTTCGTGATTTTGATCATAATACAGAAGCCATCCTTTTCAGTACACCGATGAAGAAGATCGATTATCTTCTCGGGAGATTTGGCGGATCATTTATCGTTCTTATTCTTGTCTACTCTGCTATCTGGCTTGGGTTCATGTCAGGTTTTGCAGTTGGCAAGTATGTGCCATGGGAAGTAGACTGGAAAACAAAAGAACTTCTTCCATTTAATGCATGGTCATATCTACAGCCATTTCTTTTTTACACCTGCAGTAATCTCTTTATTACGGGAAGTCTCTTCTTTATGAGCGGAGCATTGGGAAGAAAGTCAATTGTGATCTATACACAGGGTATCATTCTGCTCATATTATACAGTATGGCGGGAAGTCTGTTAAGCGATCTTGATTCCAAGGAGACAGCGGCATTATTGGATCCTTTTGCATCGGAAACATTTGATTTTGTAACACGCTATTGGACCCCAGCAGAGAAGAATACAATGCTCGTTCCTTTTGAAGGAGTGATGCTATATAATCGATTGATATGGATGGGCGTAGGTGTCCTTGCTCTGATTGGGACTTATTACGGCTTCTCTTTTAATGTAGTACGAAACTCAATCTTCAAGACGAAAGCTGTTGTAAGAAAAGCAGCAAAGGTTGTGAAGCCTGAATTAGTGATCATTCCCGTAGTTCGACAGGTCGTGAATACAGGCTCTCACATCAAGCAGTTGATCCGTCTCTCTTTCTTTTACTTCAAAATGGTGATCAAGGAAGTTCCCTTTCTTGCAATTCTAATTTGTGGAATGCTGCTTCTTTTTGTGAACGCCATGAACATGGGTCAGCTTTATGGTACGAATTCTTACCCTACCACGTATTCCGTTCTTAATCTGATAAACGGCTTTACACTTTTCTTTTTGATCATTTCTATTTTCTATTCAGGAGAGTTGATATGGAAGGAGCGATCCGTCAATTTTAATCTCATTCTTGACACCATGCCAATGCCAAGCTTCATAAGCTTGCTTTCAAAATTCTTTGGCCTCATGATCATCTATCTTATCATGTTGTTACTGCTGATCGTTTGTGGAGTCATAATTCAGATCTCATACGGTTACTACAAATTTGAATTGCCGCTTTATTTTGGGACACTCTACAGCAGCACATTGATCTTCCTGGCGTTGTATACCATGCTGGCATTCTTTATTCAGGTCCTGGTAAACAATAAATTTTTAGGCTTTGCTCTGTGCATTGTCTTTTTCATCGTTCGGGGAACATTGGATCAGCTTGGACTTGAGCATAGCTTATGGCAGTTTGCCAGTGGAGGCCTTGGTACATTTTCCGATATGAATGTCTATGGACATTATGTTACTCCATTCTCGTGGTTTAAAATTTACTGGTTTGCTTTGGCGATCATTTTATTCTCTGTGGCGGTAGTCTTTTCCGTTCGGGGATCAGAAGCAGCAATGAAGATGCGCTGGAAGACCGGAAAACTGCGCCTCAACAGATCCATGTTAATATTTGTATTTGCTATGGTAGCAGTATTTCTATTCTCAGGTTTTTATATTTACTACAATACGACAGTTGTCAACAAGTTCGTGAAGTCCGACGATCGGGAAGATCGGCAGCAGCAATACGAAGAGAAACTAAAGAAATATGAGTTTCTCCCACAGCCGAGGATCGTTGAATCCAACCTAAAAGTAGATATCTATCCGTACGACCGTGATTTCACAACGGAAGGATTTTATTATCTCAAGAACAAGACCCAGCAACCAATAAAAGACATTCATATCCAGCAAAGCGCGGATGATCAGATCCATACTGATTATTTGAAATTTGACAGGGAAGCAACGGTAACAGAGACTGAAGGAGACTTCAGATACTTTATTTATGAATTGGCTCAACCTCTTGCTCCCGGAGATAGCCTGAAGATGAGCTTTAAACTGACCTTTGATACGAAAGGATTTCAGGAAGGTGGTAGTAACACTAACATTGTATTCAACGGCACATTCTTCAATAACCTTTACTTTCCAACTTTAGGATACAATGAGAATTTCGAAATAGGAGATGACAATGAGCGTAAAAAGAGAAAGATGAAAGAAAAAGAGCGCATGCTGGAGCGAAATGATCCACGCGGAATTGCTCAAAGTCTATTCGGGGATGATGCAGATCATATCCGTTTTGAAATCGTGATCGGAACAGCGGAAGATCAGATTGCCATTGCTCCTGGCTATCTTCAGAAGGAATGGATAGAAAATGATAGGCATTACTATTCCTATAAAATGGATGCGCCAATGGCGGATTTTTATTCCGTTGTTTCTGCCAAGTACGCAGTAAAGAAAGATGCTTGGAACAATGTCAACCTGGAGATATACTATCATCCCGGACATGAATATAATCTGGATAAGATGATGAAGGGAATGAAGGATGCTCTTAGCTATTACTCTAAAAGCTTTGGTCCATATCAGTATCGTCAGGTGCGGATCATGGAATTCCCAAGATATGCAGGCTTCGCTCAGTCATTTGCCAACACCATTCCATTTTCAGAGGGAATAGGATTTATTGCCAGGATCAAAGATGTCGACAAGGATATCGACTATGTATATTATGTCACGGCTCATGAAGTAGCGCATCAGTGGTGGGGACATCAGGCGATGGAAGCGGGTGTAAAGGGTAATGCAATGCTTTCAGAAAGCATGTCGCAGTATTCTGCTTTGATGGTGATGAAACATGAGTTCACTCCGGAGATACTTGAACGTTATCTCAAGTATGAGCTTGACCGGTATTTGAGCGGAAGAGCGTTTGAAAGGAAGAAAGAGCAGCCACTGGAGTTTGTAGAAGGACAAGGCTACATCCACTATAACAAAGCATCATTAGTGTTTTTTGCCTTGCAAGATTACATCGGAGAAGACAGCGTTAACTCTGCTTTCCGTAAATATCTGACAACATGGAAATTCAAAGATGCTCCTTATCCGACCTCTGCTGACCTTTTAAAAGAGATTAAGAAAGTAACGCCGGACAGTCTGCAGTATATCATTCATGATATGTTTGAGACGATCACGTTGTTTGAAAACAAAACCACGGAAGCCTCTTTCGAAGAGAAAAGTAAGGATGAATTCGAAGTGACATTAAAAGTTTCTTCCGAGAAGTTGCGAGCTGACAGTACAGGTATGGAAACCAACATTCCAATCAATGACTGGATCGACATTGGCGTCTATGGTAAAGATGAGAAGGGTAAGGACAAGCTGATCTATCTCAAAAAACACAAGATCAGTCAAAAGGAAAATACCTATAGTATTATTGTTAAGGAAAAACCAGGCAGGGCAGGTATCGATCCTATGCACAAATTGATCGACCGGCACTCAGACGACAACACTAAGCTATTGGTGAAAAAGAATAAGGCGGTGTCAAAATAATGATAAAAAGAGGGTAAGGAATTGCAACATCCAAGCTTGATGAGTGAAGTCCTTACTCTCTAAATAACTTCTTCCAAAGTTTCTCAAAACGCTCCCGACGCCCTATTTTTGCGCATGGCAGAGCAAATTCTAATCCTCGATTTCGGTTCTCAGTACACCCAGCTGATCGCCAGACGTGTACGCGAACTGAACGTCTATTGCGAAATCCATCCCTTCAACAAGATTCCTGAAATTACACCTGATATTAAAGGTATTATTCTGTCCGGAAGCCCGTGCTCGGTACGGGACGCAGGATCACCTGATATAGACTTATCCCTGTTTAAGAACATTCCGGTTTTGGGAGTCTGCTATGGTGCTCAGCTGATTGCACAAAAGACTGGTGGGAAAGTGCTTCCATCTCAGATACGGGAATATGGACGCGCGAAACTTTCAATGGTAAATCATCATGATGAATTGCTGAAAGAGATTTCCCTCGACTCACAAGTATGGATGTCTCACGCCGATACGATTGAATCTATTGGACCGGACTTCGAAATTATTGCCAGCACTTCATCCGTTAAAGTTGCTGCCTTTAGAAAAAAAGGAGAAAAGATATTTTGTATTCAATTCCATCCGGAGGTAACACATACTACTGAGGGAAAAAATCTTTTAAGAAATTTTGTGGTTCATATCTGTGGCTGTGCCCAGGAATGGACTCCGGATCAGTTTGTGGAAACCACAGTAGAAGCTTTGAAGAAAAAGCTTGGCAACGATAAGGTTGTCATGGCGCTTTCGGGAGGTGTTGACTCTACCGTTGCTGCAATGCTTGTACATCGTGCGATTGGGAAAAACCTTTACTGCATTTTCGTTGACAACGGACTGCTTCGCAAGAATGAATTTGAACAGGTTCTCACGTCCTACAAGGGGATGGGGCTTAACATCAAAGGTGTTGATGCAAGGGATAAGTTCTATGAAGGACTAAAAGGCCTTTCAGAACCTGAAGCGAAGAGAAAGGCTATCGGAAAGACCTTCATCGATGTGTTTGATGAAGAGTCTCATCTTATCGCTGATGTAAAGTGGCTAGGTCAGGGCACAATCTATCCTGACGTTATTGAATCTGTTTCCGTAAAGGGACCCTCAGTTACGATCAAGTCTCATCACAATGTTGGAGGGCTGCCTGCGAAGATGAAGCTGAAAGTTGTGGAACCTCTGAATACCTTATTTAAAGATGAGGTAAGGCTTGTAGGAAAGACTCTTGATATTGATCCAAAGATTCTCGGAAGGCACCCTTTTCCAGGACCTGGCCTCGGTATTCGCATTCTGGGAGATATTACTCCAGAAAAGGTACGGATATTGCAGGATGTCGATTACATTTTCATTCAGGGCTTGAGAAATCATAACTTGTACGATAAAGTCTGGCAGGCAGGTGCCATGTTATTGCCGGTGCAGTCAGTGGGAGTGATGGGAGATGAGCGTACATATGAAAAGGTAGTGGCCCTCAGGGCGGTCGTAAGTGTGGATGGAATGACCGCAGACTGGTCGCATCTTCCTTATGAGTTTTTAAGTGAGATGTCGTCTGAGATTATTAATAAAGTAAAGGGAGTCAACAGGGTCGTGTATGATATTAGTTCAAAACCACCCGCTACGATTGAATGGGAATAAATAATTTGAGTTCATGCTTTATCAGTTTGTAAGGATGCGGTCTATAATCTTGGTGATTACGTTGGTAGTTTGTGCTTTTCAAAACCTGAATGCACAGGATTACAAGCGTATGTATAAGAATGCCAAAGAGTTTTACACTGAAGGCAGATACAATCTCGCCATGGAGGCATTTAAGCCGCTGATGATCTATGATAAGAACAATCCTTATCCTGAGTACGCCTCTTTCTACTTTGCGCAATCAGCATTGAAGCAGAATTATACAGCTGTTGCAAAAGACATGCTGTTATCGATTCGAAAACTTTATCCCAATTGGGATCAGATGAATGAAGTGAATTACTGGCTTGCCAAGATTTATTTTGATCAACATGAATATTTTCAAGGGATGCTCGTGTTGAAAAGTGTCAGACAGGAAGACTATATTGAAACGCAGGCGATTTCTTCTTTCCGACGCTTTTACCTTTCTCAGATCACAGATCCTGAGGTATTAAGGATGATGTGGGAAGAGTATCCCGAAGATATTGAAGTTGGTAAATCTTTAGCCAGAGCAATCAGCAGGCAGCAAGTTCTTTTGCAGGATCGTGTTTTGATGGATTCAGTGATCGCAAAATTCAACCTCCCACGTGAGAATTATATTTCAGCTGGCGCCCCTCCAGCTGTTTTTAAGGATCATTACAACGTATCAGTGTTGTTTCCTTTTCTGACGTCCACTCTGGATCCTTCTCCGGGAAAGAAGCAAAATCAAGTGATGCTGGATCTTTATGAAGGCATGCGCATGGCGAATGACACATTGTACAAGCAAGGAGTCAATATCAAACTGTTGGCGTATGATACTGATAGAAACCCTGCTGTGATCGCAAAGCTTCTTGAAACTCCTGAGCTAAAGAACACAGATCTTATCGTCGGGCCACTCTTCCGGGAGACTGCTCCGGCAGTTCTTGAGTTTTCTCAGAAAAATCAGATATCCATGATCAATCCAGCACAGAGCTATTCTGACTTCATCGGACAGAATCCCTTTGCACTATTATACCTTCCTTCCCTTGAAACGATAGGAGCCAAGTCGGCTGAGCTGTTGGCAGCAAAAGTGAAGAACAAGAAATGCATGATATTCTATGGCGATAAACCAAAAGACTCTGTTATGGCGATAAGCTTCTCCAAGCGCGCAAAAGAACTTGGAATGAAGATTACTCTCGAAGAAGAGTTTAAGAAAGAGACGGCTTTGAAAATTATCAACATTCTTGCTACACCAACAGAGTTTGATGAATTCCACAATCCAAAGCAATTCAAACTTAACCGCGACAGCCTTGGAAGTATTTTTGTGGCATCTGATGATCCTCTCATCTATACCAAAGTGATCAGCAGTGTGGAGACCCGTGGCGATTCTGTTGTAATTATCGGTTCAGAAAACTGGCTGGATAATAATTCGGTTGATCTTACCAAATACGAAAGACTTCATGTGCTGTTTGCAGCACCAACTTTTACATCGCTAACACAGCCTTCTTTTATTAACTTCCGTAAGAAATATGTAAAGACCCATGGAGCATTTTCCCAGGAGTATATTAATTACACCAAGCTTGGTTATGATTTTATGATCTTCGCGGGACAAGCTTTGAAGAAATATGGTTCTTACTTTCAGGACGGCCTTACTAAAGATGGTCTGTTCCCCGGGTACTTGTCAAAAGGTTATCTTCTTTCTCCTAACAGGGACAATCAGACTTTTCCATTCATCTATTTCCGTCAGGGGGAGCTTACGGCTCTGGAATAGTTGATATGAAGTCCGACCTGCTCATTATTAATATCAAAGGTCTTGTTCAGGTGCGTGAGTCCACGCCTCATTTTATTGCTGGTGCAGCAATGTCGGAACTTCCAATAATAGAAAATGCATTCCTCTCCATCAGGGATGAAAAGATACAAGCCTTTGGAAGGATGGAAGACCTTTCTGAAAAGAATGCAACACAGGTAATTGATGCAAAGGGAGGACACGTTTTCCCTGGTTTCGTTGACAGTCATACACATTTGGTTTTTGCTGCCTCACGTGAGGATGAATTTGTATTGAAGATCAAAGGAGCAACATATGCTGAGATCGCAGCCAGTGGGGGAGGTATTTTAAACTCTGCCAAGAAGATTCAATCCATTTCTGAAGACGAGCTTTATGAAAGATCTGTTCAGAGAGCCCATGAGATCATACAAAGTGGTACCGCAGCTGTAGAGATCAAGAGTGGTTATGGGCTTACTGTGAAAGACGAGCTTAAAATGCTTCGGGTAGCCAAAAGAATTGGAAAAGAGACTTTGCTGACGGTCAAGACTACATTCCTTGGTGCGCATGCCGTTCCAAAGGAAATGGAAAAGACAGATTACGTAAGGCTGGTGATGGAAGAGATGATCCCGGCAGTGGCTGAAGAAAAACTTGCCGACTACATCGATGTGTTTTGTGAGCAGGGATTTTTTTCACAGGAGGAGACCGAAATGATTGTTGAGCGCGGAAAGAAATTCGGAATGAAGCCACGCATTCATGCCAATCAGCTGAACCGATCGGGGGGAGTGCAGGCTGGCGTAAATACAGGTGCCATCAGCGTTGATCATCTTGAGAATATTGGTTGGGAAGAGATTGAGGCTTTGAAAGATTCTTCCACAATGCCAACGGCCTTGCCTGGCGCTGCATTCTTTCTGAATTTACCATTTCCACCAGCGCGACAGATTATCAGTGCAGGTCTACCCCTGGCAGTTGCATCAGACTATAATCCGGGAAGTGCGCCATCCGGGAATATGTCGTTGATGCTTTCCTTTGCTTGTATCAAAATGAAAATGACTCCGGAGGAAGCCGTCAATGCTGTTACAATTAACACTGCATATGCAATGGAGGTTCTCGGAACACATGGCAGTATTACCAAGGGAAAGATGGCAAGCGTATTTATTACTAAGCCGATGGGATCGCTGGCATTTCTGCCATATAGTTTTGGCGCAGATATGATTTCTAAAGTGATCCTCAGGGGGAAATTGGTTCGTGAATAGTCACGATTAATCAAGGTCCTGATTTTCCCGGATAATAAACTCAAACTCGTAGAATGCCCTTTCATATCTGTAAGCCGCCATCAAAATCAGGGCAATGGATATGAACCAGACAGGAACACTGAAGAGAATAATTACAAACAAAATCATGAATCCAAGAAATGCTTTTCCGGAGAAAGCTTCAAACCCATTGATCTTTGATAAAAGTACGCGGTAGCCTAGAATGAAGAGAGCAAGACAAAATACTATTAATTCGGGTAACAAATGGATTGGTAATTGTTCCGGAAAGTTGCGAGTGAGCACCGTTATCTCTGGAAGGCAAAGAATCCCCAGTGAAATAATGAAATAGATCATTCTTAGGGAAAGAGACAGCGGCAAATGTCTCATGAGTGTGAACAAATGATTTTCAAAAAGAACGAACTGGAAGACAAATGCAAGGCTTGCTCCGAAAGCAATAAGGCAACCCATTGCCAATAGCCGGTAGTCATACGTGTCGTACCGATACAACTGACAAATGGCGAACAGCATTAAGCATCCAAAGATTTTTGTAACAAGGACCATTCCTGTCTTGTGACGCACAAGCCATTCGATAAAAAACTGAATGAAGGATTTTGAGAATTTTCTGTCGAACCATCTCTTTAATAAAGAAACCTTTGCTTCACTTTGAACATAACCCAACTGACGATAGAGAAGAATGGTGAGCGTTCCGGTGATAGTGATCAAAGCGATGACAACCGAGACTGCTGAAAGTACCTGACCATTCTTAATGGCGATTAAAACCAGAAACAATCCATATGTAATTGCTGGCACGAATTGCGCATAGGCAACGGACAGAGTGCACAGGATTTGTATTGATGTCGGCAACAAGGAAATTTCATGAACGAAGCGCATTGATTTCTCCGAACACTCCTGATGGTTGAAACTATTAATCTTGTAGGCGTACGCTATCCAGAATCCGGCAGGGATTAAAGTCCACACCGGAGCACTGATAAAGAAAGTAGCGAGAGCAATATGTTCGTTGGCTCTCATAAATCCAGCGACAAGTCCGATCGTCAGTAGAAAGAACATAGCATTTGCTACGTAAAATTCTTTGGTGAGACATCTATGAAGAACGTCGATCAGAACCTTCACAGCCTTACAATTGATTTGTTTTGAATCCTAAAAACATTTTCTACTGAGAATTCAGCGCTGTCCATGGATTGATGGGAAGACATCAGGAATATCATAGACGGATCTTTGAGTTTTTCGTTGACCATATTCATGAGTATGATGCGCGATGCTTCATCCAATGTTACGAGAGGTTCATCAAGTATGATAAGTTTGGGCTGACCGAAGAATGCAATTGTTAAGGAGAGTTTTTTGAGCATTCCGCTTGAAAAGGTCCCGCATGGCTTTGTGAAATACTGATCAATACCAAGCATGCGACAGTAGCCATCCTGTTCTTCGATGGATGTATTTTTTGTTTTCCCGACAAACCGAACAATATCTTTTGCTGTAAGGAACTCCGGGAAGTACGGCTCCGCTTCGCTGTAGTTTACAAGCTTGCGAAATGAGATCGGTTCTTTCTTTATGCTCACGTCATCCAGAGATAGCTCTCCTTCGAAAGGAACAATGCCGGCTATGGATTTGAACAATGTCGTTTTGCCGGCACCATTTTCTCCTTTTAGCCAACTGATGCCTGGCGAAATTGTGAGTTCATCGATTGTCAGGACAAGTTGATCCTGATAGCGTTTTGAAAATTGTTTGATCTGAAGCATCAATTTGGCCGGATAACCTGAACTGAATACGTAATCTCGGCGGAAAGAGACGATGCGACAGAACAATATTTTTCAAGTGCAAGACCTGCAGCTTTCTCAACTTCTTCCTCTGTCGCATCTTCAGAAGTTATTATATAATGACAGTTGATCTTTGTAAATGCCCGCGGAGTCTCTTCCCTTCGCTGTCCTTCTGTTTCAATCGTACAATCCAGTATTGACTTTTTTCTTTTCTTGAGAACCACTACCACATCAACGGCCCCGCAGGCAGCGAGTGCGGAGAGCAATAATTCGACAGGGGATTGGTGTTTTTTGTCCTCCCTCTTTCTCATGTCGATGAGTACCTTGTTGTTGTTATCATTGGAAGCCTCGTAGACTTCATCAGCGATCATTCGTGTTATTATCTTCATCTTCGGGTTGTAATATTAGTCGCGCTATCGCTGTAAATTTACTATTTTGCCACTATGAGTACAGAAGAAAAGATCAAGTCATTATTACGAGATGTTCCGGACTTTCCAATGCCTGGGATTATCTTTAAGGACATCACGCCATTGCTGGCAGATGCCAAAGTGCGGCAGGAGACTATCGAAGCCTTAATTGAACAGGCTCGTGCATTAAAGCCAGATGTGATCGCAGGAGTGGAGGCAAGGGGTTTTATTTTTGGAATGCTGATCGCTCAGGGACTTCACATTCCTTTTGTTCCGATTCGTAAAAAGGGAAAACTCCCGTACAAAAAAGTAGAACAGAGCTATGCTCTTGAGTATGGTACTGCAGAAATTGAAATGCATGAAGACGCTTTTCCGAAAGGATCACGCGTTGTTATCCATGATGATCTTCTGGCAACAGGAGGAACTGCTGCCGCGGCAGGAGATCTGGTAAAGAAGATTGGTGGAGTGGTAGCCGGGTATTCGTTTTTGATCAATTTGTCTTTTTTACCGGGAGAAAAGAAGCTTTCAGAACAGTTTGACGTTGAGCCGCATTATTTAGTACGGTTTTAATCGGATAACTTTAACATACATTCGTTGTTATTCAAGCATGTCTGTACCCATCAGGATACCAATGTTTCCCCTTACTATTTTTCCCCTTCCGGGGGAAATGGTTCCGCTGCACATTTTTGAGCCAAGGTATCGACAACTATTGAAGGATGCTGAGGAGAGGGACATCTCCTTTGGAATCTATTTCAATCATACTCTTAATACCACTAAGCTTGGTTCGCTCGTAAAGCTTGAAAGTGTTATCAAACGATATGATAGTGGTGAATCTGACATTATTGTGAAATGTCAGGACCTGTTCCAAATGGATACACTATTTAGAACTTTTAAAGATAAACTCTATCCAGGTGGTGATGTGAATTTCTGGGAAGTTGATCTTCAGGATCCTGCCGGGACAAAAATTCAAAAAGAGTTTGAGGAATTCATGCGTTTGTTGAAGATCAATAAGCTTCCATCGCCATGTTCCATTTATCACATAGCAAATGAACTTAGTCTTGATCTTGAAGATAAGCTGAAATTTGTAACCTCAGAAGAAGATAAAAGAGAGGTTTTCCTCACCTCACGCCTCAGATTCCAAAAGCATCTTCTAACACAAGCGGAGAAGGCTAAGGACGTATTTCATCTGAATTAGTTTCTGTTTTAATCAAATATTTTCAAAATACTTTAATGGCAGAAATGTCATTAAAATACTTTCGATGTTTAAATCATTTAAAGTATGATTTTGGTTGCATTTAGGAATAATTAACAATCACGCTGCAACATTTAAAACATGCCCCTCGTCTGATAACCAAAAACAATTAAACACCCCTGTTATGAAAAAAGTTAGTTTGTTGATGTTGGGCATTTTGGTTAGCTCACTCACATTTGCAGCAAGAAGGAACGATACACCCAAGACAACTTCCGGAATCGCAGTTATTCGCAACTCAGAATCATCTTATAAATTATTCTACCGTTCAGAAGAAGCATCTGATGTGAAGGTGGAGATTATTAACTCAGATGACAAAGTCGTTTTTTCTGAAGTGATCAAAATGTCAAATGGATTTATTCGTCCCTATAACTTTGCCAATCTGGCGGAAGGCACATACACGATCAAGCTTGACAATGGCTCAAATTGGTTGACGGAAACAGTTGAGTATAGAACGGGTAAAATTCAAAAGCTTGCTCACGTTGTTTCTTTAAAGGATGGCAAATTCCTTTTCACACTGGCGGGTCAGGGAGCTGAAAAGTTTGATTTAAGCATCTTTAATGATAAAGGTGAAAAGATCTACTCTGAGCCAACGGCAGTTTCTGGTGATGTGGCAAGATTGTTTGATCTGAAAGACATCCAGGGACCAGTATCTTTTGAAGTAATGGATAGAAAAGGTGTTGCAGCCACTATCGTGAAGTAACATTATAATAATATAGAGTATCATTTTTTGAGAGTCGCTCTGACGAAAGTCAGGGCGACTTCTTTTTTATCAGTACCTCAGCCTTTATTATCATTAAAGGCATAAAAGTATACTTGGACCGCAATCGATTACTGTGTCAGAATTTTTGTGTTTCAATAAATCAGAGTCGTAAGCGCATTTTTATCTCCATTTGCTTACTAGACTAATGAATCACAAGCCGCAAACGATTTTTCAAATTAAAAATCAAGTTTTCTTACAGCAAACGATCATGCGTCATACCCACCCGTACATTTACATCATAGTTCAACAAGAAAAAAAATAACTAACATTATGAAAGCAAAATTATTCCTCGCAGCCATGATTGTACTGGTAAGTACAGCGGCATTCTCTGGACCTGGTCCACGCATTGCAGTGATTGGTCAGAAGACCAACGGTACCTTCAAGGTAATCTATGAAGGTGAAACAGTAGGAAAAGTAAAGATGACAATCTTCAATCAGGAAGCTGAAGTTGTTTTTGCTGAAACTACCAAGAATGTAAACGGTTTTATTCGTAGCGTTAACTTTGCTGGTATGGAGCAAGGAACTTATACGATTGAGATTGCTGACCAAAAGGGAACAGAAGCTCAAACCGTTGTGTATTCTAAAGCTACAAAAGTTAAGAATGTACAGGTTTCTAAAATGGCTAACTGCCCTAAGTATCTTCTGACAGTTGCTAACAGCGGTCAGGAAGAAATCAGCGTTCGTATCTATGATGGTGCAAATAACCTTGTACACACAGACTACAGAACGATTGATGGAAACTTCGGAATGGTTTACAACCTGAAGAACATCACTGGCGTGCCTACTTTTGAAATTGCAGATAACACTGGCAACATTCGCACGATCCGTTACTAATCCGGCAATAGTTGTTAAATCAACTAAAGCAAGAAATTAAATTAGTCAAGCTATGAAATGAAAGAGCCTTCTATAATGGAAGGCTCTTTTCGTTTATTACAATGATTTCGATTTACATATTTCTCCGGTATTGACCACCTACTTCGAATAGTGCTTTTGTAATTTGTCCTAACGAACAAACCTTGCAAGCTTCCATCAGCGCTTCGAAAATATTCTTGTTCATAACCGCTGCATCTTGTAATGCATTTTGATGGCCTTCTACATGGTCATTATGAAAAGCATGCAAAGCACGGAGCATCTTGATCTGATACTCCTTTTCTTCAGAAGTTGCCCTGATCACTTCCTGAGGAACGATCGTTGGAGAGCCTTTTGAGCTCAAAAATGTATTGACACCGATGATTGGAAATTCACCAGTGTGCTTGAGAGTTTCATAATAGAGACTTTCTTCCTGAATCTTCCCGCGCTGGTACATTGTTTCCATTGCACCCAATACACCACCTCTTTCTGTGATGCGATCAAATTCAGCCAGAACAGCTTCCTCTACAAGATCTGTCAGCTCTTCAATAATAAAAGATCCCTGTATCGGGTTTTCATTTTTTGACAGCCCCAGTTCCTTATTAATAATAAGCTGGATGGCCATTGCCCTTCTCACTGATTCTTCCGTGGGAGTGGTGATAGCCTCATCATAAGCGTTGGTGTGGAGAGAGTTGCAATTATCATAAATCGCATACAATGCCTGTAGTGTGGTGCGGATATCGTTAAAGTCAACCTCCTGCGCGTGAAGGGAACGCCCTGAAGTTTGAATGTGATATTTCAACATCTGACTTCTAGCATTCGCTCCATATTTGTTTTTCATCGCCTTAGCCCACAGTTTTCTTGCTACCCTTCCGATAACAGAATACTCCGGATCAATGCCGTTGCTGAAGAAAAAAGAGAGATTAGGTGCAAACTCATTGATGTCCATGCCGCGGCTCAGATAATACTCCACGTATGTGAAGCCATTGGCAAGTGTAAATGCCAACTGGGAAATAGGATTCGCACCAGCTTCGGCAATGTGATATCCAGAGATCGATACAGAGTAGAAATTCCTGATGTTCTGATCAATGAAATATTGCTGAACATCGCCCATCAGTCGCAAAGCAAATTCAGTTGAGAAAATGCAGGTATTCTGAGCCTGATCTTCTTTGAGGATGTCCGCCTGAACCGTTCCCCTCACTTGTAAAAGAGTATCGGTTTTGATTTTCTGGTAAACATCTTTTGGCAAAACCTCATCTCCAGTGACGCCCAGTAAAAGAAGTCCCAGGCCATCATTGCCTTTTGGAAGCGGTCCCTGATAATGGGGTCTTTCAGCTTTTTTATCTTTATAGATCTTTTCAATCTTGTCCGTTACTTCTTTCTCCATTCCATTCTTGCGAATGTATATCTCACATTGCTGATCAATGGCAGTATTCATAAAATATCCCAGCAGCATAGGTGCGGGACCATTGATCGTCATTGATACGGATGTTCTGGGATCGGCCAGATTAAATCCGCTGTAAAGTTTTTTAGCATCATCAAGGCAGCAGATGCTCACACCTGAGTTTCCGATCTTTCCATAGATGTCAGGACGGTAGTCAGGATCATTTCCGTAAAGAGTAACAGAATCAAATGCAGTGGAGAGTCGCTTTGCCGGTGTCGACAAGCTTACATAATGAAATCTGCGGTTGGTACGTTCCGGCCCGCCTTCTCCTGCAAACATCCGCGTTGGATCTTCACCTTCACGTTTGAATGGATAAATGCCTGCGGTAAACGGAAATTCACCAGGAACATTTTCCTGCAATACCCATCTCAAAAGATCTCCCCATGCTTCATATTTAGGAAGAGAGACCTTTGGAATCTGAAGATGAGAGAGGGATTCAGAATGTGTCTGAATTCCAATTTCCTTATCTCTGACCTTGAATTTGAAGAGTGGTTCTTTGTATTGCTGAACTTTCTTGGGCCATTCTTCAAGAAGCTTCCAGTTTTTTGGATCAAGGTTGAGTTTCAATTTTTCAACTTCTGCCTCAAGCTGGCTGATCAATGACGTATAAGTATCTTTCTTTGGCTCATGGTTGGAAGCTTTCAAGTGCTCCATTGTCTTGTGGAGTGCAAAGAGCTTTTGAGCAATGTTGCTTTGCTCAAGGCTCCGGGTATCATAGGCCCTGTTGTTCTCCGAAATTTCACTGAGATACCGGGTGCGGTTTGGAGGGATCACAAAGATCTTCTCTGACATCTGTTTTGTGATCTTGAAAGTCGATTTCAGATTGCCTCCAGTCTTTTCCTGAATCTTGTCAATGATCTGTTTGTAAAGCTGATTGGTTCCGGGATCATTGAACTGTGAAGCGATCGTACCGAACACCGGCATCTCATCCACTTTTGAGTTCCAGAGATTGTGATTGCGTTGAAATTGTTTCTTCACATCGCGCAAGGCATCCAGTGCTCCACGCTTGTCGAACTTGTTGAGTGCGATCACATCGGCAAAATCAAGCATGTCGATCTTTTCAAGCTGTGTTGCGGCACCATACTCAGGTGTCATAACGTAAAGTGACACATTGCTATGATCAATGATCTCTGTATCGCTTTGACCAATTCCTGAGGTTTCAAGAATGATCAGATCATAATTCGCTGCTTTCAATACCTGAATAGCTTCCTTTACATAGACTGACAAAGCCAGATTGGATTGACGTGTTGCCAGTGAACGCATGAATACTCTTGGGTTGTTGATTGCATTCATGCGAATGCGATCTCCCAATAGTGCGCCGCCAGTTTTTCGTTTTGATGGATCGACAGAAATAAGTCCGATCGTTTTATCCTTGAAGTCGAATAAAAATCTTCTTACGATCTCATCTACCATCGATGATTTTCCAGAACCACCGGTGCCCGTAATTCCAAGCACAGGAACCTTAGCCTTTTCAGCCTGACTATGAATGTATTTAAATGCTTCTGTATGCTGATCGAAATAATTTTCTGCTGCTGTAATCAGTCGCGCAATGGCTACGGGATTCTTTGATGAGAGTTGTTCCACTTCATTCTCAAGCTTGTCACCCAGCGCATAATCACTCTGCATGACAAGATCATTGATCATGCCTTGTAGTCCAAGGGACCGTCCATCATCAGGGGAGTAGATGCGCGTGATGCCATAATCCATTAACTCCTTGATCTCTGACGGCAGGATCACTCCGCCGCCACCAGCAAATATTTTGATGTGACCAGCTCCCTTTTCCTGAAGCAGATCATACATGTATTTAAAATATTCATTGTGCCCACCCTGATAGCTGGTCATGGCAATTGCCTGAGCATCTTCCTGAATGGCAGTATTCACAACTTCTTCAACACTGCGGTCGTGACCCAGGTGAATCACTTCACAACCTGTAGCCTGGATGATGCGGCGCATGATGTTTATTGCAGCATCATGTCCATCGAAGAGACTTGCAGCTGTTACAATCCTGACTTTGTTCTTGGGTACGTATGGTTTAGGGGCCTCATGGCCGGCCAGATTTTTCTTCTCGGTTTTATCGGATTTGATCGCTTCCATTTTGGCTTTCTAGAAAAGCAAAATTACCGAAAGGGAAGGGAAGAAGCTAACGATTGGTAGGGTGAGAAATGATGCGGCGGAGACTAATTAATGAGAATATTTGATAAGAAGGGATGCTTTAATTATGGGGGAATCAGCCTCATCGTTTTCTCGGTCTTTTCAATCCCAGAGTTTTAATCTTCTTCACCAGATCCCAATACTCTTTTCCATAAGCTACGAAAACCTCGCCGCCTTTAGTAATGTCTCGTGTTGCTTCAATAAAGCAACGGTCTCCATAGATATTGTAAACTGAATTATTGCGCAGTCCCTTGATACGACTGGCACCCGCTGCGTCGTTGGCATAACGCCCGAGCGCTCCGGTAGAAGGTTCGCCATTGATAGCCATGGTGCGATTGAGTCGGAGCAGGTATCCATTGAAGCCATCTTCATGCTTGACTTCACGCCACAGCTGATGCCTGCCTTTATATTCTATGATGCGATCACCTTTTTTGATTTCCACTTTCGTGAATAGCCCCTTGCCGGAATCGGGAAGCTGTGATTTTCTAACGAAAAGATGTTTTCGGGAAATGTTCATGCCGGAAAATTAAAGTATCTTCAAGTCTCATCAGAATTTAATTTTAACGATCTGTCAGTTATGAAACTATCACGAAGAAGTATTTTGAAAAGTCTTGGCCTGAGCACGCTTGCGCTGACTTCCATGGAGGTATTGGGGAAGCAGACTTTTGAAACGGATAATTCTCTCCCGTTAGCCGACGACCCGGAATACTGGAAGAAGATCCGTGATCAGTTTACGCTATCCAAAGACAAAGTTTTCTTCAACACAGGTACCGTAGGGGCTATGCCAAAGGTAGTGGTCGATAAAATGGTAGAGCATGTGAAATACCTTGCAGAAAATGTTGCTGACTGGGCTTATAAAGATGACAATAAGGAAGAGTTTATCAGTGGCTACAATAATCTCCTGGGCATCCGCACACGGGTTGCAAAACTTTTTAATGCTACCGTTCCTGAGATTGCAATGACGGACAATGTTACGCATGGCATGAGCTACATCGCGAATGGAATTACGCTTAAACCAGGAGACGAAGTATTGACCACCGATCAGGAACATTCCGGCGGAAAAGGCGGTTGGCTCATCAAAGAGAAGCGCTACGGTGTGGTATTCAAAACCGTTGCCATACCAAAGCCTGCACACAGTGCAACAGAATTGTATGACATTATTGTAAAAGCGTTCACACCTAAGACAAAGGTTCTGATGTTGTCGCACATGATCTCAGGAAGTGGTGCCATACTTCCTGTTAAAGAAATTTGTGCTGAAGCAAAGAAGAGAGGCATACTGACGGTGCTGGATGGAGCTCAGACCATTGGTCAGATCAAAATAGATGTAAAAGATATTGATTGTGATGTTTATCTGGGATGTTTTCATAAGTGGATGGGAGCTCCGGCAGGAACGGGCTTCATGTATGTAAGAGCTGACAAAATGAAAGACGTCTGGACGACGGTTGCCAGCACACGTTGGGATAACCATGATGATGAAGGTTTCAGATTTACACAAAGAGGTACCGGAAACTTTCCTGTATTGAAAGGACTGGAAGCAGCACTTGACTTTCACAATGAGATCGGTCCGGATAAAGTCTATGCAAGAATAAAGTTCCTGGGCGAACGATTGAGAACTGGCTTGCGTCAGAATAGTAAAGTGAAGATCTATTCACCGACAGATGAATCCCTCTGCGCCGGAATTACTGTTTACAATATTGATGGACTGACAGGAGCACAGCTTCAGGACGCCTATTGGGAAAAAGGCAAGATGCGTCCCCGCGCACAGGGAGATGTGTTTGGTGTAAGACATTGCACCAACATTTTTAACAGTGAGGCGGAGATCGACCGTGCGATACAGATTGTGAAAGAACTTTCTGCTTAATAACGTCAGCTTTTGTGAAGCCGGTTATTACTCAAGATCCTCCCGTTAAGGCCAAACCATTTGTTGACATGGAGGTACTCGCCTCCATCCATCCCGAATTATTGGAAGATGCCTATATGTATGTTCATTGCCATTTCGATAATCCTGGCGATGACATGCTCATCAGAATCTGGAGAACTACTTTCCTGATTGACAGGTCATCTTCTTCAAGGGCAGAAATGGTTCATGCTGAAAACATCACCTATGCGCCACAATGGACGGTGATTCCTGATGGTCAGTCTTTCAATTTTTTACTGATCTTTTCGCGACTTCCGAAATCATGCACACTCTTTGATCTGAAAGAGGAGATTCCGCAGCCAGGAGGTTTTCATATCCGAAACATTGAAAGAAATGATACGGATGTTTACCATGTGGCATTGAAATGACAATATCCAAGGCTTCATTTATGAAATTGATTATTATTTTCGGCCTGTCATTATTGATGCTCGGTTGTGTCAATTCTAAAAATGATAATAGTGTTTCAGGGGAAAGTAAAAGCCAGGAGATAATGAATTCAGTAAAAAGTGGATATGCACAAGTCAATGGTATCAGCATGTATTATGAGATCTATGGCGAGGGTGAGATTCCACTGGTATTGATTCATGGTGGAGGCTCTACTATTGGAACCACCTTCGGAAACATACTTCCTCTTCTGGCAAAGAACCATAGAATTATTGCAATGGAACTTCAGGCTCATGGTCATTCAGGTGATCGCGAAGGCCCTGAAACTTTTGAACAGGATGCTGATGATGTATTTGCACTTCTTCAGCATCTGAAAGTCGGCAAGGCAGATCTTTTTGGATTCAGCAATGGTGGCAATACCGCCATGCAGGTTGCGATCCGTCATCCGGAAGTAGTGAATAAACTGATCATTGCCTCAGCTTTTTACAAAAGAGAAGGAATGATGCCCGGCTTCTTCGACTTTATGAAGACAGCATCGCTTGAGAATATGCCTGAGCAACTAAAGACAGCATATCTTGAAGTTGCTCCTGATAAAGATCATCTTCAGGTCATGCATGATAAGGACCGCGACCGCATGATAAATTTTAAGGATTGGAAGGATGATGATCTGAAATCCATAACCATGCCCACTCTTATTCTGAGTGCAGATAAGGATGTCATGAGCCCTGAACATGCGACTGTAATGCATCGGTTGATCACTAATTCTCAGCTCGTGATATTACCGGGTGTCCATGGAGCTTATATTGGTGAATCGATAACGGCGAAGAAGGGAAGTAAAATTCCTGAACTTACAATTGGTGTAATAGAAGAATTTCTTGCTGAGGAATGGTTGCAAAAAAAGATTTAATTATGAAACTCAAACTCCTTTTGATTCTTTCATTAATAACTGCTTCCTGTTCTAAGGAAAAGAAAAAGGACATTCTTGAAAATAAAGGCGAGTTCTGCTCCAGTATCCACCGCAATGATTCTATTTCTCTTTCAAAATTACTGGAGCCGTTTGCTGACAAAATGGAAGACAGCACAGGTGTGTTTGTCCTGGAGGACGGTGGAGGATCAATGGTAGCGCGTGCATGGCTAAGTGAGTATGCAGAAAAATCGATCGACATCCAGTATTTTATTTTCTCCCCTGATAATGTAGGACTGATCGCCTGTGATTACCTCGTTCGTGCCGCCGACCGTGGTGTCAAGGTGCGGATCATTGTCGATGATATCATGGTGGACGCAGGAGTGCATGAAATACTCACACTGGATTCACATGACAATATTGAGATCAAGGTGTATAATCCCGGAACAAACCTCGGAAAGAACATTATCAGCAAGATCAAAAAGTTTGCAACAGACTTCAGAGGTGCAAATCAGCGCATGCACAATAAGACATTCACGGTCGATGAGAAAATTGTGATCACTGGCGGCCGCAACATTGCAGACGAATATTTTGATTACGATCATGAATACAATTTCCGTGACCGCGATGTGTTGCTGTTGGGAAAGATCGCTGATAACGTTCAAAGCTCTTTTGATGAATTCTGGAATCATCCTCTCAGCGTTCCCGTTGCATGGCTTGTTGATGAAGAGAAAAGTGATAGCGTTGTTGCAAATAAATTTGAACGACTCCATCAATATGCCTGCAACCCTGAAAACTTCTGGCCGCAGGTTCGTGAAAGAATTAAGAATCTTCCATTAACGTTTGAGAAAATACAAAAGTCGGGATCGTTTGTCTGGCTTGACAGCATTGAATATGTTTCCGATGCGCCGGGTAAGAATGATGGCTCAGATGGAATCGGTGGTGGTGGCGCAAGTACCGAAGCGCTGGTAAAACTTATTCAGGAAGCAAAATCTACACTCGACATTCAGTCACCGTATCTCATCACAACAGAGAAAAGCCGCAATCTTTTCAGCGAGGCTGTGAAGCGTGGTGTGAAAGTGAGGATCCTTACCAATAGCCTTTCCTCAACAGACAACATTGAAGCCTTTAGCGGTTATCGCCGTGATCGTGAGGAACTACTGAAGACAGGCGTAAGAATATTTGAATTCAAGCCCGATGCAGCAGAGCGGTTTAAAGTTATGACCGGTGCCCTGCAGATGAAGATGAATTTCACCCCGATCTTCGGACTTCATGCCAAGTCAATCGTCATTGATGGGAAGATCACAGTCATCGGCACATTCAATCTTGATCCCAGAAGCGCCAACCTCAATACTGAATGTGTAACGATCATTCACTCCAGAAAAATTACAGAAGGTGTATTGAAAGGAATGGATGAGGAATTTAAGCCTGCCAATTCCTGGGAAACCACGCTTACTTATAATCCGGATTCAAAAGCCGGCACTGCAAAGAATATCGGAACAATGAGCAGGAGGGTAATACCAAAAGGCATCCTTTGAGGATATTGTGGTGTGTGACGTTAAACGGAAGTCATAGAAATATGTGAATGCAATAAACGGAAGCCCGCAACGTCATTATCTTTGGCTTCTGATATAAAACCGCCTTCCTACCCGAATGAGTAAACCGCCGAAAGTATCTCTCCTGCAAGTATTTAAAACAATTATCTGGCCCAGAAGGGGGATTCTCCTCGTCGGCTTGCTCCTCATTATTGTCAGTCGCCTTGCCGGACTTGTGCTCCCTGGTGCCACGAAATATCTCATGGATGATGTCATTGCGAATAGTGATATGAGAATGCTGAAGCTGGTGATCATTGCCGTTGCCTCTTCTGTATTGATTCAGGCGGTCACCTCTTATATATTGACTCAGATATTAAGTGTGGAGGCTCAACGTCTTATTTCTCAATTGAGATCAAGAGTTCAGCAGCAGGTGTTGCGCCTTCCCATCAGTTTTTTTGATAACAATAAATCAGGTGCTCTCGTCAGCAGGATCATGAACGACGTTGAAGGTGTCCGCAATCTTGTAGGCACGGGGCTGGTTCAATTGGTGGGCGGTGTCCTCACTTCCGTCCTTTGCCTCATTTTGTTAATTGACATCAGTCCGATGATGACCTTGCTGGTTCTTGTTCCTGTTGGGATTTTTGGATTGATATCTTTGAAGGCTTTCGCCAAGATCAGACCTATCTTCCGTGAGCGGGGAAAGATCAATGCCGATGTAACAGGCAGACTTACCGAAACCTTAAATGGTGTCAGAGTGATCAAAGGCTTTAATGCGGAGCAACAGGAGATCAAAAGTTTTGAACTTGGTGTAGAACGCCTCTTCCTGAATATAAAAGCAAGTCTTACCTCGACCAGTCTGATCACAAGTTCAGCAACATTCCTTTTGGGATTGGCATCCGCGGGTATCATGGGAGTCGGTGGTTATCTGATGATCGAAAAGTCAATGACTGTGGGTGAGTTTGTTTCATTTACTGTCTACCTCGGATTTATGATTGCGCCGATTGTTCAGATGAGCAACATAGGAAGTCAGCTAACGGAAGCCTTTGCGGGATTGGATCGTACAGAAGAGTTGATGAACATGACCCCGGAAGATGATGGCACAGCAAGAACTATCAGGATGAATTCATTCAAGGGTGATATAGAATTCAGGGATGTTTCTTTTGCTTATGAAGAGGGCAAGGAAGTAGTAAGGAACATTACCTTCAACGCACCTTCAGGATCAGTAACGGCTTTGGTTGGAACCTCCGGATCAGGCAAGACAACGATCGCTGGACTAGCTGCATCTTTTTTAAATCCTCAAAGCGGAAAGATCACAATTGATGGAACAGACCTTTCGAAAGTATCATTGGATAGTTACCGCAGTCAGTTAGGAGTTGTCTTACAGGACGACTTCCTTTTTGAGGGAACAATCAAAGAGAATATTTTATTTCCAAGACCCAATGCAACGAATGATCAGGTACAGGCTGCTGTAAAGGCAGCTCACGTTCATGAGTTTACAGATCGTTTCGAAAAAGGAATTGATACGTTGATTGGTGAGCGTGGTGTAAAACTTTCCGGAGGTCAGCGACAGCGGATTGCTATTGCCCGTGCGATTCTTGCAAACCCGAGAATTTTGATCCTGGATGAGGCGACTTCCAATCTTGATACAGAAAGTGAATCATTGATTCAGGAAAGTCTTCGTGTGTTGATGGAAGGAAGAACAACGTTTGTCATTGCCCACAGGCTCAGTACGATTCGTCAGGCTGATCAGATATTGGTAGTGGAGGGTGGCAACATTGCAGAACGCGGAAAGCATGAAGAACTGATCGCGAAGAAGGGAAGGTATTTTGAATTATACACCTATCAGGCGAGGATATAGCATGTTGAGTTGAATGTTCTTTTCAGTGCCGTGTATTATGCCTAAATTAATACCCTGAATCGGGTGCTTAAAACTATTTTAAGTTTTGTTCAGTCCCCAACAAACCTCACTGCATGCTGCTTACCCACATCAAATTTGCTATACGGGTCTTTTTAAAGGATAAGTTCTTCTCAACGTTGAATGTCCTTGGTCTTGCATTGGGAATTGCTGTCAGCATCATACTCCTCCTCATTCTTCAAAATGATCTTAACTACGATAAGCATCATGCAAACTATAAAAGAATTTACAGGCTCGGCGGACATCTTACCGCAACAGGAATCGATAGAAGTATCGGACGGTCTGCCCGTGAGCTAGGTCAGATATTAAAGCAGGAGCTTCCGGAAGTTCTGGAAGTAGTTCGTGCCAACAACTGGGATCACACCCTGATCAAATACAAACCGGTTGGCGGAGAAGAGAAAGCATTTTATGAAGAGGATATTGTTCGTACCGATTCAACTTACTTTGATGTCTTCACGCATGAGTTCATACAGGGTGATCCCAAAACTTCGCTGACCCAACGCAATACGTTGGTGCTTACTCAATCACAGGCAAAGAAGTATTTTGGCGATGGTGAGGCATTAGGCAAGATACTCCAGGTGGAGGATGCTTTGTACACAGTTACCGGTGTGATAAAGGATGTTCCTCCCAATACACATCTCAAGTTTAATATTCTTCTGTCGCGACTGATAGACCGGGAATGGTTCACACAAGGCGGACAATTGAGTTCGGAAGCTTTCTGGAATCCGGATGTTTACACTTATCTGCTGGTGCCTGAAGATTATAATACCGCAGATTTTCACGCCAAGTTCAAATTCATATTTGACAAGTATTACAAATCGTTTGGCGACCAGGTGAATGGCAAGTATGAGCCCATCCTTGAACGGTTGGATGATATCCATTTTCGCTCTGCGCTGGAAGAGGATGAGCCTCATGGCAATCTTTCCTACCTCTATGCATTTACGGCGATCGGAGTTTTTATCATCCTGCTGGCATGTATCAATTACATGAATCTTTCCACTGCTAAATCGGTACAGCGCTCAACAGAGATTGCCATGAAGAAGGCGCTCGGCTCCGGCAAATCTTCACTTGTTCTTTCCTTCCTTACCGAATCAATATTTCTTTCTTTTGTCTCTCTATTGATCGCAGTAGGGTTTGTGTTTTTTGTGCTGGAGGCTACCTCTTTTAACTCTCTTATTGGTAAGAATCTTTCTCCCGATTTCATTCGTAATAAAACGCTGTTGTTCGGTTCACTGGGCATCGCATTAGGAATCGGAATTATCTCAGGATTGTATCCTGCATTCTATCTGCCACAGATACCAACGATCAGTGCTTTAAAAGGGACCTTCAAGAACCGGACTTCTTCCAGGGTGCTGCGTAAGTTCCTGATCACCGCTCAGTTCTCAATTTCCATTTTTGTAGTGGTATGTACCTTATTCATGCAGGATCAGATCAGCTACATCAGGAATAAAGACCTTGGATTTGATAAAGAGAATATTGTACTGCTAGCCATTCAAGACACGGTTGTTCAGCAACAGCTCAACGGCATCAAGAATGAGTTTTTGCAGAACCCTCATATTCTTTCTGCAACGACATCTTACAATGTAATGGGTATGGAGATGGGTGGCTCCGCCATGTGGGTCGAAGGAGATAACGGCATGCAACAGCAGGGATTCAACCTTATGTTTGTCGGGGATGATTATTTTAAAACCTTAGGAATAACCATGGCCAGCGGTCGTGAATTCCTTCCCGGGCCAAAGATCGATACCGATAATGTATTCATCGCCAATGAAGCCGCTGCCAAGCTCATGGGATGGAAGGATCCCATTGGAAAAAGAGTAAAATGGTTTCATGGAAAAGAAGACGGACACATTGTTGGGATCGTGAAGAACTTTAATTTCAAATCGCTGCACAACGCGGTGGAGCCAATGCTCATTGTGAAATCAAGAGAAGAAGGTGGATGGCTTCATCTTAAAGTGAAGGGCGATCTGCCAGGCACGCTGAGTTTCATTCAGGATAAATGGACTAAGATCGATCCGAATCATCCGTATGAGTATTTCTTGCTGGATGAGAGATTCAACGATCAGTATAAAGCAGATGAAACTCAATTCAAGCTTCTGTCAGGATTGTCATACGTGTGTATTTTTATCTCACTGTTAGGTCTGTTGGGATTATCAGCCTTCACAGCAAGCCAACGAACCAAAGAGATCGGAATCCGAAAAGTACATGGTGCCAGTACGCCTTCCATTATCTACTTGTTATACAAAGAGGTAATGATCCTCGTGATCATCGCTTCCATTGTGGTGATACCAGTATCCTATTATATCATTTCACAGTGGATGAGCAATTTCGCTTACCAGGCGACTTTGAACTACTTCATCTTCCTGCTGGTTGGAATGCTGGCACTGATGTTCTCATTTTTCACGGTTGCCTTCCATTCACTCCGCACTGCCCGCACCAACCCAGTCCAGTCCTTAAAGTATGAGTGATGAATTGATATTAATCTGAAAAAAGTTCGTTCCTTAAATTGGATCTCCTTATTATTTAGAAGAAATTCTATTTTTGTACGCGCTGCATTTTAACTCTTCATCTTAATCTACAAAGTGTTCCCTGTTCTCTCCATCCTTCCTCAGCTCAGGAATACACTCCAGTCCAGCAAAATTGTCATTCTTCAGGCTCCGCCCGGTGCAGGAAAGTCGACCATTCTTCCCTTGGAACTTTTAGATGAACCGTGGCTTGCTGGGAAGAAGATCATGATGCTGGAACCGCGAAGACTGGCAGCGAGATCAGTCGCTCAGCGAATGTCAGATCTCAAAGAGACAAAAATAGGAGGGACCATTGGCTATCGTGTCAGGTTTGATACTAACATAAGCAAGGAGACAAAAATTGAAGTGATCACGGAAGGGATACTCACCCGCATGATCCAGTCAGATAATAGTCTTGAAGAAGTGGGACTTCTCATCTTTGATGAATTTCATGAGCGTAGCCTTCAGTCAGATCTTGCGCTTGCGTTGAGTCTTCAGATGCAGAATGTCTTGCGGGATGATCTGAGAATACTGATCATGTCCGCTACACTTGATGGTGCACAACTTTCAGGCTTACTGGGACATGCTCCTGTAATCACTTCCACAGGAAAACAATTTCCGGTAAAGATCAATTACCTCAACATTGATTCTGATAATCATATTTCAGTGAAGATGTTGCAGGCAATCCGCAAAGCACTTCGTGAAGAGAAGGGAGATATCCTGGCATTCCTGCCCGGCGCGGGAGAGATCAGAAGAACACAGCAATTGCTGGAAGAGGAGAGCGTTGGTGCCATCATCTATCCATTGTTTGGCGATCTTCCGTTCAAACAACAGCAGGAAGCTATACTTCCCGCAACCAACGGACAGCGTAAAATTGTTCTTGCAACTTCTATTGCAGAAACATCCCTCACCATTGAAGGCATCGGAGTGGTGATTGATAGTGGTGTATCACGTGTGTCACGTTTCGATCCGCGCAGTGGACTCACAAGACTTGAAACCGTACGGGTTACCAATGATGCTGCAGATCAGCGAACCGGCAGAGCAGGAAGATTAGGTCCCGGAGTTTGTTACCGACTATGGACGGAAGCGATTCAAAGAAACTTGCTTCCGCACCGCAAGCCGGAAATTCTGGAAGCGGATCTTGCTTCTTTGTTATTGGAATTATCTCAGTGGGGAGTAAAAGATGTGAAGGAGTTGACCTGGATAACACCACCGCCCCCGGGTTCTGTCAATCAGGCAAAAGAACTTTTGATCCAACTGGATGCATTGGATGAGAATGGAATTACCTCAAGAGGCAAAGAGATGCTGCAGTTGCCAACGCATCCACGCATCTCTCACATGTTGCTGAAGGCGATCTCAAAAAAAGAAAAAAGTATAGCGTGTGATATTGCTGCCTTGCTGGAAGAGCGTGATCCTTTGGCCAAGGAAGCTGGTGCAGACATTTCATTGCGCATCGAGACATTGAGAAAATGGCGAAGCGGTGAAAGGGGAAATGCTGATAAGAATATTCTGGAGCGGATTGAAAAACTCGCCACCAACTGGAGAAAGATGTTGAGTGTCGCTGTTGACACCACAGCACCGGGTGGATATGAAGTTGGAAGATTGGTAGTAGCTGCGTATCCCGAACGTCTTGCGCGACAGCAATCAAAGCAAAGTAATTACTATACACTGGCAAACGGACGTGTTGCCAAATTACCCGATCACGATCCTTTGGTCCACGAGTCGTGGCTATGTGCTACCCAACTGGATGCAGGACAAAAAGAAGGAAAGATCTTTCTTGCCGCTGCCGTCAGTGAGGAAGACCTCATGGTCATGGCTACGGAAAGTGAAGTAATACGGTGGGATGATGAACGAGGCATGATCGCATCCGCGCTTGAAAAGAAAGTGGGCACGCTTCTCCTGCAAAGCAAACCTGTTTCGAAATTTAACGAGGAGAAGAAGAACGTTGTACTGCTCTCTGTCATTCGTGAAAAGGGATTGAAGATGCTGGGCTGGAATGAAGAATGCAATACTCTATGTGCAAGAATTCAAAGTCTGAAGATCTGGCGACCGGATGATGCATGGCCCGATACAAGTGAACATCATCTCCTGAATACTCTTGAAACCTGGCTTGAGCCATACCTCGTTTCAATTTACAAGCAATCAGAACTTCAGAAGCTGGACCTTATCACGATAATTAATGGACTCATTCCCTGGAACCTTCAAAGCCGACTGGAAGTTCTGGTGCCTTCACGAATGCCGGTTCCCAGTGGATCATTGATTCCTCTTCAATATTTTCCTGATGGAAGATCCCCTGTCATGGAGGTGAGGCTGCAAGAAATGTTTGGTCAGCTGGAAACTCCTGTTGTGAATGAGGGTCGTATTAAAATCTTACTGCACTTGCTTTCTCCCGGATACAAGCCTGTCCAGGTGACGCAGGATCTTAAAAGCTTCTGGCAGACTACCTATCACGACGTTCGCAAAGAACTGCGCATGAGATATCCAAAACATTCCTGGCCGGAAGATGCATTTACGGCTGTTGCGATACGCGGCGCGAAAAAACGAATTTGATGTATCAGATTATTGAAGCAGCTGGAGATATTTGTCGATGTAAGCAGATACTGACTTTCGTTTGTACTGCATAATAAACCGTGGATGTGACAACGGTACAACCTCGCCAAACCATTTGTTCTCCTCATTCAGCTTCTTAAGGAATTTCAGATTCTCGCCTTCGCCAATGCAGAAACATTTATCACGACGGATACCCATGTCCAGGATCTTTGAAATGGATTCAATCGCAAATGGCTTGATTGCTTTCTCAAGCAAAGCATCATCATAATAATTAATGTTCTTGCTGTCTTTCGTAAATCCCAGTGGTGAGACTGCTGAAATGAAATACTTGCCGTAAAACTTCTCCGGCCCACCGAACTTGTCAATCATCGCGAAAATAAAATCTGATGACAGTTCCGGTTTCTTTAACAATGTATTCTCAATGCCGCAGATCTTTTCAAGCTTGATGGGATCTGTAAATGAGATTCCTGTAAGTCCCGAACCGAACCTTCCCGGATTGATTCCCAGCATTAATGTTCTGGGCTTGTCATCATTGTAATACTTGCTGTAGAATCTATTGCAAATGTCCATTGCGTAAGGGTCGAGATATGGATTCAGCACCTCAATTCCTTTCGGAACTTTCCCTTTGATCTTCAGTTGCCTATAAAACTCAAGGATCTTATCTCTCATCATTTCAACTCAAATGCACTCTTGTAAAACTCACCCTTCTGCACATAGTCGATCAGCTCCACATAAAACGGATGCGAACCCAGCGTAGCACTGTCGCCGATCATGATCAGTTTCCTTTTCGCTCTTGTCATCGCCACATTCGTCCTGCGAATGTCGGCCAGAAATCCGACCTCGCCTTCATTGTTGCTTCTCACAAAGCTGATGACAATCACATCGCGTTCTTGTCCCTGAAAGGCATCCACCGTGTTGATGGTGATTAGTTTATTCAATGGTTCGAGTGTTGAAGAGCTCTCAGCAAGCTTATGCAGCAGATCAACCTGTGCACGATATGGTGTGATGATCCCAAGGGTAATGTTCTGTTCAATCCATTGTTCAAGACCGATTTCCTCTACCAGTCTCTCTGTCTGCTGGATCAGCAACCTTGCTTCTTCCGTGTTGAAACGACTAAGTGTCTCGGGATCCTGTTCTTCATTGTATCCGCACCCGGCAGTGTCAATGAATTCTACCGGCTGTTGATGATTCAGCAGTTGGCCCTTTACCGAATCGTGTGCGATCAGTTCATCCTTATAAAAATAGCGCGATGAAAATTCCATGATGTGCTGATGCATTCTGTATTGCACCTTCAGCATTGTGGAGCGATCAGGATGCCTGGATATTCCTTTTTGAAAGAGCGTTGTTGACAATCCTCTTTTGGCAGCATCAAGCGACTTGATCGTAGGAGGGAGCTGACAATGATCTCCAGCGAAAATTATACGTTGTGATCTCAGTATCGGTATCCAGCATGCCGGCTCCAGCGACTGGGCAGCTTCATCAATAAAGGCCGTTTTAAATTTCCTTCCTTTTAAGATCGGATGTGAAGAGCCTACCAATGTACTGCAGATAACCTCAGCATTGTTGAGCAGATCGTTGATGATGTAAAACTCCAGCATGTCAGCATCTGATTTCAGCATGCGCGATTCCTCTTTCAATCGCCGCCTCTCTTCTCTTTCGTGGTGGCCAAAGTTCTTCTTGAATTTGAAAGCCATCCCACGTACATGTTCAAGCTTTTTTCTCAATGCTCTCAGCTCAGGATAGTTTGCATGAGCGGCAATGCGGGCATCCATCGTCTTGCTGAGCGTTTGCTCTGTCACTCTTGCCGGATGACCAATGCGAACAACATTCAATCCCAATCCACTCAGCTTCTCCACCAGCAGATCAATCGCTGCATTGCTGGGTGTGCACACCAGCACTTGTCCTTCCGTTTTTGTTGTGTGCTGAATAGCCTGCGATAATGTTGTAGTCTTGCCCGTTCCCGGAGGACCATGAATAAACGCCACATCCGGCGTAGCAGAAATGATCTTCAATGCATCGTTCTGACTTTCATTCAGTATGCTGCTTCCAATATTTGGCAGATCACTTTTATTCAGAGCTTTGGAATCTGCATCACCTAAAAGTATCTCCCGTAATTCCGCCACACGATTTCCATCCGCCTTCATGACCGCCTTCATGGCGTACTCCATTTCTTTATAGGTCATCTCATCGAACATCACATCGACGCCCAGCATTCCATTGTCAATCCAGTCCGGTAGCTCGTCTCCATTGATGGTCAGTACAAGTGTGTTGTCGCTGACATAATTAACGACTCCATTCATGTGTTCTTTCTCAGGCTTTCCCGATGCATTGCAAAAAAGACTCACCAGCTTTCCACTCTGAAAGCTATGAGGTTGATCAAGATGATTGGTGCGTTCCAGCTCCACAAAGATCCGCTCGCCGGTTCCGATGTAATCTCTTTTCAACTTTACAGGATACCAGGTGACGCCTTCTTTTGTGCGTTGTGTGAGTGATCTCAAAAGAACTTTCTGACGATACTGCTCCAGATCGGCCTGTCGTTCGATTTGAATAAGTTCAAGGGTAACCTGCAGTTGCTGGAGTGAGTTCATAAAGTCAGCAAAAGTAACGACCTCAGGCCCGCCAACAGGATAATTGCCTTAAAATAGTTTGTTGATTTTGGATTGGAGCAATTGCTTCTCCGAAGGTGAGTGTGTCAGCTTAATGGCCTGCTCAAGGTAAGACTTCGCTTCTGCATGATTGCCCAGCTGTGCATTCCATTCGCCCATCACAGCAGGGTACAGATAGTAATTCTTCAACAGATCTTTATCAGGAAGTTTCTGCAATTCTTTCAAAGCCTTTCCCGGTCCATGCACTTCCGCATAAATAACAAGACGGTTCAATGCGATCAAAGGATCGGGACGCATTTCAAACAGCCAGTTATATTGAGTAAGGATCTTATCCCAGGCAGTCTCCTGATAGGATGGAGCAATGCAATGTTCATGAGCAATGGCTGCTTCAAAATGGTAGGCAGATACCTGATCACCGGAAGATGCATTCTGAAGATAGAATATTCCCTGCCGTATCATTTCCTGGTCCCACTTTTTCCTGTCCTGGTCTTTCAGCTGAACCAGTTGTCCTGTCTCATCCACTCTTCCATACAGTCTTGACGATTGAAAGCAGAACAATGCCAGCATCGCCAGACTTTCAGGCTGTCGTGTAAGGGGATGATCCACCAGCATTTTTCCAAGTCGCAAAGATTCTTCCACAAGATCTTCCCGGATCAGTGAATCGTGATACGATGAATTATAACCTTCATTGAAAATGAGATAGATGGCCGTCAGCACATTATTAAGTCGTTCTTTTAACTCAGAAGGTTTAGGCAGTGCAAAGGCAACTTTCTCTGTCCTGAACTGCTGGCGTGCACGATAAAGCCTTTTGGTAATTGTTTCTTCCGATGTGAGAAATGCTTTGGCGATCTCTGCAACACTGAACCCGCCAAGTGTTTTCAGGATCAATGCCACCTGACCTTCTTCTGCCACCATTGGATGGCAGCACACAAACATCATACGAAGCTGCTCATCTTCAATTTCATTTTCATGAACAAGTTGTGTCAGCGTTGCGCCGGCAGAGTATTCTGATTTGAGAAGGGGAGAGACTTCTGCCGCAAATTCTTTGTGATGTCGCTCGCGACGAATGACATCCATCGCTTTGTTCCTCGCTGCCGTGAAAAGCCATGCAGAAGGATTATCAGGAGTTCCGTGAAACTTCCAGTGTTCAAGCGCCTTGAGAAGAGTATCCTGAACTACATCTTCTGCAAGTTCAAGATTGTGAGGACCGAAGATCTTCGTGAGGATGGAAACGAGCTTTCCTGATTCATGTCGGAAAAGATGATCGAGAAGTATTTTAGGTTCGCTCACTTTTCATGGGTTTGTAAAACAATAATAAATAAGCAGCAATCGGGTCACTGCTTACCATTATTGCTGAATTAGTTATGGATGCTCTACCGGCATGATCTCTCTCACTTCCACTGATCCGGTTGGATCGGTAAGTGTAGGGCAGCCTTTTGAAAGTGCTGTTGCTTCCTGAAGGTCGTTTGCCTTGATCAGCAAATATCCGCCAACGATATCCTTACCTTCAATGAATGGGCCGTCTGTTACTTTGTTGGTAATGGCTTTTACCACTTTACCTTGCGGGAATAATGGCTGTCCGCCTACAAGCTTGCCTTTTTGTGCAAGATCACCCATCCAGGTATTCCACTTCTGCATTTCTGCTTCCATTTCTTTTGGACTCATCTTGGCAAATGCTTCATCGTTTTGCAATGAATTGCGGAACAGGTACATGAATTCTTTCATAATGATGTTTTTTTAAAGTTGTTAATTTTTTGAACTACAACCCAATGACGATCGACATTTAATGATCCGGACACACACGGGGAAAATATTCTGATATCTACTTAAAAAGATTGCTTTTTGACGTCAGGAAGACCAAAATAACTTTTTCTATAGGCCCGCTTTTACCTCAAAATCCTCTAATTTTACCTATCACCTAACTTTCTACTCCATGAAAAAGATTCTTGTTCCTACAGACTTTTCCAAAACAGCAGCGATGGCAACCGACGTCGCATTTGATATTGCAAAAAAATCCGGCGCCAAGATCGTTTTACTTCACGTGATCGAAGAGGCAACCGGCGGGTCTTTTAATGTTGAAGGCCAGGTTTCCACCAAAGACATGAACTTCAACGATAAGCTGTTCAACTTTAAACTGATTCAAAAAGCAAAAGCCCAGCTTGAAAAAGTTGTAAAGGATCCTAAATACTCTGCCGTAGAAGTAGAAGGTGAACTTCGCGTTGGTAATCCTTATCATGGAATGAGGACCATTATCAGTGAGCATAAAGTCGACCTGATTGTGATGGGAACTGCAGGCCGTTCCGGTGCATCGGAAATGCTGATCGGATCAAATACCGAAAAAGTGATCCGCAATTCAAAAAGCCCTGTGCTGACAGTGCAAAAGAAACCGTCCAGCAATGATTACAAGAACATCGTCTACGCAACCGCCATGTCCAAGGATGAAGAAGTATTCTCACGCATGGTAAAAAGGACACAGGCAATTTATAATTCAACCGTTCACCTTGTGAGGATCAATACACCCGGAGATTTTCAGCGCGACCATATTGTGAAAGCATACATGGACAAGTTCGCCAAGAAGCTTGGCCTGAAAAACTATACCTTGAATATCTACAATGATCTGACTGCTGAAGAAGGCATCATTCGCTTTGCCGATCAGATCGATGCAGACCTGATAGCGATGGCTACCCATGGCCGTTCAGGATTTGCTCACGTGATCGCCGGCAGCGTTGCCGAAGATGTTGCAAGTCATTCAACTCGTCCGGTGCTGACGTTTGTCGTAAAACACTAATTCTATTTTTTATTAGCTGTGCCAACGCTAGTCGTTGGCACAGCTATTTAACTCCGGCCCGTTGAAGAACTATTATCAAATACTTCGAATCAGTCGCACTGCCAATGATGCGGAGATCAAGCGTGCGTTCAGGAGACTGGCCATTGTTTTCCACCCGGATAAAAACCCATCTCCTCAATCATCTTCACTCTTCCAGGAGATCAATGAAGCCCATGAAGTATTGTCGGATCCCGAAAAACGTTTCCGCTATGATCAACTGCTGAACTCAGCACATATCATATCCACACCACCGCCGCCTCAAAGATATCATCGTGATCCGGCGTATCGCAAGAAACAACAGGCAGGGTATCGCCCGAAACCCTATCAGCCTTCAGAACGATTGCTGATGATGGCACATCTGCTTCGCTATCTCCGCCTGATATCATTGATTGGTATTGGATGGTGTGGTGCACTGGTCATCGACTATATGCTTCCGTTCCGCATCAGCGAAGAGAAAGTTCTCTCAGAAGCGGAGGCAATCGGTCTACGTGAAAGTCATCACACACCGTATGTGGTGGTCACCAACAAGAATCATCAGTTTCCTGTTTCTGCGGAAGGATCGAAACACTTTGATGCAGGTTCAACAGCCACCGTGATCAGCTCCCGCATTCTCAACCTGATGGTAAAGGTCGAATCGCAAGACAAGCTCTTTACCATCACAAGTCTGGGATCTGTATATCAGAATTTCATGTTCATGCCTGTCATCCTGCTGGCGCTTTCCATTGCAGGGTTAAAACTGAAGACCGGACTGGAATTCCGGTTCAGTGTTCAGGTGGCAATTTGTACCTTGATGTTTTTTAATCTTATCTTTTTAATTGTCTCCATATTATGAGCAAGAACGATTGGAAGAAGAGGGAAGGAGTGGTGTTTTCAACCGACTCAAACTTCGCATTTCAGAATGCATCCAAAGAAGAAGCGGAGACATTGCCGCCACAGCAGCAGAATCTGAAATTGTTCCTTGATAAGAACGGAAGGGCAGGCAAACAGGTGACGGTTGTTTCCGGTTTCATTGGCACCGCTGCCGATCTCGAAACCCTTGCGAAACTGTTAAAGACAAAATGCGGTGTGGGTGGATCTTCCAAAGATGGAGAGATACTCATTCAGGGTGACGTGCGTGATAAATTATTGACGATCCTCACGCAGGAAAAATACCGTGCTAAGAAAGCAGGAGGGTAGTAAGTTTGATACTAAGTTTATATTCGATTACCTGACTCCCCATTCCCAAAGTCCAAATCCTATCTTCTTGTCTGCCGGGTGGCCCGACTGTTTTAAGCATAGCATGACCTGACCGCGGTGATGTGATTCATGAGAGATGAGATAACCGAGGAATGCCATCGGATGTGGCTTGAACCCTTTTACCTTTCCTTCTTTAACGGCAGACTCAAGTAAGGATGCTATCGCCTTTGAAGATTGGGTCAGTGATTTCTTCAACTGACCTTTTGTAATGCCTTTCTCTTTATCAATTTTTTCAAGTCCCTTCAGTAACTCAGGCTTGGCCGCCGTAAGCCACATAAGTCGCACGTTATGAATGTGTGCAAACTGCTCACCAACGGTTCTTCCCTTGGAAGAGGAGATGTCGGAAAGATGTGCCTCGGCGATTGAGTCAAGCAGGTAGAGGTTGATCCTCTGATGGATCTCCCACGTCTCTAAGAATTCTTTTTCCATTATTCAAATTAGTGAATTCTTAATCTCCTGCGTTGATCCAAACCGAAAATTTTCCGGATGGTTTTAGCCAATCTTGGTGGATCAGGGTTCGATTCCCTGCAGCTGACATCAAAAAAAATGATCCATGACTTTCATCACGGATCATTCTCTGACTTATTATTCAGCAATCGCTGAAGATCATTTATCCTTTCAACTTTTGAATCTCAGCCTGGTACATTGGCAGATTCGCAGCCTGATTTGCCGGTAGATTCTTTATAGCAATCTCCCAATACTTGATGGCATTCTTCTTGTCGCCCAAAGCCGTATAGCCTCTTGCAAGTCCTACGTTAGGTGTGAACTTCTCTTCAGGATGCACCTTCGCATTATACTGGAATACTTCCATTGCCTTTTCCTTCTGCCCTGCATTCAACAATCCGCGGCCATACTGATGGATCGCCTGAACCGGAGTGCCTGGTATCTTGATCGCCTTGTCCATCGCAGCATCAGCTTCAGCATTCTTGCCCATCGCACGCAACACAGTTGACTTAGCGTTCAATCCGTTAAAATCTTCCTGACCTCCGAGGTTAGGATCCATTCCGCTATCAGCCCACTTCAATGCCTCTTCAAGATTGATCTTGTTCTGTGCGGCAAACTGTGCTGCAGCGGTGTAGTTGCGGGAGTCAAAACCTAAATTCGAACGAAGCTGGTTTCTCATCTGCGATACATAGATTTCATTTACGTTGGCAACTCCAATCTTGAACGGAACCTTCTTGTTCTCCCATTGTAAAAATGCAGTCGCGCCGTTTGACTTGCGATCCTCAAATCCATAAGTAAGGTATTCAGTGTAAGCACCATCTACCGGTGTAACATTCACACGCAATGCATCTTCACTCTTATTGTAGAAGTAGCTTCCCCAGCTGGAAGTATTATTGGAGAAGATCCAGGTTGACTGTCCTTCTTTAGCGTAGCCAAGAAATAAACCGTAGCTGCCGGCTTTCAGGTCTTTGCCTTCGATCTTTACATCATGAGAGAATGTGATGACAGTGTTCTCATTGGCCCCCGCTCTCCACGGTGCTTCTTTCGCAGTGCCAAAACCCTGATCAATATAGCCTACGTGAATAAGCTCACCCCAGATGTGACCTTTGCGATCATCACCATTCGGCGCGTGTACATCAGGACTGCTGTAAACAATACTGACTTCAACAGGTCCAATCCACTGGATAACTTTTGCTTTCTGATTGTCGCCATTTGGGGGAGACACTAATTGAGCCATGGCATACGCCGTGACAAGCATCATTGTAAAGAGTGCGGAGATTTTCTTCATATAGTTTATGGGTTTGAAATGGTTATAACTAGGTCTTTAACGGGAAGTACCGGATAAAGTGCCTGCCATCGTTTGCGGTATTTTTAGGACTTGCTAAGGCTTCAGCCCGGGCTTGTCGGGAACGATCATCTTCAGCGACCCTGGCGATATGGAGATGTTAAAATTCTCTACCGGCTCCATCGCCTCTCCATCAATATGATACGGCATCGGTTCATCAAACTCTATTGTAAGATTCTTCCCTTGCAATCGCTCCACAAAAGCAGAACGGTTGATCTTTCCCATGAACATCTTTTGTGCAAAGCCAAGGGCTTGTGTGATGGGAACTTTCTTAATGAAGCATACGTCGATCAGTTCATCACATACCGAAGCGAAGGGAGATACCTTTGCATTGTTGCCGAACTGCGATGAGTTGGCCAGTGCAAGGATGAATGATCTTCTTTTTAATAGTTTACCATCCAGTGAGAGTTGTATCGGAAACTCTTTGAATCGCAGAAATTCTTTTACCACCAGTTTACCATAACCGATGAGGCCGCGCTTACCGTTCTTTCCGAACTTCCCTGCAACATGTCCGTCGAATCCAATGCCAGAAACATTCACCGACAGGCGATCATTCACCAATAGTGTGTCCATGTTGATGATGGAATATTTTTCAAGCAGCTCCAGTGCACCGCTGGTCTTGAGAGGTATGTGAAGATGACGGGCGAGTCCGTTGCCGGAACCTTTTGGAAGAATGCCCATAGCAGTGGAGGTATGAACAAGACCCTGCGCCACTTCGTTGACCGTTCCGTCGCCGCCCATTGCAAACACCCGTGGTATTCCTTCTGACACTGCCCACTTCGCGAGCTCGGTTGCATGACCCTTATGTTGTGTGTATTCGATCGTCACCTCCAGGTTGAGGAGTGAGCACATGTCAATGATCTTACCTTCAAGAGAATCCTGAAAGCCCGTGCCCGAGTACTTGTTGATGATGAAGAGAACCTTGTTTTCTGTCATGGGTGGACAAAGATAGGAGAGTTTTTCCTTTCGGATTATTGCCTGGGGTTGGTGTTTTCACCAACCCATCACGAGTGTCTGAGGTTGTCTTGCCTAAGGTTGGTGTTGTCCACCAACCTCTTTATATAAACGATGCTTCACCAAATCACAACTAAACATTAACTTTCCATCGTAAATGGAATTCAAACACCGCAAGATCAAATTCAAAGCATGGGACACCGAATCCCACCTGCTCATGCGACTCAATGCCATTGAATGTACCAAAGGCGAACTTCATAAAAAAGACCACATCCTCTTACAATTCACCGGCATCCTAGACAAGAACGGTGATGAGATCTATGAGATGGACGTACTGCTCGTCTCCGATCAGAAATATATTGTCTTCTGGAATGTCGAACAGGGTGGATGGTTCTACTATCCTCTAAAGAATCCCAACGACGTCCAACTCTTTCTTGCACCCATCGCCGAAAAGATGACGCGACTCGGAAGTCAGTTCGAGCTCAACGAACCGTATGTGTCCCCGAAAAAGAAACGGTAAGATTTAAAATGTAAGATTTAACGGGCTATGCTTTCAGCTTGCTGCTGATGTAGCTCACTGCCTGACCGATCGTCTGCATTTTCTCTGCATCGTCGTCAGGGATCTTGATATCGAAGGTCTGCTCAAACTCCATTACCAGCTCTGCGTAATCCAAAGAGTCAATGCCAAGGTCTTTTACAAAGCTTGCATCAGGAGTGATTTCAGATTCAGGAATTCCGAGCTTGTCGGTGAGGATCGAGGTAACTTTCTTCTGGATGTCTTGCATGGAGTTCAAAGGTATAAAGACCGGATTAAAGATCAAACATGAAAGATTCTTTAGAATCGCAGCAAAAACTCCGTCCCTTCCCCAACCGTGCTCTTCGCCGTGATCCTTCCTTCATGCACTCTCATGATCTGTCGTGACAAACTCAGTCCAATGCCTGAGCCCGTCTTCTTCGTCGAGAAGAATGGTATGAAGATCTTCTCCAGTGCTTCCGGATCAATGCCCGGACCATTATCCGTAATGCTGATGATCGGTCTTCCCTTGTCGCTCGTGTAGGCCGACAACTCGATCTTCTTGTCAGTCTGTTCTTCAAATGCCTGGATGGCATTCTTGATAAGATTGATCAGCACTTGCTCGATCATGTATTTATCCGCCAGCGCCGTAAGCTGCGGTGGATCAGTCTTCACCGTGATCGTAATGCCTCGGTCGCTCAGCTCTTTCTTGTGAAGCATCGCCATCTCTTCCAGCAATGGATTAATGGCAATTTCTGAAAGTCGTGGCTGCGGCACCTGCGTCAGGTTGCGGAACTCTTTTACAAACTTGATCAACCCCGCACTGCGTCTGCTGATCGTCTGCAGAGAAAGATGCATGTCTTCCAGCTCGTCTCTCTTTATTTCGAAACTGTCTTTCTGTAGTTGCTGCTGTAATTCTTCTTCCACTGTTCCTGCCAAAGAAGAAATCGGCGTTACCGAATTCATGATCTCATGCGTCAATACGCGCACGAGATTCTGCCATGCTTCCATTTCCTTTTCTTCCAGCTCACTCTGGATATTGCTCATGGAGATCAGCTTGATCTCTTCACCACGCAGCGTCAGCTCAATCGCGAACACCGAAAGCTGTACCGTATCATCACCGATCTTCAGACGGATCAGCTCACGACCACCCGTCTTAAGTTTCTGGAATGACTCTACCAGTGTCGGACTGGCATAGTTGAGCTCTGTGATATTCTGTATCTGATTCACACGCAGCAATCTTCTCGCCGCACTGTTGATGATCTGTACCGCACCGTCTTTCTTGAATGTCAGCAAGCCGATACCCACATGCTGAACGATGTTGCGGAAGAACTGGTAATCGGAATCCCGTTCACGGCGCGCCATCTTCGCCGAACTATACGCTTCATTCATGCGTGAGCAATGATGCTTCACATTCACATCTTCCGATGCCGACTTGAAAGATTGTGTTGGTTCGTCGAATGAGATCGATGACAGATCCGGCAGGGGAGCGTTTGAATTCGGTGTAGTAGTCTCATGCTCCTGGGTGACATGACCGAAGCGCATCAGCTGGAAGGCAACGCCGGCACCCACACATAATATTAGTATGAATGACGATCCTTTCGCAACAAGCCAGCCAAAGAAGAACAGCGTCACTGTAAAAATGATCAGCCGTGTCATCAGCGGGGAACGCCAATTGATTTCCATAAGTAATCAGTAAGTCACCAAACGATCAAAGTCCGTACTTCTCCATTCTACGGTAAAGCGACGCGCGGGTTAACCCCAACTCATCGGCAGCCTTCGAAATATTTCCATTGTGAAGCTGCAATGCTTTTACCACCGCTGCCTTTTCCACTTCATCCAGCTTGAGGGTGTCTGCATTGGCAGAAGAGTCCGACTTGCGACTGAAAAGAAAGTCAGTCTCTTGTAGCGTCGCAGAGTCCGCCATGATCACAGCGCGCTCAATAGAATGCTGAAGCTCGCGAACATTTCCCGGCCAGGCATATTTCTTAAGCTTGGTCACTGCATCCGACGCAATCGTCAATACTTCCTTTCTGTATTTCTTTGAATAGTGATCCAGGAAGTGATTGGCCAGCATAACAATATCATCGACACGATCCGCGAGAGGAGGGATGTGCACTTCAACAGTATTAATTCTGTATAAAAGATCCTGTCTGAATTTCCCCTCTTTCACCATCTGCTCAATCGGCATGTTGGTGGCACAGATCAACCGGATATCCACGTCTACCGAATTGTTGGATCCGACACGTGTTACTTTCCGCGACTGCAAAGCACTCAATAATTTACTCTGGAGATTCAGGCTAAGGTTTCCGATCTCATCCAGGAACAATGTACCATCGTTGGCAAGCTCAAATCTTCCGGGACGATCTTCACGGGCATCGGTGAAGGCACCTTTCTTATGACCGAAGAGTTCACTTTCAAAAAGAGTTTCAGTGATGGCACCCATGTCGACCGCGACAAAAGAGTTGTCACTTCTCAATGACTTCTGGTGAATGGCGCGTGCGATGAGTTCTTTTCCGGTACCGTTCTCTCCGAGGATGAGAACGTTGGCGTCGGTCTTGGCAACACGGTCGATGAGCGTGTACACCTCCTGCATGGCATCGCTGTTTCCAATGATGTCACGGAACGGCTGACTGATCTGCTCTTCCAGCATCTGCTTGGCTTTGCGGAGCTTGTCAACCTCGTTGTATGATTTCTTTAACTTGATGGCGGTAGAGATCGTGGCGATGAGTTTTTCATTCTGCCATGGCTTTAAGATGAAATCGGTGGCGCCATCTTTCAGGGCACGCACGGCCATCTCCACATCACCGAAGGCAGTGATCATGATGACGACGGCCTGAGGATCTTTCTCTTTTATTTTTCCGAGCCATTCGAAACCTTCTTTACCGCTGGTAGTATCCTTGCTGAAGTTCATGTCAAGCAGGATGACATCGTACGTATCGTTGTTTAATAAGAAAGGGATCTTGTTGGGATTCTTCTCGATGATGATCTGGTAGTTGTATTTCTTAAGCAGCATTTTGGCGGCGAGGAGAACATCCTCATCGTCATCGATCATCAGTATTTTGCCTTCGTTCACGGTTCAGTATTAGGTTTAGGGAAACGTATAGAGAGAAAATTGTGCCAGTGCACCCAGTGTCCGGAAATGCGGTTTCCATGCCGAAAACTGATCTTTGGCGTACAAAGATGTACGAAAATGAACATAAGACAAAATGGGAGTGGGATGGAGATTCAATTGCCTTACGTCGGTGTTTTTCACCGACCTTCTTGACGAATCCATGTAGCGCTAAGGCTGCATGGTAAGAAAAAACTTAGACGGGAACAGGAGCGCAGCCCTGTAGCCGTAGTGCTACAGGGCCACGGATTTCACTGATCAAAAGGATCCATCCGGCAGACAATCCGCATTCCTTTCTAAAGCAAAAGCTTTTTTATTCCTTATCCGTGAATCCGTGATGCCATATAGCCTTAGTGCTATATGGTGACCTTGTAGCCGAAGTGCTACCATGGGCGTAACCCTGTAGCCTTAGTCCTACAGGGGGTTAATCAATTTTCAAATCATATCCATTAGCATTCTGCAACTTCACATGCCATGTTCTGGCAGGCCCACCTTCGTCAACAGTAAGTGTGAAGTATGCATTGTTGAGCTGAAAATCTTTTACCTCATACTTAAGAGGAGATTCTGCACTATAGCTCTCTGAATTATCATCATACGTAATAGAAACTTTTGCGCCAGGAAGCGCCGTCATGATCACGCGTGGATAGGTCATTCCGTTTGCCTGAACCTTCTTCACTGCGATCGTACGGCCATCGTTGATAACGATCATCCCGTCAACGAACTTCGCTGATAGCTGATCTGGTGTCGAAGCTGCTGAAGTAGTCACAGGTGATTGTGTTGATGTGCCTGCAGGATCCGCCGGAGGATCCATTGAACAGCCTTTCATTTTAAGAGCGTTGCCCTTCTTGTCTTTTACAATGGAGTAAAGACAATATTTCCCCTGACGAAGACCTTTCTTTGTTAGTTCCGGTGACCCGTCTTCAAACACCATACGGAAAGACACTGGTACTTCCTTAAAATTCTCAACCACCACCCTCGACATGGGACTTGCATTCATCTGTCCACCGTTGAGATACAGTGTAAATTTGTCTCCGTTCTCTGAATAGACCACCACGGTGCCGGGTCCTGGATCTTCGACCTGTGCTTTAAGCGTCATCGCTGAAATGGCAACCGCAAAACAAAAGAGGAATAGCTTTTTGTAGATCATATAATTTTGAGTTGATACTGAATTGGAATTAATACAACGAATTTATCAAAATGTATACCATTTTGGGAAATGGGGATTGATTTGTCTTAGGGCGGTGTTTTCACCGACCTCATGAACAAAAAAACTTAAACGAATACAGGGTCACGGATTCACGGATAGGAATACAGCTTTGTTTGAGAAATGAATGCAGATTGACACGGATTTATCAGCTACGCTGATGAGTGCACCCAGGTCGGTGATAAGACCGACCTGAGACAAATGGTAAGTGACGCTGTTATGAAACTATAGTCCACGATCAAGGAAGAGATTTTTATGGAGGTGAAGAAGAACAGTTGTTTACAGTTGGGTAACTAGGGAAGAACCAAAAATTCCAATCAAAAGAAGAGCAAATGTCCCCACCAACATCGCCAAAATGCCTATTACTTTAAGTGTCCTACGTCGAAACTTGGAGAGTTTCTTTACCTTAAAGGGAGTTCTTTTTAAGTAAAAAGGCTCAAACATCTGATCTTTTAGGTATTGACTTCTTATGGCAGCCAGAGAAAGCATTAATAGCATAATGCTGAATAAAAGAAGGTCGAGGAAGGGCTTATAATACAATGAATTGAACTTAGTGTAAACTATGATTCCATAGGTTAACGATATCTTTATTAAGAATTCGTTTACAGAATTATGCTTTCTTATGAAATCCGTGTAAAAGGTCATTCTTCCGAGAGCGTTCTCTGATTCTACTTTTAAGGCCACTTCGTCAATTACCATACGATCATTTAACTTTTGCTTATCAGCTTCAGTTTGTTTGACTGAAAGCCAACGTCCACTATAAGCCAAGCCATTGGTTAATATCCACATTGAAATCTTTATACCAAAATAGGTGATGGAGAAAAAGATAATACCAATTATTAGGTCATAGTTCTTTAATACAGATAGTACTAGATCAAAATTTAAAGTTGTCGCAATAATATTGTATCCAAAATACTCTGCAATAAATATTGCTAGTTGGATATTCATTAGAATGTTTAATACTCGAATAACAATCCAAATTGATTTCTTTCTGGATTCGTCGTCTAGGTGTAAAGCATGGTGAATAAAGTCCACGTACTTTTTAGCGTCATGTTCCATAGAAGCTTTCTTGGGTGTAGGAGGAGCAACAAATATAACTTTAGTGCTATTCTTTTGAATTGAGAAAGCAAAGAAAATTGAGGAATTTCAGTACATTGTTCGACTAACAGTCTGCAGACTACTTAGATCATAAGTTACAAAGTAATCTAGCTTTAAAATATTTGTTAATTTGTAAGAGCTGGTGGACGCCAACATTTGCTACAAATCGGTTTGTTGAAATGTTAACCATTCAAGGTAAAGCTATTCATTTAAGGTGTTTATATATGGAATTTACATTCAGAGCGTTTAAGAAAGACGAATTTCATTCTGTGGTTTTGGAACTTAGGGATAGATATGACATTCAATCTGGCAGTGTAGTAACTTATAATAGGGAAGCTGATGAAATCACAGCTTTAATTGATGATCCTGTCATCGGTAAATTATTCAAAGAGGAAATTGCAGAATTAAATTCAATTAAGTAATTGTCCATAATATGGCAAGGGAAATGATTGATTGGGCGAGACTAGAACCCTATAGGTCATCTAAGAGTAAGAGTTTTGAGCAATTAGTTTATCAAATTGTTTCAAGATCTGAAGAATCAGCTAACCTTTGGCCAATTGATGATTCCGGCGGTGGTGATGGTGTGGAGTTTTTCCTAATAAAACCTGATAAAAAGGAAACTGGATGGCAAGTAAAGTTTTATGATGATAATGGTCGATTAACCCCGTCTAGGAAGAGTAAGATAATTGACTCTCTGAAAAAGGCTCTTTCGGTTCACCCGAACATGACCACTTGGATATTGTGTACAATTGCTGACTTAACTCCAACTGAAAGAAATTGGTTTGAAAACGTTTTAAAAGGAAAAATTCCCGGCAATAGGACTGTTAAACTGATTCATTGGGGTCAAACTGAAATTTTTTCTTTTCTTAACAAACCCGGTTTTGAAGGTATAAAAAGTCACTTTTTCAATTCTCTTGAATTAGATCACCATTGGTTCAATACATCATTTGAGAAATTCTTCCATCCAATAGCTCTTAAATTTGATCAAGACCTCCATACTGTCGATTCCGAGTTAGAATTTTATTACACCGCTCCATTGTTGGTGAACAATATTTTTAATGGAAGACTAAAGAGTTATCTGAGAAATTTAAATGAAAATCTTGAAAAACTTGAGGATAATTTACTACAACTTGAAAATATTAATGATGACGGAATCGCGTGGATGGCGGTCAAAGATATTTTTGTAAAAAAAGGAAGGGAACTTGTTGCTGCCAGTAAAGAGGCAAAAGGAATTCTAGACCTATTTCTTCTAAAAGTTAATCCAAATGGCCTTCAATATGTAACAGTTGTAAAATATCAGCAATACAGTGCTCTATTAGAAGACTTAATTTCTCAATTAAACAAAATTGGATTTTCCCAAAAAATTCAATTTCAGAAGGGATATGAATTACAACATCAAGACGATAACCGTTTAGACCGGGTTATTAGACTTGTTAATTCTCCTTCCTATCATGGAGCAAAAATTGTTGAGGAAATAAAATATTTCTTTGAGCATAGTAAAATAGGAGAGTCAAAACGTCTTCATATACTTGGTGGAGCAGGTCTTGGTAAAACTCATTTGTCAATTGCCTTAGCTAAGGAACAGCTTGATAAGGGACAACCGGCAATTTTTATCCCAGCCAGCAAATTTAACGACTCGAGTTCAATCGAACGCCAAATTCTGGATTTACTTGATATTCGTAGTAACTATTCCTTCAAAGAATTTTTGGATGAGTTGCAAATTAAGGCAGTCATTCATAATTGCAGAATTCCCCTAATCTTTGATGGTCTTAATGAGTCTCTTGGTGTCGACGGTAAATTTAATCGGAGGTGGAAGGACGATCTAGATGGAATTGAGGCACAGATTACAGCTTATCCCAACCTAGTGCTGTTCACTACAAGTAGGACAAGCTATAGGAAAGCAATTTGGGAACGAAACTGGCAGATAAATGAAGAAGGCTTTCATGAAGTGTATGGATTTAATGATCAAGCTGACATTCAAGAAATGGTTGGCAAATACTTTTCGAAGTATAAAATTGTCAGTGAAATTACCTATCTGTCTTTGCAACAATTCAGGAAACCGTTACTGTTAAAAATATTTTGCGAAACTAAGAATCATCGTAAACAGGATGTTGTGCATGTAACACTTGGATTGGATTCCATATACGATATTTTCGAGGCTTATATTTCTACCTGTGATGTAAGAATTTTTGAAAAATTAAAGGAACAGTATGGGCCAATTAATACCATCAAAAAAGTTGCTTCTAAATCGATCCTAGGGATTGGCAAAGCTTTTTGGGAGAGTGACATTCGTGGAATCACATTTGAAAATTTTAAATTGATTGTGGATGCAAAAATTGATGAAGATTTTTGGAAATCGAAATCAAAGGCTTTATTAGATGAGGAGTTATTGCTGTTGAGAGACTGGGCTGACGATCATGAATATGTCGGATTTACTTACGACTTGATGGCAGGTTATGTCATTGCAAGTTATTTGATTTATCACTATTCGGATGATATAAATACACTAATTACAAGTAAGGAATTTCATCAAAAAGTTTTAAAGGGACCAGCGAATCAAGGAGACCCCTATCATGAGGACATTCTTGAGTGTCTGTCGGCACTTCTTCCGAAGAAAAAGGGAGTATTCTTCCATGATATTGTTCCGAAGGAAAAAGAATATAATAAATTATTCAATTCATCTGTGATTACGATGCTGTCGTTGTCACCATCTGTCATTGACGCTAATCAAAGAGATCTAATCAAATCTATTTTCAAAAAGAGAAAACAGAGGGGTTTATTGTTGAGGCATAGTCAGGAGACCTTACTTGTGCCTGGCCATCCGTTAAATATGGAATTGTGGTCGGAACTCCTGAGGGAATGTTCAATGCGTGAGCGTGATTTACTGTGGTCTGAATCTCTCCGTCACAGGGATCTTGGATTTTATGAAGCTCTTTTTAAGTCTTTTGAGATTACCTGTCTTAGTTCAATCGAACTTGATGAATTGTCAAAATTAAAATGCCAAACTATTGCGAAATTTTTAATGTGGTGTTTTACAAGTACAAAAGAGTCTATTAACAGCGGCGCTGCGAAAAGTCTTTATTGGTACGGTAGAAGGTTTCCGTATGAGCTTGTTGAATTATTCAAATCATCGATTTCGATAAATGATCCGATGATTTTTGAGCGTTTGGGTAGTGTGATGTATGGTGTCATTCTTGCAAAAGTTAATGTAATGCACGATGAGTTTTCAAATGGGCTATTTGAAGACCTTTGTAGGTTTATTTATACCAATCTTTACTCCGAACTTGCCAAGTATTCTACTACAAACATTTTGATTAATGATTTTGCATTAAATATTCTATCTCTGGGAATTTCTGCAAACCCTACGATGCTGAGTGATGAAGAGAAGGCACGAATTAAGCTTCCTATTAAAGAAGTTGGAATTAAGAAATGGGGTGAGTCAAAAGACAGAAATAAACACGAGTACCGCGAAGGGAATTCTTTAATCGATTATTTTTCTGAAAAGAACAAAATGCGGGAGTTTGGATTTGGTGATGAATATCGGCCAACTATAAAGTACAAGAAAGCGCTCTCTAATATTCGCTGGAGAGCGTATCAATTAGGATACGACTTTAAGTCATTTGAAAGTATCGATACTGAAATTGCACAATTTCGTGGATATAGTAACAACTCAAGTAAATCTGTGCTGAAATATGGAGAGAAATATACTCTTATTGCGTTTTATGAGTTGCGAGGTTTTTTTCTTAGTCCAAAGACTTTGAGTGAGCTTCGGTATGAATCTCGAATAGATCCTACTTATCCAGATTTTAAACCAGATATTCCGATAATAACGGATGATTTTCTGGAAGATAAGTCACTGGATATGAAAACTTGGTTAGGTCATCACGCATTACCAGGAATCCAAAAATTTTTTAAAGTGGAGAGCTTGAAAGGAAATCAGGGACCTTGGATTTTAATTTATGGGAGCCATGACCAGTATGACAAACCTAGCAACAAAGAAATTTACACTCACGTGCAGACGTTTTTCATTCATAATAAAGACCTTCCTTTTGTAAAGAGCCACCTTAATTCCATTAAATTCATTACTGATATAACGCCAACAAACAGAACAGTATTCCATGGGGAAGTCCCTAGATCTCCAATTTTTGAATCAAATAATTTTGAAGCGCACCCCATTGAATTGAGAACCTATAAAGGAAATGTGACGCAAATGGTCAGTAAACTATTTCGTGCCGAGGTTAAATTGTCCACATACTCTGAATCAAAATTTTGGAAGATGATAAAGGAAAAGTATAGTAACTCGGTGATCTTGCACGAGAGTGGTTACATATTTTTTACTTCAGGAAAAAATGATGTAGACCCTGTAAAATTTGAAATGCAAAAGGCTGGCTTAACACAGCGGAAAATTCCGGAGGTTTTGGAAAGGGATATTAAGGAAGAAATTAACCTAGAAATATTTTCTCCCCAGGTTCACATAAATGATTCCATGGCAATTGCTAAAGAAATTTCCGAAGAATTGGATTTGATTAATCAGCCACAAAGTGCGAATCTTTTGGAAAGACCTTCGAAAAAAGTGGCCTCTATTTTTCAATTCTCGGGTGAAGAAACCTACATAAATAATGAGAAAGTGCATTTTATAAGAAAAGATTTACTAGATCGTTACTTGAAAGCCCATGATTTAACAATGATTTGGAATGTATTGGGAGAACGTCAATATCGAGTTCCCTATCCAACTCAAAGAACTAAATTAGATGTCGAGCCTTGGGCAAAGTTTGCTCAAAGTATTATTTATGTCCTTTAGAATTTAATAGAAAGAGTAGATCAGAATTGTACACGGTGTTGTGTCGAATTTCCAGTGAGTTTTTTAACGCTGTAGCGAGTAACCGTATCTGTTAATTTGTCCATTTGTGACTTCCCACTGCCCGTCAACCGTGGTACCGGAATGTGTAATATTTGACTATTTTTATGCTACTCCATGGAAGAATTCCTTCAACCGCTTAGAGAAACTGCTATTTATTTCAAGCTAACGTCAAAAGTAAAGTTTGGCGGTGCTGTGGATGCCCAAGATTTAATAAGGGTTTTAAAATCTTTCAATGAGTCTTACAACGCCTTTATTGATATTGAGTATGATAAAATCAATAGGCAAAACGATAAGGCGAAGTTAAAAACCATTAAGTCGAGTCTCCTTGAAGACAATGCTTTGCTGATTGTTGATTTAAAGTTTGAGAGCTGTGGGATGGCAATCAGTCCTAACATTGTCACACAGTACAATTCCATCCCTCAAATTAAAGATCTAAAATCCTGGAAGTTAGAAGCATTCGATGATTACAAGGCCATTGTGTCTACTGACTTTAATGATAGACAATTTCTGACATCAATGTCAAAGAGATTTGATCCAATTCAGCGTCAAAGAATATTTAAGCCAATCGTTGAAGGTATCGCTAACAACGACAAGGCTAACGTCAAATTAGGATCAAGCTTTAAAAAAATTGATCATAAAATTTCAAAGCCAGAGGGAATTAATTACGCAATTTTAATTCCTGATCCAGTTTCGTCTGCTGAAATTAAGCAGGAAATAAGGACTTCATTGGCAATGGTAGAGATTAAGGGGGGAAGAGCTACCCCCAAAGTTTTAGAATTGTTTGAAGAGATTACCAATCCGGTATACTCGTTCACGACTATTTCCTTTGAAAGCAGAAAATATAAATTTAAGTATCCACTCTACTGTGAATTGATTCATGAGGAGGGATTATATTCTCTGGAAAACAAGCAATTTGGGATTTACGCCTTTGGTAAAAATGTGGATGAAGCAAGATTCAAATTTTCGGAAGAGTTTGATCATATCTATAGCCGGTATATAAACTTGCCTGACAGCAAACTGAGTGCAGATGTGATAGAAATAAAAAAGGCACTTAAGCTAATTGTAATTTAACAATCCTGTATGTCTCCTCTTGATGGTAAAGAAACACTCAAAAATCTCTGCGGCAAAGGATTTAAGGAAGCGCCTAATAAGAGTAAAGATCATAAGTGGATTGAGTTTTGGCACGATGGAAAACTTACGCGGTGCCGTACTAAGTTTAGTCATAACAACCAAGAGATAAATGATTATTTGATCCGTGAAATGTCACGGCAAATAAATCTTAATAAAAAGGAATTTGTTGCATTCGCGAAATGTACCCTATCACAACCTCAGTACGTTGCAATTCTTAAAGAAAAAAGTTTGGTGTGAATGGGGCAATTCAGAAGGTCTCTCATTTTTTTTAACTGACACCAACATTATTTAAACATTTGAAGTATGGCGTTGTTCGTCTATTTAGAATGGATTGATGAAGCTATCTGAACATTATTGTACAGCCTTAAATACTTTTGGAAATAAGTAGTTAGTGATCTGTATTTCGTTGTTAGTTCACTTTTACCGTGATAATTTCGAAAGCGCCTTTTATTTGTTTATACAAAAAATCTCTATACTTGTATTACCCACGTTACAACGAACCTTTGTAACCTCTTGACCCTCAGAGCAACGTTCATTTATGTTCATAAGTGATCTAATATTCCAACATTAACCTAAACAAAAACCGCAAAGTCCACCTCGTGTCCTTGCGGTTCTATTTTATAAGTTGTCTTACGTCACTCTTGCATAATTCTAATTTATACTAATGCTCCATCGGCTCAGCCTTCTTCATCTGGTCCTCGGCTTCTTTACTTCTCTTCCTTAGTTCTTCATCGCTCACATCTTCAACGTGAGTCGCTATCCACCACGTGAGACCGCTCGGATCTTTCACTGCTCCGGCACGGTCGCCATAGAATTCGTTGCGGACGTCGCGCACGGATTCACCCTTCGCGGCAATGGCTTTCTTGTACACTCTATCAACATCATCAACATATAAGAAGAGCATCGCCCGTTGTTCCGGCATTGAGTCCATCGCATCGGCGATCATGATGTTGGAATCACCAATGCGCATCGAGCAATGCATGACCTGGTTGTCGTCCGTCATCAGCTTGAAATCTTCCGTACCATCAAATGCCTTCTTTATAAATTCAATCACCTTGGGTGCATCGTTGATCACGAGAAATGGGGTAACGGTATGAAATCCTTTTGGAATCGCACTGACCGCTTTGGAGCTGCTGCTATTTTCGTTTTTCATAACTATTGGTTTTTGGTTGAAATATTAATTCCATGAAAAAACGGGCAACAAAACCGTGCCCCCGGCGCTGGGAGAGGAGAGGATGGGGGAGAGGAAGGAGGTGGGGAAAAAAGGGAGGAAAATAATGGACGATTTAAAGCCAATTGGAAAATCGGAAGAGAGAAAAAAGGAACACGGATTCACGGATAAGTAATAATGCACTCTTGCTTGAGAAAGGAATGCAGATTAACACGGATTATCAGCTACGCTGATGGGTGCAAGCCCACGGTTTTAACCGTGGACAATGGCGATTGGATATTTCACCTCAACCATTTTAATGGTTTATAATTTGTACAATGAAACCATTGAAATGGTTGCGTGCGTTGACATCAATTTATAACCCACAGTTAAAACCGTGGGCTATCCAAATAATCCGTGTTCCTGCATTTTGGTCTGCATTGGTGTATCACCATGTAGCCTTAGTGTTACATGGCTACATGGTCGCCTCCGCACACCCCACCTCACTTCCGAACATCCACCCCCTCCAAAACCTCCCTTTCCACCCCCAATTCTCCCTTTCTCTACTGGTACGCACTTTGCAAACCTCCCCTCCAAAACCCGTCCCCCATGATCAAGAACTACCTCGTCCTCTTCATCCGCAACCTCGAACGACAACGTCTCTTCTCTTTCATCAACCTCCTGGGACTCACCGTCAGCATCGCCAGCACTATGCTGATCTATCTATACATCCGTCATGAATTTTCATACGACGGGTTTCATAAAGATGTCGATCGTATCTATCGCGTCAACCAGACGTTCATCTGGGGCGATGGTGATAATCATCAGTTCTCTTCCACCGGTCCCGGCGTCGCCATGGCGCTCAAAGAAGAACTTCCCGAAATGGAACTGCTCACCAGCATTCACACTCCCGGCAACTTTGTTGTATCCTATACCGACGCTGCCAATGAGGTGATAGCATTCGAGGAAGAAAGAGTTCTTGCCGCCGATACCAACTTCTTCAAGATGTTCAGCTTCCCTTTGATACAAGGGGATGCCAACTCAGCATTACGTCAGACCAACACGCTCGTGATGACGGAGTCTACTGCTAAAAAATATTTCAATGATGAGAACCCCATCGGCAAGCTGGTGCGTCTCGGTAAAGCCGACAACCAGAAGACCTACGAAGTCACCGGTGTCGTAAAAGATACTCCCGAAAATTCTTACATCGAATTTGATATTCTTTTGTCCATGGAAGGTTTCGGTCTCGAGAAACGTCACTGGAGCTGGATATGGACGCAGCTTGAAACGTATATTAAAGTTGCTCCCGGAACCAACATCGAAAACACCAAAGCAAAGCTTGCCCTCATTCCGCGCAAGCATGCCGAGACGTCCATTCGTGCTGCTATGAATATGTCGTACGACGAGTATGTGAAGTCGGGAAAGAAATGGGAGCTGTTCCTGCAACCCATGACCAGCATTCACCTTCCGGAAGAAATTGTTTACAATAGATTGAATGATTCAGGCAACATCAAAATACTGTACTCTCTGATGGGAGCGGTAGCATTCATTGTATTGTTGTCGTGCGTCAACTTTATGAATTTGTCTACGGCACAGTTTACGAGACGAATCAAAGAGGCAAGCATCCGCAAGATCATGGGACTCGGTCGTGCACAGCTGAGCTTCAACTATCTCCTGGAAGCGTTGATATTCTGTGGGATCGCATTATTTATTTCACTGGGCATTGCGCAGCTGCTGCTTCCTGGCTTCAATGCCATCGTGGGAAAATCCCTGCAGATGAATCTGTTCAGCGATCCTGTATTGATGATCGCACTGATCTCTTTGATTCTCTTCATGGCGCTGATCTCGGGAAGTTACCCGGCGATATTCCTCAGCGCTTTCAATCCTGTGGAAGCAATGAAAGGAAAGATGAAGACCGGTGGTGGTAAAGCATTCCGCAACGGACTGGTGATCTTTCAGTTCAGCGTTTCAATTGTATTGATATTATGTACGTCGGTGGTATTCCAGCAGCTGAAGTTTGTTTCTGAAACAGATCTTGGTTTCAACAAGGAGAATCTGATGGTGATCGAGCATGTTGAGAATGTCGGCGATGGTGAAGCCTTTGCGAAAGCGGCTCTCAATATCCCCGGTGTTGTCAGCAGTTCCTGGTGCACGTCGGTGCCGCCAACGATCTTTGGTGGTGACAGCTTTACAGCAGAAGGGACCAATCAGAAGACTCTTCCCTTGAACTTCACCACCGGCGACGAGAACTATATTCCAACGCTGGGTATAAAGATGAAAGTGGGCCGCAACTTTCAGGCAGACATTCCGGGAGATGTGAAGAGATTGATCCTGAATGAAACTGCGGTGAGAGAGATCGGATGGAATGTGGATGAATCCGTTATCGGAAAGAGAATTACCAAGCCGGGTGAGAATGATGTGTATGAGATCGCGGGAGTGGTGGAAGACTTTCACTACTGGTCGCTGGAGAGCCCGATAGAACCGATGGCGATCTTTCATATAAAGAGTCCGGTGCTCGGTGCGGGTAATACAAAGTATGTAACACTCCGCATCGGAGCGCAAAGTGCAGAGGAGTGGGAGAGTACGATGGCAGCGGCAGAGAAACTCTGGAAGACCCATGCGAATGGATTGCCATTCCAGTATTCATTCATTGATCAGAAGTTCGCGGATTCATTCAGAACACAACAGCAATTTGCGAAGACATTAACGGTGATGGCGACGCTGGCGATATTGATTGCAGCGCTGGGATTGCTGGGCATGATCATCTATACGCTGGAGCAGAAGACGAAGGAGATCGGTATCAGAAAAGTTTCGGGAGCATCGGTGTGGAACATATTGACATTGATCTCACGCGGATACACGCATCTGATCGTAATAGCATTTATCATTGGCGCGCCTCTATCATATTGGATGATGACGCAGTGGTTGCAGGATTTTGCATACCGGGTTCCGATCTCGCTGTGGATCTTTGCCTGGACGGGAGTGGGAACGCTGATGGTGGCGATTGTGATTACGAGCTATCATTCGGTGAAGGCGGCGTTGACCAATCCTGTGACGGTGTTGAGGGATGAATAGGTGTCTTGTCTTTGGTTGGTGTTTTCACCAACCATCTTGTCTTAGATGTGTTCACCAACCTAAACGATAAAGAAATAGGATCACCATATAGCACTAAGGCGATGATCTAATCTCTAACTGCATTGTGTATTTGTAGACCTGAAGGGCCGAGATTTATTAGCGGCATGCGAAGCGTGCCGTATAATATGCGGAGATAAGGTTAAGCCCTGAAGGGGCGAGATTATGGTTGATAATTTTCATCCGCACATTGATTGTCTTTGGTTGGTGTTTTCACCAACTATGGAAGAGAAAGAAATACAGTGCTACCATAATAGCACGGTCGGTGACAAGAAATTCTTTGTAAAGAATGTTGCGTACCTACGGCACGCCGGTGCAAATTCCGGTTATGTTGACTACAAAGATTTGGGCCCCTCTGGGGCTTAACTAACTGCAATGATTGATGTCAAAGGTCATTGCTGCAGGACAATTATTAATAACGGTACAACATGTTGGTAGGTACTGGTCCCAGCGGGACCAAATCTTTGTAGAAATCGTATGATTTTGTTGGGCCAGCGTGCCGTAGGTACGCAACAATATTGGTTCTTGTCTTTGGTTGATGTTTTCACCAACCATCTTGATGATAAAAAAATAAAGGATTACCATAACCTTGGTTTTATACTGTGATCCTTTAATCCCTTTCCGAACCAAAGCGGATACCCATTGAACACACAAATAGGCCAGAATAAGACACTCATTGGGACATCATCCGATACTAAACCGGTATTAGCCTAAGAAATGGGTAGTGAGAACCTAGCCTGAACCTAGGCAGAACCTAGCTTGAACCTAGGCAGAACCTAGGCAGAACCTAGGTAGAACCTAGCTTGAACCTAGGTAGAACCTAGCTCGAACCTAGGTAAAACCTAGAGTCGAGGGTCATTTTGCCGCTTATAGGCCTGAATTAGCGCTTCTGGCCAACCGCAGAATAACCACTCCAGGCTCCGGCGTATAAGATCAAAGCATATACAGAATGACAACAAAAGATACGCTCAACCTGTGCTGAATGTTCCGGATTGAATTATTTTTTTTATGAGACTACAGCCCACGGTTTTAGTATTGCCTTAGGTTGGTGTTGTCACCATATAAACGAAACCATGATCAGCTGAAGTTAATAGTAAGGTCGGTGACAACACCGACCTGAGACAAAGTGTCGGATATCTCACCTCAACCATTTTAATGGGTTCGAATTAATTCTGTCTTAAGTTGGTGTTGTCACCAACCACACTATATTTATTCTCTTTCAACCTTGCCCGCGCAGCCCAAGCTCAATCACTTCCATCCTCGAAACCTTACCAGTCGTAATCTCCATCCTGATCAACGTCTTCATCCTGTGAAACCCATGATTGCCTGCCGCACCCGGATTGATATACAACATATTATAACGATCATCTTTCTTAACACGCAGAATGTGTGAATGCCCGCAAATGAAAATATCCGGTGTCTTTTCTTTAAGAATCTTCTTTACACGTGGATTGTAGTTAGGCGGAGCTCCACCAATGTGAGTCATCCAGATCTTCGTGCCTTCACACTCGAACCAAAGATCTTCCGGAAAACGGATCTGCAGATTTTTGTCATCAATGTTACCATAGACAGCCCGGACTGGCTTAAAGTTCTCCAGTGCATCAATCACAGCAGGATCACCGATATCCCCCGCATGCCAGATCTCATCACACTCTTTAAAATACTCAAAGACTTTGGGGTCGAGGTAGGAGTGAGTATCAGAGAGGAGCCCTATTTTCATTTATATGCGAACGACAATTAAAGTCATCGAAATATAGGCAGGCCACACCTCAATAAAAAAGTCCAATGGTAACGTTACCATTGGACCGGGGGTTAGGGGTAATGACGTTCAGTTATTCTGTATCCTTCTCTTTTCCATTCACATACCGGCACATCTTCTCAACATGCGACTTCATGACATTGGCCATTCCATCATATTGCCCAAAGACACCTTTTGATTCTTTGAAAAGAACAGGTGTGCCATAGTAGGTTCTTGTTCCGCAATAGAACTGTCCAAGGTTTTTGGCTTCAGCATCTGTTTCTTCCGACTTGCCTGGATTAGGTCCCAGCATCATCGTTACAACGGAATTGACTCCATAGTCTTCCTTGTCGATCTTGATCTTTCGTGTGCATACATACACAACGATAACCGCATCTACACCCAGACCTTTTGCAAGATCATAGCCCAGGCTTGAAGACATTTTTCTGTTGGCACTGAATACACCGCCCTGGAAGTTGGCAAGCATCGATTCATCTTCACCTTCATTCGCAATAAAGAATGAGCGATAACCTTTTCCGCTGGGAGAAACCTTTAGCGTTGAAGCATCCGCAACAGCCACCTGGAAGATTCCGCCTACAGCACCACGCTTGATGGATGTCTTCTCCTTTTTAGCGCTCTCCTGATCAAAGCCATAATAGAACTCAGCTTTCTCATCTGTGTCCAGGAATTCATCCGGAGTCAGAAGGTCAATTCCATTTTCTTTAAAGGTTCCCTTCAATGCATCAATGCTTTTGCTATAGAAACCGTTCACCTGTGCCTGACCGATCTCATTGGGTGTTCTCCAGACAGAAACGCTGGTGGTGGTCATGGTGGAGGTAGAAGAAGTTTTGGTCTTGCCTTTTCCTGGATCATACAGATAGTAGCTGATGAGTGCCACTCTTTTTGGTTTGGTCTTCAGCAGATCCATATTGGCACTGTAACCGCCACCGCCCGAGTTTCTGCCTTCTCTTGGAAAGTCATAGCGTGTCTTTACTTTATCAACGGTAGAAGTTTCCTTGGTGAACTCAGTGTCTTCCAGTGTCATTCCAAGCTTCTTTACATTGGCTCCATGATTGACGAGCGCCATCACCACGTCTTCCTTAGGAGTTGGCTGTAGTATGGCATCTTTTAGTGGTGTTCTTCCATTGTTGTCTACGAACTCGATGTCTGCACCTTTATTTATGAGGAGCGTGAGGATATCATCCATGTCTCCGTATTTGGAAACATCCAGATTTTTATACCAGTCAGGAATTCCCATGCCTGCTTTCTCGAAGTAAGGAATGTTGGTTTGGATGTTAGCAGCACGTTGTGAGTTCGGGATCCACGTTGACTCCAGTTCGTGAACGATGTTTCCGCCGGTAAGATTGTTTTTGAAATCTGTCTTTGCTCCTGCATTCAGCAGCAGCTCAATACATTCACGGCAATTGGTGTTGCCTACCGCCCATTGCAATGCAGAATAGCTGGTAGTATTTCCTGCAGGCATTTTAGCGATCATGTCTTCATAGGCTTTCACCATTCCTTTGTTCGCTTTCTTTCCTTTTGCCTTTTCATCTTCCAGTAATTTCCGGATGGCAGCGGAGGCATCTACTTTAACCACTAATGGTTTGTTGGGATCAGCACCGGCTTTCAGTGCCATCTTCATAACATCAACTGAATAATAGCGTGATGCACTCACCAGCACAGGAGCACTGCCTCCATTGGGATCTGCTCCCTTGGAAAGAAGATACTCGGCGATCTCGGGTGAGAAGTAGGCAACTCCCAGCGGAGTATTGCCATTGGGATCAACATACTTTACGTTGGCTCCACTTTCTACAAGTGATTTTACTTTAGCGAAATCTCCTTTGAGACTTGCTGTGATCAACTCGTCATTCTGTGCTTGCAACTGCCAGGAGCTTATGGCACAAAGCAGAATTAAAACAAATTTCTTCATGGGAGTAAGGGTGTTTGATGATGATCAAATGTACCCGCCTCTCCAAAGGCAGAACATACCCTTGAAATTGTATAATTCTCATACCCTGCAGAGGGTACGAGCTCATACCGTAAGTGAGCAACTCAGAGTCAGAAAGACTATAAAATGACTAAAAAATGAGTTATTACCGGTGGAGAATTCTAATCCGTGCTGATCTCGTCAGAGGTAATGGAGATCATGTATCCACTATCATTGAAGACCAGCTCAAGCGACTCTTCAGCCGTGCCGATGTGTGTGCCATAGACTATTCTTCCGTCGACCGACTTTATTTTTACGGCATCTTCAATCGCATACGATGCATAGTTCTCTCTTAGTTGCTTTCTCGCAAGTGTTGGAAGCATGTCTTTGCTGATCTTGAGGATCTCAGCGACGGACCTTCCCTGAAGATCATAAACTGCTACAATGTAATGTCTTCCTGAACGAAACCTCACCTGATATCCATCCGTGTCTTTAGTCCAGTTTGTTTGCTTTGCTTTAGGATACTGAAGGTTAAAATTTACTCTTGCTTCTTCGGGAACATGAGAAGAATTGAAGAGTTGCGCGTTTACTGAGAATGTTATGAGGATGCTCAAAATCGTTGTACACAGTGCGGTTTTCATATGCTTTCTCCTTTATGTTTAGAGATTACATAACGGAAATAGTCACTGTAACGTGCCGATAAGATGCGGCACCTCAGCCTTTAGTAGATCAAAAGGAAGATTTCAGAGACTATTCGGCAGCCGGATGATGAAAGTAGTGCCTTTCCCCATTTCACTCTTTACCTCAATAGAGCCCTTGAGAAAGTCTACCAGGTCTTTTACAATGGATAAGCCAAGGCCAGAAGAGCTTTCACCGTCGGTGGGTCGTGCGCTGAGCTTTTGAAACTTCTGGAACAATTTATCCCTGTCTTCCAACCTGATGCCGGGACCCTGATCGCTGATGTCGATTCGCAGTCTGGCATCTTCATCCATCAACGAAACCAGCACTTCCTTTCCTTTCGGTGAAAACTTGATTGCGTTGGAGATAAGATTATCCAGAATTCTGACAGCAATGTCATGATCCGTGATGATGATGTCTTTTGCTACTTTATTGACGAACGTCAGATGGATATTTTTTCTTGAGGCCCAGGAGCGGAAATGATCTTCAAGCTGCCCGATGATTTTACTGACCGGCACCTCCTGAATAATAACCGTTGTCGTTCCATGTTCAATGCGGCTCAGGTCAAGAAGATCGGAGATCAGTCGCAACATATCCTGGCAGGTTGCCTCCATCAGCTGAATGTATTCGAGATGTTTTCCGGATAAAGATGTCTTTTCCAGCTTCATCAATTCAAGAAGTCCGGAAATTCCGGCGAGCGGCGCCTTGAGATCATGCGTTGTGATGCCAAGGAAATGATTCTTTTCATCGTTTAATCTGAGAAGATCCTTATTAGCCTCTTCCAATCGTCGTGTGCGATCCTTGACTTTGAATTCCAATTGCTGATTGAACTGCTGTAGTTCCACCAGCAAACGTTTATTGTCATTCTCTTTGTTGGCAATGGTGATCAGAGCCGCAAAGGAGATGATGCCAATCAATGTGAAGCTTGAAAACCGTATGACATCATTCAGAAAATACTGACTCTCCAATGCTTCGCTTCGTTCTTTCAGAAGTTCCTGTTCGTGCTGAATGAAGTTGGTGGTCCAGAAATGAATGCTGTCCATTTTTGCTTTGGCGATCTTCATTCCATTAAAATGAGAAGCGCTGTCCTGTCCGTATGTCTTTAAGATGATAAGGCTCTCTTCAAGATCTGCCATTTTCTCATCCACTAATGGGATGAGTCTTTTTTGCAGGATCTCAAGCTGTCGCTGATTGTTCTTTACCAGGAGGGTTAGGGTATCCATGTCATAATGGATATCAAGCAATGCTTCTTCATAAGGTTGAAGAAAAGATTTATCGGCCGTGATCAGATATCCACGGTGACCAATTTCAACGTCTTTCAAAAGGGAAAGTAAACGTGTGGAGGCCTGGATTACCTTATAGTTGTGGATCACCAGGGCAATGGCTTCCTTTTTTTGCTGCACATTCAGATAGGTAATGAAGGCACTCACCATTGTAAGAATGATGGAAAGAATAAGCAGGGATCTTACGCCAATAGCTTTCACAATATCTAGAAGGATTCGCCGATGTTAATATAGGTTCCCTGAGACTGTTGACCAAACCCTGCATCCACACGCAGGTTTAGTTTTTCCTTAGGACGCAAAGCATATCTCAATCCGATGCCAAAGGATGGCTTTACATTTTCAATTCGTAATGCATCTGTCAATGAGCTGCCAACACGACCCACGCCTGCGAAAGTTGTAAATCCCCAACGCCCTTTGACAGGAACTCTGTATTCCGCCTGAAAGGCAACCATACTGCGATCCGTAAATCGTCCTTCATAATATCCTCTCATGTATGAACTTGAGCCCATGCTGGCGAGATCACGGATAGGAGTATTTCCAATGGTAGAGATAATATTTAATTGAAAAGCCAGCACACGATCCTTTTTGAATCCAAAGTACGTCCGCATGTCAAGGTTGTGAATGGTAAAATTAAAATCACTTCCGATCTTTTCATTATAATCTCCCAGATAATACTGGGCATAGAATCCTTTTGAAGGACTGAATGCATTGTCGCGACTGTCCCACGTAACCAGTATTCCGGCACCGGAAATTTTACCACCCTTTCTTCCTGTTATATTCTCCAGATCGAAAAGACTCGTGCCGTCGGCATTGTATTCAAAATCATAGACGTTCTGAAATTCATAACTCACGCCCAGGTAAAAATCCGAAAAGACTTTTCTAAGGATTTGCGGATAGAGATCGAACTGACTGATGCTGTAGTTCTCCTGATTCTCCAGCGGTGTTTCATTTCCTAGTCCCCAGAACCTGTCTGGAAAATGACTGAATGATGCTATAAAGTGGAGGATGTATTTTTCGTTGGGTGAATAGATCGTGCCGTCGCTGGCAATGATAAGCTGACGGCGTAATGTATAAAAGGAAACGTTTTTGATGTTCGATGTGCGGGTGGTGGAGTCGTTCCAAAGATTAAAGAAGTAAGTACCGGCGATGCCTGCGCCCCAGGAATATTCCGGTGACTTCACCAGTACAGGAAACAGAACAAGGCGTTTTTGTTTTTTGTGCTCAACAGGAATAATGGGTTCATCAATTTTTGTATCCGCTTTAGGATCGGCTTGCGACCAGGCGGAGAAAGAGCATAATCCGAGACAGCAAATGATAAGAAACCTACCTGTAAACATCACAAACCCAAGGTTGATAGTCGAAAGTTACCCTTTTACATACGTAAGGTAAAATCCCGGCATAGGAGTCTGGTGGAATCACTTTTTCTGAAAGAACCTTCGGAGGTAATTAAATACCGAAAGGTCATTCCCGAGGGTGTTAAAGAAGTTTTCGGGCAACTTGTAAAGTTCGGCCCGGCGTAGCACATCATAGAAATGATCGGTTCCCGGCGGGTGCGATTTTTCAGAGGAAGGTTCTTTGTGCTCCGGCAGAATGATGAGCCCTTTGGATTGTTTTTCAATCTCTGTGATTTCTCTGAAATGAGTTGAAAGAAAGAAAGGATCAATGATAACGATGTCTACAGATTTCTTCCTGAGATGCGAGATCAGTTCATCTTTCAGATTTCCTTTTACGATGTTGGGTTCAAGTGCAGCAACATTTGATTTTATTCCTGAGTGTTGATAATGTTCAAGAAAGTATCCCTGTGCTTCAAGAAGAGAGTGATATATAGAATCAGGTGTGGTGGTGATGCCGGGAGCAACTTCTGTAGTAGTAAACAACTGAAGCCTGGCTTTCATGCGAAGCGCAAGCTCCATGGCCCAGGCATATCCTTCGAAGTAAGGAGTATTGATATTGAAAGGATAAAGCAGTGTCTTCTTGAAAACCATTCCAGCTTTTGAGTGGCATTTTAAATCAAGGTCACGTTATTATGCTGTAAATAATTCGATTTGTTCCAATACCTGCTCGAGGCCGTAGGTGAGGGCAAGTGCGTATAACGAATTGAGCTTTTCCCGTGTCCTCTTCAATCTCATTTTCACTGCGCTGGCAGAAAGATTCATTTGAGACTGGAGGTTTTCAATAGACTCTCCTTCAAGGTATTTTAAATTCAAAAGATTTCTTTCTTTCTCTGGTAATGCCTTGATGAGTGAATACATGATCAACTCCTGTTCGGCTCTTTCGCTTGTCTCTTCTGAAACCGGTGAAGCGTCAGTGCTGTCTTCATCACCTATAAAATTATCTTCAAGTCTGTGGAACTGGAACCGGCCATTCTTTTTAAGAGCCGCAAGACAATGACGGTGTGTGATCGTGTAAAGCCATGTTGAGAAAGATGATTCACCTTTGAAAGAGTGAATGTTGTCGAAAGCTTTCATCAATGCTTCCTGAGCAAGGTCAAAAGCTTCTTCCTGTTTTTTGGTAAATGAAAAGCACTTGTTGAATACTTTTTTGTAGTAACGATTATACAACTCACCAAGAGCTTTGCGGTCATCCTGACGGATTGCATTAACCAATTCTTCGTCGCTGGTAGTGGAAATAATTGTGATTGACATGGCAAAAGGGTTTTAGGTCGACAGGTCAAAAGTAGATCTGAGGACTCCGCTCAACCGAGAGGGAAAAACCTATTTTGTGAAAATCAGTGATTGTCTCAGGTACCTGCGAGAATTGCCTATTACCTGCTGTATTAGTTAAATAATGCCTTTTTCAATGGCGTATTTAACCAATCCCACAGTGTTCTTTACCTGCAGCTTCTCAAGAAGATTTCGACGGTGGGTGTCTACGGTGCGTATGCTGATGAAAAGCTTTTCAGCAATCTCACCATTGGAGAACTCCTGGGCGATGAGTCTCAGCACTTCAATCTCACGATCGGAGAGTGGCGTTGGACCGATTGGCTTCTTTTGTCCTGCGGCACCCTTTTGTTGTGTGATTGCCTGAAGCAATGTGGAAGAAACTTTCTGACTGAAATAGCTGTCCCCTTTTGCTACTGTGTGGATCGCCGTCAATAGCTCTTCACGGCCTGCATTCTTTAAGAGATATCCGCTGGCACCTGCTTCCAGCATTTTGATGATATAATCCGGTTCTTCATGCATGGTAAGTCCCAGCACATGGATCATAGGATAAAGTTCTTTGATCTTGCGTGTTACGGTGATGCCGTCGGTTTCTCCCAGGTCAATGTCCATCAGGATAACTTCAGCAGGAGTGGTAACGAGAATGTTCAATACCTCTTCAGCACTTTCAGCCTCACCGATTACTTTGATGTCTGCCTCGCGCTCCAGAATTCCGCTAAGGCCAACACGAATGATTTTATGATCGTCAGCAATGATAACTGTAATAGGTGATTCCATAGATTCTTAATGGTGATACTCAGGGTTCTTTTTTCTATTTGATTTTTCCATCAGGTAATAAAGCGGAGGAAGTAATACCGGTGCAAACGCCAGCGTACTGGTGAGTCCGCCGATGATCACCGTTGCCAATGGTCGCTGAACATCAGATCCGATACCCGATGAAATTGCCGCAGGGATTAAACCAACAATCGCAACGATCAGAATCGAAACAATAGCCCGAAGCTGTTCAGAAGAGGCAAGAGCAACCATTTGCTTAAGATCCGTGCCTTCAGCTTCTTCCATTCTCTTGATGGCAGAAACGAGAAGCACTCCCGCCATAACGGAAATTCCAAAGATCGATACAAAGCCAACACCTGCTGATACATTAAAATGATAACCGCGGACCAGCAATGCTGCAATACCGCCGCCCAGCGCAAACAATATGCAGGACATTGCAACAAACGTATGCCGGAAGTTCTTAAACAATGAAAAAAGCAAAATGAATACCATGATGATCGTAAGAGGTATCGTTATAGAAAGTTGTTTTCCTGCGCGCTCGAGGTTTTCATACTGCCCGCCATATACAACGCTGTAACCCTTAGGAATAGTAAGTGTCTCGCTAATCTTTTTACCAACCTCTGTGACAAACCCTCCCTGATCACGTCCCCGGATATTGGTGCGGACAGTAGCCATCCGCTTGCCGTTGAGACGATAGATGTTGGTTTGACCTTCAGAGAATTCTACACTTGCCAACAGGCTCATCGGAATGAGGGCTCCCTGGGCGGAAGGAACCTGGAGATTTTTAATTGACTCAATGGTATTTCTGCTTTCCGCGAGGTAGCGAACAACAATATCATATCGCTTTGCGCCGTCATATAAAACAGAGATCGTTTTGCCGCCAATCGCGGATTCAACCAACGCCTGAATGTCATTTACACTGATGCCATAACGTGCTGCATTTTCACGGTTGATAGTGATCGCCAGCTGAGCTTGTCTTCCCTCTTGTTCAATGTTTACGGCAACGGCTCCTTGCATTCCCTGAACAATGCTTGAGATCGTATCAGCTTTACTTCGCATCAATTCAAGGTCATCACCAATAACAGAAATGGCAAGATCGGCGGCACTTCCCGTTACGATCTCCATCACCTGATCTATGATCGGCTGACCTGTTGAAAAGAATGCTCCCGGAAATTGCTCTTGCAAATCATTCTGAATGCGTGATACAAGTTCCTTCTTCTGAATGGTGTCATTCCACAGATTATAATCCCGTAACCCAACGAGTATTTCTGTACGGTTGGTTGGAAACGGATCCGTACCGTCATCATTACGTCCCGTTTGGGTAATGACGTAATCAATCGGTGGATACCTGGCGATGATCTTGCGAATGCCGGGAGCGATCTTTGCATTCTCCTGTATGCTGACGCCTGCCGGCAGGAAGCATCGAAGGAAGATAGATCCTTCGTCAAGTTCAGGAAGGAATTCTGTTCCAAGGCTGGTGCCTGTTGCAATCAATCCAAAGACGATGGAAAAGCCCACGATGGTGATCATCTTTGGAACCTCCAGTATCTTTACAATGGTGTTCTTGTATTTCTTTTCCAGAAAATCCAGGACTGGATTCTTATGCTGTGGAATGGGCTTGTCGAGATTCTCCAATCCTTTTTTATAAGCAAACGAGATAAGTACTGGTATGAGCGTGAGTGCACAGATCATGGATCCGATCACGGCAAATGCAAGTGTCAATGCCATCGGGGAGAAGAGCTTTCCTTCCACACGTGTCATCAACAGGATTGGCATGTAAGCAAGAATGATGATGGTTACAGAGAAGAATATTTCGCGGCCTACTTCCTGAGCTGACAGCAATGTGATCTTAAGAATACCCTGCTCTTTATCACCGGGAGTAGCACTTCTGTACTTTCGTATCAGGTGCTCTGCCATGATGCAGGCACCATCCACAATAATTCCAAAGTCAATTGCACCTAATGAAAGTAAGTTTGCGGGAATTCCCGTAAGGCGCATAAGAATAAAAGCAAAGAGCAAAGCAAAAGGTATTGTCAGCGCAACCACCAACGCAGAGCGCACACTTCCTAAAAAGAAGATAAGGATGATCACAACGATCGACACTCCTTCGAAAAGGGTCTTACCCACCGTCTCCAGAGAGTGATTGATCAAAAAACTCCGATCATAAAGCGTTCTGATCTTTACACCTTCCGGTAATTCATCACGTTCAAGGGCGGCGATCTGTTCTTTTACTTTTTTAAGAACCTCGCTCGGATTTTCTCCTCTTCTTAGAAGAATGATTCCTTCCGTTCCGCTATTGCTTTCGATCTGTTCGCTCTTGAAGGTATATCCAAGAATTCCGGATGGCGGCGGTGGAGCGATTTCAATCGATGCTACGTCACGGATGAAGACAGGAACTCCGTTATAGGAACTAAGTGCGATGGTTTCAATGTCCTGAATAGATTTTAATGCACCAAGTCCACGGACTGCAAATCCCTGGCCGCCGCGCTCCATTACATTGCCACCAGTGTTCAGATTGTTTTTCTCAACAGAGGAAATGACATCATTGACAGTAAGATTGTATCTCCTTAATTTTTCAGGAGAGATGAGGATCTGAAATTGTTTTAACGGACCACCGAACGTCGTGATATCAGCAATGCCTGGAACCTGAAGAAGAAATGGTCGGATGACCCAATCCTGTAAGTCACGAAGTTGGGTAGGACTGAATGTAGCGGGCGCTTCAACAACATAGCGGAGAATTTCACCCACAGCAGTGGTGAGAGGTGCGAGCTCCGGACTTACCCCATCGGGCAACTCTGCACTTGCCAGTCGCTCGTTTACCTGCTGACGTGCGAAGTAATCATTAACGCCATCTTCAAAAGTTAATTGAACCACGGAAAGACCAAAGATGGTTCTGCTTCTTCGGTCTAATACTTTGGGAACATTATTAAGTGCCCGCTCGATAGGGATCGTAACCTGTTGCTCTACTTCCTCGGCGGCCCGTCCATTATATTTCGCAATGACGATTACATTCGTATCTGCGATATCGGGATAGGCTTCAATCTTTAATTGTGTAAAGCACCAGTATCCAATCCCCGATGTGACGATTGCCAAAGCAATGACAATCCATCGGTTGGTAAGGGAAAATATCAGGAGGCCGCGTATCATCTTATTTCCAGATCTCTACGTGGGTAAGAACAATAAATCCACTCTTAACTTTTTTTCTGTAGGCAGTAAGCACTTTCCTGACTTTGTCATCTTCATCGATGAACGTTACCACCATTGGAGGTTCATCAAAGGAGAAAAGTCTTCCAGGGCGATTGATCTTTTGATTCTCGCCAAATCCAAGCTCACCACGAAAAGCAGTAGCGCCAATGATGTCATTCTCTGCCAGGAACTCCATAATGTAATCGGTCATGGGCTTGTCGTCCTTGAACTTGTCTCTGTCGAAAAAAATCTGAGCCTGTATCATACGCTTATGGTTTAATATCCGAATGCAAGACCTTTTAATTGCATGGTGCCTTTTACAACTACTTCTTCGTGCTCAGCGATACCATCAAATACGATCATGCGGAGTCCAGCCTGCTGACCTGTTGTCACCTTTCTTCTTTCGAATGTCCGTGATGAAGTTTTAACAAAGACGTAGTTCTTTCCCTGAACCGTTACGATTGCTTCTAATGGAACCGTTAGAAAATTTCCCTCTTTTAATCCGAAACGAGTATTGCCAAACATTCCTGCTTTCAATCGCCGGTCAGGATTGGTAATGCCGATGCGAAGTTTAAGCATGCGGGTAACGTTGTCAACAACATCGCCGATGTCATCGATCTTGCCATTGAATACTTCATTTGGATAGGAAGAGAATGTCACCTTGCAGCTTTCGCCAGGCTTTACCTTACTGATCTGATTGTCGGCGATCTCCGAGATTACCCAAACGGTGTTGGGCTTTGCCTTGCGAAGATCTTCGGTGCTGAAGCCGCTGAGCTTTAAAATGGATTCTTCTTCAATCAGCGAAGATTTTTCATTGATAAGATTGGTCTTCTCGAGTGAAAGTGCTGTTTGTGCTTCAAGGACATCACGACCGGTAGCGGCACCATGTTTCTGAAGATCCAGGACACGCTCCAGTTCGATGGACCGTTGCTTGATCATTACCTCTTCAATCTGCTTTATGTTTGCAAGATGTTGTAACAGCTGAGTGTAGTCGGTAGTGAGTTCGGGATTGTCAAAAAGGATAAGGTTAAGCGATGGGTTTTCTGAAGATGTCATGACGGTAGCAACAACTCTCGCCGGAACTGAAAAATCAGTCTGAAGGTCAGAGGTCGTAATTCCTTGCGAGGTGAAATAGGAGGCAATGGTATCATCTGAAAAAGTGATGACATCGTCGACTACCTTAGGTTTGGTAAAGTTAAGATGACGTTCCTGATGATTTTCCTTGCTACAGGAAAGCAACACCGATACGAATAAGATCAGAAGAACGGTCTGGCGCATGATCATAATTGATTAATAAGTCCGGTTACGTACAACAGCTGGATATAACTCTGGAAGTAGGAGAGACGGGCGTTCAGAAATAATTGCCGGGTATCAAACCAGCTTCTTTGAGCGTCGAGAAAGTCAATGATGGTAGTTCCTCCCTTCAGATAAGAATAACGCACATTATCAAGCACCTGATCAGACTGTGTCATCATGGTCTCATATTTTTTGAGATTCTCTTTCTCAATCTGGTACGACTGATACGCTGCCTGAACTTCTGTGCTAAGGCGAAGCTGTGCACTGCGAATTCCTTCCTGTGCCTGCAGCTGCATGAATTTGGATTTCTGGATCTCACCCTGGTTCCTGTCGAACAGCGGAACTTTTATCGTTCCAAAGAAGCCAACATAAGGGACAGTGTTCTGTGGATTCCAGATTACACCAAGCTCAGGTTGCGGCATGACCAGCGACTTCTGATATTTGATATTGGTCTCAGCAATGTTGGCCGCGAGGATGGCTTGCTGAACATCACTGCGTTCTCTCATGGCCTGGTTCAACAGTGTATCGACTGTTCCGGTGATGAGGGTTGTCTCAATGTTGGCATCAACGTCGACGTCCACACTGTCTTTTACACCCATTAAGAATTTAAGACGCTGGATTTCATTCTTGAATTCTTTCTGTGCATTCAGGATCTGAAGCGTGTACTGATCCTGTAATAACTGAGTGCGGATAAGGTCGGTCTGGGTGATCACCTGATTGCGGAGACGAGCCCTGTTGATCTTTACAAGGCTATCAATGTTGGTGAAGGCCTGATCTAAAAGTTCGAGACGCGATTTTATTACCCAGGCATTGAGCCATTGATTGGCGACGTCGGATGAAAAATTTCTAAGCGTTTCGGAATAACCCTTTTCATAAAGCGAAACGTTTTGCGTAGCAATGTCAATTCTGTTTCTTCTTTGAGATGGAAGAACAAATGGTTTTGTCACCTGCCACCACACCTGGCGATTGGTAGCACTTCCTGCATCTGTTCCAGGGGCATAGTATTTACTGTTTGCTAATAATAAGGTTTGATTATTAATAGCAGGATTTGTAAAGAGCTTTGCTGTGGTAAGACTGCCTTGAGCAATGTTAATATTATAGCCTTCACCTTTTAATAATGGGCTGTTGGTTCTGGCAGTGATCACTGCTGTTTGTAATGTGTAGGAGGACTGTGCATAGAGTCCGGCTGAACTCGCCGTCAGGAGCACTATAGCGCCAGCTAGAAATTTCTTTACATGCCATGGAAATAATGACATTTCAGAGTGGGAATTCATAGGGTTGAGGACAATGACGACGAAAGATAGGGTAAATATGTGCATTTGGATGCGAAATAGACCCTTTATGCAAATAATAAATAGTGAAGGATTTTGTGTGACCTGGAGGTAATCTTCTGTCTAAACTGCAGCTGTAACAAGCTATTTGCCTTATAAGCCAGCAGGGCTTAGGGTGTTTAGGTAGGTTGAAACCGATCCAGGGGTGGGTCGGTTTTTTTATGCCCGCTATTTCAATATTTGTTTAATCATTGATCTTTAAATCATAACGTTGTTCCACCACATCCTTTCCAAAATTATCAAATGAAGCTTTCTCTTCTGTCAGCGTGAAGCCGCTTGATTTATAGAGATAAGCTGAGGCCTTTAATTCGCCGGTGGTTAAGAGATACGAGGATCTGTAGTTACATTCTTTGAGGAATTTCATGAACAGCTCCATCAGCTTTTTTCCAAGTCCGATTCCGCGATAAGCGGGCTCAATAATAAAGTAACGAAGCTGCGCTGCTTCGCCACGATTCATAAGGATCAGGCACCCGATCATTGTTTTCTCATGCTTGCAGATCCATACACGATTGTTGTGGGGTTGATAGTTATTATAGAATTCCAGGAGGCTGGAGGCGACATATGATTCAAAGCCGGGTCCATAACCATATTCCTTACCATAGATTTTTCCATGGAGGTGGATGATATAGCCAAGGTCTCCTGGCTCAAGGGTGTTGCTGATATGAATTTCGTCGAGGGAAACTGGCTTCATGATCCTGATTCTGATTTAAGGTTACTGGTCAATTCACATTTTAGAGCTAAATCATCAATTCATAATTTTGGGAATTTTATTGGGAGTTTTCGAATAATAAGCAACGAATCTTTGGTAAACAGCACTCGTTTGCATAAAATATTTCCCTGAGAAAATCGCAAATGTCTCTTCAGGATAGTACTTTACTGCATATTACTATTCATGGAAGCAGCCGACCTCTTTAAAAAGTACCCTCACAACCCTCTGGTGTGGGATGAGATGCATGCTCCGGACCGTGTAAGGCCTCAGTATCAGAAAGTTTTTGATTTTCTGCTGGACATTTCCGCAGAAGAGCTCAATAAAAAAGAAGAACTGGCGAAGCGACTATTCATGAGCCAGGGTATCACATTTACCGTCTACTCAAGCGGTGAAGGAATTGAGAAGATATTTCCTTTTGATATCATTCCAAGGATTATCATGGCATCGGAGTGGCAGCTCATTGAAAAGGGTATCACGCAACGGCTTCGTGCTTTGAATCTGTTCCTGAAAGATGTGTACCACCAGCAGTTTATATTAAAAGATGGCATTGTTCCCATCGACCTGGTGTATTCCTGTCCGCATTTTTTGCGCGAGATGCAGGGAGTTAATGTTCCCTATGATATCTATGTGCAGATCGCTGGCATTGATCTCATTCGTGATGGTGATGGAACCTTTTATGTTCTTGAAGACAATCTCAGAACTCCCTCCGGTGTTTCATACATGATTGAGAACCGTGAGATCACCAAACGAATATTTCCGGATCTCATTCCTCAGAATCGAGTACTTCCTGTCACCGACTATCCTAATATCCTTTATAAGAATCTGGTTTCATTTTCTCCCCGAAAAACAACTGCACCCAATGTAGTGTTGCTCACGCCCGGGATTTTCAACTCTGCATATTTTGAACACACCACTCTTGCGCGCCTGATGGGTATCGAATTGGTGGAGGGCCGCGATCTTGTGGTGGAAAATCACAGAGTTTACATGAAGACCACCAGCGGACTTCAGCAGGTAGATGTTATTTACAGAAGAGTGGATGATGAGTTTCTCGATCCGTTAGTATTTAATCCTGAAAGCGCACTTGGAGTATCCGGGCTTTTATCTGCTTATCGCAAAGGGAATGTAGCCATCATCAATGCTATCGGAAACGGTGTAGCGGATGATAAGGCGATCTATGTCTATGTGCCTGACATGATCCGCTATTATCTCAATGAAGAGCCGATTCTTAAAAATGTTCCCACACTTCATCTTTCCAAACCCGATGAACAAAAGCATGTTCTGGAGAATATCAACAAGATGGTGATCAAGAAAACCAACGAATCCGGTGGCTATGGAATGCTGATGGGTCATGTTGCTTCTGAAAAAGAGATAGAAGACTATAAAAAAGAGATATTGAAAGACCCCCGTCAGTTTATTGCTCAGCCCGTCATCAGCTTGTCGTCCGCACCATGTTATATTGATGGAAAGATGCAGCCCCGAAGAATTGATCTGCGTCCATTTGCATTGTGTGGGCCGAATGGAATTGAAATTGTTCCGGGAGGTCTCACGCGTGTTGCTTTGCGCGAAGGTTCACTGGTGGTGAATTCATCTCAGGGCGGGGGCAGTAAAGATACCTGGGTGCTTGCTTAATAAATCAAATAATCAAAAGACTCATTACAAACGAGTATAGAAACCCTTCAATCAAATGATGCCTTCTCTCCGGATTATTAGTTCTTCAATCTTAATTTTTCGTTCTCTAGCATGCTGAGCCGCGTAGCAGATTCTCTCTATTGGATGTCGCGGTACATGGAGCGTGCTGATGGTATTCTTCGTATGCTCAAAGTCAATCATCATTCCTCTCAGGAGGATCGTGAGGAGTTTAGCTGGCATCCTGTATTAAAAATATTCAGTAATCTGGATGATGAAGAGATCTCCAAAATGGAGCACAGCGGCAGAAAAGTACTGCAATACATGGTGGTGGATAAGGATAATCCAAACTCAGTACTGAACATGATCACCAAGGCGCGTGAAAATGCGAGATCCGTTCAGGATAATATCACCAAAGAATTATGGCAGTCTCTGAACGAATTTTATCATGTCATCCGGGATGAGAAGCTGGAACACGCATTGCTGGTGGAGGATCCGATGACAGTGCTGGATTCACTGGTAAGACAGTGTATGTTGTATTATGGAGTTACCGATAATACCATGTTCAGGGGGGAGGGACTTAGTTTTATGAACATTGGAAAATTCCTTGAACGCGCCATTCAGTCAACGGATATTCTGGATGTGAGATTCAGTGATGTATCATATGATCTTGAAAAGTCGACCGATACAACCTACTGGAAATATTTGTTGTTGTCAGTTTCCGGTTATGCCCTGTACCTGAAAAGATACCGTTCGGGTTTCGAAGCCCGAAATGTTGTCGATCAGGTGTTGTTCAATGTGGATTTTCCCAGATCAGTACTGTATTCTTTAAATCAGCTTCACCGCCATTTTGGAAGATTGAAAGATGAGCAAAACATGGAGGGATATGCACGGGTTGATTTTATTATCGGAAGGGTCAGAAGCAAGATCCAGTATTCCAACGTTCAGAGCATTTCAAAAATGGGCCTTCATAATTATCTGCGGGAAATCAACCAGGACTTTTATGAAATTGGAATTGCAATGAATCAATCATACTTTGCCAACAGTTAATTGGCCAGCAGTAACAACTTAATATATACATAGCTAGTAATCAGAGCGATAATGTCAAAGTTCAAGATCAGGCACATTACCAGATATTCGTATGAAGGCTATGTTCGCGATAGCGCAAATCAGATCATGCTATATCCGTTGGAGGATGATTTTCAGGAAATTCTGCAACATGTTATCGTCGTGTCTGCAAATCCTATGATCCATATTCACGTGGATTACTATGGCAATAAGGTAGGAACCTTTACCAATGCCCAGGCGCATAATGAATTAGTGATTGACTCCCAGCTTGTCGTCATTACAAAAAACAGATTCATGCCGGAAGAGACTGAACCTGCCGAAAAGCAATGGAACGATCTTCGGAATCTGGCTCTCAATCTTGAATACATTGACTTTCTCAGGCAGGAACGATTTCATTCATTTGAGGAACTTGGAAAGATCATCTCAGCAGAGCGTTCTAAAAATCTTACACCACTGGAGTCAGCGAAAAATTTCTGCCAGTATGTATTTGATACATTCCTATACAGAAAGGGAATTACCACTGTAGAGACAACGGTAGATGAGATCTGGGAAATAAAATCAGGTGTATGTCAGGATTTTGCTCATATCCTTTTGGTGATGCTTAGGCTGATCTCCATACCCTCACGTTACGTGAGTGGATATATTTGTCCTAACAAAAGCGGAATGAGAGGGGAAGGAGCGACGCATGCCTGGGTGGAAGCTTACATTCCATTCTATGGATGGATAGGACTGGATCCAACCAACAATTGCGTGGTGAATGAAACTCACGTTCGCTTAGCAGTTGGTAAAAATTTCTCTGATTGTTCACCTGTGAAAGGCACATATCGCGGTTCATCAAATCATACGCTGGAGGTGGCGGTTTCCGTTTCTTATGAAGACGGGCTTGTAAGCAACCAGGAAAATGAAATTGTCTATTCGACTCCCACGACGTCTTCGTATAGTAATTCATTCAGGAAGCATCAGGAGATGCAAATGCAGCAATAATAAATGTTGACAAAAAAAAGACCGCCTTGCAGCGGTCTTTTTTTTATATGAATTCAACTACAATCAGTTTCTTTCTCTTCTATCTTTTGACCAGCTGCGGCCGGAGCCAGAACCAGAAGATGATTTACGGAATGAGTTTGAGCGACCACCGCCTCCTCCTGATTTTCTGGAAGCACTTTGACGCTGACCACCGCCTTGTTTTGGTGGAGGTAGGCTTACTGTACTGGTTGAATGATAAGGCTGATCAGTGATTACAGGAATTGTTTTTGCAATCAGCTTATGAATGTCACGGAGATATTCTTTCTCTTCTGAATCACAGAAAGAGAATGCTATGCCACTGGCTCCGGCACGGCCGGTACGACCAATTCTGTGAACATATGTTTCCGGAATATTCGGCAGCTCATAGTTGATAACGTGCGACAATGCATCGATATCAATACCACGCGCAGCGATATCCGTTGCCACAAGAACCCTTGTCTGTTTGGTTTTGAAGTTACTCAAGGCTCTTTGACGAGCGTTCTGTGATTTATTTCCGTGAATCGCCTCAGCGGTAACGCCTGCGCGGTTAAGATCTTTTACAACCTTGTCTGCGCCATGCTTGGTACGCGTGAAGACCAACGCAGTCTCAATGCTTTTGTCTTTTAGAAGATGAAGAAGCAATGATCTCTTGTCAGATTTTTCAACATAGTAAAGCTGTTGCTGAATGGTATTTGCTGTAGAAGAAACCGGAGTTACTTCAACACGAACCGGATTGGTAAGAATTGTATTCGCCAGCTTGGAGATCTCAGGCGGCATAGTTGCTGAGAAAAATAAAGTCTGTCTTTTTACCGGCAGCTTTGCAATGATCTTCTTTACATCATGGATAAAACCCATGTCCAGCATGCGATCTGCTTCATCAAGAACGAAGATCTTGAGATTCTGCAGATGGACAAAGCGCTGATCCATCAGGTCGAGCAAACGGCCTGGTGTGGCAATCAGTATATCCACCCCGTTGCGTAAAGCATCGGTCTGAGGTTTTTGTGACACACCACCAAAGATGACAGCATGTTTCAATTTTAGAAACTTTCCATACGTAGCGAAGCTATCGCCGATCTGAATGGCAAGCTCGCGGGTAGGAGTAAGAATAAGAGTTTTAATTCCGGCAGGACCTTTCACAAACAACTCATCCTGGTGGAGTAGTTGTAGAATCGGTGCAGCAAATGCTAATGTTTTTCCAGTTCCTGTTTGCGCACAACCTAATAGGTCTTTGCGTTCTAACAATACTGGAATGGCTTGTTCTTGAATTGGAGTGGGCTGTGTATAGCCTTCTGCTTTCAGGGCCCTTGTAATAGGCTCAATTAAATTTAATTTTTCGAATGACATGATTAATGTTTAGTACTAGCGAGGCTCGCTAAAAAATTTATACAACGCCTCTTGGGTCAACGCATTGGTCCTGGATGCATCAGGAACCGCTTTTTTACGGGAATTTGGAGGAACGCGGTGCAAAGATACTTAAATTAATCTGATGTAAGGTTGATTTGACCTGCTGAGGGTCTGAACCATCAATGGTTCTCCTTACTCCTAAAGATGGCTATCAATAAAAAGAGAACTCCAGATTATGAAGTTCTCTTTCAAAGATGATAGAAACTAAGACTACTTCCCGTCCTTCTTTGCTCTCTTTTCAGCCCTTTTTTCCTTTAAGGTTTTGGTTGCAGGTTTTTTAGTTTCCTTCTTTTTGTCTTGACCTTTTGACATGATGATTAGGATTTAGTTATGCTCAAAATTAAGAAGATTTTTAATAAATGTTAATGCTCGTTATGAAACACATTATTATTAAGCGTTATCATCAGGAACCCCAGGGCTCCGTATGCCACCAATAGCAGGAGGCCATTCACAAAGGTCATTCCGTATCCGATCATGGAAACGTCAATAAACGGATAAGGATAGGTACCCGTAATCAGGCCCTTCAGCAGGATTAGGATGAAATATCCCAGGGGATATAAAAGTATCACCAACACATTAGTCAAGGACTGATGCTCTTTTTGAGCCATGATAATCCAGTACAGGCAATAGACTATTGGAACAATTGTATGAAGTAACAGGTCAACCACGAATTGTAGTCCGGTAGGTGTCCACATCTGCGCCAGCACAATATGATAAGTAGCGCCTACGATAAAGATGTAAACAAAGAGGGCAACCTGAACAATAGGCCGCGCAAAGAACTTACCCATCGGAGAGTCTTTAAAATACAGGAAAGAGGCGAAGCACAGCGCTACAAGAATATTGGTGAGGATCGTCATGTAACTAAAGAACCGGATAGTTTCCCCGAAGTAGGATAATTCTTTTTCGGCCGCTGTTGCCATCATAAGACAAAACTGGATAACCACTGCCAACCCTCCACAAACTAATCCTGTAAATTGAAAAATTTGCTTTACCGTAAAACGATTCATCGAACTCTCTGTTAATTATTTTTTTAAAAATACAATTTTTATTGAGGGAGAGAAAAATTGCTAAGGGGAGTTACCTTCAAAATAGAATTCATGGAAATGCCACCGTATACATGCGGGAATAATTCTCCTGTTCCACCTACTTCGTATAAAAGTTTGACGTCCAGTTTTGATTCATCGATCTCCAGGATCAGCAGATCTGTTTGTCCTGAATAATAACGCTGAAGAACACCTTTGAGCTGATCTGCTTTAGAGCAATGAATAAAACCCTCTCTTTCAAATTCCAGCGGCGCATAATGACTTCTATTCTTTTGCCCTTCCCAGTAGTTTTTTGGTGTAATGTGATAGATCATATTCTCAATCTCAATTCCTAACTCTCATACATTTTGGTAACCTCCCCTTTGTAGTTCTCCTCCAGCAAACGTCTCACCGGCTTCAAGGTCGTGGTCAGTTCTCCTTTTTCAATACTCCAGTCTTCATGGCACAGGGTGAAATTCCGGATGCGCTCTACATTAGGGAGATTGTTATTGAGTGCATCAATCTCTTCCTGGAATCGCGCACGTACCTTTATATTATGAACCATAAACTGAGGTGAAGTCCAGTGAATACTCTCCTGATTACACCACGCCTCCAGTATGGGCATATTGGGTACGATCAGCGCCGTAACAAAGGGTCGCTGAAAGCCGATGATAAGACACCGTTCAATGAATAGCGATCTGGTAAAATGATTCTGAAGAGGAGCGGGGGCAATATACTTCCCTGAAGATGTTTTAAAGATCTCTTTCTTCCGATCGGTGATCTTTAGAAAATGTCCATGAACAAACTTCCCGATATCACCCGTGCGAAACCATCCGTCTTCTGTAAAAGCTTCTTTGGTGATCTCTGGTCTTTTAAAATATCCTTGCGTTACATTCGGACCTTTGACAAGTATCTCACCCTGATGATCTTCATCGGGTTCATCAATTCTTATATCGATTCCCGGAATCGGCAGGCCAACAGTTCCGAACCTATTTAAACCAGGATCAAACCTGTTCATTGTAATGAGAGGTGCGGTCTCTGTCATTCCATAACCTTCAATAACTTTTATTCCTGTTGCCGAGAACAATCTTCCTATCTCAGGACGAAGTGATGCTGCACCCACCACCATATACCGGATCTTTCTTCCGAGCTTTTTGCGCCATTTGTTAAGCACTAATATTCTTGCAAGAAACAACTTGACTGCAAATATTGGCCGAACTCTTGCCGATGAGCCGTATTCCTTACCCACTTCAAGCGCCCAGGTAACAATCTTTCGTTTGATAAAACTCTTATCAAGCATCTGCTCTTCAAGAAAGTCGTACATTTTTTCCAGCACACGCGGCACACTCGTGCAGAAATTAGGTTGAACAGTTCTGAAGTCGTGAACAAAGCTATCCTTGTTTTGACTGAAGTATAGCGATACACCAAAAGCCATGTAGGTGTAGCATGTCATCCGTTCAAAAATGTGACTGAATGGTAAAAAGCTGATCACACGATCTCCGGGCTCAATGGGAAGTAATGTCAGAACGGATTTTATATTATGAATAATGTTGCGATGTGTGAGCATAACTCCTTTCGGGATGCCGCTGCTGCCGGAGGTATACAGGATTGTGAATACATCACTCTCCGAAATACTTGATTTAAGTGCTTCGAGGATGGATGATGATCCGGAAGAAACTTCTTTAAGTCTGAGTGGTTCGAAATAACCCAATTCCTTTGAGTCGATATGAAAGATCTTTATTTTCTGTTCAGCGGAGGTAGTGATCAATGAGATCTTTTGAGCGAGTTCTGGATCGGCAGTAATGCACAGTCTTGCCTCTGTTTCATTCAGGATCATTTCAATCTCCTCAGATCGTGAAGTGGGATGGACAGGTACTGAGATCAATCCCGCCTGCTGACATGCATAGTCGAGGATCATCCATTCCGGCCGTCCGAGAATTGGAACAAAAATTATCTTTTCACCTTTGGTGTATCCATTTTCGATAAGCCAGCCTGAAACTGCGTCAATGTTCTTTCCGATCTCCTGAATGGAATATGATCTCCATGAATTCGATTCAAATGTGTTCAGGGATTTCTGATTAGGATACTTCTGACTTTGATATCGGATAATATCAAAGACGCGGGTAAAGTCTATGGAAGGTCTCTTAATGATTTCCATCGGGGCGATCAGGCTGTTTTTCAACAGCGGGCTTTACATACAATATATTATAGAGTATTTCGAAGAATTCAGGAAACTCAGGCAGGTTATTATGACGTCCGCCTTCAATTTTATGTAGCGTAATTTTCTCAGGAAAAAGCGCTTTTAGCTTTTCGCTTTGGGAGAATGAGATAAGCCTGTCATGTGTGCCATGGATGATATGAACAGGACACTCTGTTGTTTTGAGATATTGATCAGTTCTTATGTCATACTTTAATATCCACTTTAATGGAGTAAAAAAGAGATATCGGTTTACATTGTAATAAAAGCTGAAATAAGGTGAATCAAGAATGAGCTTGCCTACTTTATTCCAGGAAGCAATACGTGCAGCAATGCCGCTGCCCCAGGATCTTCCGTATAGAATAATCTTGTCCTCCGGATAGGATTGAGCCAGCCATTTATAAATATACTGTGCGTCGTTAAAAAGTTTTGACTGACTTCTCTTTCCGCGACTTTTCCCAAAGCCACGATAGTCCATCATAAAGAAATCATAGCCATTGCTGACGAAGTCTTTTGCAAATTTTCCCCAGCCCTTTATGCTTTTGGAATTTCCTTTAAGGTAATAGACTACTCCAAGCGAGTTCGGGACTTTAAAAAAGATGGCGTTGATCTTGCCTCCGTCTTCCATTTCAAAATCCAGCTCTTCGAAAGGAAAAGGATACTTGTATTGAAAAGAAGAGGTAAGTTTTTCTGGCCGAAAGAAAGCGAGATGCTGAAAGAAAAAGAATGAAATGCAGATCAGTGCATAAACTACCGATATGGTGATAATGAAACTGATCATTGTATATAATCTTATTTTAAATTCTCCCTTATTACTTCATGGTACTCCTTAAAGTCACGAAGATTCTTATGACCACCGTCCTTAATGATCACGAATTGATCCTGTTCATTCAATAAAGGCTTTAATTCAAGAGCAGAAGACAGCGGCACCACCCAGTCGTTGGTTCCGTGAATGATTACTTTTTTACACTTGATCAGGGATAGAAATTCCTTGTTGGAAAACTTATAGTTTAATGGAAACAGCCCCAATACTGTTTTCAGCGGAGGATGAACGGCGCCCTTCAGTTCATCAAATGGAGTTTCAAGAATGAGTAACTCAGGATTGGCGGTAGTTGCAAGGTGAGAGGCAACAGCAGATCCCAATGATCTTCCATAAATGATAAGCCTGCTATAGACAAGGTTTTGCCTTGACCAATCCAGTATAGTCTGTGCGTCTTTATATAAGTTGATCTCATCGGGTGTTCCTGTGCTTTTGCCATAGCCACGATAATCCATCATCAGAACGTCGTAGTCGAGAGAAGTAAGATCAACAGCATAATTTCCCCAACGTTGAAGATTGTCGGCATTGCCATGAAAATAAAGAATGAGTCCGCGGGAGGTATTCTTTGATTTAAAAATGATCACATTCAGGGATTGACCATCTTCTGTTTTTATAAAATGTTCCTCAAAAGGTTCAGCAAACTTAAAAGCGTAATCGGAGGCAAGTGATTTCTTTTGAAAGATGAGCGAATCCTGAAACATGTAAATGCTTATTATAATAATGAGAAAAGCTCCTGAAAGTATTCCCAGTACGCTGCCGATGACCTTTGCTGTTTTGATAGTTTTCAGGATTGGTAAAAATAGGATTTTTTTAGTCTGTTTTTTTCGAACTTGTAGCCTGCTTAAAATTCGGAAATGCGGTTTCTCATAGTTTTAATAATCTTCGGAAGTGTAATTCTCCCGACACTGGCACAGGAACTGAAAGTTCGTACCCGCCAGGTTGATTATACCCAATATGATCAGGCGTTAACATCTATTGGCTATGCTGCTGACAAACTAAAGGCCGCTCAAAGATTGTTGGATATTTCCAACTCATTATTTACACCTGTTGATGAAGAGTATTTTAATGCCCGGAAAATGTCTGCCATCTATTTTGAGATGGCCTTTGATCATGCCCGTGCCATCGAACTGACAGAGCAGGCGATCGATGCTTATGAAAAAAATTATCCGTTTTATACAAGGGGATATCAGACGGTTACCAATGAGTATGCACTCTATTCGTACCTGGATCTTTCACGTTATCTCAGGGCTCTCAATCTTTTTGAAAAAGCAATCAAATATCTTGAGAACAAAAGACCTCTGTTAGAAACGAATCCTTCTAACTACGTGCGACAACAATTCTATAGTGAATACTCCCAGGCATTGCTGGGAGCAGAGCGATATGAAGAAGCAATTGCTGTGGCGTTGAAATTAAAAGAGCTCACGGAGTCAGGAGCATTGGCACTCAGTGGACCGTCACCTGATGAAATCTATAAGATCAATCCGAAGGATCTGCCCGAAGTCCAGGAATACATGAAGAAGGCCAAAGAAGATTATATCAAGGCCATGAAGAAAAGTCAGGAGTCTCTTCTGGGAGGACAACGCATCACGTATAACATGGTGCTTGGAAATGCTTATTACCAGCAGTTCAAGTTTACAGAGAGTATTCCTTATCTCAAGGCGACTGCAGATCAGATGAAAGCGATGATGGAAAGCTCAAGGAAAATAATGAGTGAGTCAAAGGCGCAGATGGCGACGTATCAGCTTCCAGATTCCGTAAGGGCGCTGATGGACCAGTCTGCTATTTACCTTGACCGCATTTCAGAGATCGGAGGATCATCGACATTGATCGTGATCGCAGCAACGAAAGCAAATCAGATAGCTCTGGCCAAACAGTATGCCGACGGATATATCAGCAGGGCAGTGTTGAATCAGTTGAATAGCAAGTTTACTGAATCAGAAAAAGAGTATAAAGCTGCTTTTGATGCGATGAAGTCCATGGCGAATTACAAGTTTGCCGGATCGGCTTCTCAAATGCGCAAAGGATTTCTGTCGTTCTATCTGAATATGGAAATTCAGTCAGGCAAGCTTACAGAAGCATATGATGAAAGCAAAACCACTTTGCTGGAAGAAGAAGCGCAACTCAAGAAGAACTTTCAATACTTTACTGAAAGTGAAAAGAAAGAATTCTTCAAAGCTTACAACCAAAAGCTGGAGAGGTTCTATTCTCTGCTTCTTTTGATGACTGAGAAAAATGATAATCGTTCTGCAGAGCTCCTTGATAAAATATTGCAGACAAAAGGTATCATTCTTGATGTAACGCGTGAGCAGGAGAAACTTTTAAAGAAGATAAAGGACAAGCCTACGCTGGAGCAGATTGCCATGATCCGGAAGCTCCGGGATAAGGTTGCTGCATTTTATCAGTTAAGCCTGAAGTCATCCAATCCAGCCATGGCCGACTCGATCAACCGGATATCAATAAGAATTAATGACCTGGAAAGAAAAGTGAATGAGAAGCTTGGAACAGTTACGGATATATTAAAACCTGTAAGCTGGAAGCAGATTCAATCAAAGCTGAAATCAGACGGCATCTATCTTGAGATACTTCGGCTAAAGCGTGATGATTTTGCTTTTGATAAACCTGTAACTCAGTATTGGGGCTTTGTCGTTAAACCGGGTGCTGCAAGTCCTGTCCTGTTCAAGATCAGTGATGGAGAGGCATTCGAAGGTAAGAGTCTTAAAAATTACCAGAACAGAATCCGGAACCAACTGGAAGATGTCGAAAGCTATAAAACATATTGGGCCTCCTTGTCGGAAAAGCTGGAAGGAAGCACAAAGATCATTCTGAGCGGAGATGGAGTTTATCATATGATCAACCCACTGACCCTCAAGAACCCTCAATCGGATAAGTATCTTTTGAATGAGATTTCTCTGGCAAGGGTTTCAACAGGAAGAGATGTATTAAGTATTGTTCCACTGACCGCTGCCAATCAACAAATTGCATTGATCGGAAATCCGGAATTTGCTATGAGCAGAAAAGGATTGACAAATAAGTATCAGGGCAATGAATTTGTAGCTGTTGAAAATGATGGAGTTGTTGTTCGCAGTGGTTTGTCTGAGCTTCCCGGAACGCAGAAGGAAGTTGAGTCGATTCAATCCATGGCTTCTGATAAAGGAATAAAGAGCAATGTGCTTTCCGGAGCACAGGCAACCGAAGCTGGTGTCAAGAATCTAAAGAACCAACAGATACTGCACCTCGCAACGCATGGAGAGTTTGATCAGTTCAGTCGGGCGGACAGTTACCTTAAAGCAAAACTAATCCTTGCAGGTGCAGGTGACGATCAGCCTTTCACGATGACGGACTATTCAAAGTATGAAGACGGATTCCTGACTGCTTATGAAGTGACACAGCTTGAATTATCACAAACTAACCTTGTCGTATTGTCGGCATGCGAAACAGGAACCGGGGACATACAAAGTGGGGAAGGAGTTTGGGGACTTCAGCGTGCTTTCCAACTTGCCGGCGCAAAGACTGTGATGGGTTCTCTTTGGAAGATCAGTGATGAAGCAACCGTTACCTTCATGCAGGAATTCTATGCACGATATTTCAGCGGAGCAGGAATCAATGCTTCCTATAAAGCAGCGATGGAGGTGACAATGAAAGAATATCCGCATCCATATTTCTGGGGAGCATTTACTCTAACCGGAGTGAATTGAATGCGGGTTTTATCTGAGATTAATTCATTGTCATTCTGCGAACGTATCCAACACAGCACACTGTGTTATCTCATGAGCGCATAAGCGAATACTCCAACAACTGGTGTAAACAACAATAATTCCATCCAGGTGATTTGGCTAAGCTTAACAATGAACTGTTTCATGGGGGTGTTTTTAATAGTATGCAGCTGAACGGCCAATCCCCCAGTATGGTTTAGAAAAAGAAAAATAAATATATAAGCCAACCTTTTAGACGCTTTGTCGTAAGGACAAAATCCAATTTGAAAAGTTGAAACGTAAGGGTTAAAGTGAGTTTTATTTTTCAACACCTGCTTCGGCGAGGATCACCAGCAATCCAAACTTTATTCCTTCAGCGCCCTTCTCATTGATCCACCATTCTGCAAGAGAATGTTCATTGTCACTTTTGCCTCCGGCACCAATTGTGATGGCAGGAATTCCTTTCGAGATAGGAATGTTGGCATTGGTTGAAACAACTCCAAGACTCGGTGTCAGGCCAAAGGATTTTGCAGCAGCCACACTACGCTGTACGATTGCTGAAGCTTCTGGTGTGGAACCTGAAGGACGAAATCCAATCCGTTCAATAAGAAGAGTTAATGGAGGACCTTTTACAATAGTCTTATTGTATTCCTCCAGTCCACGGTTCATGGTAGACTTGAAAATCGAATCAATCTTTTTTAGCTGAACGGGACTTTCAGAACGCATGTCAACTTCCGCCCAGGATTCGAAAGGAATTGAATTAACAGAAGTTCCGCCACCGGTTCGTCCTACGTTAAAGCTAGTTGGTTTACCTGTAGCTGTGAATTTTGAAGCCGCATCAGAAAAGTAATTTACACCTTTCGCCATAGCATGATGTGGATTACCAATGCCAAACGCTGCCCAGGAGTGACCCCCGGGTCCTTTGTATGTAACGCGATAACGCACTGCACCTAAGCCACCATTAACAATGTAGGCCGGATCTGTTCCATCAATAGAGATCCATGAATCTGCTTTGATCTTACTTTTTTCAAAAAAGTATTTTATGCCTCGCAAATCTCCAAGTCCTTCTTCTCCAACACTTGCGAGAAAGAGAACATCATTAATAGTTTCGACATTTGCTTTTTCCATGGCGCGAAAGATGGTAAGCATGGCAATGAGGCCACGTGTATCGTCTGAAATGCCAGGTGCAAAAAGTGTGTCGCCTTTGATCTTAACTTTTACGTTGGTTCCTTCCGGGAATACAGTATCAAGATGAGCATCTACAACAACTGTACGAGTGCTCTTTTTTCCTTTACGCAATGCGTACACATTTCCGAGTGAATCAATATATACTCTTGCGCCGGCGAATTCCAGTAATTCCAGATAGCGTTTAGCGCGTACACTTTCTTTAAAGGGAGGGGCAGGAATTTCAGTTAACTCAATATGATCCTTGCGTGTAGTAGCCTCAAGATTATCGATAGCGATAAATGCATCCTTAACGGATTTTTTCTGCATCAGCTCTTTTATCTCTTTGGAGTAGGGATCATTCTTTTTTTGTCCGGAAGCAATGGAAAATGCCGCAAGAAGAATGACAGCCGGGAAGATGAATTTCATAATGAGAGCAGGTTGGACGATAAAGTTATTAAATTTCGGACGTTATTCGATTCAAAGATATGAGGAATAAGATTCTTTTGATGGTTATACTGATATGGATGTCTGTAGCATCCTTTTGTCAGACTGCCAGAGAGAAGTATAATTTCAATTTACTTTCCAATGACATCCTTCAGATTGTAAAAGAAACAAAAGCAGTCGGTGTAAGTGTTGCCCTTATTGATAACTATGAGGTTGTCTGGGCACGTGGATTTGGAATGAATGAAATTGGTACCACAGATAGCGTTAGAATCACAACACTTTTTCAGGCAGCATCAATCACAAAACCAGTAACCGCTATGGCGGTAGTGAAAAAATTTAATCAGGGGGCCATATTGCTCACAGATGATGTCGACAAACAATTAATTTCCTGGCATATCCCTGAAAACTATCTTACTAAAGAAGCACCCGTTACTGTAAAGCAACTTCTGAGTCACACCTCCGGGATCACCAATAAAGAGGTTCCGATGTATCATCCGAATGATAAACTTCCCACCCTTGTGCAGGCGTTGAAAGGTGAAAGTCCTGCTGAGAATGAACCTGTTGTTATGGCGTATTATCCAGGTAAAACCTTCTCTTATTCAGGCTGGGGCTATGGTATCCTTGAACTGTTGTTGATGGATACCGAGAAGAAAAATTTTCCCAAGGTGATTCAGGATGAGGTGTTCGATCCGCTTCAAATGTCCAACAGCACTTTTGCCTACCAGCTGCCCAATGAGAAATTCAAATCCATTGCCTATGGACATGAGCAGAATAAGGTTTTCGAACATAAGTATTATGTCATGGAGCCTTTAAGTCCCGGTGGTCTCTGGACCACGCCCACCGATCTTGCAAAGTTCATTATTGAGATACAGTTGTCTTTGATTGGAAAATCAAACAAGGTATTGACTCAAAACAGCACGAAGCTGATGCTGACGCCGGTGCTCAATGACTATGCATTGGGTTTTACAAAAGAGAGAAGAGGAAACAATGTATTGTTTTTCGGTCATGACGGCCAGAACTATGGATACATATGCAGCATGCTGGGCAGTGTTGAGAATGGTCGCGGAGTAGTGATCATGACCAACTCCGACAATGGCTGGAAGGCCATCAATAAGATCAAGAAGCTGGTGGGAAGAAAGTACTGGGGTTTTTGAAAGCCTAAGGACTTGATTACATAAGACTTGTCAGAAACTGCACTCCGCCCAGCATTGCAATCACGGTTACAAAATATAGAATCGTAAGCAGGATAGATCTTATCCACGTCAAGCGGAATACTTTCTTTGTGAAGAAGATATAATAGATGATAATGGGTACGAGCGAAAGAAAGCTGACCATTGATTTCTTTTCATTGAGAAGAGGTGCGGAGTAAATGATCTGAAGAATCATAAAGCTGCATACGCCCATCAGGAATAATTGCGACGTTTGATAAATAGCAATAACAAGATGTTCGGTTCCATTCTTCTCCTTTTTGAACAATAGAAAATTCCAGACCCAGACTGAAATGCTGAGGAACAGTGCAATCAGATAATCTGTTGATTCTCCATCAGTCGTATAATGGGGCACCAGCTTTAAATAGATAAGATCCAGTAAAAGAGAGATACCTATTACGGTAATGAGATACTTAACCGGATTTGTAAACCGGATGGTACTTCCTCCAAGATATTCTTTTATGATGTAAGCGGGGCGAACCGTCAGCTGCTTCATCGTGTAGAGAAACCCCCTGTCAAAATCCAGGATGCCAATAATTGAATCCTTGATGAACTTAAATGTGTATGGAACCTTCAGGACTTTCTGACCGCAGTGTGAGCAATATGGCCCATCAACTTTTGCATTACAATTACGACAGGCATGAAGTTCCATGTCATAAATCTAATAAAACGACCTGATGTTTATTCCTTTTCTGAAGCCTTCGATACTCTTCTGTACACGAACTCATGATAAATATGTCGTCTAGCGAAGCGATCAGGCGTGTCTGAATTCACCAGCTTATCAAAAGTGTTTTTGGGTAATCCGAAGTACTCGTAGGAACTGCCATCGGCAAAATTGATCTGCAGTGTCTGGGACTTATATTGAAAATCAATCAGGCGGGACGAGGTAATAACCTGGGTATATTGTTCTTTCTGTGATTCGCGTGTTTCCGGAGCGATGCTCACCAATAGATGGTAGGCTTCAATAAACGCTTTGCTTTTTTCTTCTGCTTCCAGTTTTGCCTGTGGATTGTCCTGGATCTTGTCAGGATGCCAGTCCTTCATAAAAGTGCGGTAAATAGTCTTCAGTTCTTTGAGATCTGCGTTCTTATCAACGCCCAACAGCTTTCTGGAATCAATTATTTTTTTCATATCGGCCGCAAAAATAAACTTTTTATATGAATTAAGACCTGTGGGATTCAGAGATTTCCTTCAGGTATGAGGGAAAAACTTTAATTTGGTATTCCTATCTAACCTCATGAGAATATTTTCCCTTCTATCGATTGCAGCTATGTTAATAGGGTCTCCTGTTGTTCTGCTTGCGCAATTCCACAATGGATTCCCTTACGGAAAAATTACCTATGCTGAACTCGATCTCACGGTTTATCCTAACGACACTTCCGCTAATGCTGTTGTTCTTAATGAATTCGGAGAAGCTTATATCGAGAATGGAGGAAACTACAATTTACTTTTCGAGCATCATTTTAAAATCAAGATCTTGAAAAAGGGCGGTCTGGATGAGGGTGACTTTAAGATCTACCTCGGCAAAAATAAAGACATAAAACAGACTGTCCGGTATGTTGAAGGTGTTACTTATAATTTTGAGAACGGGAAAATAAAGGAATCCAAGCTTCAGAAGACCTCTATGTTTGATGAGGTATTCAATGAATATGCAGACTTCAAGAAATTCACCATGCCTGACGTTAAGGTGGGAAGCGTTATTGAAGTACGATACATGGTGGAGTCTCCGTTTATTTTCAATTTCTGGCCCTGGAAATTTCAATCTGACTTACCGAAGAAGTATTCCGAGTTCTGGGCGCGAATCCCAGCGATATATGATTATAATATTTCCCTTCAGGGATTCCTGAAGCTGACAAAGAATGATGTGTCGCTTCAAAGGGAGTGCTTTCAGGCGGGCGCCTTCTATAAATCAGATTGCAGTTTCCATAAGTATGCTATCGAGAATGTTCCCGCTTTTATAAATGAGGATTTTATGACCTCCAGGGAAAATTTTATTTCGGCGATCAATTTTGAGCTCACTCAGGTACACGGCAGTAATGGTGTTACAAAAAAGTACACACAAACCTGGCCTGACGTTGATGCCTCCCTTCGCCTGCATGAGAATTTTGGAAACCAGATAAAAAAAGCGGCCAACATCTTTGAAGATAAGATTGCGGCTTTAACATCCATTGAAAAGGATCCCTTGAAAAAGGCAAAGCTCATCTATTCCTACATACAATCATTTTATGAATGGAATGAAAATTACAGCAAGTACACCGAGGATGGGGTTAAGGTAGCGTCTGAGAAAAGGATTGGAAATTCAAGTGAAATAAACTTATCCCTTGTTGCTGCTTTGCAGTCTGCTGGCCTGAATGCAGACCCCGTCATACTTGCAACCCGTCAGCAGAAACCTCCCAGTGAACTGTATCCTGTTGTTAGCGATTTCAACTATGTGATTGCCCATGTTGAGATCGGGAATCAGAAATTCCTTCTGGATGGCACCAGCAACCTGCTGCCGTTTGGTGTTATTCCTGAGCGATGCTTTAATGGTAGGGGAAGACTGGTGAGTAAAAATAAAGACGAGAGCCGCTGGGTAGATATTCTTCCCATTGAAAAGCAGAAGAAAAAAATAACCTTCCTGATGAAAATGGACAAAGACGGTGGCTTGAAAGGTGAAGCTTCCGTTATCTCTTATGGCTACGAAGCCTATGATAAGCGCAATGCCATATTGAATAAAGGAAAGGATGTCTATATAAAAGAGTTTCAGGACAAGATGAATGAAGCGATCATCTCTGACTACACCATTAAGAATCTGGATTCTATTGAAAGTCCGTTGACTGAAAAATATAAGATCGAAATAAATGCAGAGGTCGCCTCAGCTTCCACCATATTTCTTAACCCTTTCCTGCTGGACCGTTGGAAGACCAATTCACTTAAGTCACCCGACCGGTTGTATCCTGTCGACTTCGGTGCTCCGCTTGAAACGTCCTATTATTTTGTGCTCGATTATCCCGCAGAGTATATGCTGGATGAGTTTCCGAAGAATGCTGCTCTTGCCCTTCCGCAGAATGGAGGAAAATACATCTTCAGCCTGACGAATATGAATAACAAGATCACCATGATCAACAACCTTAACCTGACCAAAGGTGTTTACCTGTCTGATGAATACCCGGCACTCCGTGAGTTATTCAACATGGTAGTTCAGCTCCATCAGACTCAACTCGTTCTGAAGAAAAAGTAATCTCTTATTGATAGATCCTGACGTATTCCACTTCCATTCTCTTCGGCCAGATGTTCTCATCTACACCTTTCATTCCTCCCCAGTTGCCGCCTACGGCAAGATTCATGATCAAATGAAACCTCTGATCGAATGGCCAGCCTTTAAAATCTTCCTTTGGATCTCTGATGACGGTATGATATAATTTTTCATCCACAAAGAATTCCATTTTGTTCTCACTCCAGTTGATCGCATACACATGAAATTCATTCATGCTCCCCGGAACGGTGATCTTGCCTTCCTTCTGTGTTCCTTTGCCATGGTTATAAGTTTCGGTGTGAATGGTTCCATGCACCACTTCAGGATCAACACCAACATGTTCCATGATGTCGATCTCGCCACTTTGCGGCCAGCCACCATATTTCCAATCAGTGGATAACATCCAGATCGCCGGCCACGTCCCTCTTCCTTCCGGCAATTTTGCTTTTACTTCAATCCTCCCGTATAACCAATCTCCCTTAGACTTGCTGACAATACGTGAAGAGGTATAAGGCTTACCGCCTTTGGATTCTTTATGTGCTTCTATGATAAGCCTTCCATTTTCGACACGAACATTTTTCGTATCGTTGGTATAGTACTCAAGCTCGTTATTCCCCCAGCCACACACATTCGGACAGCCATCACCGAGATCGTAGTTCCATTTGCTTACATCGGGTGTCCCCGTTTTGTCAAACTCATCCGACCAGACCAGCTTTTTGAAGGGAGATGAATTCTGTGCGGACGCCATGATCTGTGAGATGACGAAAAGAATAGCAATAATGTATCGCATGGTGTGTCTTGTTATTGTGAATCAAATCTACTCAAAGCAATCGTTTTATTGATCAGGGCTTTTCTCCTGGATCTTCTGAAAATAAAATTCGCGAACTTGGTAACTATCGAAACTACTGCAGGTTAACCCCTCTGAAATCCGGATTTTGGAAGCAATTGCTGATAATGCATTAATGGAGAAGGTTCGCGACGGCGACCTGGACAGGCTGGGACTGTTGTTTGAACGCTATAAAAGGCCGTTGTATGGCTTCTTTTATGGTATGAACAGGGACCAGGAATTGAGCGAGGACCTCGTGCAGAATACCTTTTTGAGAATCCTGAAATACCGTCATCTCTTCCGCGGTGACGGCGACTTCAAAACATGGATGTTTCACATTGCGCGTAATGTGAGTCATGATCACTTCCGGAAGAACAAGATCAAGTTGAAGGAAAGTGTTGAGAAGTGGCAGGAACGTCTCGGTCATGATGAGAATCGCTCTACTGAAATGCAGAGTATGGAAGAACACGACATGCTCTCCCTCGCCATGGACAAACTGCCCTTTGAAAAGAGAGAAGTGCTGCTGCTGAGCAAGTACCAGGAAAAGAAGTATAAGGAGATCGGGGAGATACTTGGATGTTCAGAAGGAACTGTGAAAGTTAAAGTGTTCAGGGCCATGGAAGAGTTGCGGATCGTGTACAAGCAACTGGAGAAGATGATGTAGGTAAGTAGTGAATTATAAGTTTTGAATTATGGAAAAGAACAGAAGAGACGAGCTGGTAGCAAAGTACAACGAAGGACTTGCTGATCCCGCAGAAGTGAAGTTGATCGAGCAGTTGATTGAAGCAGGAGAGATCCAGCTTACGCAACTGACAGAGCTGGCATCATTGGATGAGCAGATGATCCATAGTGAAGACCCTACACCTTCTCTTAAAATGAACGACGATTTCTATTCCATGCTCTCGGCTGAGAAGAAGAAACTGAACAAGGGGTTTTCTTTTCACCTTCCGGAATGGAATATCCTTCTTCCACGAATTGCATTCGGTGCTGCCTTATTACTGGTTGGGTTTGCAATTGGTAATCTTATTCAGCCTTCAGCTGCACCCGGTAATGATGTTTCGGTACTTACAAAGCAGGTAGAGGATCTTAAAGAAATGATGATGCTCTCCCTTCTGGAAAAAGAATCGGCAAGCGAACGTCTCAGAGCCGTAAGTCTCACTGATGAAATGGACCAGGTGAGTGATAAGGTTACGATGGCTCTTTTTAAAACTCTGAACAGTGATGCCAATGTCAACGTAAGGTTGGCGGCGCTTGAAGCTCTTACTCCCTATGTCCGTCAGAGCGATGTGAGAAAAGGACTGATCATGTCGATCGCTCATCAGGATTCACCATTGGTACAGGTTACCCTCGCGGACCTGATGGTTGCTATTCAGGAAAAGAAATCTGTTGTTGAACTGCAAAAGCTGCTCGATAATGATTCCACACCAAAAGATATTAAGTCCAAGATCAAAAGAAGTATTGACGTTTTGATTTAAACAACGAAAACATGAAAGCAAGTTTATTGACAATATTACTTGGGTTGCTGACATTGAGTGTTTCAGCCCAGAGCTTTACCGAGAAGATCACCAAAGAGTTTTCTTTCGACAAGAAAGGACCGCAGAATGCATTGATGGTCTTTAACATCAATGGAAATGTAAAGGTGGAAGGATACAGTGGGGACAAGATCCTGGTGGAGGTTGAAAGAACCATTACCGGGAAAACAACCGAGCGGCTGGAGAGAGGCAAGCAGGAAATTCAACTTGGAGTTTCTCATCAGGCCGATACTATCATGCTCTATGTAAATAGTCCCTGCAATGAGTTCGGAAAGAATGTAAAGAACGACAGAAAGGGTTCAAGAAGCTGGTATAGCAACAGGAACAGGAATGGCTGGGGATATCTGTGGAGCGACAGAAGAGATGATGATGATTGCGGGTCAAGCAAGTACAATTACAAAATGGATTTCGTGATTAAAGTTCCGATGTCTGTGAATGTCATGGCGTCGACAATCAATCATGGTGACCTTGACCTTTCAAATATTAATGCGGCAATTACAGCCGACAACATCAACGGAAGCATCCGACTGAAAAATATTTCTGGCACCACACATGCTTCAACAATCAATGGTAGTGTAGATGTTGATTATTCCGGTAACCCTTCCGGAGATTCGAAGTATTACTCTTTGAATGGAGACATCAATGCGAATTTTAAAAAAGGACTTGCTGCACAGCTCACCTTCAAGAGTTTTAATGGTGATTTTTATTCATCTGTTAACGAGATCACACCGATGGCCGTGACCGTTGAGAAATACCAGAAGGGCGAAGGCATTGCATACAAAGTAAATGGCAATCGCTACAAAGTAAGGCAAGGCGGCCCGCTCCTGGACTTTGAAACCTTTAATGGAGATGTCTACCTGAGAGAAGTGAATTGAGTAAAGAGAAGTTGAATAAATATTTTGAAATCAGAAAATTGAATTAAGATGAAAAACTATAAGATTATTTTAATAGTGATGCTGATGGCCGTAGCCTCTCTGGTGCACGCGCAGAATGCAAATGAATTTACAATTCCATTGAGCGACCCTTCAAAACGCGGAATGCTCAAAGCGTATCTTAAATATGGTTCCATCACCGTAAAGGGAACCGCCAGAAAGGATGTGCTCGTAAAGTACAACACCGCCAAACCTGAAAGGGCCAATCGCGACAATGATGGTGATGATGAAGGCGACGACGAGGATGACGATGACAAGAAGCGTCGTGTCAAATCAATTGTCAAGGTGGATGTTAATGTCAAGGTTGACGGGCAGGGTAAGAAAAGCGGGGAAGATCCATCAAAAGATGGCTTGAAGAAGATCAGCGGCAGCGGACTGCAACTGGATGCCAGCGAAAATGGAAACCTCGTCAAGGTGGGATCTGATTCCTGGAATGCAAGGACCAATCTTGAGATCGAAGTTCCTTCCGGAATGGATGTTAAAATAAGTGCCTACAATGACGGAGATATTATCTTAAGTAATGTTCAGGGTGAAGTGGAGCTGACAAACTATAACGGTCCGATCACTGCACTCAATATTACCGGATCGGTGATCGCCACCACGTACAACGGCACGATCAAAGTCACCTTTGATAAGGTAGATGGTGAGAAACCTATGTCTTATTCAACATACAATGGTGATATTGATCTTACTTTTCCTGCAGCAACGAAAGCTATATTCAAAATGAAGACCGAACGCGGAGATATCTACACCGGCTTCGAAATGAATATCACCAGCAGCGGACCAGTCAAACAGCAGGACAAGTCAGGCGGCTACAAGATGAAGATCGATGAATGGAAGAGGGGAGATATTAACGGAGGAGGTCCTGAATTCACTCTCAAGAATTACAACGGAGATATTTACATCCGCAAGAAATAGTAAAAGGTTAGTCAGGCGAAAAGAAAGTCGGGTGAAAGCCTGGCTTTTTTTATTTAAAACGGCTCCTGAAAATTGTATCTTCAGAGCATGAAAAAATCGATCAGGATCATTCTGCTGCTCATCCTCGTGCTCGGCATCTTTGCTTTTAAAAGCGTGTATCAATCGGGAGCCTTTAAAACCATCGTGAATAGTTTTTCCGGAACGACCCGCCAGGTGGACGGCATTGTGGGAGCGGAAGATATCACCATTGATCAGTCCACAGGGATTGCATTCATCTCTTCCGATGATCGCTGGGCTACCAAGATCTACAAGAAGCCTGTCAAGGGCGCTATCTATAGCCTCAACCTGAATGACTCCACCAGCAAACCTGTTAATCTCACACTTGATCTGGATCAGCAGGATTTTCATCCACATGGGATTTCTCTTTACCAGACTCCTCAAGGCAAGAAGATCCTGTTCGTTGTCAATCACCGGAACGATGGAAATGTTATTGAAAGATTTGAATACAGGAATGATTCATTAATCCTTATTGAATCCATACCAGACGACCTCATCATCAGTCCAAATGATATTATCGGAGTAGGAGAGCGGTCATTCTATATTACCAATGATCACAATGAGAAATTAAGCACATGGAGATATGTTAAGGACCTGCTCGCGATCGGCAATGGAAATGTCTGCTACTTTGACGGAGAGAAAATGACGATCACTTCCATTGAAGGAATGAAGTATGCCAATGGCATTGCCGTAAGTCTTGATGGGAAGAAGCTCTACCTGACTTCCACTACCGGCAAGTGTCTCTATATTTATGACCGAGACATTCCTTCCGGGAAACTCGTGGAGGTCGCAAGGATGGACAATGGAACCGGAGTGGATAATATCGAGATGGATACAAAGGGAGATCTGTGGATTGGCTGTCATCCCCAGATGCTGAAGTTTATTACTCACTCCAAGAACGAGGATGCCTGCTCGCCTTCCGAGATCATTAAGCTTACTAATCTCGGGAATGATAAGTTCCGGCAGGAAACCATTTATATGAATAACGGAAAAGAGATTTCTGCTTCCTCTGTTGGAGCTGTGTATAAAGATCTGCTTGTGATCGGGCCGGTATTTCAACGTCATATTACCATTGGTAAAATGAAATGATTGGCTGTTTAATCTATTAATTTGATAGATTAATAATATCTTGCGCCCCGAATAGAAATATCCCCTTATGATCTTAGAGAAAGGCAGATTCTCAGCCCTGCTTCCGCTGCTCGTCTTCTTGCTGGTGTATCTCACAAGCTCTATTGTGCTCGGCGACTTTTATAAAATGCCGGTGCTGGTGGCGTTCCTGATTTCAGCAGTGGTAGGATTTGTTCAATATCCACGATTACCATTTGGTCCAAAGGTGGATGTCTTCTCGCAGGGAATGGGCGACGCGAACATCATGCTCATGTGCTTTATCTTTTTGCTGGCGGGTGCTTTCGCCCAGATCAGCAAAAGCATCGGCGCCGTTGACTCCACCGTAAATTTTGCACTGGCATATCTATCACCAAGTCTTATCGTAGCAGGACTCTTCATGATTGCCTGCTTTATATCACTTTCACTCGGAACTTCCGTTGGAACAGTAGTGGCACTTGCACCCATTGCCGTCGGGTTGAATGAATCCATACCCGGAGTGCTGGCTGTATCATTGGCAGCAGTAGTGGGTGGAGCAATGTTCGGAGATAATCTATCAATGATCTCCGATACTACCATTGCGGCAACGCGCACACAGGGAGTGGGGATGAAAGAAAAATTTAAGGTCAACTTCTTTATTGCCCTGCCGCCGGCGATCATCACATTTCTGATCTACACTTTTTCCGGAGTGGTTTCCAATGAAACGGTGATCGTTCATTCTACCGATTACTCCATCATCAAGATCGTTCCTTATATTTTTGTACTGGCAACGGCGCTGATGGGATTGAATGTGATCTGGGTTCTGATCAGCGGTATCTTATTAACAGCGGTTGTCGGATTCTCCACCGGTTCCATTGATGGGTGGCAGGCGATCTCAGCGACGAATGCGGGAATGGCATCCATGTTTGAGTTGAGTCTGACATGTATGATCATCGGTGGAATTGTCGGACTGATCCGCTACCAGGGAGGTATTGATTATATTCTCTATCATGTTTCACGGTTGATCAAAACAAAAAGAGGAGGAGAGCTTGGGATTGCAAGTCTTACAGGACTTGTAAACTTTGCCATCGCGAATAATACCATTACTATTCTTATTGCCGGTCCCCTGGCTAAAACCATTGCCGATAGAAATGGTATTGATGGACGGCGCAGTGCCAGTATTCTTGATACCATTTCATGTTTTGTTCAGGGCATCATTCCTTATGGAGCGCAGATGCTGGCAGCGGTAGCCATTGCAAAGCAGCAGGTTTCACCGATCGACATCCTTGGAAATCTCTACTATCCTTTCCTGTTGGGATTGGCCACCATCGTGTTTATTTTTATCGGAAAGAAGTGATTTCGAAACGCCTCTTTGTTGAAATAAGCATAGAAAAGTAAGATGATGACCGACATTGCGGGTATTTACAAAGAGAGAGTTAAGGGATATTCTGAAAGACTGACGGAGATCGACCGCAGGATCCGCCAGATCGCTCTTCAAAGATTAATGAGCATACTCTTTACAGGAGTGTGTCTCTACCTCGGGTTCAGGATGAACCCATTATCATTTTTCCCTGCGGTTGGATTCTTCAGCCTGTTCCTGTTTCTGGTAAAGAAGCACACACTCACCTTCCGGAAAAGGGTCATCCTTGCAGAGCTTCTTTCCCTTAATAAAAAGGAAGCTGCTTTTAAAGAGGGTGACAAATCAGTTTTCGATGCGGGAATAGATTTCGATACGTCGCATCATCTATATGCTTTGGATCTCGATATCTATGGTACGGGATCACTGTTTCAGTCAGTCAATCGTTCTGCCACTACTTCCGGCAGAGAGTTGTTAAGTCAGAATCTTCTCAATCCTTTAACGAACAAGGAAGAGATTATTAAAAGGGCGGACTCCATTCATGATCTTGCAAAAGAGATTGACTGGCGACAGGAGTTCACTGCTATCGGTAGTCAGCTGGTGGAAAAACCAAAAGATTATGTTGAGTTGAAAGAGTGGCTTGCCATTCCTGATTTTTTTATTGGTCGCGGCCATTGGAGACCCATTATGTGGATCATGCCTGCGATTTCAGCAGGAGGGATCCTCTATTGCATTTTCACCTCTCAGTTTATTGCCTTGCTGGTATTCGGACCGTTTGCCATCAATACATTCCTTCTTTCCCTTCTTCTCAAACCTTTGAAAGAATATTTCCTTCGCTTCGGAGGTAAGACGAAGCAGTTCAAAAAGTATGCAGATCTGTTTGCGCACATCCGTGAAGGGAAGTTCAAGACACCACAGAACAAAGCACTTCAGGAACAATGTACCGATGCGTCGGAAGCTTTCGCGAAACTGTTTAAGTTGTCTAATGCTGCCGATCAACGACTGGGAGCAGGCGGTCCGATCATGAATGGATTATTCCTGATGGACCTCTGGAATGTTCTTGGAATTGAACAATGGAAGGACCGTCATAAAGATTCTTTCCCGCAATGGATCGATTCGCTGGTGACGATCGATATGCTCAGCAGCTTTTCAAACTTCACATTCAATCATCCTGATTTTGTTAATGCAACGATCTCAGAAGGTAAGGAGTTTATCTCGGCGAAGGAGATGGGACATCCTTTGATGGACACACAGGTGTCGATAAAGAATGATTACGACATTGGGGTTCAAAGCAAGGTGCATGTGATCACGGGATCCAACATGGCGGGCAAGAGCACATTCATCCGTGCATTGGGAGTGAATCTTGTACTTGCGTGCAATGGAGTTCCGGTATGTGCAAAGGAATTTAAATGCTCTATTCTGGGATTGATCACCAGCATTCGTATCACTGACTCATTGGAAGAGAATGCATCCTACTTCAAGGCGGAACTCATTCGTCTGGAAAGAGTTCTCGATCAACTGAAGACCGGTAAGCCATACCTGGTGCTGCTGGATGAAATACTACGCGGTACCAATTCCGACGATAAGAGACTGGGAACACAGTCCTTTCTGTTGAAGCTGAAGCAGTATAATTGTCTTGTGTTGCTGGCTACTCACGACCTCAGTATTGGCAAGCTTGAAAAAGAGTTTCCGGGCGAGGTAGAGAACTACTGTTTTGAAAGTCAGTTTTCAGAGGATGGTCTTTCGTTTGATTATAAGTTGAGAAAAGGAGTTTCTTCGTCTACCAATGCGACATTCCTGATGAAGAGAATGGGATTGATTGATTAGTAGTTACTGATTTTTTGCCTTCAGGATTTCTTTTTGCGCCGAAACCACCACCATCCTCCGACGATAATCATGATCATGAACGGCCAAAGCATGGCAAGACCGATTATAAAAGTCAGGAGATTGTTCCATCCATAGCCAAGTGAATCAACGAATCTTGAGGCAAATCCGAAATCCGTACCAATTGTTTTGTAATAGGTAACGTTGAGTGTGCTGAAAGAGACCTGACTTTTTAAATAGTTGAGTCTTCCTTCTGCCGATTCAATTTCTGTTCTCACGGCACCGATCTGTGCTTCAATGGCAAGAATGTCAGCAACAGTTTTGGCTTCTTTCAGGATCTCGCGATACCTCGCTTCCAGTTCTTTTTTTGTTTTTACCCGCGCTTCTGTGTCAATAAATTCTTCGGTTACATCCTGACTTGAAATATTCCTTGACTCTACTTCTTCAGCGATCGCCTCTATCTTCTGAATAAGTTCTTCGAATCGTGCCGAGGGCACGCGAATGATCTGACTGTATTGAAGTCTGTCTCCATAATTATTCTGACTTTCTGTTGAGATATATCCGTTGAATTCTTTGACGATTTTTTCTATTTCAGCTTTGGTCTTTTTCGTGTCATCTGTTTTGAAACTCAGATCTCCGTTTTTAATGAGCTTGCGTTCCACTGAAACGTTAGGAGCGGAGGAGAGCGCTTCATTCATACTACTCTGTTGCTCGCCGGATGGCGCCAACTCAAGACGGGACTTGTCTTTACTGCAGGAAAAGATGAATAGAGTTGCAAAGAGCAGCAGATGGATCTTCATGTTTGAAATTTTGATTAATAATGCAACGATATTCGGTTCGTCACAAAACTGTTGAATTAAAGTTTGTACTCCAGCAACGTCAGGGCCAGGTTTCTGTTATGAACCGGCAATTCCTCAGTGTCCGGTGTGGTGTATGTTTCTATAAATGAGAAACCGAATCCTTTATAGTATTCAATGATATTGGGATTGGCTGCCCAGGTATCCATACGGATGCTCTTGAGAGATCTTTGCTGAGAGTGTTCGATAGCCCATTCCATAATTCTTCCAAAAAGCTTCTGACCTTTGAACTCGGGGTTTACCACAATCCTGTGGAGGTAAATAGAATCTCCGTGGTCCATCGTGCGCCAGATCACTTTGTCGGTATAGCAGACGCTGAAGATGATGGCAACTTTTGAGTCGACGAGAACTTTGTACTGATTTTTATTTTCGATGTCGCGAACGATGGCATTATGGTCGTAGTTCCTCCAGACGGGATAACCGTGTTTTTCCTGATAGCTGATGGACTGTTCAAACAACCCATAGATCATATCAAGATCGGCCGGATTGGTATGGACTACATTCACTTTCATTTTGTATCCTTGATTTTATACCACCATCCGTCAAACTCACAATCGTTGTCAAAGCCGGTCTTGCACATGAGGTCGGTCCATTGTGTGACTGCAGTGCTGTTTATTTGAATGAGTGTTGACCAACCGCTCACTTCCCAAAGCACCTGATCTTCGTCAGATTTGTTGTACGTGTCTACGGTATAGTTGAGTTTCCTTAAACCGGCAACGAGATTGTTTGCTTTGTCCTGGTCGTCGGTATAGAAGCGAAGCTCTGCCTTTAGTAATGAATCCTCTTTGATTCCGTTTTCATGCAGAAGGGCGAGGACCCTTCCATTCAGTTCTTTTTGTTTGATGATATTGTTTTGAAAGCTTTCATCGCTGACGTAACGACGAGTGTTGCTCCTGAAGATCAGTATCCCTGCGGTTATGATGAAGCCGATGGTGATGATGAGAATGATCTTGTTTTTCATTGGAGCTGAATATCTCTTCCCACGGTATTAAAATTCTGACTATGGGATTGAAGATAAAGGGATTCTGTGAATGCCACAAAGGGTCACCTTTGATGTCTTTACTACGAAAAGAAAAATCCTGAACAATTTGTAACATCAGAAGGGTTTGATCGTATTTTTTGGTGTCATTCTCAACTGTCATTTGATCTTCAAACCTGGATTTTAAGAGGTTGATGGTGCAATTGGCAGTAAGTCGGAATTTCGGGTGAATAGCACACTTTTTCACCTCCGACGCTAGGTTTTACCTAGGTTCGAGCTAGGTTCTGCCTAGGTTCAGGCTAGGTTCTACCTAGGTTCAGGCTAGGTTCTACCTAGGTTCAGGCTAGGTTCTAGCTAGGTTCTGCCTAGGTTCAAGCTATGTTTCCACTACCCATTTCATAGGCTACTATCGGTTTAGTATCGGATAATGTCCCAATGAGTGACCTATCCGGGCCTATTTAGGACTATGTATTGCGTCCGATTGAGATCGGAGAAAAGTAAAAGCAATTTTATCTGTGTTCATAATATTGTTGCGTACCTACGGCACGCTGGCCCAACTAAATCATACGATTTCTACAAAGATTAGGTCCCTCCGGGACCAGCATCTACTTAAATGTCACATTGAGTTATTTGATAACGATCCTGAAGCTCTCACCTCTTGCATCTCGCATTAGGGTTGGTTAACGGTCCCGGAGGGTAGTTCAGAGTTGCACCGGCGTGCCGTAGGTACGCAACATTCCTTACAATGAATTTCATTTCCATCGTCACCCTACCAAGAGCAGTTTTTTACGGCTTGGCTCTCCACTACTCATACCTCAAAGCATTCACCGGATTTTCACGCGCTGATCGTATCGTATGATAACTTATAGTCAGCAGCGCGATGATAATCGTGATCAACCCTCCGGACAAAAATAACCACGGACTCATCGTGATCCGGTAACTGAAACTCTCCAGCCATTTGAACAATAAATAGTACGTTACCGGGCAGATCATTACAAACGATATTAGTATCAGCTTTGTGAAACTTGAGGATAGCATCGAACTGATCTGAAAATTAGTTGCTCCGAGCACCTTACGGATTCCAATCTCTTTTATTTTTTTGTTCATGGTAATCGCCACCAGTCCAAACAAACCCATACACGAAATGAAGATCGCAAAGATCGCGGTGATGGATATCACAGAACTCATCTGCTGATCAGACTTGTATAGATTATCAACATGCTCGTCGAGGAAAGAATAGGTGAAAGGGTAGGTCGTGATGTTCTTATCCCATACCTCTTTAAGTGCAGGAATTATTTCTTTTGCATGAGCGCCATCAATTTTAATGGAGATCTCATCATATCCCCACTCAGGCTTACAGACGATGGCAAGCATTCCGATCTTCGAATACAATGAATTATAATTGAAATCTTTCGCCACTCCGATAATGGCACCCAGTGAATCATTTTCATACCACGATTGTCCGGCAGGGATGCCAACAGGCTGTTTCATGTTCAGCTCACGCGCCATCGTCTCATTGATGATGAACGCCTTTCCATTATCCGTAAGAAATTCGCGTGAAAAGTCCCTGCCATCATTCAACGTGATCCCATACACTTTCAAATAGTCGAAATCAACATTCAGATTGGACGGTACAAAATTATAGATCCCTGTGTCGGTCTTTACTTTAAAGCCCCATCCGTTCAGGTTGGTGCCAAGTCGTTGACTGGAGGCTGTCACCCCCGACACAGACTGGTTACGCAGCCATTCTGTTCTTAGGACTTCAAGCTTTTTGTTGACTTCCCCATTCATTCCCACCAGTATGATCTGATCTTTGGTGAAGCCGATGTCAGTATTCTTCATGAAGGAAAGCTGGCGTGTGACGACCAGTGTGCCGATGATCAATCCGATGGCCAATCCGAATTGCAGAACGACCAAAGAGTTCTGGAAGATGGATCTCCCCTGAGTTTTAATTCCACCCTTTAATACGGAAGTAACATTGAATGAAGTCATGTAGAATGAAGGATAGATTCCCGTTAACAAACCGAGGAGTATGGTTACTGCTACCAGCAATCCGGCCTGTATGGGATGAGCAAACAATGATGAAAGCAGAAGTTGTCGTCCGGTAAGTTGATTTACGAATGGAATCAGGAACAGGTCAAGGAGCATGGCTAATACCAACGCCAGCAGTGCCATTACCGTTGATTCAAAAATAAATTGCCCGAAGAGTTGCGTTTTCTTTGCTCCAATAGATTTTCGAATGCCAACTTCTTTCCAACGGTAGGACGCCCGAGCCGTGGTAAGGTTCATAAAATTCACGCAAGCGATCAATAATATGAAGATGCCTGTGATCCCAAAGACTTTCAGATAAGTACCATTAAACTTTCGATAGTTGTTGTAGTCGTGATCCATATCCGTGGATTGCAAATGAACATCTGATAGTGGCTGCAATTGTAATGTTGTTCCCTTGTCAGGATCTTTTATGCCCGTGTGCCGGATCCAGAAGTCGGAGAGCTTTGATTCAAGCTCTTTGTTGTCTGCACCATCGTGAAGCAGGAGGTAGGTGTTTAAGAAACTTCCTTCCCAGGTGGAGCTGAACATTTTATTTTTCCCAAAAGTTGAAATGGAAAGAAGAGCATCGAACCTCAGGTGAGAGTTTTCTGGAGTGTCTTTGAGGATCCCGGTAATTTTATATTCAGTGTCCTGAATGGTGATCGCTCGCCCGAGAGACTCATCGGTATTTTTGAAAAGTTTTAATGCTGTTGATTCCGTAAGGATCACAGAATTGGGTTCGGCGAGGGCAGTGGCGCGATTGCCGGATTGCAGATTGAAGTCAAAGATGTTGAGGAAAGTGCTGTCAACGGCGGCAACACTGTTAATCAAAAGGTGATCATCGCCATTTGTGAATGTCATTTTTCCCTGAGTCCAGTAGCGCGTGAAGCTTGCAACCTGTGGGAAGTCTTCGGCAATGGATGGGCCAGTCCATGCATTCGTCAATGCAATCTTTTGGGTGCCGTTTCCGGAATAATGAGGCACTCCATAGATGCGATAGACAGAAGATCTGTTTGAATGGAGAGAGTCAAAGCTGAGCTCATCGGAAATGAAGAGATAGATGACCAGGCATGAGGACAGTCCGATGGTAAGACTGAACATGTTGATAAAGGAGTAGAGCGGACTGAGCCTGATGTTTCTGAGGGAGAGTTTAAAGTAGTTGAGTAACATCATGATATTGATTAGTTGAAATGAAAACTTGTTTCGCATAATAATTTCCGGCCGCAAATAGCGGATGGCATTCAGGGTTAATCTTAACCTTGCTTTTCGTTGTCCAAACTTTCTATGGTCTTTATAGAAATTCTGCAGGAGGTCGCCTTCGATCTCTTCGATCAGGTGGTCAGGGCAGACGGCTCTTAAGAATTTTAATGGCCATTGAGGTATCTGGTCATTCATATCCCGGACATCTTTAGTTGTGGGATCAATCTCCATAATTCGAGTCTTCCGTCTTTCATTCTTCGGAGCATGACGAATCCTGCATTGGTTACGGTGTAGATTCGTTTTCGTCGACCACCTCGTTCATTGGTAGAGCCGCCGAAAGCGGATTTGATCAGACCTTTGTCTTCAAGGCGGTAGAGAGTAACATGCAGCGCACTGATGTTGATGTTTCGGTCTTGCCGTTTTTCAATTTCTTCGGCGATGGCGGCACCGTACGCCTCTTTTTGAAGCACACCCACCATAGTCAGTACCAGTTCTTCAAATTCTCCAAGGTATTCCTTGCCCATTTCCTTATGTTTTGTCAAGCAAATAAGGAATTAAATTAAATATTTACAATGCAGAGGGAGGGTCAGGATGGGGGATTTGGAGGGAGGGAATCACAGACATTGAGGCTTTTACTTAAGAATAAAATGCAGGATCATTGTATAGTACCAAGACTATATGCGTGGCGGATTAGTGGATAAGAAACTTTTGCTCCGAAAATGGATTTACACAGATGCAGCTAAAGCTGCGGAAGGATATGAACAGCGTTTGCTTTAGAGATCAACTCATGCTTTCAAAATGTAAGTGTTTATAATATTGTTGCGTACCTACGGTACCCCGCAATGGATATTATGTATGAGATTAATGCGCGCGTAAAAAATCTCGCCCACTTTGGGGCTTATGCAATTTTGCTTTGGAAACCCTGGCCTGCAGCCAGGGCTAAAAAATCTCGACCCTTCGGGCCTTGGGTTAAAGATCATCTATAGCCTTAGCTTTTATTATTCCACTGTTAATTTATCAGGGCGGCCCCAAATAATTTTGGAGGGAGATAAGCAGGCTATCTCTTACCCAACTTCTTCAGGACTTTTTTTCTATCCTGATCGGTAAATAATTTCGCGGGTGTAAGGATAAAGGCATCGTAACCACCTGATTCTTCTTTTTCTGCCGGAGTGAGTATTGTGAGTGAGTAGGGTTTCTTCTTGTTCGTCCCGAGTCTCGGTCTAACAAAAGTGTTGAAATACTCTTTCTTTGTCAGGATGTAATTCCCGCGTATTCCCCCCAGAAATGCAATTCTCTTTCCTTTAAAATCAAATTCAATTTTACTGTCGCTGAAGTCCGAGTTCAGGAAAGAATATTCTTGCCTGTTGAGTATCAGGTTGTCACCAACTCCCAGACTGTCGGGTTGCTGGGCCAAAAGACTTGATGTCAATAAGATCAAAGAAACTAATGGAATGATTTTCATCAATTAAACTTAATCAAAATTATTATTGCTTATAATTCTTTGAGATACTCTATCCATTATTCAAAACCTAAGTTACGACAATTGCAATTTTTCAGCTAAATGATCTCGTAAAGCATCAATTATTTTACGGGTAGGATATCGGTCAATTTGTATTCGTCTTTTGTCAGTAATTAAATAGAGTATGAAGTATTTCTGGTTGTCCTGTTCAATTAAAACGTCTTTTATCTCAGTGTGTTTGAATGATTGATGCTTCAATCTCAAGTTCCCAAGCCTGAAATATAAATCTAGAACTTCGGGATTCTGTGAAGATATCTCCCACTGCATTCGTTTTGCCAAGAATAAGATGAGACCTGTCAGTAGGATGCCGAGAACTGCGAAAGGTATGAGTAAATTTCTTTGGTTATAGATCAATGCTACTCCAGTAATTTGATAAACAACAATTATTCCACCGAAAATTAGTGCCTTGTTTTTTGCTTGCTTTAAACTATTTAGAGGAATGGTGTTTTTCATTGATCAGATAAATATCAAGATTAAATGATCTCCAGGTTGTAAGCGATGTTCCCTTTCAGGCCGAATAGAAAATAGTCCTGGGGTATAGGTCCGTTGGACAAACTCCAGATCAGATAACCTTTTTGTTCATCCTCTTTCACAATTCTTAATTGTCCGCCGGTTTTTTCTTTTAAATAGTTGGCATCCCACTCATAGAATTTCCTGACAAAGTTTTGGGGTGTGACTTCAGGATTGTTGTGAGAGAACTCATACCGATCCCATGGCTGAAGTGCAATGGCAATCCCAACGGAGTCTGGTCCATCGAAAAAGTATTGCCCGCTCACGTGATTTTCCTTTACCTTCTTCCATTGACCCTGGACTTTCACCGTGCCAAATGGTAAGATCATGACCGAAGTCTGGTCTTTCGTTTCATCATAGGAGTCAGAGTATAATATTGATATTGACCTGGTGGAAGAACATGATAGCAAAATTGCTCCAAGAAAAATTATCAGAAGATTTTTTACTGATCTCATGATTGATTGTTACTTAGGTAGAAGTCCGATCTGCTGCATGATGGCTAAGCTATCCATTAAGTTCCACGTTTCAATGATCAAACCATCTTCGTCGAAGTGGTGCAGGTCCCAGAATGTGGCTGTAATCTTTTTGTTGGTGGGCGGAACGCCTAACACCACCTGTGAATGGGTTGCTGTTGCAACGCTTCTGCCCATTACCCAATTGTCTTCCGCAACAGCGTGTTCAACGGTGATCTGAATGTCCGGCCAGGTTTGATGGAGACCTTCCAGAAACTTTTGGATCCCGGCCCGCCCTTTCTCACTTTGCTTTGATTTGACTTCGTGATGGAGAGCATAGAAGAGAATGCACTCATCCACTTTTTTATGGTTGAATGCTTCTTTGGCTTTCAGGTAGTTCTGCTTATTTCTGGCAGATGATTCAATTTTGGTGAGGTTTTTCATTTTGAGGGATGCTTATTTGTCTTCACTCTTGTGGTTCATATTTACTCAACCTTCTTCCATTCATAACGACCGCCCTGATTCACGACAAATTTTGTTACCTTACCCTTATCATCTTTTATAAACTCCAGCGTTGCGGCACTGAGACACTACCCTACAGCTTCGGCGCGAGCCACAGAAACCCGCTTGCCATCAGAAATATCAGGTAAAACCACAGCATGGATATCTCACGGTATTGATAGGTCTTTGCAGATGCCGTCAAAGTTGCTGTCGATGTTGCGAATTTATTTTTAGTGATCTGATCGTTCACTCTTAAAGAATTCCATTCGCCTTTTCCGGATACATAATAATTGAACCGCGTAGAGTCTTCTTTAATGAATAACTGATGCCAGCCTTTCTTTCCTGCCCACAACCTGCCGCTCCACACATCGTCCAGTAAGACATCTTCCGCTAAGGGAATGGATATTCCATCTGCATAGACGATCGGCCGTGTACCGGATGTGATGATCTCAAATTGAAGCGACTCATTCTCATAGTAAGGAAATGAATTCTTCATTCTCATCCTGAACATCTGATTTTTGATTCTCGAAGTCTGTTCAATCAATGGCGCCCATAGCGACGCATAGTCGTCTTCATTTCCTTCCAGTGTCATGCGATAGGTCTCTTTCAAAAGCTGAAACCCTACCTTGCCGGCACCCATATACTGATACCCTGACATCATTCTTTCATGATGATTTGTGATCGCATTAATCGATGCATCGTTGGCAACAGTCAACGGCTGTGCCGGTAAAGTATAATTTCTATCATCCAACTGCAGATGTACAGTATCAGTAGCGATCACTTTTGATTCAACAGAAAGGAATTGCTTCAGGCTGTTTCCTTTTTCCGGAAGGTCCAGTATGATCATTCCCAGTCCCGACTGAATAGCTTTTTTAAGAACACTCTTTTCCAGATCCGATAACTCCGACAGGACAGAGCTATCAATGAACACAAGATCTGTAGCGGCAGCAATCTCCGGTGTGACGCGACTGATCTTTCCCGGCATCGTGTTGGCGTATTCGTATTTGAAATTTGTCTTTGAAGTCTGGTACCGGATCGAGAGTGAATGACCTTTCGCTGACAGGTAATTTTTCAGATACCGGATCTCTGCACTTGGGAATTTCAAAAGCACAAGAATGTTGAGCTTCTCATCCGGCAGCACCTCCAATGGCAATGGATCGCTGGTCTTCGTATTGTTAGTTTGTGTGGTTAACTGATAAACGAAAAGCCCTGCCTGCTTCGGACGAATGTCAAGCGTAAAATTCTTTCTGCCCCCTTTCAACAGAACTGAATCTTCAGCTCCCGCCGGTCCGGTAATTTTTATCCTGATGTCTTGCTCTGTATTGACTGTTCCCCTGATGGTGTTTTTGCGATTCGCATGAATAGCTTCCGGCATGATCCATTGGATAATTCCTGTGGAGGGCTTCCCGGGGATGAATTGAAAGCTTTTGCTATCCAACATTTCAAGGGAGTCGGAGGATAAACCATTGCCAAGAATGAAGCGTATGTCCTTGTTGAAAATATCAGGTGATCCTTGCTGTATGGTTTCAATCGAAGGATAGACCTTCCTAAGACTGTCAAGTGTAGAAGACTGATAACCTTTTGTAAGTAATATGGATTGTGATCCTGTTCCTTCTTCTTTCAATGCCGGACGAAGAGTGATTCCCAGCAATGCAAAAATGACCAGCACGATTGCAATGATCCTTGCGATCAGGAGATTTTGCCTTCGTGAATATTCTTTCCAGATAAAGAATATCAGTGCAGCAGCAGAAACCAGTGCGATGCTCCAGAGAGGAAATACAGGATGAAAAGTGATAAAGAAATTATTCATTCTTTATGGTTTCTAAGCTTTTCAGAAATTTCTCATCCAGCATATGCATCGGATTTTGAATTCCTGCCGGGGATGCCGATGATGCAGGAATAGCTCTCCACAATGTTTTTCTTACTTGGAGAAGCGTCTTGCTCATGTTCTCCGCTTTCACCTTGTCATCCACCAAAGATTTCAATAATGTCAGCGTGCCAAGATAGGATGGTTGTTCAATCGCTTCCATGGCAAGCTCCTGACCCGCAGCCATAAACCTGTTCTTTTGTTCTTCCGACAGTATGGTTGCATTTCCCTGAAGCAGCTTTTCGGTCATGATCAATGCCTGGCGGATAGCGGGATATTTTATTTTCACGTCGCTGGCGTAACGATTGGTATTGGTCCTGACTTCCGTCAGATCTGCCGTCAGTCTTTTTTCTTCTTTCAATGGGGGAGGATCAAATCCGGAGCGATGCACATACACGCGTGAATCATTGCTGATCTCTTTCAGAAGATTAAGTGCCTTGTATTGATACGGAAGTGATTTAGCCGGATCAAATAGCCGGAGGTGAAGTTCGGCATCCCACATGATGGCCAGCGCTGCCTTTAATTTTGCCTTGACTGATTGAAAGAGGAAGGTAGCTTCTTCACTGTTGTCGTGCTGATGCATGAATGCTTTCATGGGATCTTCTTTCTTGGGCTCGACAAGATTGTGCTCGTTCTCGGTATCATGCTGATGACCGTATTGCTTCATGACATCTTTATCTTTTTCTTCTCCTTCATGCTCACTTTCTTCGACAGCTTCCGCCGCTGCTTCGGTTCCGATGCCGGAATCCGCTTCTTCACCCATGAATTGTCCATAACGAAGTCGCAGGGCTTTCTGATCATACCCAAGCTCGTTGCTGGTGGAATTGAATTCCTGCTTTGAAATTTTCTTACGGTCTTTTAATAGTTTCTCGGTATCAATGATGATCTGCCGTTGACTGCGGAAATATTCAGGCAGCAGGTCAACGCCCAGTCCGTCGTCCATCATGGCGATCTCCTGGGTAGTGTCTTGCAGGGCAATGAAGAATGTTTCAGTACGATGATGATTTGCTTCCGGAACTTTATTGTCGAATGCCTGAACATAGAAATACAGTTCATCACCCGGTTCGAGTCCGAGTTTTAAAAGATCCAGTGTAAGAGATGCCTGCACATTCTTTCCATTGATCCTTTGTGGATTTGTAAACAGCAGCTTTTCTTCCCTGAACTTAACAGACTCACCACTTCCTTTGCTCACCGTGGCGATGATGTGGCCATCGGTTAAGCCGTAGTCGTCACTGAGGGATGAATTGACACCTACTTTTAAATTATCCGTAAAGCGAAGTTTTGTGAATTGCTCAAGGTTGGTGATAGAAACTTTAGGAGGTTCATCTTTGATAACTTCTATTCTGAAATAATCGGAGCGGTGTGTCTTGTTTTTGTAACGCCATTGCAGCTGATAGAAGCCGGACTCGGTCATAGATCTGGAAATGCTGTATCGGTCTGATGTCTTTACGAGATCAGTTGAATCATTACCGGAGAAAATGATACTGGCGGCGGTAACGTCATTGGTGAAGATGGCCTGCCACGTCACCTTGCTTCCTTCCGGAAAGGAGATGTTGCTACCGTGTGCGACAAATGATTTTACCTGTGTGTAGGAAGGAGGAGTGATGCTGATGGATAACGATCTTAAATCAGCCGTGGTGGTATCATTTACTATGGATTCTTTCTCAGCTTCGATTGTTTTTTCTTTTACCAGAACTTTCTCACCGGGTGCTGCTGCAAACGAAGAGAGAAGAATATAGATGACCCCGCATGCGGCGAAAATCCCGAAGGCCTGCGCAATGTGATTCGGTAATTTTATTTCAGGATAAAGCTGATGGAACTGTTGCTGGGTCTGGACTTTCTGAAGACGCTGAAGCCCGGTCAATTCACTGTCATTACTCAAAAGCAGATCTGCGCTTTCTTTTAGCTGAGGATAGTTTTTATTCAGATAGCTGATGAAGAATCCGGTGTTGAGGCTGAACAGATGATAATGAACACCTCGTATTATTCCCACCACAATACCTGCCAGGATAGAGATCGCATAGAGATAGATTGACTCCTGTACCACCAATCCCGCTACCGCTTTTGTGAGCAATATAGTAGCCATCGTCAATAACAGGATCTCCACACTGCGTAGTAACACGTAGCGGGTCTTAAGCCTTCCCAAATTAAATCCTGGTTCTGAGCTCATTGATTTTTATGGTATGCCACCATCCGTTCTGTTAATAAGATCAACAACAAAAATACAATCAGGTAAGGATCTGCTTTTTCGGTTATGGGATTTGTGATTATAGCCGACAAAGGATTGGATGCTGATGCCCACACCACTGAATCAGGCATGACCCTTCTGTCGTTGGCGGCGACAATCCCTTCCAGTGAATCTCTTTCCGGAAGAAGAACAGAGGCGATCTCCAATGTCAGATTCTCTCTCAGGGCAGTCTCTTCATTCAAGCGTCTGGTAATGATCCATTGATCTGGTTGTGAATGAATGATGAGACGTTCTGAATTCTGCGGTGCCAGTATAATTGATTTTGAAGAAGCTTTAGAGTTATTGGACAGTAGGGAAATAGAGATATCGACTGGTGCTGATGTATCAACTGATCCTGATTCTTTAATGACCAGATCAACAGGATAGCTATTCTGAATTGTTTTCAGCACAGCCATCATGATCTTTCTATCGTACGTGTGCCCGGGGTCGCTTGCGAGCAAGACGGAAATAGTTTTAGCTGGCTTTGCTTCAATACCCTTATTGGAAATTTCATTGATGAACGATGTTCCATCACTTCCTGTGATTCCCTTACGGACAATGATGCTGTCATTGCTTTTCTTAATGGCCGCAAGAATATATTCTTTATCAGGAAGTCCGACACTGATCCACCGGATATGATCAGGAACAAATGATCGCGTGCCGCTAAAGCCGGAAACTTTATTCTGTGCAAAGACCAGTACTTCCGATGTCTGTGTGAGTAGAATATCATTAACAATTCTTCTGTAATTACTCAGGGGCTTCCATTCAGCGCTATCTTTCAATAAAGGAAAATCTTTTGCCAGCCAACGGCTTTCATAGCCCTGATCTTTAAGACTGTCAAGAATAGAGGTCACCTGCTTCTGGTTCTCTAATCCTTTTTCGATCAGCACCCACTTCTTGTTGTTGGTGGATTTCCAATGCGGACCACTTAACAATAAGCTGAAAAGAATAATGAGCAGACATCGCAAGGCGAGGAGCAGTAGTTCATTCAGTCTTAAGCTTTTGAATTGCTTTGTGCTGGTCTCCTGCACGTGACGGATACTTCCCAGTCTTATAACTTTTCCTTCTTTCCTGCTGAGCAAATGGATTGCAACTGGAATTGCGAGTCCGGCCAATGCCCAAAGGAATATCGGTTGAGAGAGTTGCATTACCGGATGAGGCTTTTACGAATGGTAAGGAAATTCCGCAGAGCAGTCTCTACGGGTTCATCCAGCATTTGAAGATTATAGGTGATCTGTTTTTCCAGCATCCATCCCCTGGAGATCTGAAGCCATTCTTTTACCCTTCCGGAATATTCCTTTTGCTGCTGAACGGTATCTGCTTTGGTACGGACTCCGGTCTCAAGATCCTCGAATGTAAATGAGCCATTAAAGTCAAACTCTGTTTCGTGTTTTCCCATCAGGTGGAAAACGATGACCTCATTGCGGGGTGTCTTGAGTCTGGAAATAAATTTCTGTAGATCTTCACTGTCATCATAAAGATCGGTCATGAAGATGATCATCTCTTTTCCGTGATGATCAAACAATTGTTCGACGCCGCCATTCCTGTTCCAGGTTCCTTCACTTTTAAGGTGAACCAGTTCATTTAAAAAACGAATGAACTGCTGTTGTTCGAAACGCGGCTGTACAACTTTTATATTCTTATCATTGACGGCATACAATCCGAATGTATCGCTTTGCTTACGTGCGAGATAGGCGAGGGCGGCCGTCATCACTTTGGCATATTGCAATTTAGTGATGCCATCTTCTCCATACGACATGGAGTGACTGGCATCGATCATAAACTTTACAGTGATATTGGTTTCAATCTCGGCCTGCTTGATGTAATATCGTTCTGACCGTCCAAACATTTTCCAGTCGAGCTGGCGCAGATCATCTCCGGGCTGATAGCTTCTGTATTGACTGAACTCCTGACCCGATCCGACCGACTGACTTTTATTACTTCCGCTCATGAATCCTTCCACAATAACACGCGCTACCAGCTCAAGACCGCTGACGGTGTTGAGGGTTTCGGGTTTGAGAAGTTGCCTGATGCGCGGATCCAAAGTGTCAGAGAGTTTTTCTAAGCGTGATCGTGGTGAGCAGATGCTTTGTTACGTCGTGCGGTGTGACACCTTCCGCTTCTGCTTTGAAGTTCATGAGAATGCGGTGGCGTAATACGGGATACGCAACGTGATGAATGTCCTCTTGCGTAACGGCAAAGTTTCCATGCAACAATGCCCTGGCCTTTGCGGTGAGGATCATTGCTTGTCCTGCGCGCGGACCGGCACCCCAGCGTACCCATTCGTTTACATACTTTGATTCACTTTGATCAGCGCGGGTAGCACGTACGATGCGACTTACGAGATCAATGAGGTCATTGTTGATATGCACATCGCGAACAAGCTTTTGAGCTTCCAGAATTTTGCTGCCTTCGATTATTTTTTTGATCTGACTGCCTTTGCGTCCGGTTGTATTTTCAAGGATCGATCTTTCTTCTTCTGCGGTGGGGTATCCTACTTTGATATAGAGAAGGAAACGATCCAGTTGTGCTTCCGGTAATGGGAATGTTCCGGATTGTTCAATAGGATTCTGAGTGGCAAGGATGAAGAAAGGTCTTTCCAGCGGATAGGTTGTTCCGGCATACGTAACCTCAAATTCCTGCATGGCTTCCAGCAATGCCGATTGTGTTTTGGGGGAAGTACGGTTGATCTCATCGGCAAGAATGATGTTGGCGAAGATGGGACCTTTGTTGAATTTGAAGATCCGTTTTCCGGTGGTATGATCTTCTTCCAGGATCTCTGTTCCGATAATGTCGGAAGGCATGAGATCAGGAGTGAACTGAATTCTGCGGAAGCGAAGGTCGATCGCTTCTGATAAAGAGCGTATCATTAAAGTCTTCGCGAGACCTGGAACGCCCTCCAGTAAGGCATGACCGCCAGCGAGGAAAGTGATGAGGAGTTGATCGATGATCTCTTCCTGACCAACAATGACTTTACTGATCTCTTTCTTCAGCTCTTTCAGTTTTTCGATGAGATCTTTTACGGATGCTTCCGTTGCTTGTAAATTTTCGTTCATATTATTTTATAGTTGCCAGCACGCTGTTTCTTTATCACCACGATTATGAAGTAAGAGCATACATGATAATGTTCACACTAAACCTTGTATTGTCTATTCTGTAAAATCTTTTGTTTCTGAAATCGTAATCCCATTCACATCCATAATCTTTATTGCTATACAAGACACCGATCTTGTCGTTGATCTCTACAGCCTTGAGGTAATTATGAACGATGTCATCTCCCCAGCCATTGAGTTCCTGTCCGGTGGTAGGAGGGCCGTCGAACTTGAAGAAGGATGAATAGATCGCATGGCTGTTGGGTATTTTGTTCAGCGACTTAGGTCCAAAGATCTGCGTCATCTGAGCTTCAAATGATTTGGCAAAGAGCCCGTCGATATCATGATTGCAATCATCCACAAATACAAACCCACCGTTGCGAACATACTTTTCAAAATTCTCCCGCTCCCGGGAGGTGAACTCCACCAGCTTGTGCCCGCTCAGGTAGCAGAACGGACATCGGAAGACCTCATCACTACTCAACGGCACAACGTTCTCCTGAGTTTCGATCTGAAGGGTAGTATATTCTATGAGGGAGTTCAGGACATTTGCAGGCATACGCTGATCCACATCCCAGTCGCCGGATTCGTATTGCAAGCGTGTAAAAAAGAACTTATTCGGGATCTCCATTCGGACTAAAGTTCCTATATAAAATTGACTCTGAAATTGAAATTTATATGGGTGGAAGCGTAATCGTTTGCTGATCCTTTTGCCTTGATCGGCGATCAGAAAATCAACGGCCGGTCAATAAAAAGGCAGCCCCTTTTACGGGACTGCCCATTTATAAAAATCAGATCAGACTATACTGCGTCCGAGAGACTCGTGAAAGTGAAGTCACGAATTTTCAAAGGAGGCAGCAGGTAATTCAGATTGGATTCAACGCTGACGGTACGCTCAACCTTTCCGAGTTCTTCCAGGTTGTTCAGCATGATCACCGGACTTTCGTTGAAACGGAAGTTCTTGATCGGATGCTTGATCTCACCGTTCTCAATGTAGAAAGTGCCATCGCGTGTAAGTCCTGTCAGCAAGAGTGATTGAGGATCGACGGAACGTATGTACCACAAACGTGTTACAAGAATTCCCTTCTTGGTTCCTTTGATCAGTTCCTGAACAGATTTGGTTCCGCCATCCATGATAATTGCATCAGGACCGGGTACTGACTTAACACCTTTCTTCTCCGCCCAATAGCGTGAGTAGGTAAGGTTCTTGACAACACCTTTTTCAATCCATGTGATTTTTTCCTGAGGACGACCATCACCATTCCAGGTGCTGGTAGGTAATTCAGGATTCAATGGATCAGAGTAGATATTTACTCTTTCATCCATCAGCTTTTCATTGAGGCGGGTTTTTCCGCCGGGTAAGCTCAGGAAGCTTCTGCCTTCATCGGCCTGTCTTGCATCCAATGCAAAGAAGATGTTCTCCAGCAAAACAGCGGCGGCGGCAGGTTCAAGGATAACGGTATACTTTCCCGGCTCAATCGCTTTTGCAGTGGCTGACTTGATCGCCTTATCAGTAGCAATCTCAGTCGCTGCTTTGGTGTCGAGCTTGGTGATATCGTTATAACCTCTTGTTGCATATCCGGAACCTTTTCCATCTTCCGTGCGGACGGTGATTGAAAAGTTGGTGAATGTATTTGTGTTGTAAGCAAACAATCCGTGCGAATTCGCCATTGCAGAAAATCCATTACTGTCTTCCAGAAATCCTGCGGCAACAGCCTTGTTGCTTTTTGCTACTTCCAGACTCTTCGCAACATTGTCGGCACGAAGCTTCGGTGTGATAGCAGCAGTAGCAGGAACATAAGTAACAGGCTCGGCATATTTCTGCGGACCCAGAAAGGGAACGTACTCCGGATTTTCAGGTGCAAGCTGAGCAAGCTCTTCCGAACGTCGCACGACTTTCTCCAATGATGCATCATCGAGCTCATTGATCGTTGCTGTTCCCAGCTTCTTTCCATACGCTGAGGATACAACAATGTTCAACTGATTGATCACGCCACTGGTTGAAACCGAATTTCTTGCATAGCGAACATTACCGCCGATGCTTCCGTTCAGATTAATCTCGCACTCATCGGCTTTTGAATAAGCCAGCATTTTTTTTAACAAAGCCTGAGCTTCGTCTTTTGTTAGTATTGCCATGGTTTATCCTATTTTTCTTGCTGTGTTGATAACATTCACTCCATTAAAGCGGGTGGTAGAAGAACCGTGTGACACGGAATTGCTTTGTGGTGGCTGTCCTTTACCATCACCAAATGCTCCCCACAGACGATAGTCGCTTTCGTCTGCCATACCGCCGCAAGAGTTCCAGAATTCCTGAGAGTTGCTTTGATAGGCAACATCTTTCAACATGCTTCCCAGCTTACCATTCTTGATCTCATAGAAAAGCTGACCTCCGAATTGGAAGTTATATCGTTGCTGATCAATTGAGAAAGATCCATCACCTATGATGTAAATGCCTTTTTCAACACCTTTGATAAGATCATCAACACTCTTCTTTTCTTTTCCTGGCTGCAATGAAATGTTCGGCATGCGCTGGAACTGAACGCTGCTCCAGTTGTCAGCATAGCAACAACCCTGAGATGCATCCAGCTTAAGAATATGTGCCTGATCGCGGATCGTCTGGTAGTTAACAAGAATACCATCCTTGATAATGTCCCACTGACCGCACTTGACACCTTCATCATCATATCCAACGGCACCCAGTGATCCTACCTGTGCTTTGTCAGCGACGATGTTCACCAGCTTATTGCCGAAGTTGAATTTTTTGGATTCCCATTTATCCAGTGTGAGAAAGCTTGTCCCTGCAAAGTTGGCTTCATAGCCCAGCACACGATCCAGTTCGGTAGGGTGACCTACAGATTCATGGATGGTTAATCCGAGGTGAGAAGGATCGAGTACAAGATCGTACTTGCCCGGTTCTACTGATTTTGCTGATAGTTTTTCCTTTGCCTGAATTCCACCGGCTCTGGCATCTTCAAACATATCATAGCGTCCTTTGTATCGGGTAGTGACCCCGGCTATTTTATCCTGTGGTCGTACATCGAGATACTCATAGCCCATTCCCATCGGAGCGCTGAGTGTATTTCGTGTTTCAAATTTTCCTGTGGTCTTGTCGATGGCAGTAATAAAGAATGCTGGCCAGATGCGGTGAATGTCCTGATCGATATATGATCCGTCGGAAGACGCGAAGTATTTCTGCTCATTGATAAGTCCGAGCAGGGATGTGATGTAATCGGCTCCGCCTTTCATGGCAACCGCATTCACACTTAAAAGAAGGTCAACCTTTTCCTTTATAGGAACTTCAAATGCATTTTTTTCGATTGGTGCTTTCCAGTTCACCTCGCCGTATCCTTTTTGAGGAGCGAGTCTTACGGGCTCCATCAACAGTCTTGAATTTTCTTTCGCAATGGCGACGGCCAGTTCAGCTGCTCTCGCGATGCTGTCATTGTCCATTTTGTCTGTTGCTGCAAATCCCCATCCACCGTTGGCGATGACGCGAATACCGGCACCATATGATTCGGTGTTCACGATGTTCTGAACTTTGTCTTCTCTGGTGACGATGAACTGATTCAGGTATCGACCAATCCTGATATCGGTATAGGTTGCGCCTTTTGCACGTGCGGCATTGAGGGCCACATCGGCAAGGCGCTTCTTTAAAGCGGGATCAATCGCTTCAAGTGCGCGTTCCGGCGAAATGGTCTGACCCATCCCGGGAATGCCTGAAAGCATAGCGGCAGCACCGGCTGCTCCCATGCCCGACAATTGAATAAAATCTCTGCGTTTCAAAATGATTGGGTTTTTTGGTGGTTATAACTCGTTAGACGTCTCCACTATCAAAAAGTTTTACCGTCGATATAATGATAGGCATTTTAATTTATAGAGTCCAACCAATTGTTCGAAAACGAACTCATAAAAAAAGCCCTGAAACCAGGGCTTTTTTCTACTGTAATGATCGACGATTCTCTATACAGCGTCTGACAAGCTGCTGAAAGTAAAGTCGCGGATTTTCATATTCGGGATATACAATCCTAACTGTCCTTCTGATGTAACGGCCCTTTCAGGCTTACCCAGTGTTTCAAGGTTGTTGAGCATGATGATCGGGCTCTCATTGAAACGGAAGTTTTTGATAGGATGCTTGATCTTTCCGTTCTCGATGTAGAAAGTGCCATCGCGAGTCAGTCCTGTAAAGAGCAATGTTTGAGGATCCACGGGACGTATGTACCAGAACCTGGTAACGAGTACGCCTTTCGCTGTATCCTTGATCATGTCTTCAAGAGATGCTGTACCGCCTTCCATAATTGCATTGGATGGGAAAGGGATCGGAGCAACATTTTTCTGTGATGCCCAATAGCGATCATAGAAAAGACTTGACACAACACCATTCTTAATGATGTCCATCTTCCTGCGTGCCTGTCCATCGCCCTGCCAAGGAGAAGAAGGAACTTCATCATTCCATGGGTCAGTATAAATATTAACGCGTTCGTCAACTAGTTTTTCTCCAACCTTGGTGCCGCCGCCTTTCTTTGACATAAAGCTTCTGCCTTCATCTGCCTGGCGTGCATTCATGTTCAGCATAAGGCGAACAAGATCTGCTGCTGCAGAAGATTCAAGGATCACGGTATATTTTCCCGGCTCCATAGCTTTTGCATTTCGTGACATCAAAGCCTTGTCAATGGCAATCTTTGAAGTCATCGCTGCGTTCAGCTTGCTTACGTCATTCAGACTGCGTGCTGCCCAACCGGAACCTGTTCCATCATTGGTACGCATGGTGACGGTGAAGTCAACACCCGTGTCTTTATTGTATGCAAACAACCCTTTGTTGTTCATGATCGCGTTGAATCCACGGCTGTCTTCAAGATATCCTGCAGACGTTACGTCTTTTGCTGCGGCAGGATTGATGCTATCGGCTGCTGCCTGTGCACGATACTCAGGAGTTATTTTAGCCGTTGCTTCTGACCATGTTTTTGATTCGCCACCGTAGGTCTGCTGTCCCAGTGCTTCCATGTACTCCGGATTTTCCGGAGCCAGTTGAGCAAGTTCTTCTGAACGTCTTACTGCTTTTTCCAGTGAGGCGTCATCAAACTCATTGATGGATGCTGATCCTAATTTCTTGCCGAAATTGGATTGAACACCCAATGAAAGATTGGAGTTTTCTCCGGCAGTGGATACGCTGTTTCGGGCATAGCGGATATTGCCTCGCTCAGAGCCGTTGAGACTTAATGAAACACCATCGGCTTTTGAAAAGCCGAGAGCTTTCTCAAGTATCTTTTTAGCTTCTTCTTTTGAAAGTATTGCCATTTTATTTCTTGATTTATTGATTGAGGATCTGTTGATTAAATGGTTCTTGCCGTATTGATCACATTCACGCCATTGAAGCGGGCAGTTGCTGATCCATGCGATACAGCATTGCTTTGACCAGGTTGTCCCTTGCCATCATTGAAGGCACCGGGAACGCGGTAGTCACGTGCATCGCAAACCTGCGCACATGAATTCCAGAACTCCTGTGAGTTTGCCTGATATGCTACATCTTTCAACATGCCTTCGATCTTTCCGTTTTTAATTTCATAGAAAAGAACTCCGCCAAACTGGAAGTTGTATCGTTGCTGATCAATAGAGAATGATGAATCTTTAACAATGTAAACACCCTTTTCAACACCGGCGATCATCTGCTCAGGAGTAACGAGCTCTTTGCCTGGTTGTAAGGAAACATTGGCCATGCGCTGGAACTGAACATCCGCCCAGCTTTGTGAGTAGCAGCAGCCATGAGATTCTTTTTGTCCGATGATGTTGACCTGATCGCGGATCGCCTGATAGTTAACCAGGATACCATCCTTGATAAGATCCCATGATTTGCATTTCACACCTTCGTCATCATATCCTACTGCACCGAGTGATCCAACCTGAGTCTTGTCAGCAACAAAGTTTACATTCTTGCTTCCGAAGTTGAATTTCTTGGTTTCCCATTTATCCAAAGTGAGGAAGCTGGTACCAGCGTAGTTTGCTTCATAACCGAGTACACGATCAAGTTCTGTAGGGTGACCAACAGATTCATGAATGGTGAGCCACAGATGTGAAGGCTCGAGCACCAGGTCATATTTTCCTGGCTCTACTGATTTTGCAGCGACCATCATCTTCGCTTGTTCGGCAGCATATCCGGCATCTTCAATCATATCGTATGATTTATTATAGCCGATTGCTCCGCCCGGAAGATTGATCTTGTCTTCTGCTTTTCCGTCAAGGTATTCATAACCCATTCCCATAGGAGCGGAGAAAGCAGGGCGACTCTTGAACTGGCCTGAAGCGCGATCGATCATCGTCACGTTAAAGCCAGGTTGTATTCTGTAGATATCCTGATCGATGTAAGATCCTTCAGAAGAAGCAAAGTACTTCTGCTCGTTGATCAGGAACATCTGACTGTTGATAAAGCTTGCGCCTTTTTCCATTGCTCTTGCATTGGCTGCCAGGAGAAGATCAACTTTATCTTTAACAGGAATTTCAAATCCGTTTTTAGCAATCGGTGTTTTCCAGCTTACCTCTCCATAAGAAGGAGTAGCGGCAAGCTTCACCGGAACTTTCTGGAACTTGGAGTTAGCCTTTGCGATGGCAACCGCACGCTCAGCAGTTTTTTTCATTCCGTCGGGCGTAACGTTGTTGCTGGCAGCAAAACCCCATGTGCCATTTGCAATCACCCTGATTCCCACACCGAACGATTCTGTGTTCACGATGTTCTGGACTTTCTTTTCACGGGTGATGACAAACTGATTCAGGTAACGACCGATGCGCACATCAGTGTAGGTAGCACCTAACGACTTGGTCGTATTCAACGCGATGTCCGCCAGCACTTTTTTCTGGGAGGTATCCATCAAAGGATCAAGCATGCGTGAAGGATCCACTGACTGGGAAAATCCATCCAGCGGAAGCATCATCGCACCGGCTCCCATGCCGGCTAATTGTATGAAATCTCTTCTTTTCATTTATGAATCGGGGTTAAATTGTTCTTCCTGTATTAATGACATTCACTCCATTAAATCTTGCTGTAGAGCTTCCATGAGATACGGCGCTCACCTGTGAAGGCTGACCTTTTCCATCAAAGAAAGATCCGAATAAACGATAATCATTCTGATCGCAAACCTTCACACAGTTGTTCCAGAATTCCTGGGTGTTGGATTGATACGCTACATCGTTGAGCATGCCTGCAATCTCACCATTTTTGATCTCATAGAAGGCAGTACCTCCGAACTGGAAGTTGTAACGCTGCTGATCAATTGAGTAAGAGCCTCTGCCAGCGATATAAATTCCTTTTTCAACATCCTTGATCATCTGCTGGCTGCTGTACGTTTCTTTGCCAGGAGCAAGAGAAACATTCGGCATGCGTTGGAACTGTACATCATTCCAGCTTTGTGCATAGCAGCATCCATGAGATTCTGTTTGTCCGATCATGTGTGCCTGATCACGCGTCGCCTGGAGATTTACCAGCACGCCGTCTTTAATAAGGTCCCATTTCTTTGTGGTAACGCCTTCATCATCGTAGCCTACTGCTCCTAATGATCCGGCCTGTGTTTTATCTGCAATGATGGTAACCTGCTTGCTTCCGTAATTGAAATTGCCTGACTTAAGTTTGTCAAGCGATACAAAGCTGGTTCCTGCATAGTTGGCCTCATATCCGAGGATACGATCCAGCTCAAGCGGGTGACCCACTGATTCGTGAATGGTAAGGCCAAGGTGATTAGGCTCCAGCACGAGGTCATATTTTCCTGGTTCAACGGACTTTGCAGTGATCATGCCTTTTGCCTGACGCGCTGCTGTTGTTGCATCTTCAATAATGTCGTAACTGTTTTTATATAAGAACATGCCATCGGGTCCGGCAAGCTTGTCTTCATTTTTAGGGATCAGGTATTCGTATCCCATTCCTACCGGAGCGCTCATGGCATCACGGGTTTTGAATTTTCCGGAAGCACGGTCGATGACAGATACGGTAAACGTTGGCCAGAGACGGTGAATGTCCTGATCGATATAAGATCCCTCAGAAGAGGCGAAATATTTTTGTTCGTTTACCTGAAAGAGATTGGAGTTTGCAAAGCTGGCACCGGCTTTTTGTGCTGCGGCATTTGCTGATAATAATAAAGCTGCTTTTTCAGAAACAGGAACTTCCAATGCGTTTTTCTGGATAGGAGTTTTCCAGGTTACTTCTCCAACACCTTTAAGTGCTGCAAGTTTTACAGGCTCTTTTTGAAACTTTGAATTTGCTTTTGCAATGGCAACAGCGCGTTCCGTGGCTTTTTTGATTCCATCAGCAGACACGTCGTTGGTGGAGGCAAAACCCCATGTGCCTTTTACGATTACCCTGATTCCGACACCGAAAGATTCAGTGCTGACGATGTTTTGAACCTTATTTTCACGGGTGCTGATAAACTGGTTTAAATACCGGCCGATTCTGACATCAGCGTATGTTCCGCCATTGCTGCGGGCAGTGTTCAGCGCCACGTCTGCCAGTTGCTTTTTTTGAGCGGTATCCAGTGGTGAGTCAAGAAGGGTCTCATGGGGCACTTCATTGCCTAGTAAATTCAGTGGGAGCATCAATCCGCCAATCCCTAAACCGGCAATCTGTACAAAATCTCTTCTTTTCAAGGGTGTGGTAAGTTATGTTAGAATGAAAGTATCAATACAAAATTTAAGATAGCAGTTAAACGGAATTTAATTTCCGACTTCTTAAATAATTATTTGAATGGTTGACTCACAAACTGTAATCGCATGTGTACGATTTTGGGACAGAATGGAGATGCTCTGATGATTTGAAAATCTGGAGGTCGAGGGCTAAAAAATAGCGCTTAACAGGGGAGGACTACTGGGCATTCGATTCGTTGATGGGGGCCACCAACGGGGGTGAATCAAATGGTTTAAGAGAGAATTATAAAAGGATAAAGCAAGGGATGGTTATTAATTCACGGAAGCAACACCCATTGGTTGATCGGTCTCAGCCATTGGTTTGTACTTAGGCTTGCGGGTACGAGCAGAGGCGATGGTTGAACGTTTCTGTGAACTGCCGCTTGTTCTTTTCTTGTATAGTAAATAGCAGGCTTTGTTTGAATTGCTTTTAGAAGAGATCCTGATAGTCTTGCTGCTCTTTGATTTGCGACCTGCTCTTTGAGCTTCTGCTGGTTGTGAAAGCATGATGCCGACGATGATCACAATAGCCATGATTGCAACTTGCGTGAATCTTGCGCGAATGCTTGTGTTAGGTAGTGTGTGTTTCATTTGCTTGTTGTTTAGTAGATCAAAGGTGCGCGGGCGCATGAAAAGAAAACTGCTAAAAACAAGTCAAACACTACACTGGTGGATTAACCATTTGAAAGCCGAATGTTGGGGGTGCACCCCTACGACTAGGGGATTACCCCGACACCAAAAAGCGTGATAAAAGGCTTTAAAACGTTGTTTTTTGTTGCGATTCCCGAAAAGGGGGAAGAAATGGCTCTGTTTATTTTCAGAGAATTCTGGACAACACAGTAAAACCTTACCTGATCAAATGGAAGACTTTTACAGCTCGTCGAATAATGTTTGACAAACACCGGATTAGAAAAGGTGTTTGTGAAGCCAAGGCAGAATTGGTTTATCAATTCCGAATCGCTTCCAGTCTCTTTAAAAGCGGAGGATGAGAGTAATGAAAGAACACATACCACGGATGTGGATATAGATTGCTCAGACTATCAACTGACAATTTCTTAAGAGCATTTGCCAACGCTGTTCCGCTAAATGTTTCCCGCGCGTAGGCGTCCGCTTCAAATTCGTTCTTTCGACTGTACATGCTCATGAGTAATCCGGTAATGCCGCTGATGGGGGCAAACAGAATTCCAAAAGTCAGCAAGTTGAGATGAATCGCCCATTGTTGTCCACCGAGCGCAAAGGACAAGTCTTCCATGAAAACCATCCTTGAAAGAATGAAAAGGATGAAGAATACCTGGACAATAGAGAATACATAGCTCCAGACAATGTGTTTTTTCTTGAAGTGGCCGACTTCATGGGCAAGGACTGCCACCAGCTCTTTGGTTGAGTGATTTTTTATCAGCGTGTCAAAGAGGACGATCTTCTTTTTCTTTCCGATTCCTGAAAAGAATGCATTCGCCTTGGCGGAACGTTTGGATCCGTCCATGACAAAAATGTTATCCAGGGGAAAGTCTATTTTTGAAGCGAATGAATTGATTGCATTTTTCAACTCTCCATCGGGAAGGGGGGTGAGTTTGTTGAACAGGGGAAGGATAAGAGACGTATAAAAGAGATTGATGAAAAGCAGGAATGCTGCCGCCAGCAGACCAAACCAGATCCAGAAATCTGAGCCGATCGAACCAATCAGATAGATCAGGACGGAAAGCAGCGCCCCACCCACGATTCCACCGAGAACGTAGCCTTTTAATTTATCTGTTATGAATGTTTTAACGGTTGTCTTGTTGAACCCAAATTTCTCTTCAATAACAAAAGTAGAATACCACTGAAAAGGCAAGGTGATGATCTCAGTAATGAAGATCAGAATTCCGAAGAAGACCAGGGCCAGGAGAATTTCATTACCGGGAAAGTAGGGTCGCAATAAGGCATCGAGTTTTCCGAAGCCTCCGAAGATCAGCATGGAGATAGAAACTGCGAAGCTGAAGCCGCTGGTGATGAATCCAAACTTTGTTTGTTCGCGATGATACTCAAGGGATCTAAGATATTTTTCGCGATCATAAAAATCAGCAATGTCATCAGGAATATCCTTGCGCTGCGCCCTCATATTCAGATAATCCAATATCTGATCGAAAATATAGCTAAAGGCTGAAATTCCTATAATGAGGACTGTAAATGGATTCATAGGGGAGGAGAGAGACGAAGCCTGGATTATTTCAGCTTAATAGTTGTTTCAGAGCCTGTTCAGTTTTAGTAAAGGCAAAGGAGTTCATCTGCTGATCCATCATTCTGACAATGTTATCGGTAGATAGATTTCCAATGCTTCCTTCATGAGTGTGCTTGACTTCTGTTGAATAAGTAAACTTACCCTGCTCAATTTCCTGCCCCACTTTTTTATAAGCATCACGGAAAGGAATTCCCTTCAGCACAAGCTTATTCACTTCCTCTACACTGAAAAGAAATTTATACTTTTCGTCTGCGAGAATGTTTTGCTTCACCTCAAGATTCGACAACATCAATTGAGTCATCTTAAGGCAATCTTTAAGTGTTTTAATCGCCGGGAACAATTTCTCTTTTAACAACTGGAGATCGCGATGATATCCGGAAGGTAAGTTGGAGGTAAGGAGAATCAGATCGTTTGGTAATGCCTGCAGAAGATTGCACTTCGCGCGGATCAATTCAAATACATCTGGATTTTTCTTGTGCGGCATGATGCTGGATCCTGTCGTCAGTTCTTCAGGGAAGCTAATGAATCCAAAATTCTGATTGAGATAGAGGCATGCATCCATTGAGAGCTTTGCAAGAGTGGCTGCGACATTGCCCATTGCGGAGGCAACAATGCGTTCGCTTTTTCCGCGTCCCATTTGTGCGTAGACTACATTGTAATTAAGATCATTGAATCCCAGCAGATTTGTCGTCATCTTTCTGTTGAGAGGAAATGAAGATCCATAACCTGCTCCTGACCCCAACGGATTTTTATTCACGATCTGGTATGCCGACTGTAGTGTGATCACATCGTCCACCAGACTTTCTGCGTAAGCGCCAAGCCAAAGCCCGAAAGAAGAAGGCATGGCCAGTTGCAGATGGGTATAGCCTGGAAGAAGCACATTCTTATGTTCTTCACTTTTGGCAATCAACAGGTCAAATAGATTTTTTATTTCTTCAACGAGCAATTGGATCTCGTGACGGAGGAACAATTTGGAGTCAACGAGCACCTGATCATTGCGGGATCTGCCACTGTGTATTTTCTTACCGACATCCCCCAGTTTTTTGGTAAGAAGAAGCTCAACCTGTGAGTGGATATCTTCAACGCCATCTTCTATGGTAAACTTTCCGCTTTCAATAGTCTTGTAGATGCTTTTTAATTCTGAAGAGAGTGTCTTCAACTCGTCCTTGGTCAGAAGTCCAATGGACTCCAGCATGGTGATATGGGCAAGAGATCCCAGCACATCGAAGCTTGCCAGATAAAGATCCAGCTCGCGGTCACTACCGGTTGTGAATTCAGTTACCTCTTTTAGAGAATCTTTATCTTTTTGCCACAATTTCATAAAGCAAAGTTAGAAGTATAATGCAGAAAGAAGTGAAGATTTATAGGGAAGAAATCAGGCTTTTGCGCTTTCCTCAATGAGCGAAATGTAGGAATCAATTCCTTCGGATATTTCATTCACGTAGATAAACTCATCCGCGCTGTGTGACCTTGCAGAATCTCCCGGCCCCATCTTGATCGAATCAACAGGAATCAATGCCTGATCGGAGGTAGTGGGTGATCCATAAAGTTTCTTGCCAAGTTTTTTCGCAGCGACTACCAGCGAATGATCGTCTGCTATTCCGGAAGGACGGAGACGAAGAGATCGTGGAGTAATGGTGCACCTCACATTTTCTTTGATGATCGCCAGCACTTCCTCCAATGTGTAAGCATCCGTCACGCGAATGTCAACTGTGAATTTACATTCCGGTGGTACCTGGTTATGAGCTTGTCCGGCGTTGATGACCGTTACAGACATCTTTACTTTTCCCAATGACTTTGAAATCTTTGGAAATGCGTAAGTTCTGAACCATTCAATATCTTTCAATGCATTGTATATCGCATTGTCACCTTCTTCACGTGCAGCATGACCCGCCTTACCGTGGCTGACGCAATCAATTACCATCAGTCCCTTTTCCGCCACAGCGATATCTGTGAGGGTTGGCTCTCCGACAATTGCAAAATCAATTTTGGGAAGCGACGACCAGATGCTTTCGATTCCCTGATGACCGGAAATCTCCTCTTCAGCGGAAGCTGCGAAAATGACGTTGTATTTTAAATCCTTTTGATCATTGAAATAAAGAAACGTTGCGATCAGAGAAACCAACGGTCCGCCTGCATCATTGCTTCCCAAACCAAAAAGTTTTCCGTCTTCGATGGTTGCAGCAAAAGGTTCGCGTGTATAACCAGGATTTGGCTTTACTGTATCGTGATGGGAATTTAAGAGTAGCGTTGGCTTATCGACCGAATAAAATTCATTCAGCACCCAGACATTGTTTCCTTTTCTGAGCGGTTCGATCGAATGCTTGCGAAAGAAATCTTCCAGGAGGTCAGCTGTTTTATTTTCTTCCCGGCTAAAAGACGGAATGGCGATCAGTTGTTGAAGAAGATCAAGTGCAGTGCGATATAGTTGGTCTTTGTTCAAAACTAGTGCTTGATCAGTGTTCCTTCAGTTTCTTCCTTGGTATTCTTCAATAGATCTTCTGCCTGTCCTATCAGAACTTCTTTTACTCCTGATTGAATAGCGGAGAATGAATTTTCAAGCTTGGGAAGAATTCCATCGGCGAAAGCTCCTTCTGCCAGTAATTGTTTATACGTATCTGTATTCAATAGACGAATGACGGAATTCTCATCTTTGATATTTTTCAGAACACCTTTCTTCTCGAAGCAGAATATCAAGCGGACATCAAAATGTTTGCTGAGTGAAACCGCAAGGACGGAAGCGATGGTATCTGCGTTGGTATTCAGGATCACTCCTTCAGCGTGTGTTAATGGAGCAAAGATCGGGATTACATTTTGTTTTAACAGAAAATAGAGCAATGTTGAATTAACACTGTCGGGAGTGATGTCTCCGACAAAACCATAGTCAGTTTCTTTTACAGGTCGTTTGACGGCTTTGATCATGTTGCCATCAGCACCGGTAACACCCATAGCATTGCATCCAAGCTTCTGCAGCTGAGCTACCATTTGCTTGTTGATCAATCCGCCATACACCATGGTTACAAGATCGAGGGTAGGAGCATCGGTGATTCTCCTTCCATTGATGTAGTTGGATTTTATCCCAAGCTGATCGCCGATTTTTGTTGCTATCGTCCCGCCACCATGAATAAGAATTTTCGGAGCCTGGATGGAAGCAAAGTCGCTCAGGAACTTTGACAATGATTTCTCATTGTCGAGTACATTTCCTCCGATCTTGATGATGTATAGTTTATTCATACTGAGTAATGCAATTTCTATTTTTTCAACAGCTCTGCCAACACTGCCTGAGCGGCCCACACCCGGTTGGACGCCTGTTGTGTCACAATACTGTTGGGCCCATCGAGTATCTCATCACTTAATTCAACATTTCTTCTCACCGGAAGACAATGCATCACTTTTGCGCTGTTGGTAAGTTTCAGTTTCTCATTGGTAAGCATCCATTCCGGATCGTTGCAATAGATCTTTCCGTAATCGGCATAGGTGCTCCAGTTTTTCACATAAACAAAATCGGCATTCCTTAACGCTTCATCCTGGTTATGTTGAATGGTAGCTCCAGCAGTGAATTTTTTATCCAGGTCATAATCTTCCGGATGAGTGATGACAAAATCTGCTTCGCCCCAGGCGTTCACCCATTGTGAAAAGCTGTTGGCAACGCATTGAGGTAATGCCTTTACGTGAGGTGCCCAGGTGAGAACGATCTTTGGCTTTCTTTTTTCTTTATAGCACTCTTTAATGGTAATGATGTCCGTAAGACTTTGAAGTGGGTGCACTGTTGCACTTTCAAGACTTACTACCGGAATACCAGAGTACTTAATAAATTGTTTTATATAAAGTTCATTGTAATCATCTTCCTTGTTCTTCAGTGATGGAAAAGTGCGAATACCAAGAATGTCGAAGTAATTGCCGAGAACTGGTGCGGCGTCTTTCACGTGTTCAACGGTGGTACCGCTCATGATCGCTTCGTCTTCAAACTCCAGTGACCATCCTTCCTGACCAACATTAAATACGATGGCTTCCATTCCGAGATTGGCAGCAGCCACCTGAGTGCTCAGACGTGTCCGCATGCTTGGATTGAGGAACAATAATCCAATTCGTTTGTTGCTTCCAAGATGTTGATCCTTTCGCGGATCTGCTTTGTAGGCAAGGGCTTTTTGAGCAAGAGCGTTAATGTCTGATACGTCGTTAACCGAAATAAAATTTGTCATGCGAGTTCTTCTTTCAATGCTTTAAGGAAAATATCGGCTTCTTCTTTCGTCAATCCCAATGACGGCAGAAGACGAATGGTATTAGGTTTTGCTTCGCCTGTAAAAATAGCATGCTTGAATAACAGATTGGTTCTTACATCTTTTTTATCATCAGGAAGATCAAATCCGATCATCAATCCCTGTCCTCGAACTTCTTTTATTGTCGGGAATTTACGAAGTTCAGAAAGCCAGTAGTTGCCTAGTGTGGCTGCGTTTTCGATTAGCTTTTCATTTTCCATTACTTCGATTACCGCCAGGCCTGCGACGCTTGCGAGATAATTGCCGCCAAAGGTTGTTCCCAGCATGCCACTCCAGGGTTTTATGCCTGGATTGATGAATACACCTCCGATGGGGAAACCGTTGCCCATTCCCTTTGCCGTAGTAATAATATCAGGACGTATTCCTGCATGCTGATGTGCAAAGAACTTTCCGGTGCGACCGTATCCGCTTTGAATTTCATCGAGGATCAGAATGGCCCCATGCGCTTTGCATTGCTTCTCAAGGAATTTTAAAAATGATTCTTCGGGAACCTGAATTCCACCCACACCCTGAATTCCTTCAATGATGATTGCGGCAATGGAATTATCCATCACAGCATTCAATGCAGACTCATCATTCATTGGAACAAATGTGATGTCATGACCAGCATTGAATGGAGCAACAATTTTTGGATTATCAGTTGCTGCTACTGCGCCTGAGGTACGACCGTGAAATGCTTTCTTAAATGCGATGACTTTTTTTCTGCCCGTAACAAATGATGCAAGTTTCAATGCATTTTCATTTGCTTCCGCTCCGGAATTGCAGAGAAAAAGCTGGTAATCAGGGTATCCTGATATCTGTCCTAATTTTTCAGCGAGCTTTTCCTGAATGGGGTTTTGTACGCTGTTGGAATAGAACGATATCTTATTGATCTGATCCGTTAATGACTTAATGTAATGAGGATGAGAATGTCCGATAGAAATAACAGCATGACCTCCGTATAAATCAAGATACTTTTTTCCCTTCTCATCCCAGAGATATGATCCCTGAGCTTTGGTGGGTGTTATGGGAAAGAGAGGATAGACGTCGAAGAGGGTCATGAAATAAATGAAATGAGAATGAGTAATACTACTTTTTAATATTGTTGATCTTCTCGTATGAGCTGATAATACCTTTGATGAGAGCGCTGCTTAAACCCTGATGCTCCATCTCATTCAATCCGGCGATGGTGCAACCTTCAGGAGTTGTTACTTTGTCAATTTCAATTTCAGGATGAGAGTCCTGGGTTAAGAGGAGTGAAGCCGCACCCTTTGCGGTTTGCGCTGCAATAAGCTGAGCTTCCTCGGCATCAAAACCCAGTTGAATTCCACCTTGGGTGGCAGCGCGGATATAACGCAGGAAGAATGCAATACCGCTTGCTGCCAAAACGGTGGCTGCCTTCATTAGGCGTTCTTCAATGACGAGCGTTACTCCAAGTGCATTGAATAGTTTTTGAATGTCATTCAATTGTTTTTCACTGGCGTCTTTTGCACAGAGGCAGGTCATGGATGTTCCAATGGCGATTGCGGTGTTGGGCATCGCCCGGACGATAGGAATTTTCTTCTGGAGATGGGACGCTATTTCTTCTGTTGTGATCCCGGTAATAGTTGAAACCAGAATATGTTTTTTAGGATCAAGTGAGGAGGCAATTTCTGCCAGTAATCCAGCAAGCTGCTTTGGTTGAACGCATAGTATAATAAGCGTTGCTCCTTTGACGGATGCAATATTATCTGTTGAAAGCTTGAAGCCGTCTTTCTTTAACGCTTCTATCTTGGAGAGATTTCTTCTTGTAAGGGTAATGTTCGATGCGTTGGAAAGTTTGGCTTTCACAACTCCCTTTGCAAGCGCTGACCCTAAGTTGCCGGTTCCGAGAATTGCTATTTTATTCTGTGCCATGATCAGAATGCTGTTGATTTCAAATGAAGACCTGCCGTCTCATCTATGCCAAACATAAGATTCATATTTTGAATTGCTTGTCCGCTGGCACCTTTCAGTAAATTATCAGTCACGGAGTGAACGGCAAGCTTCTTTCCAACTTTTTCAAGATGGATCAATGCCTTATTGGTATTCACCACTTGCTTGATGTCGATCATTGTGGGAGAGACATTCGTAAAGAAGTGACCCTCATAATATTTTTTATAAAGATTATTTGCTTCTTCGATTGACAACGAGCATTCCACAACGGATGTCACAAAAATCCCACGGGTGAAATCTCCACGCCATGGCACAAAGTTTACATCACCTCCAAAGCCTGGCTGCAATGCCTTTAATGTCTGATTGATCTCGCCAAGATGCTGATGTGATAATGTCTTGTAAGCTGAAATGTTATTAGCTCTCCATGTAAAATGAGTGGACTCCTGAAGTTTTTGGCCGGCGCCGGTTGAGCCAGTGATGCCGGTAGTGTGTACTTCTTTTAACAATCCGGCTTTTGCCAAAGGCAACAATCCAAGTTGAATTGTCGTGGCAAAGCATCCCGGATTGGCAATGTTGTTTGCTTTTACAATGGCTTCGCGTTGAAATTCAGGAAGACCATAAACAAACTCACGACCTGAAACTTTATCCCCCAGACGAAAATCATTTCCGAGATCAATGATACGGGTAGATGATGTGAAAGTATTTTCAGTCAGAAACTTTTTGCTTTCTCCATGACTGAGGCAAAGGAAAATAACATCCACTGCCACTTCATGAGCAGGAGTAAATTTCAGATTTGTTTCACCCGCGAGATCTCCATGAACTTCAGATAAATATTTTCCTGCCTGACTGCGGCTTTGAACAAATACAAGCTCTGCTTCAGGGTGATTCAACAGCAGACGAACTGTTTCTCCGCCTGTGTATCCTGCTCCGCCGATGATGCCTGCTTTTATCATATTCTTTATTTTTCTGCTTCCGCTTTTACCTGATGATAGATCCCTACCTGGTTTCCGAAAATCTTTGTAAATCCTTTTACGTCATCTCCGCTCCAGCCAAGATTCATCTCACCATACTTTCCGAATTTCGCAGACATTAGATCATATGCTGACTGAATCCCATTGATAACGAAACGATAAGGGTACAATGTAATTGAAACCTCCCCGGTAACGTGTTGTTGAGCACTTGTCAGGAATGCTTCCATGTCGCGCATGATTGGATCAAGATACTGTCCTTCGTGAAGCCAGTTTCCATAGAATTGTGCAAGCTGATCCTTCCATGTCAATTGCCATTTTGTTAGCACATGTTTTTCAAGAGCATGATGCGCCTTGATGATTACAACGGGAGCTGCAGCTTCAAACCCCACTCTTCCTTTAATGCCAATGATGGTGTCGCCAACGTGAATATCTCTGCCAAGACCAAAAGGTCCGGCAATGGTTTGTAAATGTTGAATCGCTTCGGACGGATGAGAGAATTTTTTTCCATTGATGGCAAACAATTCACCCTTCTCAAATCCAAGTGTTACGGTTTCACTTTCTTTTTTTGTCATTTGAGTTGGCCATGCCTCTTCGGGAAGCATTCCCATCGAGTTAAGAGTTTCTTTGCCACCCACGGATGTTCCCCAAAGACCTTTATTAATAGAGTACTTCGCTTTTTCGAAATTGTAGATAACACCCTTTGATTTCAGGTATTCTATTTCCGCCTCACGGCTAAGTTTCATGTCACGAATAGGAGTGATGATCTCCAGTCCGGGCCCGAGGATCTGGATGACCATGTCAAAACGAACCTGATCATTTCCTGCACCAGTGCTGCCATGAGCCACGGCATCTGCGCCGATCTGCACGGCATAGTTAGCCGCGGCCAACGCCTGAGACATTCTCTCTGCACTAACGCTGAGTGGATAGGTGCCGTTTTTCAAAACATTACCGAAGATCAGGTACTTGATTACTTTGTCATAGTAATTTTTAGTTTCCTCTACGGCCTTATGAGAGGCTACTCCCAGGGCAAGAGCGCGCTTTTCAATTTCTGCCAGTTCTTCTTTGGAGAATCCTCCCGTATTTACCGTAAGGGTATGAACTTCATAGCCAAGGTCTTTTGATAAATAGATAGCACAGTAGGAAGTATCCAATCCGCCACTGAATGCTAAAACGACTTTCTTCTTCATGTTCAATTAAAATGGAGTCCAAATATACCCACACCGTTTGGGCGAGTATATTTTTATTTCAGTTAGTTAAAATTCTTTGATTTCGCCTGATATCACCAGAAGAACAGGAAGCTGAGAATGGAGTTTTTCCTTTCTTCAGGTTCGTCCTTCTTGCGCCAGCCTTTCAGCATGACGAATTGCTTGAGCCTCATAAATCGTTCGTAGATCTTTGAGTTAAGGGCGAACTCTTTGCTTTCCCTGGCTACTGGTACTGGAACCTGAGCGGCAATGCGAGCTGCCTCTTCAGCAGCTTTTTCTGCAGGGTCGTAGAGCATGGCGGTGCACATGCAATTCTTGCGACCTTTGCTCATGAGAATTTCGTAGTTCACGCAACTCCGGCAGCCTTTCCAGAACTCTTCATCGTTGGTGAGTTCAGAATAGGTGACAGGCTCATAACCGAGATCAGAGTTGATCTTCATTACAGCCAGTCCGGTGGTGAGGCCAAAAATCTTAGCATCTGGATATTTCTTCCGCGAAAGCGCAAAGACCTTGTTCTTGATCTCCTTGGCTACTCCTGATTTGCGGAAAGCTGGAGATACGATCAGTCCGGAATTCGCGACATATTTCTCATGCTCCCAGGCCTCGATGTAGCAAAATCCAACCCATGTGCCGTCGGGAGTGACAGCAATGACTGCTTTGCCTTCTTCCATCTTCATTTCGATGTAGTCCGGCGAACGCTTGGCGATACCGGTGCCGCGCGCTTTGGCCGATTCTGCCATCTCTGTGGTGATGGTCTCGGCATATTTTTTATCGTCCGGAGTTGCCTCGCGAACTATAATGTTCTGATCCACTAGGGTAATGTTGATTAAATTAAAAAACGATAGAAAGTAGAAAAAGCATCCCTGCTTGTGCAGAAACGCGATATAAGCGTGGAATGCTTATCAAATCCTGATCTGCCTTCGGAAACTTCTGATCACTGCGGGGAGTGAGATAAACCAACTGCGGACCAGGCTATCGAAGGAGCCCGTAATCGCTGCAAAGGTGAAGTTGTTTTTCAATTTCGTTGTTACAAGTTAATTGGTAGTAATCGCTATTAACGTCCACTAAAAATTTGTACAAAAATAAAGGATAAATAAGTTATCATACCAATAAACCTTCAACGATTTTTAAAAGAAAAAGATTTCAATTGAAGTAAATCTTGAAGTGATACCTTGTACGTAATTATTGAAATGGAAGAGTTTCTTCATCAGTACGGCTACATCGCGCTAGCGATCGGAACATTCTTTGAAGGTGAGACCGCCATCCTCGTTGCCTCTTCATTAGTAAGCAGTGGCTTCTTTAAATGGCCTTACACGGTCTTATTTGGCTTTTTTGGTTCATTCGTAAGCGACTGGCTTTACTTTACCATCGGGCGACTGAATGGGAAATACTTTGTCGACAAGAGGCCAAACCTCAAAGCAAAGCTGGCGCCCACACAGAAGTTTTTCAAAACTCACCGCCTCCAGATTCTTTTCAGCTACCGCTTTCTTTATGGCTTCCGGGTGATCCTGCCCCTCATGATCGGGATGAGCGACATCAAAGTAATTCAGTTTTTAGGCTACAGCATCCTTGCCGGACTTATGTGGGCAACGACTGTAAGTTCGGTAGGATACATTGCGGGAGTGGCTTTTGAACTCACTCCACGCTCCTTTGAGGAAAATGTACTTTTTATCGTGCTGGGCTTTTCCATGTTTGGATTGCTCGTCGGATACTCCGTAAAGCGGTATGCGGAGAGTAAAATGAAAGTTCCACATACCGATCTCCCATAAGCTTATTCGTGGTGCAAGGTGTTGGCTGGATTGGTCATGGCCGCCTTGACTGTTTGAATACTTACCGTCACCAGGGCAAGAACAATTGCCAGGATTGCTGCAAGTGCATAAATGGCAATGTTCATATCAATGTGATAAGCAAAGCCATTGAGCCATCTTCCCATGAAGATCCAGGCAAGAGGCCATGCGATTACATTGGCAATCAGAATCAGAATGACAATTTCTTTTGACAGCAATGTCAGAATATTGGGAACAGATGCTCCCAGAACCTTTCGTATTCCGATCTCTTTGATTCTCTGAAGTGTATTAAAAGTTGCTAGTCCAAATAATCCAAGACAAGCAATGAATATGGCCAGGCCAGAGAAGATTGTAAACAACTGACTTTGCTTCTGTTCACTTTCGTAGAGGTAATTGTATCGGTCTGATAGAAAATCGTATTCAAAAGGGCGCTTTGGCAGAAATTCTTTCCAAACCTTTTCTACGTGGGCAATTCCTTCCTGGAAATTTTCATGAGAGATTTTAATAGACAGGTTATAGTAGTTGTCCGACTTCACCTGGAAGAATACAATCGGAATAATGCGCTGATGCAGTGATTCGAAATGGAAATCTTTCACAACCCCGATCAGTTTGCCTTTTCTGTTTCCATAATTAAAATCCTTGTTGATTCCATCTTCAGGATTATTCCATCCATATTCCCGTGCTGCTGTTTCGTTAATTACAAAAGCGCTGGTGTCATCGGTTCTGATAGCTTTATCAAAATCGCGCCCCGCGACAAATTGAACTCCAAATGTTTTGAAGAATTCCGGATCAGTGTATACCATCTTTGTTTCCACCTGTGTTGATACCAGACTATTACCTTTGACAATGGAAGCGGTGCCATTGCTGTTGAGTAACCGATTGGTGGGAATCAACGTAGACCGGCCTACATTTTTTACATGAGATGATTTTGTCAGTTCATTATAGAACGAGTCAAAGTTTTCTGCTACATCATTGTAGGCGCGCAGGGTGATAACCTGATCTTTATCATATCCCAGATCGCTGGCGTTAAGGAAACCAAGTTGTTGAAAAATAACAGCGGTTGAAATGATCAGGAATGTGGAGATTACAAATTGTGCAACAACGAGCACTTTCCGGATTTCTCCTCTTCCTTTTGTGGAACCGGATTGTCCTTTCAAGACTAATGCGGGGTTATAGGAAGAGATGACAAATGCAGGGTAAATTCCCGCGAGTACGCCTACAAATGTTGTGAAAGCAATGAGACCTGCATAGATTTTCCAGTTTTGAATCAGGTTGAGAGAGAGTTCTTTATCTGTAAAGTCATTGAGCCAGCCAATAGCAATGGATGAAAATACCAGGGAAAGGGCCATTGCAAGGAACGATATCAAAATGGATTCGCTGAGATACTGATTTATGAGTTGATTCTTGTAAGCCCCAACTGCTTTTCGAAGACCTACTTCTTTGGCTCTGGTGCTTGCTCTTGCTGTTGAAAGGTTGACAAAATTGAAGCATGCTATGAGGATGATGAAGAGTCCGATGACTCCCATGATGTAAACATTGTTCATACTGCCGTTTGCTTCCAGTTCATCATCACGGTGTGAAAGCAGGTGAATGTCTTTAACCTTTTCAACATGGAGCTTGGTAGTTTTTGAAGCATCGAATGTAGGAGGAGCGCCAAACACTCGAATTGCATATGGTCCGAAATGCTTATTCAGGAAGGCGGGCATTTGGGCTTCCAGCTTTTCCGGATCGGCACCTTCTTCTAAAACGACATAAGTTCCAAATGCATTATTTCCCCAGTTGGTCTCCAGTCGTTTTCTTCCGTATACCAGACTGTCGTTGAGCGTGCTGAAGGAGACCATCATTTCAGGATGCCAGTGTGATTGAGTGGGGAAGCTTTTGTAGATCCCCGTTACTTCCAATTCATATTTATTGCTTCCAATAAGATGTTTACCGACAGCATTTTCATTTCCAAAATATTTTTCTGCTGCTTCTTCCGTTAGCATAATGGAGAACGGCTTTTCCAGTGCTGTCTTTGGGTCACCGGCGATCACTTCAATATCAAAAATCTTAAAGATGTCGGGCTCTACAACAAACAGCTTTTCCTCTGTGAATACTTTAGTTTGTTCACCATTTTCTTCGATTCCCAATACGAACCTGAAGTTGATGGCGCGCGCCATGGTTTCAATCTCTCCAAAATCATTTTTTACAAGGGGACCGATCGGAGGGGCAACATTTCCAAGTTTAAGATTGGTTGATCCATCCTGTGAAAGAAAGTCACGGGTGATGCGATATGTTCTGTCTGATTTTTCACTGTATCGGTCATATCCGGTTTCATCAGAAACATACAGATATATCATTAGCGCACAGCTCATGGCAAGAGCCAATCCGGCAATATTGATAAAAGCAGTTAGCTTATTGCGGAAGATGCTTCTGAAGGCGGTCTTGAGATAATTTCTGATCATAGGTTACTGTGTTGATAGTAAGTATGGTCATTGGTTTACCAATTTCAATCCAAAATTAAAATGATTGAAAACGCTGCGTTTATAGGTTAATTACCAATGAGGAGTGTTCGTGAAGGGGCAAACGTGGTCGTATGCGGACAGATCTGCTTGTATTAATCCTGACTCTCGGTATTCCTGTTTGGGATTATCACAACAAACTCAGATCCTATTCCATAGTTGGATTCGACTCTGATTGTGCCGCCGATTTTCTGAACGGCTTCTTTAACAATGTATAATCCGAGGCCGGATCCGGTTCCATTGGCGGAGGCACGGAAGAACATATCGAAGACCTTATCTTTTGAATCTTTAGGAATTCCTTCACCATTGTCAATCACCCTGATCTCTGCCGATTGTGAATTTGATTTGATGAGGACTTTAAGGCAAGGATCATCTTTTCTCAGATCGGCATACTTCAAGGAGTTTGAAATAAGATTGTTGAATATGATTTCCAGTCTACTCGGAGCTGTATAAAAATCCTGAGATTGATCAATGCTGATCATCTTTCGGATCTTGCTGACATTTTCCATGTATTGGAATTGCTCCAATGTTGCATGGACCAATTTTTCAAAACTTACTTTTTCGCATTCTACTGGCAGGCGTGTATTTCTGGAGTGATCAACAATGTCTTTAATAAAGCGATCTAGTCTCAATAAACTTTTTTCCTGCATGTCAAGCATGAACGTCATGTTATCCATGTCTTTTTCCAGGCGTGCAACTTCCACCAATCCAAGAAGTGAGGCGATAGGTGCACGAAGATCATGAGAAGCACTGTAAACAAACCTGTCTAGCTCGGTATTGATTTTGATGAGCTCTTCATTGCGATCCAATAATGCTTGCTGTGTTGCCTTTCTTTCTGTGATATCACTTTCGATAGCAACCCACTGTACTACTTTTCCGGATGCATCCCGAATCGGTTGAACTTCAATCGACACCCAGTATTCCCCACCGGTTTTAGTATAGTTGATGATCTCTACATTTTTGAACCCAAGGCCAGCGCGGAATTTCTCGCGGATAAAATCAGAAGTAATCCGGTCAGTCTTTGGTCCGCGCAATAAACTTCCTGGTTTTTTACCGACGACTTCTTCAAGTGTATAGCCAGTAAGTCGTGTGAAAGCAGGATTAACCCAGTTTATTTCGCCATTTACATCTACCAATAAGACGATATTGGTAGTTGCATTGACAACAGTTGCAAGTTTTTTATTGGTCTCATCAGTTCTCTTCCGTTCACTGATGTCTCTGACGATTGCCTGAAGCTGTTGTTCTCCATCGTGATGAAAGACGTTTAAAGATACTTCCGCTTCAAAAGGAGTTCCGTCATAACGGGTATGTCTCCATTCAAAAAATTGTGGTTCACCCTTGAATGCGGCTGCGATTTTTTCAGGCGCCACTTCTTCTGATAACCGGCCGTTCGATTGTCGCAAGGGTGAGAATCGTATAGGCGTCTGTCCAATGATCTGATCACGCGTGCATTGAAAGATCCTTAGTGTTGCTTCATTACAATCAAGAAACGTTGAGCGGTTCATCGTAAAGATGGCATCATGTGCAGAGTTGAAAAGTGTTCGCAATCTGAATTCACTTTTCTGAACGGTCTCCGATGCTTTCTTGCTTTCCGTGATGTCACATGAAACCCCAACGACGTTCTTTACTTTTCCATTACAATCAAAAACAGGAGAGAAACTTGTGGCATAAGTAATTCCGTCAATCGTTGCTTCTGTGGTGATCGCTTCACCGTTCAATGCTCTATTAACAATGTCAAGCAGGATAAGATCTTCCTGGAAGAGATCGAAGACTGATAATCCTGAAGAAGAGCCTGGTTTGAATCCAAAACAGGCAAGATCAAATCCTTTAGAGTAAGTGAGAATGCCATCTTCATCGATCAAAAACGTTTCGACAAAAAGCGGTCCTCCACTGTTTTTGTTGGATACCGGGTTTGTCACCACGATTTCTGAATCATTCCGAAACACTTCTTCTTTCATGTACGAACAACGCAACTTAATACTTAAGAGAAAACGGGAGGACACTCACTGGTCGGGCGACCAATGAGATAAAGTTAATGGATTTCAGGCCGGATTCAATAGGGCTATGTCCCTCACATTGAATGTTTTCCGGGTAATTTTAAGAGGTTAAAGCTGTATACTTCCTATATATGGAATCCAGCACAGCGATAAAGGCCAATTCTGAACGAATGGACTGATTTTATCCTGCTGCCTTATTTACTGCCGCGCCTTTCCTCTTGATAAACCTGTTGAGGAAGTACATCATGATAATCGTGATAGTAATGGATCCCGTAACAGTGTATCCAAGGATATCATAGCGTTCAAGATAACCACCCGGTGTTTGAACAACGATCTTACCTGCAATAACAGCGGCGAAGCCACCGGCAACCTGTGCGATGGATGAATTGATTCCCATGAATGCACCACGATCTTTTGGTTCGGGTATGGCGGTCATCAATGCTGACGACGATATCATACGAGATGACACCCCGACAAACATCAATGCATTGATAATGATCAGAATCCACAATGGAGTTACTCCGAGATTACAATAGATGAGTATGGTTGCAATGGCGAGCAATGATCCGAAAAAGAACACTTCATACTTTCCGATCTTATCGCTGAGTTTACCGATCAATGGTCCTGTGATAACGGTTACAATTCCAGTGATGATGTAGACGTAATTGAATTGATCGAGTGTCATCCCAAGATTATTGATGGCAAACGTACTGCCAAAAGGCATCAGCATAAAACCACCGGTTGCCAATAAGATTGTTGCGGCAAAAGCTCTCAGATAATTCGGTTGAGAAAGAGTATTAAGAAGATGGTTAAAAGCATTTCCATCCCCAGGATTCTTGAGATGAATGTCAACCGGCTTCATGTAAACAATGATTGCAATTCCAACAGCAATACTAAGACCGACGATCATAAAGAAAGGGGAGTGCCATCCCCAATATTCTGTAAGCTTGAGCCCGATAGGAATTCCCAGGATCTGACAACTTGCGAAGGCCATTTGTACAAAGCCCATAACTCGGCCTCTAACTTCCATTTTAAAAAGATCGGTAATGATAGCAAAGCTGACCGATCCAATGACGCCTCCGAATATTCCTGTAACAATCCGGGCAATTAATAGAAGGTGGTAATCTTTTGCGAGAGCACAGAATAGTGTTCCTAAAATGAATCCCGCATAAAAGAAAAGTAAGAGCTTTTTGCGGTCGAATTTATCGGCGAAGCCAGCGGCAAGAAACCCGGAGGCGCCAGCACTAAACGCATAGGCAGAGACTACCCATCCGAATTGCTCGGTGGTGATGGTGAGCTCTTTCAGAAGAATGACACCCAAAGGTGCCAATACCATAAAATCAAGAATGATGGTAAATTGAAGTATGGCGAGAATAGCTATGATAAATACCTGATAAGGAGTGAAAATCTTTCCTCCTGAAGGCTGAGTTGATTCCATTGATAGTTGTTTAATTAGTCGGGAAGTTCTTCACAAGAGTATCCTGCCCTATGAACTAATTGTTGAATGTCTGATAATTTTAATTGCTGTGACTCGACTCTGAATACACGGTCAATGTCATTCAAATCAACACTCCATTTTTTAATCCTGTATTCTTCGGATAAAAAGCGGGTCAGCAAAGTGACGTCCTGCTGTGAAAGGATATTGGTTTTTAAAACATACACATCATTTTCATTTCGGATCGATGCGTTGTCGGAATATTTTGAAAGCTCTATTGTAGGGTAGGTCATAGTATTATTTTTTTAATGCCTTCATGACAACCTGGAAGGCTTGTTTCATTTTTTTCTCATCAAAAACAAATTTGCTGCCCATCATGGACTTGTTGGATTGATGAAAACGGATCAATGTATAAAGTGGGGCATAAGCGATCGACCAGAAGACCTCAACGGGCAACTCAATCATTTCGTTTCTCTTGATCGCATTATTAAAGAAGAGGGTCATGGCTTTTTTAAAGCTGCTTTCCTTTATGTCCTTGTGATGGATAAGTGGTGAGTTTCTGAACTGCTCCATGAAACAGAAATTGTGGGGATAATTAATGGAGTATTCAAACCGGTTCTTCCACTGTTGCCACATTCCTTCTTCAAATTCCATTTCGGGATCAAAGTCTTTTAAAATCACCTCTGCGAAAAGCTTCTCTGTCCCGATAAATAACTGGTTCAGTAAATCTTCCCGATTCTTATAATAGAGATAAATGGTAGCAGGGGATACATTCGCTGCTTTGCCAACTGTTGCATGCTCAGCCCATCAAAACCATCTTTTACGATGATTTCGAGAGCTTTTTCCTTGATTGCCTGCTCTTTGCTTTCGTCTCTTGTGCGCATAACGTTGCAAATATAAATGAATGTTCATTCTTTTATAAAAACCGTGTCTTTTATTTTTACTTAATTTGATTTCGATTCGAAAACTAAAAAGTCAGCCCGTCCATGGACCTCATATCAAAAGTGATTCTCGGTGTTGGAAACAAAGGAGGGATGGGAAATGTAATGGAGGCGCTGGGCTACACTTCCGCAGATTTTCAAAAAGGATTTGATCTTGCCAACGAAATGCAGAATCGTGATCTGGTAAAGATGATCTATTCAAACTTCTCACAGAACAACATCGTGGTGGAATTTACTCTGCTTGGAAAAGCCGCCTACGAGAGTCTACCCCGTTAATCAATTTTCTTTTAGCGCCCATTTAATTCCACCCAGCAGATGCTGTAAAAACATCGGGTCCTGATAATATTCAGTCTTGTGGCCAAGAGAAGTATAGAACTGGCGTCCACCTTCAAACTCGTGGCACCATGCAATTGGAAAAAAATCTCCAAAAGTAGTTCCAGGATAGACTTTCTTTTCTTCATCCTGAATGCCAGTAAGATCTGCCGCCAGCAATACATGAATATCCGGATTCAGATTATTAATAAAGTAACACTCGTCTTCCCACGACCAGGGATTAGAGAGGGATTTTGTTGCAGGATGGTTCCCATCAATTACTTTAATGTTGAATTTCTGAAGCTTTGGATGGCGAACAAATTTCCCACCGAGCATTGCCCAGAACCATGGCCATTGTCTTTCTGATCCTGAAGCCGAATGAATTCCTACAAACGAGCCGCCGCGATGTGTATAATCAACAAAAGCCTGTCGTTGTTCTTCAGATGTAAATGCTTCGTTGTTGGAGTTTGCAAAAATTATGCAACTGAATTTCTTTAACTGTTCTGTTGTGAAGATAGAGGGATCATCGGTTGACTGCGATGCATAGCCGTTGGCATCGCAAAGCTTTGTTAGCGCAGCAACACTTGCGGAAATATTGTCGTGAACAAAACCCTTTCCGTTTTTTGTATAGATTAGAATTTTCTTCTGAGCTTTCGCTTCATTGAATACCAAAGCGATGGAAATAAAAATCAATACTAAGCTCTTCATTTTAATTCGACTTTTTCAAAAAGTGCTTTCTCTGCAAGAAGTTTCTCCCTGATCCTCTCTCCACATTCTTTATTGTTTTTGGAGGATCGGTTGGAAAGATGGATTCTCATTTCTCCGATTAAATACTCATCATATAAAGCTTTTGACCTGGAGGCAGTGAGTGGGATTGTGAATTCGAGATTCCTTAAATGATAATCTTCTTTATGTTTACTTGATTTTGCATTCCAATGATTGATCTGGTGTAGAAGTATCTCATTTTCATTGACAATGATCTGACTGTAATATCCAGGCCGATAGTCATCGCCGGAATTGCAATTGTATCCTTGTTTAGCAATGGCATCTGCAATTTCAAAATAGCGGTGTGTAAGGGCGCTATAATTGTTAAAATTGGTGGTCATCGGAAAATTGTCTACCGGTTGGTGATGAAGAATGAATTTTTTTAACTCCTCTTCCCGATCTTTCTTCTCGCAATATATTTTTTCCAATACGGGCTTATTGCTTTTTATTTCAAATCTGCACATGATATACAATTGACCTGTATGATCTTCAGCACCATTATGAATACGCAGTTCAAGCTTTATGAATGAATAGCTTAATGAAACAGATTTGCTTAAATCCTCCTTCACAAATGTCTGTTCGCGATCTTTCACCGCTGACAGCAGTGTAAGATAATCCTGTAATCCATTCAACAGCTCAATTGCGCTCATTCTGAAATGATGAATTCGTTAAAACTCTTCCCGGTAATAAATCTTATAATATTTTCTTCCATCTGCGTCAGTTCCGCGCTCGATCAACTCTTTGTCGCCGTGAATATAGATGTGAAAATTCTTATCCAGCTTTAAAACGCTTTTAAAGATTCTGGCTTGTTTCTTAACTGCAAAAGTTGAAATACCAAAATCGTCCTCCATTGTTATATCATGAACGGTGCGATAATTTGTATCAAATTTTTTGAATGACTCGATGATCTCAGGTTGTTGTAATACTTCCTTTTCAAAGTTGTTTCTGTCAAAATTGTCCTTCTTCTTAAAGTAATCCAGGGATCTGTTCAGAACATCAATCTGATCTGTCTTTGTGACTTCGAAGTCGTCTGTGAATTGCCCTGTTATATAATTCTTTGTTAATTCGAGGAATTGCTTTGTATGATGATAGCCGTCATTCCGGGGTTTGGCCATCAGGAACAATTCTTTCCAGTAATGTGCTTCAGATTTGTTTGATTTATCGATGATGCACAGTTTATAACCCGATTCTTTTTCGTCGTTGAAGATCAGGCAACCCTTATCAAGTTTTTCAACATTGATGCCGTCTTCATATTGAAGATTGAAATCTGAAGATGTTGCATCCAGCTTCAGAAAGGGCTGACGGTTTTCTGATTTAAAAATTCCAAGAGCATTGACGAGCTTTCCGTCTACCTCAATATCGGTAAAGTAGCCTACAAAAAGATCTCCTGATTTTATCTGTGGATGTACCGAAATTTCGTAGAGAAGTTTGGCAATGTTGACTGAAGTGGGATGAAATAAATTCTTGCTATCAAAGACCTGTGAAGCGAAACTATAAAGTGGATTTAATTTGAAATCCTCGTTGCTGAAGGAAAACGAATAGAATTCAGGGTGGGTGAAAGGAGAGAGGAAGAATTGTTTCACAAGCGCCAGGAGCTTTTCGTTTGGAATTGCCAGTTCGCTTTTGGACAGAAATAGTGTCTCTTCACGTGTAATATTTCCTACCTGATGAACAGATACTTTTTCCAGGTTGCAATCCGAATAATCAATCATAGTCCTTTAAGAAGGTTTCAAAAGTATTAAATTAAATTTTGAAATAAATCGACTTATTTTTGGTTGAATAAATGATATGAAATTGCGCAGCATCCTGCTTATATTCTTTATTGCATCGGTTTCCTCTCATGCTCAGAATATGAGAATTAGAGAGATTAAACCTGATTTTTATGTTTACACTACCTACAATTACTATAATGGAGCCCTCGTTCCATCCAATAGTATGTATGTTGTAACGACCGAGGGAGTTGTGATGATTGATACACCCTGGAAAGCTGAGGAGCTCCTTCCTCTTCTGGATAGTATTCAGCGAAAGCATAAGCAAAAGGTGGTGCTTTGTATCTCCACTCATTATCACGCGGATCGTACTGCTGGATTGGAACTTTTGAATCTGAATGGTATTAAAACCTACACCAGCAGAATGACGTGGGACCTTAGTGGAAAATACGGGGAGAAGCAGGCCTCACATGCCTTTTCAAATGACACAACATTTATAGTAGGCAATCATGCTTTTCAAACCTATTATCCCGGTGAAGGACATACGAAGGATAATATCGTCGTATGGTTTGGTAAGGAAAGAATATTGTATGGTGGATGCTTTATTAAAAGCACTGAAGCTACCGGACTTGGCAATGTTGCGGACGCAAATATTAAAGCATGGCCGATCTCAATGAAGAATACGATAATAAAATTCCCAGCACCAGATATTGTGATACCGGGTCACCAGGCGTGGTCTGATAATAAATCCCGGGAGTCTACGCTGAAGCTTTTAAAAAATAATGCAGAGAAGAAGTAATTACTGAATCTTTCCGTTGATATATTTTTTTACAATGGTTTCTTCTTTAGGAATATGTTTTTTGGAGACTGGAGTAATTTGTGCCTGAATGCACTTCCATTCATCGTTCTCTTTTATGTAAATGTCTGTGTAAATCGTGTGGTTCGTTTTCTCGACACCGTCCTTAAGATTTATACCTTTTGTAACGGAACTGACAAGGGCTGTATTTCCGAATATTTTAATATCCTGTTTTCTAAAATCAAAATAGATCAGACTGCTAGTGTATCCTGTTGCCCACTCTTCGAGGTACTTCTTTCGCTTCGTTCTGTTTCCATCGATATCAATCAGCGTAAAATCCTTATGTAGTATTTTGTTATGAGATGCAGTGTCATTCGTAATAAAATTATTAATGAATCTGGCATTCAGTGCTTTGAGCTTTGTCATGTCATCCTGAGCATGCAGGGTCATTGCAAGGAGCATTGAAAAGAGTGTAAGAAGTGATTTCATTTTTGTCGATTGGGAGCTGTAAACATACATTGTCTAAGTGTTTTTTCCGATAGCCTGAATTAAGGGATAAAATTTACAGAAACGGGCACTAGTTTTCACAAACTCTTGTTATCGGGCATATCTCAAGTAAATCATCAGGATGAAATTGAAATTAAGTGTACTTGATCAGACTCCTATACGGAGAGGGAGCAATGCCAAGGAAGCATTACAGGAGAGCATTCAGCTTGCCCGACATGCAGATAAGCTTGGCTATTCAAGATATTGGATATCTGAGCATCATAATATTGGCACTCTAGCATGCGCGGCGCCGGAAGTGCTGATCGCCCGTCTGGCAGGAGAAACCAGAAATCTTCGCTTTGGATCGGGCGGTATTATGCTGCCGAATCATAGTACGCTAAAGATGGCCGAGAATTTCAGATTGCTGGAAGCACTTTACCCTGGACGTATTGATCTTGGAATAGGTCGTGCTCCCGGTGGTGACCGTCTTACGGCATCGCTGCTCAATCCTTCCAATACTTTTAATCCTCAGGAGTATGTTCAGCAGATTGTTGATCTGAAAGCATTTCTTTCCGGTGCTTCAGAAGCAGGAACTGTTCATGAAAAAGTCAAAGCAATTCCCCAGGTTGATTCAGCGCCAGCACTCTGGATGCTGACGTCAAGTGGTGAAAGCGCTTTTATCGCAGCGCATTTTGGAATGGCGCTTTCCTACGCACAATTTATTAATCCTGTTGGAGGGGCAGAGGCTATTAAGGCATATCGTGAAAGATTCAAACCATCTGATGAATTGAAAGTTCCACAGGCAAGTGCTGGGATTTTTGTTTTTTGTGGTGAGACTGAGGAAAAAGCAGAACAGGTTCAGGCAGTGATGGACTATCGTCTTCTTAGTATTGAGAAAGGAAAAATTGATGAGGCCCCTTCATATGAATCAATCAAATCATATTCTTACTCGATGGATGAAATGATGAGGGTGAAGCAAAATCGCAGACGAATGATAACAGGCACTCGTGAGATTGTGAAAGAAAAGATTAGTCAGCTTGCGAAAACTCTCGATGTTGAGGAGGTGATGATAGCAACATTTGCGGATACTCAAGAAGAAAGACTTCAATCATATGAGATCATCGCAGATGCTTTCGATCTAAAAACTTTCAATCTGGTTCATTAATCTATTTCTTATCTCCTTTTTTATTGTTGATGAACCAAAAGATGGCAATCATTCCAATCATGACTGGAATAATAATGGAAACTAGTAATCCTGTATTCATAGATTAATGATTTAAACTCTTATTTCTTTCCTGATTTAAGTTTATTAGAAGCGTTCTCCCCAGCCTGCATTGCATTCTCAAGAGTTATTGCCATTCGTTCTTGTGCTCTCATTGCCTCTTCGGCGTTCTTTTTCGCCATTAGCTCCGCTTGCTCCGCCCTGTTAATATTTTCCATAGCAAGCGCTTCCTGCTCATCAGCTCTGTTTTTCTGACTGTAGCCATAAACTATGGCCGTCACAGACATAAAGGCAAGAATGGCAATGATTATGTTCTTTTTCATAGTGTGAGGGTATACTTCAAGTTACAGTTTTCCTTAAAAATTCCGAGAATCCTTAATTGATTTTCCTGTCTTTCACCGATCCTACCTTTGACTTAACTGAAATTTTAGCGCTTTCAAACACTCAGAATTGGAATGCAGCTATATATAGCATAAGTTTCTGTCATGAAATATCTATTTGCATTGATCGGGTTGTTGGCTTTTCAATCTCTCCTGGCACAGGTTACGGAAACTGCCAGTGTGGATGAAAAGTCGACGTTGAGGGAGCGTTACGTGGTGATGAAGGCAAAATCACAGACTTACAATGATTATAAAGTTGTTAAGGAATTTGTCCTGGATGGCGTGTGGAAGATCACAATGGATTCTTTAAATTCAGGAAAAGCAGTTCTGAGAGAAACCAGGAATAAAGTCACTGCCCTGGAAACAGAATTGCAAAGTATAAAAACAACTCTTCTGCAGAAGGAAGCTTCGATGGAGGAAATTACTTATGCAGGAACTCATATCAATGTTCTTGGGATTGATTTTGAAAAGAAAATGTTTATTACCATCTCGGCAGTAACCGTGATTGGTCTTCTGGTGCTGCTGGGAGCTTTAGGTGCAAGACTAAAATCACAACAAGCAACGATCAGTGAGAAATCAGATCTTATTGATTCAACAAATAATGAGTTTGAGGATTATAAGAGAAAGGCTCTGGATCGTCAGACCAAACTTTCCCGCGAACTTCAGAATGAGAGGAATAAGCTTACGGAGATCAAGAGAAGTTAAGATAGCAAGTGCAGTATTCCCCTGAATAGCTTACTTTATTTTTTCAAAACTCTCTATCCTCAACTGAACATTTTCCCGGATGTTCATGTAAAAGAAATTCATGTCTGCTATATGCCATCTCCTTACGCGTATTAAAAAGCGACCAGGGATGTAAGGCTTGTTGATCCACAAAACTCCTTCATGATTCTGAGCGTCAACGAGATTTGGTACAAATGTAAAATGACGACCCACACCACCATGATTTAATTCTTTGGCAGCGAAGTCGCTGCTGGAGTTCCAAAGAAGAGGATTTGTGGAAAGAGAATGCCGGAAGTATTTCTCATAATTATCCGGAAAGAATTTTCTTGCATAAGTATTCCAGGATGCCCATACTGCGACTTCATCAGGCTTTTCTGTTGGATGGATAAATCTGAACTCATCAGGCTTGATAGCACGACCTGCCAGATAAGCAACTACCAATTGTTTTTGTAAATCTTTTCCGTCAAAATAATCTCTTAAGAGTCTCATGGCATGATAGCTGCCCTGGCTATGAGAAGCAATCACAATAGGACGACCATTGTTATAATGCTTTAAATAATATTCGAAGGCTGCCTGAACATCTTTATAGGCCAGATTCAAAGCGCTGTTTCCATCATTTTCGTCCTTTGCGTAAAATGAGTAAAGATGTGCCTGCCGGTAGTAAGGTGCATAGATTCTGCAGGAGCCATTGAAGATACTTGCCTGATTCAGAATCGTTGTTGTCTGTGTTTTGTAATTGATATTCTTATCACCAATGTCGGCGTTCCACAGATATTGATTCTGAGGTTCTTCCGTAAAAGTTGTTGGAAAGACAAAGAACACGTCTGCCTTTGCCTGATCTTGGGTGTTCTTAAGATTCGATTTCAGAGGTACGCTATCCGCTGCATCCGCTTTGCCGGGAAGTGAAGCCCACTGCTCTTCCTTGCTATAGTCGGGGGCAGATGGAATGGGCGAATCGGCAAACTTCTTTTCTATTACGTATACGCCTTTGCTGCAGGCACTGGATATAATAATGCTAATAAAGATGAAAAGATGAGCTTTAGAAATTTTCCGGATCACTATGATTGTTATTTATTTTTTTGAAATGAACCACGCCCAAAGAATGAAAAGAAATTGGAATGGAACCCGCAGGATTGCTTTGCCCTGACTTCCCATTGCCGGATTGTCTCGGAACACATCCCAGATATGAATGGGGAGAAAAATAACCATCAATATTAAGATCCCCATTCCAGCGCGACTTCTGTAAGCAGGAATAATTGCTCCAATACCCAGTATTACTTCAATCGCACCAGTTATGTAATTGACCATGAGTTTTGGAAAGAAGTCGGGAATCAGTGGATCATACATTTCAGGTTTTATGAAATGATTGACGCCACCGATGATCAGAAATATCCCAAACAGGATAGCGAGAATGGACCTTAGAGTTTTCATCGATCAGTTTTCAGTAATGATACTTTCATCTTTTATCTGCAGGCCTTCAATATCTCCATGTTCTGTCAGCATGATGGCAATTCCTCTGGTAGAGGGAAACTGCGCGAATGTAATCAGCATAATGGAAGTGAAGGGTACTGACAACAGCATACCCAGTAATCCCCAAACCGCCCCCCAGAAGGAAAGAGCTACGAGTACCACAAGTGGACTAAGGTTGAGTGATTTCCCCATGACCTTTGGTTCCACATAATTACCAATGATAACATGGATCATCATAATACTTCCGAAGACATACGCAAACGGCCATAGCGATCCAAATTGAAGAACAGAAAATACTGCAGGTAGGAGGGTAGAGATGAGAGATCCTACATAAGGAATGAAATTCAATCCGAAGATCAATAGTGCCCAGAGAAAAGCAAAATCAACACCGACGATGATCAACACAATGTACCCCAGGACAGCGATTGCGAGACTGACGAAGGCCTTTACGGTCATGTATTTATTGGTGGAATGATAGATTTGATTCATGAGCCTCGATATCTTGTCGGCTTGTCCTGGTGCGTTGAAGACCATCGACATTTTCTTAACGAATGAATTTTCTTCAAGAAGAAGGAAGATAGTGTAAACAATTACCAGGAATAGATTCCCAACGAGACTTGATGTTGAAGTCACCATTTCTTTGAGAAAGCCTTCAATGTCAAGTTCACCGATCTTGGTTTCAATATTATTGGTAAGATTTTCCATTCCAACACTATTTCCCAATGAAGCAATCATGGTATCAAGCGTTGCCCTGTAGGCAGGGTAATTAGTAATGATCTGATTGATATTGGCAACGAGTACACGGATTGAGCCTTCGATTACACCAATGATGATCAGTAAAGCAATGCCTCTTCTTAACCAGATATTCAGAGGTTTGCCACGAAATTTAATTTTTTCGATAAGACCATTAAAAGCTTTGATAAAATACCACAAGAGTATTCCGAGCGCCAATGGCTTGAGAAGTTCTTTGAAGAATATCAGCAGAAAAATGATGATGCCAGTGAAAAGGGCGGCGCACAATGCCTTGAAAAGTATTGATTCCGTGAAACGGGTTTCTTGCATAAATGATCGATAACCCTTAAAGCTAGTAAAAAGCTTTATAAAATGGCGGAGCAGCTATCGTTTCAAGTTGGGGAAAGTAATACTGAAGCACTTTGATGTGCTTCAGTATCTTGATTGTATTAATTAACGTTGATGGTAGCACGACCTAAAATGACTCTCTTGCTGATAATGGATGTTCCTTCAACATTGATTGTAGGTTCACCCAAAGCGTTAACACGAACTTCGTCAGACGCCGATACGCTTATTTTCCCCTCACCGTAAATGCGTGTTAAGGCAATTTCACTTTTAAGTCCACGTGTATCAATTTTATTCTCACCAAAAAGTCGATACACCTGACGATCCGTTGTACCAGATTTTATTTTTAAATCATTTTCTCCATACAATGAAGCTTTGAACTTCTTTGTAACCAATGATGCAAGACGTATTTCTGTTTCGCCATAGGCTTTAAGTTTGAACTTGTCGGATGTGAGTTCATCGTCACAGCGCAATTCCTGTTCACCACGCACCTCGATAGATTTCAATTCTTTATAGGTAACATAGGCAGTAACGGCTGAACCGGCATAAATTCCCCGCTTGTGAGTATGACCATTTTCAGTAATTCGTACCTGACGTTCCGTTACACGGGCATGATCAAGATAAATTCTAAGCTTATTACCCTTCACGACAGCATTTACTTTGCTTTCGGGGATATCATTAAAAATAAAACGAATGGACTCCTGATCGCCTTTTATCAGGATCACATTCACCCGCGGTGAGGCAATGATTTTTTCAAATGAAGATAGAATTCTGCTTTCGCTTTCCTGTGCCTGGCTTATCCCTGACAATAGTATTGCAGAAGCGAAAAGGAATGTTTTTATGATGGTTTTCATGAGTATTTAACTTTGTTTCCCCTATGACAACCATAAAGGTCATGACCCCTAGTCGGCGCAAAAAAAGATTAATCAGTCCTGAGGGATGTTACCGGATTGCTTCTGGCCACTTTTAGCGCCTGATAGCTTACAGAAAGAAAGGCAATAATCACTGTGACAAATCCGGCAAACAAAAAGAACCAGACGTGTAACGTGATATGATACGCAAATTGATCCAGCCACTGGTACATAATCCATCCACTGATAGGCCATGCGATAAGATTTGCAAAAAGTACAAGTTTCAGGATATCATAATTAAGCATCGCGCCGATCTCAAGCATTGTCGCCCCAAGGGCTTTGCGAATGCCAATCTCTTTTGTTCTTTGTTCGGCAGTAAATGTTGCTAGTCCGAAAAGTCCAAAGCAAGCAATGAGAATGGCAAGAATGGTGAAGAACACAAAGAGCTTACTGATCTGCTTTTCAGTTTTCTGTTTTGCTTCAAAATTCTTATCCAGGAAAGTGTATTCAAATGGAGTTTGTGGCGCAAATTTTTTCCAGGCATTTCGAATGAATGCAATTTTATCTTCAGGATCACCTGGTGAAATACGAATCGCCATTTCCCAGTTAGGCTCATATCCAAGAATTATGGCCATGGGCTGTATGGGATCTTTTAGAGATTGGAAGTTAAAGTCTTTCATGACTCCAATGACTTCACGAAGGGCACCCTTTTCTGAATCATAAGTTGTGAATAACTTCTTTCCTTCGAAATCCTTAAGATTTAATTTTTGAACAGCGGTTTCATTGAGGATCACGGTATTTGAATCTACTCCTGCATCTTTTGAAAAGAAGCGACCCTTTTCCATGGAATATCCCATTGTCTTGAGATGATCATAATCCATCTCATACACCGCCAATAGAAAATCCTTGTCCGATTCAGGTGATCTGAAAACAGATTGCCAGTCAATGTTTGGCGGGAGACGATTGCAATAGCTAGCAGAAAGGATTTCTGGATTTTTTAGAAGTTCATCTTTAAATGCACTGGCATTTTTTCCAAGATTTTTGGTATGTAAAAGATTGATAAGGTTATCCTTTTCAAAACCCAGATTTGTTTTTTGTAGATGCTGAAGCTGTTCATAAACAACAAGGGTGGCAATGATCAGGCAGGCTGAAATAAAAAACTGAAAAATAACAAGAATATTCCTGATGCCGTATCTTCTCCGTCTCGCGCGCAGACTTCCTTTAAGAACCTCAATTGGATTGTATTGTGTCAGATAAAAGGCGGGATAACTTCCTGCCAGAAGTCCTATGATAAAAATGAAAAGAAGACATCCAATAAAAAAGAATGGATGGGATAGTGTGAAAAAACTGAGATGCTTATCGGTAAAGAAATTGAATGGAATCAATAAAACAAGGACAAAGAAGCAGGCAATAAAAAACGCGATAAGAATATAGAGGTATGACTCCAATAAGAATTGCCTGATGATAATTCCATCTAACGCCCCGATCGATTTCCGAATACTTACTTCTTTGGCACGACTTACAGATCTGGCGGTTGATAGATTAACAAAATTGATACATGCCAACAATGTAATGAAGAGAGCAATGGCTGAGAACATGTAAATGTATTGCATGTTTCCGTTGATTTCGATTTCATCATCCAAATGCGATTTAAGGTGTATGTCCAGCATCGGCTGTGAGGAGAATTCCGCATTGTCACCACGTCTTTTAAACTGAGTCAGATTGATTTTTTGCTCTCTTCTTAGCTCTTCATCAATTTTATCTTCCAGAAGACTGAATATTTTATCCTCAGCTTCTTTTGGAGAAACGTTTTCTTTTAACTTGTAATAAGTAATTACTTTCCCTTGAATCCATCCTGAAGTTGCAAGTTCATCCCATGAATTCAATGAAAGAATAAGTGAGTAATGGAGATGTGAATTAACAGGAGCGTCTTTTGCGATCCCAGAAATCACAGCTTCGTACCCCTGTGCAAGCATAAGTTTTTTTCCGATGGGTGAGGAATCTCCGGCGCCTTTATAATCGAAATACCGTTGGGCAGCAGATTCAGAAATCACAAGTTTTCCAGCGCCTTTCAAAACTTCGTTGCGATCTCCAGCAACTAATTCAAAATTGAAAAAAGTAAAAAAGTTTGAATCTGCGAGCAGAAGATATTTTTCAGTAAAAGCCTTTTCACCAAAACGGACTGGGAATGTTGCCCACTTCGTTAATCTAAAAACTGATTCGACTTCGGGTATCTTTTTTTGGATGACCTCAGCGGCAGGGCTGCCTGTCAGTGTTGAATTGATCTTCTTTTGTTGAAAGTTCCCTTGAAAACCAAGTCGATATGTGCGCTCCGCATCAGGATGGAACCGATCAAAGCTCAATTCATCCTGAACATAAAGCAGAATCAGAAGACTGCAGGTGATTCCAACGGTAAGACCAAACACGTTAATGACCGTAAAGCCAACTTGTTTCAGCATGAAACGAAAGGCGATGGTCAGATAATTGTGGATCATTTAAGGCGAAACAATTCTCAAATTAAAGAATTTTCGGGTTTTATTTATTCGCTTCTTAATGAATCAACCGGATTATTCAACGCCGCCTTCACAGCCTGTGAGCTTACGGTCACCAGAGCGATCAGTACGGCCATGCCACCGGCAATTCCAAATATCCACCATTGAATATCAGTGTGATAGGCAAAATCCTGAAGCCATTTTTCCATCGCATACCATGAAACCGGAGTTGCAATTAGAATGGCAATGAATACTAGTCTTAGAAAATCGAAAGAAAAAAGATTAGTGATCTGAGACACATTGGCTCCCAGTACCTTTCTGATTCCAATTTCCTTTTTTCGCTGCTCTACGGTAAACGTTGCAAGTCCGAACAGGCCAAGGCAAGCAATAAAAATTGCAAGTCCAGACGCTAATGAGAAGACTGTTCCATATTGTTGCTCGGATTCATATTGCTGATTGTATCGCTCATCGACGAAGAAGAATTCAAAAGGATTTCCAGGGAAATTTTTCTTGTAGAGTTCTTCCAGTCTTTCAATATTATTCTTTATGTCAAGTGTATTGAGATTGACAGTAAAGTAATGAGCGTTATAAGCCGGAAAGAAAAGGATCGGGTCAATGGATTTTCTTAATGAAAGATGATGGTAGTCTTTAATGACTCCCACAATCTCATATTCGACAAGGTCTCCGCCAAATTTCTTAACCTCCGCAGCATTGCTGACTTTTTCTCCAACAGCCTCCAGTGGTGAAGCAAATCCCAACAGGCTTGCAGCAGATTCATTGATCATAACCTTGTCATTTGCAGAGAAACGTTTGGAACACATCTCAGCAGTAAAATTTTTTCCTGCACTGATGGAAATACCAAACAGGTTCAAATAATGATCGTCGATAAATGTAATGGAGTAATTGATTTCTTCATCTCCCGGACTGGGATTTTTACCAGTATATCCGCTCGTGTTGTAGTTGTAAAAAGTCCCAGGCACTGAGCCTGACATTGAATAATCCTGTATAAAACTTTGTTGAGATAAATCATTCAGGAATGCCCGGCTTCTTTGTTTGAAAGTGCTGTCTCGTCCTACTTCAGGTTCCATCATGGTCATCAATTGATTCAAGCTCACACCAAGATCCTTATTTTGCATATAGTCAAGTTGGCGATAGAGAATAATCGTAGAAGCAATCAGTAATACAGAGATGCTGAATTGAAAAACGACAAGCGTCTTGCGCATCAGAATTCCTTTTGCCGATTTGCTGAATACTCCTTTTAAGGTTTGTGAAGGATTGAAAGAAGAAAGGGCGAATGCGGAATAACTACCTGTTGCAAATGCGCCAATAAGAATAGTTAGAAACCCACCCAGCCACAGCCAGTTTTGTTTGAAAATACTGAGAGAAAGTTCCTGATGAACCAATTGGTTGTATGTTCCCTGTACAAGATTCACGATTGCCAAAGCAACCAGAAGTCCTATGCTATTTAGGAGGAGGGATTCGCCAAGAAATTGAACAGCCAGTTGTTTGCGGGTAGCTCCTATTACCTTGCGGATGCCAACTTCCTTGGCGCGTTTCAAAGCACTTGCCGTGGAAAGATTTACATAATTAAACCACGCGATCACCAGAATCATGATGGCGATACCTTCCAGGATGTATAGAAAGCTGAGGTTGCCTGAAGTTGTATAGTAATCGGAAAGAGATTCAGGCAAGTGAATGTTTGCCATGGGTTGAAGTCGTGCAATCTCCTGCTGATCAGAGTTTGCTTTCTTTATTGCTTCATTGAGTTTTGACTCCAAGGCCAGGTAATTTGCATTTTCTCCTGTTAATAAATATGTTTCGATAAACTGAGCATCGAAGTTGTCAAGACGAGCCCAGTCGCTTCCATTTAGATTGGCTGGATTGGCGAGTGTTTGAAGGGAGAGAATAAAATTATAATCTAAATCTGAATTGGCTGGAGCATTTTCAAAAATAGAAGTTACTGTATAAAGGCCGGAGCCGAATTCATTATTAAAGACCAGTGTCTTGCCAAGTGCATTGTTCTTTCCGAAGTACTTTTCTGAAATGGATTTTGAAATAGAAACGGTATTAGGTTGAAAAAGACTTTCTGATTTTCCTTCCAGGATTTTAAATGTGAAAAGCTTAAAAAAGCTTCCATCTGCATAGACAACTTTGTTTTCGCGAAAAGATTTTTCACTCTTTTTCCCCGATTCGCTAATGACAATTCCATTTCCTGCTCCATCCAGAACCCTGCAATAATCAATTACTTCTTCAAATTTATCTTTCGCTAAAGGCGCTAGCGCAGGAGGAAGAGAGGTCCATGTGTTGGTCTTACCCTGAAAGGAAACTTCATACAAAACCCTGTAGAGGTTGGGCAGGTTGGTGTGGAATTTATTTACACTTTTTTCAAAACTTACATATTGAAAGATGAGAATGAATGCAGCCATACCAAGTGAAAGCCCCACAACATTAATGGCAGTAAAGACCGGATTTTTCTTAAGATTTCGTAGTGCTGTAGTGAAGTAGTTACGGATCATGGTGTTCTTGGTTTTTGGAGAATAAACAAAGCAAACGTCCCTTTGGCTTTGTCCATAGCCAATTATTATTCCAATTTCAAATGATGATTAATGCTTGAAAAGAGCCCTTCTTTTAACCTATTATGGTCGGTATTGGTCGATGATGTTCGATTGCGGTCAGGATTGACCTATTGGTAGAGGTCCTTATATGTGAGCTTTGTAATTGATTTCGTCTTGCTTTTGATAATATTCAAATGCAGAAGTAATCCCATGCTCATGAGTGAAAACATAAGAACATAGCCAATGCCAAGGATCAATGGATTGTAAGAAAAGAGTCCTTCATAAGTGAATACGTCGTAACTGAAAATCATCAACCCCACAAAAATAGACACTGATAAATAGTTAGCACCAGTTCTCTGATTGATCCATCCTCGCAGAATGACATAGGCAGCGTAAAGTAAAAGTATTGCGCAGAAAGTAATGTATAACGGCAGCCATTGGGTAAATGAAACCGGTGAAGCAAAAAGAGTATAACTTATAAAAAGACAATTACTTCCCACTAAAAGGTACTTGAAGATCTTGTTCTCTTCTTTCGGAAATGCCCTTGTAAGAAAGAGTATTGCCCAGATCATTGTCAGGAAAAGTGTTATGTATTCAATTCTGACCATGGCTGTCCAATTGAAATCGGGCCAATAGGAAATAGCAACGTATAGATTTGAAAATCCGACCCGTACTGCCCAGGTAAGACATAAGAATGCGAAATACAGAATGATCTTTTTCCTTGAAACGAAGAGAAAGATGATAAGGAAGATCAATGTTATAACACCAAGACCGATGGCTTCAATGATGTTGCTGGTTACTGCAAGCGATCGGTTACTTTGCAATAGCTCTGAAGAACCAAGGAAAATGGGATCTTTTGAACCACCTTTGAAGTGATTGAAATTGGCAATCTGAAGCACAAGTTTTAATGTGTCATTTGAATTTTCAAAGGAAACCGTCTGTGGCATCCATTGCGGAGTAGTTAGTTCCGGTGACCTTCCCACTTTGCCGTTAACGGCTACTAGCTTATCATTCGCCCACAATGAATAGCTCGAGTAAATTTGAGGAATCTCCAGGGCCAATGATTTGGTCCCTTCCGGAATAAGGATGAAAAGGGCATATGTAGCATATCCGTCGCCCCTTTCAGGGAGTCTGGATTCGTTCCAAATCTGTGGAAACTTCGCAAAGCTTCCAGCGGTAGCAGCAATATTTTGAGAAACGATTAATTGATTTTCAAAGAAATACCATTCTCCGATAAGTGGAACTCTGACATCGTTCAGATTGATATTCCTGACGTCCATTATTCCGGCTTGCGGACCGGGCTTCGCACATACAAGAAGCACATTCAGTAAAAGAAAAAATGCTAAAAGGCAAAGCCTCAGATTTAACAGAAATCTCATGCTCGGGTTTAAAGGACATCGAAGGTAGTACTTTAAGCGTAAAAAAAAAGATCCTCCTTTTGTAAAAAAAGAAGGATCCGTACATGGGTGATTTATGCAACAAGTTGCACAGCACTACTCACTTCGTAGCGATTTGATAGGATTGGATGTTGCTGCTTTAAAGGATTCAAATCCAACAGTAAACCATGCAATAAAAATTGAAGCAATTCCGGCAAGAATAAAGATCATGATGCTGATATCTACCTGGTAAGCAAAACCCTGAAGCCATTTGCTCATGGCAAAATATGCGACTGGGGCAGCAATCACAAAGGAGATAATCACGAGCTTGAGGAAATCCTTAGAGAGCATTGCTGAAAGCTGAACAACGGAGGCCCCCATAACCTTCCGTATACCGATTTCCTTTGTTCTTTGCTCTGTTGTGTAGGCAGCAAGGGCGTATAGTCCAAGGCAAGCGATAAAGATGGCAAGACCCGCAAAGATCAAAATGATTTTACCGAGTTGTTGTTCGTTGTTATAGAGCGCCTGTAACTGTTGGTCAAGGAATACAAATTCAAATGCGCTTGGAATTATTTTTTTAAACTCAGTTTCGATTTGTGAAATAGTCTCGCTCATGTTGGCTGACTGGATTTTGACCAGCAGTAATTCATAGCCTTCTGTTTGAGCATTGTGGAAAGCATAAGCACCGATCGGCTCCCGTAAGCTTTTGAAATGAAAATCCTCCGTCACTCCAACAATCTCTGCTCTGGTTTCAAAACCCTGAACTTCAATCCGGCGGTTAATAGCTTCTTCAGGCGTAAACCCGAGGAATTCAACTGCTGTCCTGTTGAGAACGATTTGTATTGTTGTGTCTTCAGGACTTTTTTCCGGCAATGATTTCCCTGCAATAAGTTTTATACCCAAAGCATCCGTGATTCCGGCAGTAGCTCTTACAGTAACAAGGGGTTTGCTTCCGCCACTTCCATCGGGTGTAGCCAATGATCTTCCGCTTCCTTTTCCTCCTGGATAGGATTGTGATCGTGCAGTGCTGCTGACACCCGCTAATCCATCTACTATGGTTCTAAAGGAATTTATCTGTTGACGACTCTCTGCGCCTGTTGTACCGATGGCAATTACCTGTTCCGGTTGAAATCCAAGTTCTTTGCTCTTAATAAATTGTAGTTGCTGATAAAGAATCAGGGTACTGATGATGAGAATAATTGAAACAGAAAATTGTGCAACTACTAAACCCTTTCTTAATGATGAGTTGCCACCCAATCCTGAAACTTTACCCTTTAGTACATCTTTTGGAGAAAAGGAGGATAGGTACATTGCAGGATAGAAACCCGCCAGTACAGTCAAGAGAATTGCAATCATCAGCATTGCAGTCCAGAACAATGGGGATACCAGAAATGCACTCGTAAAAGTCTTTCCAGTAATCGAGTTGAATAATGGAAGTGAAAGACCTACAAAAAGAACACCTATCAATATGGCGAGCAACACAAACAACGAAGTTTCCAGATAGAATTTTCTGGCTAGCTGCTGACTGGTTGCTCCAAGGCTTTTTGTTATTCCTATTTCTTTAAATCTTCTTTGCGACTGGGCAGTGGAAAGATTCATATAATTGGCAGCTGCAATAAGAATAATGATTAATCCCAATCCTATAAGGATATTCAGTTGACTGAGATTTCCTTTGAGGCCGCCTGAATTTTCTACTACATCAGCATATTGTAAATGAACATTCTTCAGGGGATGAACATCAAGTGTGTACCAGCGACTATCCTTTTGAATATTCCGTACAAGAGCCTCTTCTATTTTTTTATCTAAAGCGGAGGGATCAGCATTTTCATGGAGTAGAACATATGTTTCAAAACTTGCATTTCCCCATGATTCGTTTGTGTTTCCCCAATGCCCGGCCATTGATGCAATAACTGGATATTGGAATCGTGAATTGCCTGGATGATTTTTAATAACTCCCGTAACTTCGAACATGCTTGTGTCACGATCAATCTTGAGATCCTTACCGATAACATCAAGTGTTCCAAAATACTTTATTGCGGATGCTTCTGTCAATACCACGGTATGGGGTCTTTCAAGGGCTGTTGAGGGATCACCATGAATAAAGGGCATATCAAAAATTCCAAAGATGGAAGCATCAGTCCATACGAGATGGTTCTCGGATGATTTTATACTTTCCGAGCCTACATAGGCTTTCCCTGTAAAGTTGTTTGGAAGGATCCGAACTGCCTTTTCAACTTCCGGCACCTCCTTTAATAATGTGGGTGCTATTTTATTTGCTACGCCATTCCATTTAGAAATTTCTCCGTTGAAATTAGCAGTCGTAGTGAGCTGATAAATTCTGTCAACCTTATCATGATGCCTGTCAAATGAAAATTCATCTGTTACGTAAAGTCCGATCAGAATGAAACAGGCCAGCCCGATAGATAGGCCGGAAAGATTGATAATGGTAAACGTCTTATTGCGCGCAAGGCTCCTGAATATGACTTTGAAGTAGTTTTTTAGCATAGGGCAGGGTATTTATTAACCCTATGACTTAATTGAAACTAATAAAGTTGCAGGGAAAGGCGTTTTTATTTCAAATATTATTCATTTCTCAGGGATTTGACCGGATTTGAGAAGGCCGCTTTGATGGTTTGCATGCTGACTACCAAAAGAGTTAGAAATAGTCCTGCAAAAAGAGTGATAAAAAATATGCTTGTATTGATGGGAGCCCGGAAAGCAAAACCCTGAAGCCATTTGCTCGCCAGATAATAGGAGATGGGGCAGGCAATGATGATGGCAATCAATACCAGCATGAGAAATTCAGAAGACAACATCCTTGTAACACTTATAACATTGGCACCAAGAACTTTCCTTATGCCGATTTCTTTTGTTCTGGATACGATCATAAACGAAACGAGCCCCACCAACCCAATGATGGCAACAATTATTGTGATTACTGAGAAAACTGTAAACACGGTTGTAAGCTTTTGCTCTGCACCATATTGCTTCTCAAAATTCTCATCCAGAAAAAAATACTGGAACTCATAACCATCGTAGTGTTTTTTCCATAGAGCTTGCAGGCTTGAGATGAGTTCGGTTGTATTCTCTGTAGTAAACTTCACAGCATAGCATCGGGAATACTGTGGATTGTAAGCCATTGTCATGGGATAGATGTCGCTTTGAAGACCAAATTCATGATAGTTCTTCACTACGCCAATCACAGTACCTGAAGGTGTGCCTGATGGAGAAGCTATCTTCTTGCCAATGGCATTCTCGGGATTTTCCCAGCCCATCATCTCGACAGTTTTTTCGTTGATAATTAAACCCTCAGATAATTCAGCGGTTCGACTTAGATCAAAATTGTGTCCTGATACTAATGTAAGCCCAAGTGTATTCAGATAATCTTCGTCGATAGTCATGTATTCTACGCTGATTGTTTCGTCCGCAGATTTTTCTGAAGCATGAGCCCATTGACCTACCCACCCAGGCCTTCCTGGTAATGCATTGGTGAATGTTACATGATCAACTGACGGGATTGACTTTAATTCGTTCTTAAGTGCTTCAGGCGATATCCGGTCTGCAGGAGCTTTGGAAACATTTAACACCAATACCTGATCTCCCTGGAAACCAAGATCACGATTCTTCATGTATCGGATTTGATCCTGAACTAACAGTGTACAAATAATCATCGTGGCGGAGATCATAAATTGAAAGACTACCAATACTCTTCTGAGTTGTGAGCCTTTTGGATTTGAAAACATTTTTCCCTTTAGTATTTCCGTCGGCCGAATGGCAGAAATAACCAATGCAGGATAATAGCCGGCCAGAAGAGAAACTGTTGCAATCAATAGTATAAAGCAAAGGATGAGTACGGGTTGTAAGAGAATGGATACCGAATATGATTTTCCAACCAACTGATTGAAGAATGGCAACAGTAATCCTACCAATACAAGCGCAAGGAAGAATGATAACATTGTAAGCGACAACGATTCTGCAAGGAACTGTCTGATCAGAGCCCAGCGGGAGGAGCCCACTACTTTTCTTAAGCCAACTTCTTTGGCCCGGTAAGCGGATCGTGCCGTAGATAAATTAATAAAATTGATACACGCCAAAAGAATTACAAAAACGGCAATGCCTGAAACCATGTACACTCGTGTAAGACTTCCTGTTGGTCCCATGCCATTCTTTGTCTTTAAATAAATATCCTTCATTGGATCAAAAGTCACGTACATGTATCTGCCGAATCGTTCCATGTCTGCCTTTACATAATCCATGTAAAGATTCCGTGATTTACTAATGAAGCTTGTATGATCCGCTCCTTCTGCCAGAAGTACATAATTTCTGATGTTAAGATTTCCCCAACCTTCCGAGAATGAGAATTCTCTATTGATTCTTGTCGTATAGGTTGCAAAGGATGAAAGAATATCAAATTGCATGTGAGATTGTGAAGGAACATCTTTCATTACTCCTGACACAACAAATGAAAGTGTATCAGCGAATGTCATTGTCTTACCTAATGCCTGCTGATCACCAAAGAACTTTCGTTCCATGGATTCAGTAATAACAACACTGTTAGGTTGTGATAGGGCTGTGGCCGGATTACCCTCCTTAAAAGGAAATGTAAACACATTGAAAAAATCTTCACTGACGTAATAGAGCTTTTGATCAAAACGTTTTCCTTCATGAATGACTTCAAGGCCTGACCCATTTCGGATATAGACCATCGCCTCTACTTCAGGATAATCTTTCTTCAGTAACGAACCAACAGGCCAGCCATTAGCGTCGAGTTTTCCTGTGATTTCGCCAGTCTTAATATCAGCCATCTCGGTACTTACTCTGTAAATTCTATCTGCTTTTGTGTGGAACTTGTCGAAGCTCAATTCATCCAGGATAAACATCAGAATGAAAATACCAGTAGTCAGGCCAAGCGCCAGCCCGATCAGATTGATGGTAGAATAGCCTTTGAACTTTATTAAAGTCCTGAATGCGATGGTAAAGTAATTTTTAAGCATAGTTTTTATTCGTTTCGCAAAGATTTGACAGGATTGACGATAGCTGCCTTGATTGATTCAAAACTCACTGTAACCAGGGCGATCATTAATGCTGCAAAGCCCGCCCACACAAACAGTAATGGATTGATTGGAATCTTATAGGCAAAACCCTCCAACCACTGATTCATTGCATACCATGCCAGTGGCACGGAAATGATAAAAGCGATCAATACGAGTTTTAGAAATTCTTTTGACATCATTCCTACAATCTGATTAATGTTTGCTCCCATAACTTTGCGGATTCCAATTTCTTTGAAGCGACGTTCAGCCATATAAGATGATAATCCATACAGGCCAAGGCAGGAGATAAGCATGGCAATCAAAGTGAAGCTGCTGATGATCCTGGATATTCGACGATCTTCATCATATTGTCTGGTGATGTTTTCATCAAGAAAGGTGTATTCAAAAGGTGTATCTGAAACCTGCTCTTTCCACGTCTTTTCAATGGCAGAAAGGGTTTCGTTGAAATTTCCAGTTTGTACATTGGCAATCATAAATTGATACTGAATAGTAGTATCAGCCATTTGGAACAGCGTTGGAAATATTTTTTCTTTTAAATCTGTATGATGGTAATTTTCAATAACACCGATGATTTCCCACCTTGTTTTATCTCCATGCCAGTCATTATTGATAAACTGACCGACGGCTTCCTGAGGATTAAAGCCAAGATTTTCCGCAGCCACCCTGTTGATCATGATTTTGTAATCACTTTCAGGTTTTCGGTTGTCCCCAAATGAACGTCCGGCAATAAGCTTTATATTCATCAATTCGGTATATCCATGATCTACCTGTACTCTTCTGATGTCAACAGCCGTTTCATTCTGTCCTCCATCTGGAAAAAAGAAAGAATCACTCCAGATAGGAGAGCCCGGTATATAATCCGTTCCGGCAACCTGTTTTATTGAACTTTGTTTCTGAAGCTCATGAAGTAGTTCATCATAGCTTTGACGAGCATTGTCTGTCCTTAAGGGTAAAACAATTTTGGCATGTGAATCAAAACCAAGGTCTTCATTTTGCATAAAGGTCAGCTGATCTGAAATGATCAACATGCTGCATACCAACGTAATGGCGATCATAAACTGAAATACGACCAGTGATCTCCTGAGCCATCCGGAAGAATTGCTCATCTTGAATTTTCCTTTCAACACTTCGGCTGGCTGAAAACCAGATAGATAAAATGCTGGATAACTTCCGGCAACAACCCCCGTAACAATCGCAATTCCGCTTAGAGCGAAAATGAAGAACATAATATTCTGTGTTGAAAACGAAATGGATTTCCCTGTTAACTCATTGAATAAGGGAAGGCCTGCCTGAACGAGAATGATACTTATGAGTATGGAGATCAACACAATGATCATAGCCTCTCCCAGAATTTGTCTGATTAAGGAGCCTCTTACAGCACCCATTACTTTACGAATTCCAATTTCGGCAGCACGTCTTGTCGCTTTTGCAGTTGAAAGATTCATGAAATTGATGCATGCGATCAATAGAATGAAAACAGCAATCGTAGCGATGATGTAGAGATAGGTGATGCGCGGACTTTGGTTAATACCTGATCGAAGGTAAATGTCTCCAACGGGTTCAAGACGAAGCGACTTCTTTCTCCCCATTGCCTTGAGGTCATCAGCAGCATGCTTCATCAACACTGCATTCATCTTTTTTATAACTTCATCTTTGTTGTGTCCGGGAATAAGTTTCAGATAGGAAGGAACAAAGTTCTGACCTACCCATTCACCCTCCGCCTCATCACTTGTCAGATATTCAGCCATCCCCACCGCAGTAGTCATAGATGTAAAAAAGTTGGCTTTCAAAAAACTCTTTCCCTCTTCGCGGAATACTCCCGTGATCTTAAAATCTGTAGCTTCTCTACCTTGACTGATATTGATGACTTTATCCAAGGCCATTCCATCGCCAAAAAGTTTATGTGCCAGCTCTTCAGAAATAACAACGGAGTTTGCTTCTGCCAGCGCGTTTCTGGAATTGCCTTGTAAAAGATTATACGTGAAAACTTCAAATAATGTAGAGTCCGCTATAAAGCCATTCGTTTCATAAAACATCTTGTCTTCATACTTGATCAGGTTTCGTGATACTCCGGGAGGATTGATGATACGAACCGCTGACTCAACCTCCGGAATTTCATTGCGCATGCTCATTGCAATAGGAGGAGAGGTAGAAGTCATTTCATTGAAACCCTGTTCAATTTCAAATTCAGTAATGATCCTGTAAAGATCCGGCAGACGTTTCTGATGCTTGTCATAACTCATCTCATCCTGGATGTAAAGGGATAACATCAGACAGCATCCAATTCCGAGTGAAAGGCCTAAGATGTTGATAAGAGAATATACTTTATTTCGGGAGAGATTCCGGAAAGCAATTTTCAGGTAATTGAAAAGCATAGCATTCGATTTTGGATTCTCTATTCCAAATCAATGCCATTATAAAAAGTTAGAATTTCAATGATTGCCCGCTATATACTTCTTTTCCTTGGGCGTAAATGGACGTAAGCGTCCAGAATCGGTCATTGATTACTGTTGAAATAACGGATTTCCTTTTCGCGTTCAGCTTCTTCTTTTTCTCGCTTGATCCTGACCTTGGCAACAGGTCCAACCATAATAGGAACGGTTTCCAATTCCACATTAGCAAGTTCAAGGCCGTACATCTGTTCCGTAGAAAGGCTGTGTCGCTTGATGAAACGATATCCCTGTATGATTAAATTATCAAAGGATGTCGTCTCGCTGTCGACAGAAGCAAGTGAATGAAGCATGATGAATTTAAAATCGGCCGGCATGCTATGCTTCTGCAAAGATTCGTAATGACTAATGAGATCAATTTCTCCGGTCTCCGCCATATCATGAAGAATCTTGTTGAACAAAAGATTCACACGGTGATCTGACTTGAATCCAAGTTTAATTCTGACAAAGAAACACTTTCGTGGAACGACAGTATCAACGGAATACTTGGAGGTATAAGGACTATCGACGGTATCCACATGAAGAAACCAGTATACGTCTGCCCGCTTGGGACGCTTCTTGAAAATTGAATAAATGATATTTGAATCAATGTATCGTTTACTATCGGCAACCGCCATGAATACAAGGTTGGTAGCCTCCTTCGGAATGGAAGTATCTTTCTGAAGATCCTGAATCAGGGGAACGTAATGTTTTAAGTCAACGAATTCTGTATGCCGATCGCGGAGATTTCGTGCCTTGAGCAAAATGAACATCACAATGAAGAAGATGGATGCGATGGCAAATGTAAACCATCCTCCATGCGGGAACTTATCAAGATTGGAGATCAGGAACATTCCTTCAATTGAGAAGAAGATCACCGCAAGCATGGTTGACCGGAGTCTTGACTTCTTCACCATCGTGAAATAGTAGACCAGAAGTGTTGTGGTCATCAGCATATCAATGGTGATCGCAAGTCCGTAAGCTCCTTCCATGTGGACGGATCGTTTGAAATACAACACCACGATGATCGTTCCGGCCAGCAATACCCAGTTGATAGCGGGCAGGTAGATCTGACCCTTCATCTTGCTTGGATAGCGCACACGCGTACTCGGCCATAGCTTTAGTTTCATGGCTTCATTCACAAGCGTGAATGTACCTGAGATCAATGCCTGACTTGCAATGATGGCGGCTGCTGTTGCTATGACGATACTAAAGATCAGCAATGCCTCAGGAATGATGGAGTAAAAAGGAATTCTATCATTGAGATAAGTTCCTTCCTGCGTCAACAACCATGCAGCTTGTCCGAAATAATTTAACAGCAAGCAACCTACCACAAACACCCAGCCAACACGGATGTTGTTTTTTCCGCAGTGACCCAGGTCAGAGTACATGGCTTCCGCTCCTGTAGTACATAAAAATACTCCTCCAAGGATCCAGAATCCTCCCGGGTATTGGACCAAAAGATTGAAAGCGTAATAAGGATTGATTGCTTTTAGTACTGTAAGATTTTGCGAAAGCTGGATCGCTCCGAAGATGCCGATAAAGATAAACCATACCGTCATGATCGGTCCGAAGATGGCGCCAACAACATTGGTTCCGAATTGCTGGAAAAAGAAAAGTAATATCAGGATCCCGATGACGATCGGAACTGTAGGAATGTTTGGATAGTCAATCGTAAGACCTTCTACAGCAGCTGATATACTGAACGCGGGCGTAATAAATCCATCCGCAATGATAGCTGCACAACCAATGATTGCTGGAAAGATTACCCAACCTGCTTTATACTTTCTTACTAATGCGTAGAGAGCAAAAATTCCACCTTCACCTTTGTTATCTGCATTGAGAGCGAGATACACATATTTAATAGTGGTGACGAGCGCCAGGGTCCAGAAGACGCAGGAAGCTCCACCGATCACCAGCTCTTCTGTAATTACTTTCGCATCAATGATCGCGCGAAAAACATAAAGGGGAGAGGTACCGATGTCACCATAAATGATCCCTAGTGATACCAGGACACCGGCAGCTGAAAGCTGATACTTGCTAAGATCTTTTGAACCTTCCATACTTTGATTAAATCTCCTCCTTCGGCCTTCCGATAATCAATCGATTGCTCCGGTCGAAAGAGATATAACTCCATAACCAGCTCAGGAAGGTAAATACTTTATTTCGAAACCCTGTGATCGACATCAAATGAACAAACATCCAGATGTACCAAGCAATGAATCCCTGGGTTTTGAAAACTTTTGTATCTACAACGGCCCTGTTTCTTCCTACAGTCGCCATGCTTCCCTTGTCGAAATATTTGAATGGCTTGATGGGCTGTTTCGCAACCATCCGCGCAATGTTTTCTGCAACTAATTTTCCCTGCTGCATGGCAGGCGGTGCCATCTGGGGATGTCCTTTAGGAAAATCCACGTCACCATCCATTAACGCCACATCACCTATGGCGAAAACATTTTCAAAACCCTTAACACGATTAAATGCATCAACCGATAGTCGATTGCCCTTTACGATGTTCTCTGGTTTAAGTCCTTCAATAGGATTGCCTTTAATGCCTGCCGCCCAAAGAACGGTACGGGAAATAAGTTTTTCTCCTGTGCTCAGCAACGCTTCATATCCATCATAGGATTTTACAGCAACGTTCAAATGAACTTTGACTCCCATCTCCGTAAGATACTGGAGAGCCTTTTCGGATGACTTCTCAGACATCCCACCTAATAATCTTTCACCGGATTCTACCAGATGGATATCCATCTTGGTCATGTCTAGCTCCTTATAATCTTTTGGAAAGACATTTTTTTTAAGTTCTGAAAGGGCACCGGCTAATTCTACTCCAGTAGGTCCACCTCCCACGATCACATAATCCATCAGGCTGTTTACAATTTCCTGATCATCGCTGAGAAGAGCATGCTCCATGTTGCGGAGAACTTTATTCCGGAGATGAATGGCATCCTCGATGGTCTTCATTGACATCGCGTTTTGTTCGATGTCTTTCATGCCATAGAAATTTGTTGTCGCACCGGAAGCAATTACTAAATAATCATAGGTTGCTTTTCCAATCGATGTCTCGATGGAATTTTCAGCAGGATTGATCTGAGTTACTTCACCAAGCCTGAAATAAAAATTGGGTCTGTAAGAAAATCTTTTCCGGAGGGGGAAGACAATTGCACTGGTTTCCAAACCGGAAGTTGCAACCTGATACAACAAGGGTTGGAAAGTATGATGATTGTAACGATCAAATAATACGACTTGAGCTTTGAGATGTTTGAGATTCCGAACTACTTCAAGGCCACCAAAACCACCACCAATAACGATGATACGAGGCTCGCCCAGGTCTGCAATACGCGTCTGCGTGATAATCGATTTGGGCATTAAGAGCTGGTAAAATCCTGAAAACCGGGTCAAATTTATGCCATTATCGAAGATTTTGTTGATTCATCTAAAAATAATTTAGGGTCGTAGCTTTACTCGGGGTAAACGATTGTATTTTTGCGCCCATCAAACCAAAATCTTATGAAGAAATTATTGATTGTAGTAACAATAGGTGCATTTTTCGCAAGCTGCGATACTGCTGAGAAGGAAAAAATGAAAAGCCAGCTCGACTCACTTCAAAATGAGTTGCAGGTAAGTCAGCAAATGTCGCAAACGTTGCAGGAAGTAGGAACATTGATGGATTCCATTGACGCCAGCCGTCAGGTACTTCGTGTAAACATGGTGGAAGGTACTACTTATGCTGCCTACACTTCACGTATGAAGGACCTCAATAACTACGTTAAGGAAACTCAATCCAAGATTGGTGACCTTGAGAAGTCTCTTAAAAAATCCAAGTCTAATGCTAATGCTTTCGCTGCAACAGTGAAGAAGCTGAAAGCAGATCTTGAGACAAAAAACAACGAGATCGCTTTATTGCAAACTAAAGTTCAGGAACTCGGCACTCAGAATGAGAACATGAAGATCACCATCGACCTTCAGGAAGCTGAATTAAATGACAAGTCTGCTCAAATTGAAACTAAAACTCAGGAGCTTGCTTTGATCGAAGCTAAGATTCAGGAGTTGATGATCCAGAGCAAGATGAGTGAATCAGATTCTTACTTTGCCCGTGGTCAGGCGGTAGAAGAAGCTGCTAACCGTACAAAATTAGCTCCCCGCAAGAAGAAAGATACTTACAAAGAGGCAATCGAACTTTACAAGAAAGCCCTTTCATTGGGTAACGATAAGGCTCAGGCCAGAATCGACGAACTTGAGAAGAAGGTGAACTAATCAATAAAGTCACTTCTAAAATGAAGAGGCTCTCCGGAAATGGAGAGCCTCTTCTTTGTTATGGAGTAATGATGGCCGCAGCAACAGGCGCAACTCCCGTGTCACTTGATACGAGATAGGCCGTGTACATGAAGTAGAGTCCAAGCAAAATAAGAGCTTCCCAACGATCCAGCTTTCGGGTATTCAGTGTAAACATGAAGACCATCAGCACTATGGTAGATCCAGCAAGAACCCAAAGGTCGAAATTCATTTGATCGTTATAGGGGATTGGATGAATAACGCCGGTAATTCCAAGGATGAAGAAGATGTTGAAGATGTTGGATCCAACAACGTTACCAATCGCGATGTCTGTATTCTTGCGATAAGCCGCCACACAGGAAGTTGCAAGTTCCGGTAATGATGTTCCGGCTGCCAGGATAGTCAATCCGATGAGTCTTTCGCTTAATCCAAAATAATGAGCAATCTCAATGGCATTATCAACAACCAGTTGTCCGCCAAAGATCAACATCACCAGTCCCAGTACCACCATTCCAACTGACAATGGCGTGCTGTAAATCTTGATAGGTTCACCTTCATCCATCTCAGCCGCCGTACGCATGGTGCGATAGATGTAGATCAGGAAGGCAACAAAAAATAACAATAGCATGATGCTGTCGAAACGGCTTAGAATGTTTCCATCAGAATCACCCCACAATGAATCATTTACGATGAGGTACAAAAGACCTGCAGCCATCAAAGACAGTGGAACTTCGAATTTTACAGTATTGCGTTGAACGATCAATGGATAGATCAATCCGGCAATACCGAGAATAAACAGAAGATTGAAATTGTTACTTCCGATGACGTTACCGAAAGAGGCATCGTTTTTTCCATCCAGCGCTGAAAGGAGACTGACGATCAGTTCTGGCATGGAGGTACCAAAGGCGACAACCGTTAAGCCAATCGCAAGATTAGAGATGCCGTATTTTTTAGCTGCAGAGGAGGCGCCATTCACAAGGAAATTGGCGCCATAGATCAGGACAGCAAACCCGACCAGGAGTAGGAGTATAGATAAAGCCATGCATTATAGAGGTTAGGGGAGAGTAAGTTAAAACCATTTTTTGTATTTGAAATACCGGATCATACCAAAAACAATAAGGGCCATAAAAATCATTACGGCAGGGTAACCGTAGCGGGTGTGAAGTTCCGGGAGATTGTCAAAGTTCATCCCGTATACGCCGGCAATAAACGTCAATGGCATAAATATCGTTGAGATCACGGTCAACACTTTCATCACCTCATTCATGCGTGTGTTCTGCGTGTTGATATGAATATCCATAAGACTTGATGTCAGATCTTTATAGGTATCCAGCGAGTCAATCAGGTGGACCACATGATCATAGACATCTGCAAAATACCGGTAATTAGCCTGGTCAATAAAACCGGACTCATCTTTCGTGAGCTTGCTCAGAGCATCCCGCAAAGGATAAAGGGCCTTCCTCAGATAGATCAACTCCTTCTTTATTTTCTGGATCTTTTGAAATTCTTTGTCGGTCGGATTTTTATAGATATCATCTTCAACTGTTTCGATCTGCTGACCTACTGCATCCAGAACGGAATAGTAATTATCAACAATGACATCAATCAGGCGATATAATAAATAGTCTGCTTTTCGAGTACGAACGCGTCCTGAGCTATGCTTGATGCGATCCCGTAGTGGTCCAAACAGATCTCCTTCTTTTTCCTGAAAGGAGAGAAGGAAGTCCTTTCCTAAAACGAAACTTATCTGCTCGTAATCTATCTTTCCATTCTTAATGGAGTAGAGCATTTTCATGGTGAAGAAAAGATGATCATCAAATTCTTCTGCTTTGGGTGTGTGTTCGCTGAGAATATCTTCTACCAGAAGTGAGTGGAGACAAAAATGTTCGCCGAGCTTTGATACGATAGACTTGTCATGAAGCCCATCCACATTGATCCAGTTGACGTGGTCCGATTTAAACTGCGTCAGTAATTCATCTACAGGAATATCAGCCTGCATGCCGTAGTCCTTATCATTATATTGGATGAGTTCCAGGATCACGTGATTCTCGCTGGGATTCTTGGAATCAATACCCAATGTTTTCTTTTTTGTCATTTAGGTAACGCGTTAAGTTGATCTTTGTATGTAATCATGCGTAGTGGTATTGCCATGTCGATGCCTTCCTTGTCAAATCTCAATTTGATTGATTTGTTAAGATCACATTTTAATTCAAAGGCATCAGTAGGATTATTGGTCCATGCGTAGGCGCGCAATTGTGTGGCAAGCTCGGTAAATCCCATTACCCTTACCATGACCTGATGTTCGTTCTTGGAAAGATCGATCTCGTTCCTGTTGTCAATGCACAGCGGGTGCCGGACTGCTTCTTCCTGAATTATTCTTTGTGCCAGATCAATATCGGCCTCCAGCGAAATACCGAGTTCTACAAACACACATATCTTCTCATCTGTTATCGTCGAGTTGACAATAACTTCATTGCTGATGACGGTGTTGGGAATAACGATTCTCTTGTTTTCAAAATCCTTGATAACGACGTGGCGAAGGGTAATATCTTCCACGTCACCTGTATAAAGCTGGCCGACCTTGATCCGGTCACCGACGCTGAAAGGTTTAAAGATCACCAGGAAAATCCCACTAATGATATTGGAGAATGCCTGCTGGGAAGCAAAACCCACTATGGCAGCAAGAATTCCTGCCCCCGTCATTATTGTGTTGCCCAATAATCTTAAGCTTGGAATCGAGCGGAAAATGATCACCACTGCGATCAACAGGATGATGAAGTCGCTGGCGTTTTTGAAGAAATTGTATCGGGTATGATCTACCTTGAGCTTTCGGGCTGCAGATTTAAAAAATCTGCCAACGATGAATCGAACAATTCGTCCCACCAGAAAAGCAATGCCCAACACAATGACTGCGAATACCACCTGTTCCCATTGCTTGTCCATTGCGTACATACGCCCTAAAATAGTCATTAGTCAATTCTCCATGTCACACAGGACCTGTTTTTTTGGGTTTTGATTTGTAAGGCACTTCACTATCCATTATTGGCTATTATATTGCGCGCCTATGCCCCTACGCCTGGACGACATTAAAGCACCGATTGCTAAAGAGATGGAAGAATTCGAACAGAAATTCCGTGCTTCCATGCATACAAAGGTGCTTTTGCTCGACAAAATCATGAATTACATTGTCAAGCGCAAGGGTAAGCAAATGCGCCCGATGTTTATCTTTTTGAGCGCCGGCACCTGTGGGCAAATCACAGAATCCACTTTCAGGGGCGCCTCTCTTATAGAATTACTCCATACCGCCACACTCGTTCATGATGATGTTGTAGATGACTCCGATTATCGCAGAGGTTTTTTTTCTATTAATGCATTATGGAAAAATAAGATTGCTGTCCTTGTCGGAGATTTTCTCCTTTCGCGGGGACTTATGCTTTCCATTGAGCATAAAGAGTTTGAACTTCTCAGCATCGTCAATCAGGCGGTCAATGAGATGAGCGAAGGAGAGTTGCTCCAGATGGAAAAGTCCCGTCAGCTTGATATCAGTGAAGATATTTATTATCAGATCATTCGTCAGAAGACTGCTTCATTGATCGCATCCTGCTGTGCAGTAGGCGCAAGTTCTGTTGGTGCGTCTCCTGAGGTCACTATGAAAATGAAAACTTTTGGTCAGCATATCGGCATGGCATTCCAGATCAAGGATGACTTATTCGATTACGGTGAGGATGAGATCGGTAAACCTCTTGGAATTGATATAAAGGAAAAGAAGATGACCCTTCCTCTGATTTATGCTCTTTCAAAAGCTTCATGGATGGAGAAGAGAAAGATCATCAGCATCGTGAAGAATGAAAGTGAAAAACCAAAGAAGGTCCGCGAAGTAATAGATTTTGTAAAGAAGTCAGGCGGAATAGAATACGCAAAAGAAGCAATGGACCGGTATTACAAGCAGGCCCTTGATATATTAAAAGATTTTCCTGAGTCTGTTTATAAAAACTCCCTCATGCAACTGGTGGAGTTTACCATTCAGCGGGTAAAATAACTTCTGAATCCTCAGATTGATTTAATGAACCTTTTCGCGTCCCGCTTCGAGGATAGCGTAATTCTTCCAGGTTTGAAAAGTCTGTTCGTCAAGAGTGTTGTCGGCCCGACCTGTATTGGATGGTTTGTAATTGCCCTCAAGTTCCCACCACTTTTTAGCATTTTCCTTAGCGGTGCTTTTGTCTACTTCAAAATAATTAATCACTGAATCAGAGATGATCCAGGGTTTTTCGATAGAGGCATATTTTTCAAAGATCATAGAACGCATCTGTGTTCCGCTCGTCTGATTTTTGAAGTGAGAAACTGTATATGATAATGTTTCAGGTTCCGTCATGATCAGATCCCAGTACTTTTTACTGGCAACGATCTGGGAGGTTGTCAGCAAATAGCCATATCCCTTTTCAAGAGGTTCTTTAGTAATTCCACAGGAAGCGCGGAATTCTTTTTTCTTTTTACCGAAGAGTGAGTCGAGAAGGGCCATGATAGGTCTGGTTAATATTGTATTAGATACTCTCTAACGGGTAAATAGTTGCATCTGCAACCCTTAATTTTTCAGAAAACGTATTAAATCAACAGAATCAGGGGTTGAATTGTCATAATGAGTGACAGGATCCTCAGGTTCCCTTTGGTTTGACAACCGCCTTGCGCTGAAGGAATTTCTCATAATTGATAAAGAAATCTTCCATTTTATCTACCGGTAAACCTTTAGCGATGATCTTCTTCTTTTCATCCAGGATATATACGGCGGGTGTCTGTTCTGCATAGTATAATTTTGAATGAGGACCTACATAACTTCGTGGACCATTTACTGTAATCCATGTCATCTTCATTTCCTTCATGTAGTTCTTCATCTTTACCATCGAAGTATCTGTACTCACAGCAAAGACCTCGACGTTGAATTTCAGCTTATTCTTATTGTAAAAATCCACCAGCTTCGGAGTTTCTGTTCTGCAATGACCGCAGTCTGGATCGAAGATGTAAAGTACGGTGTACTTCTTCTTGATATCGTACATTGATTTCTGCTGGAAGTTCTGATCCTGCATGATCAGGTTCGCACCGGTTTTACCAATAAGACTACCCCGAAGCTTTTCAGCCTGATCTTTCATATTCTTTTTCAAAGCATCATTAACCCAGAAGTCCATCAATCCACTCTGATAGTATTTATCATTGAGTCTGACATAAACTTCATCCAGCCCCATAATTCCAGGCCTTTGATATTTGTAAATACAAAGCCATAGCAGATATTTATAGGTCTCCTGATTCTTGCGAACCTTGGGAACAAGCCCTTCAATAGCTGCCATCAAACTGTCAGGTGTTTGTACAAAAAGCTTGTCAAGATATTCATTGACTTTCTCAGCATAGATTGGTTTCTGCATGTGAATGAAAGCTTCGTCCGCCAGATCCATGTTGTCAAAAAAATGTGCACGATAGTATTTCAACTGAAAGGAAGAATCAATAGAACCATCCGCTCTTTTAGGTGGTTCGGGAATTTCAATTGGCTGCGTCATCTTCAGCATGCGGGCTGATAACGTCCTTGGATACTTTGCAATGATCTCAGCCTGATGCGCCATCACAACGTCATTGATCTTTTGAAAACCCGCGCGGGCCTCTTTCTTTTTTTCTTCGCTGGCGGTACTATCTTTTAATACTTTAATGAAAGGGTCAGCCTCTTCATGACGCTGCATATTGTACAAGAGATTTTCAAAGAAGATCTTATTGTCTTCATCCCCGATCACTTTCATATTCTTTATGTAGTCTGCTGTACTGGTTTCCAGTAAAAAGTGCTGCTGTTCACTTACTACAAAATCAAAAACTCTAGACTTGCCTAAAACGAAATAATAAACTCCATCCGGAAGTCGCGTTTTATTGTCAAATGTCATCGCGCCGGTACTATTGACCTTTGCAGTGTCTCTTATATAAGTGGTCTCACCATAGGAATATGCAAGGAAAGCAGTGGTATCCTTCAGGCCTTTAACCTTAATATCAATCTTGTAGCCTTGAGCGACGGCGCAACCTGAAATCAAAACGGCAATAAGAGTATTCAGTATTTTCATAGCTTCTTTAACGGTGCAAATTTCTTCAATTTTTTTGTATTGAACGGCAATTAATGTTCCAGTTTTGTGCGAGGTGACCCTTTGAAGTTGTTATCTGCTTGTTAACGACTGTATTCTGGCCCGAAAGAGCGACTTCTTGTTCTTTTGCTTTATTTTGCGCCCGCATCGATGTCAATTAAAGTCTCCAACCTCACCAAACAGTACGGCTCCCAGAAAGCTGTTGACCAGATCTCTTTTTCAGTTAATGAGGGAGAAATCGTAGGTTTTCTTGGTCCCAATGGTGCGGGCAAATCCACCACCATGAAGATCATGACAGGATTTCTTCCCCCGACCCTGGGAACTGTCGAGGTGGGCGGCAAAAATGTGATGGACTATCCAATGGACGTCAAACAGATGACGGGATACCTACCTGAGCACAATCCCCTTTACCTGGATATGTATGTTCATGAATACCTGACATTCATGGCTGGCATTTATGGACTAAAGTCTTCTTCCAGGAAAGACCGTGTTATAGAAATGGTAGGTCTTTGTGGTTTGAATGAAGAGCAGAATAAAAGGATCGGAATGCTGTCTAAAGGTTATCGCCAACGCGTAGGCCTGGCTCAGGCTCTCATTCACAATCCTAAAGTTCTGGTGCTGGATGAACCCACTTCAGGGCTGGATCCCAATCAGCTTATTGAAATCCGGAACCTTATTAAGACTATCAGTAAAAACAAGACAGTACTTTTTTCAACACACATCCTGCAGGAAGTGGAGGCGTTATGTGACAGGGTAATTGTGATCAACAAAGGACATATCGTGGCAGACGACCGGCTTGAGAATCTGCTGCAAGGTGGAGGAAATTACCTGATTGTCGAATTTGCCAATCAGATATCACGTGATGAGCTGATGCTTGTAAAAGGTGTTGAACAGGTTGAACATATTGAGAATTTTAAATTCAGAATCAGATCACAGGCAGGTTCTGATATCAGGCCATTGCTGGTTTCACTCGCTGTTGAAAAAAATCTCTCCCTTATTGGCTTGAAAAAGGAAGAGAATTCACTTGAATCAATATTTGGTCAGCTCACCACATCAGAAGAAAAGAAGCAACCGGCATGAGTTATATCTTCTTTAAGGAGTTTAATAGTTTTCTCAATTCCCTTATCGGGTATCTGGTCATGGGAGTTTTTCTCATTGTGATGGGATTGCTGCTGTGGGTTTTTAAAGATACTTCGGTGCTGGAATACGGATACGCTGATATGAGCACGCTGTTTTCCTTTGGTCCTTATGTACTGATCTTCCTGGTGCCAGCGATTACCATGAGAAGCTTTGCGGAAGAAAAGAAAATGGGCACTCTTGAATTATTGATGACCAAGCCGTTAACTGAATTTGATATTGTCCTTGGAAAGTTCCTGGCATCTTTTGTTCTGGTGATTGTCTCTCTGGCACCGACACTGATTTATTATTTCACGTTGCGTGGATTGGGAAACCCTCCCGGAAATATTGATACACCTGGCGTCTTTGGATCATTTATCGGAATGGTTTTACTGGGGGGTGTATTCTGTTCTATTGGAATATTATCTTCTTCTCTTTCCACAAACCAGATCGTATCATTTATTCTAGCCGCATTTTTCTGCTACGTTTTCTATACAGGCATTGATTCCATGGCTTCACTTTTTACGGATGGTGAAAGCTCATTGCTGGTAAAACAACTGGGTATCATTTATCATTATGAATCGCTTAGCAAGGGATTGATTGATAGTCGTGATCTCATTTATTTCCTAAGCATCGGTGGCATTATGCTGCTCTCCACTAAAACCGTTTTATCAAGCCGATCATGGTAAACTGGGGAAGCAAGAAGTTTGGCGATATTCTTTTGCTGGCCGTTGGCCTGATGTTTGCCATCGTGCTGAATCAATTGGGATCATTCTATTTCTTCAGAGCCGATCTTACCGAAGAAAAAAGGTATACAATAAAGGAGCCTACAAAGGAATTGTTGAAATCCCTTGAAGACGATGTTTATATAGAAGTTTACCTTGAAGGTGATCTCAATGCGCCTTTCAGAAGACTCAGAAAGGCTGTAGAAGAGACGCTTCAGGAGTTCAGAATCTACTCAGACAATAAAATCCATTTCAGCTTTACAGATCCCGCGCTTGCGATCGGTCAGAATGCCCAGCGTGAATTCATGACTTCGCTGGCTTCAAAAGGAATTCAACCAATGAACATCATCGACAATAAAGATGGTCAGCGTTCTGAGAAACTTGTATTCCCAGGGGCATTGGTTTCTTATGGCGGTGCAGAAAAAGGTGTCATGTTATTAAAAGGAGATCGTGCCCAGAAATCAGAGGAGGTTCTGAATCAATCTATTGAAGGATTGGAATTTCAGTTAGCCAGTGCAATCCAGGTTTTATCAACGGCCGACAGAAAGAGTATTGGTTTTATCCGGGGTCACGGAGAATTGGATAGTCTCAATGTGGCAGGCTTGCAGAACAGTCTACTGGAATCATATGACGTCTTCGATGTTACACTCGATAAAAAACCTTTGCCGACGGAGTATGATGTTCTGGTCATTGCAAAACCAACACGCCAGTTTTCGGAATTGGATAATTATGCATTGGATCAGTACCTGCTAAAAGGAGGGAAGCTACTGCTCATGATTGACAGGTTGAATGCAGCGATGGATAGTGCTTCAGGCGAAAATTATTTTTCGTTGCCGTATCCATCCGGTCTGGAAGATCAGTTATTTCATTATGGCGTGAGGATCAATCAGAACCTGATTCAGGATCGTGTGTCCATGAGGTATCCGATTGTAACGGGTATTGTTGATGGCAAACCTCAAATGACTCCCATTGAGTGGCCATTCTATCCACTGATCAACCATTATGCCGATCATCCGATTACCAGGCATCTCGACATGAGTGCCTTGAAGTTTGTCAGCAGCATAGATTCTGTCAAAGCTCCAGGAATTAAAAAGACTCCGTTACTGTATTCGTCAGGATATTCAAGAGATATGACTGCGCCTGTGAAAATAAGTGTCGCCGATCTTCGTAAAGAAAAACCTGAAAGCTTTTCACAAGGACCATTTGTTCTCGCCTATCTGCTGGAAGGAAAATTCTCATCGCTATATAAAAACAGATTTCTTCCGGAAGGAGCAGATTCAACAGGATTCAGATCAGAAGGTGTTCATTCAAAAATGATCGTCGTCGGTGATGGCGATCTGGCACGCAATGATGTTCGTGGAGGCAAACCTCAGCCACTGGGTTATGACGCATTCTCCCGGTATACTTTTGCCAATCAGGAATTGATTATGAATATGATCGCCTACCTGACAGATGAAGCGGGATTGATCAGCACACGCAATAAGGAGGTGAAAGTTCGTCCTTTGGATAAAGAAAAGATCAAGAACAGCAGATTCTCACTTCAGCTTTTAAACCTTGTGTTGCCTATCGTTGCTATTGCGCTTTTTGGAATAGTAAAGATCTATGTGCGAAGGCGTAAGTACGGAAGCTTTGACAAGACAGAAGTAAAGACCGATCGATAGTTCATGCAGAGAAAAAGAAACATATATCTTCTCATTGTTCTGGTATTCCTAATACTGGTCAGCAGCTCATTGTACATTTTCGACGGAAGTGAAGTGAAGGTAGACATCGACCGTAATCTTTTTAAGCCTGCTGAGTCTGAGAAAATTGATCAGGTGACGATCCAATCGCCATCACAGAACATTGAATTAAAGTTTGACAACAATCATTGGAAGGTGAATAATACCTGGGAAGCAGATTCCAGAATGATTAAAGTGTTATTTGCAACTCTTACACAAGCTGAACCCAAAAGACCCGTTGCTGCAACATTAAGGGACTCTATAAAATTATTGCTTGAAAAAACGGGTACACGCATTTCACTTTCCGAAGGCGGACAGAAGATCCAGGAATTTATAACAGGAGGAAATGCAGCAAAGACGGAGACATGGTTTTTAAAAGAGGGGGATTCGCAACCTTATATTATGACGATTCCGGGTTACAGGGTTTATGTCGGAGGTATTCTTGAATTGGATGAAAATGGATGGCGCAACAAGAGGGTCTTCGATTTCTACTGGCAGAACTTCAAATCATTGACATCGACCTATCCAAAAGATCCCAAGCAGGGATTTGAGATCGAGAGAAAGAGCCGCTATTTCGGAATCAAAGACGTAGCCAATGCCGATACAACGAAGGTGAATGATTACCTGGATGCGGTTTCCCTGCTCTTTGCAAGCAAGTTCCTTTCCTCCGGACAAAAAAGGGTAGACAGTCTGATGACCACGGTGCCAGCAGTGAAGATCGAGGTCAGGGATATTGCCAACCGCAGCTTCACACTTGAATTATTTACACCTGGAAAACAGGACAATGAAGTCTACGGGCGCATGGCTGACGGTCAAATCCTTACCTTGGAGAAAAGTAAGGTAGCGGAGATTGTGAGACGAAAAGACTATTTCCTTATCAATAAGGGCAATTGAGATTCTTTTTTCAAAATCCATTTTCTTCCTACCTTAGCAGACTATAATTAAAACCACCGAATTTACATGAAGTTCATCGTTAACTCCAGCTACCTGCTGAAGCAACTCTCTTATATCAATGGCGTGATCACGACCAATCCGGTGGTTCCCATTCTTGAGAACTTTCTATTTGAGATCGACAAGAGCCGTTTGACCGTTACGGCGTCCGACTTACAGACCTCAATGATCACTGAGATCAATGTGGAATCCAAGGAACGCGGCAATATTGCTGTTCCGGCCCGCATCCTTCTTGATACCTTGAAGAACCTTCCTGACCAGCCAGTGACATTCTCTGTTGATGAATCAACGTACAGTATTGAATTGAGCTCTGACAATGGTCGTTACAAACTCTCCGGTGAGAATGCTACCGATTTTCCGAAAGTACCTTCTGTCAGCAACGACTTTTCTGCACAGATATCTTCTGAAGTATTGGCCCGTGCCATTAACAATACCATTTTCGCTACCAGCAATGATGAACTCAGACCTGCGATGACAGGAGTGTATGTTAACCTGGGAGAGAAGAACACAACATTTGTAGCAACCGACGGTCACCGTCTGGTGCGTTACCGCAGAACCGATGTTAAATCTGATAGCGGTAATACAATCATTATTCCCCGCAAGGCTTTGAATCTATTGAAGTCAACGCTGCCGTCTGAGAATACAGACGTTACCATCGACTTCAATACCTCTAATGCATTCTTCAAGTTTGGAAACATCCGTATGATCTGCCGCCTGATCGACGAACGTTTCCCGGATTATGAAAATGTAATTCCTTCTACCAGTACGATCAAGATGACGATCAGCCGCGCTGACTTCCTCAGCTCACTGAAACGTATTTCGATCTATGCCAACAAAACTACTCACCAGGTAAGGCTGAAGATCACAGGGAGCCAGTTACAGGTTTCTGCTGAAGATCTTGATTTCTCAAACGAAGCAAATGAGCGTCTGTCCTGTGAGCATGAAGGAGAAGATATTGAAATTGGTTTCAATGCACGTTTCATGATTGAAATGTTGAGCAATCTGGATACTGATCAGATCAAGTTGAATATGTCAGCACCAAATAAAGCTGGTGTGATTCTTCCTGTTGAAAAAGATAAAGCTGAAGACATCCTGATGCTGGTAATGCCGGTGATGCTGAATCAGTACGTATAAAGAGTTTTTACCTAAACCTGAAAAAGCCCCGGAAGTAAATGCCCGGGGCTTTTCTTTTTTTTGCTTGCTTATTTATTATTCTGACTTGACAGAAGCAGTTGCCTTTGGAGGATTGGATGAGAACTTTCCTTTTTCATCTACCCATACTCTTGAAGTCTTTCCCTGCTTGTTTTGAAGTTCGAGGTATGAACCTTTTTTATCAGGATCGGAAGCTTTCCAGTAACCTGTTACCTCACTGTTCTTATAAGCACTTTTGCTATATGCCGTCTTCAGATCTTCAGGAACATCCGCTCCATTCCAGTCAGACTGAGTATAGGTATCCATGTACTTTCCGTCAAGGTCATAACGGGTAAGGAATTTTTCACTTCCGATAGAATAGTTTGCATAGTAACCTTTGCCTTTGCTTTCATACCAGGTAACTTCTGATTTCCCAAGCTTGGTATTCCGATAGCTCAGGTCAGCCTGCAACCTGCGACTCACTGCCGGATCATTGATGGGCGTTCCCATCGTCGTTGTTTGAGTTTGAGCAAATCCGGTGGTAAGGGCAACTGCACAAAGCAATGCCGGAAGGAAATTTTTGATTATTTTTTTCATGATAGTTTGATTTGATTTAGTTTTGAAAAGTCTTGTTGGACTTTTTTCAAAAAAAACCATGCCAGCGATCATAAGAAGAATTACGCTATTCAGGCAAAGAAGAGTGGGGATATTTTTCCTTTATCCCGGTAAATCACTTGCCGCCCAGTAATTTATAAACCATCCCCAGGTATTGATCTGTAGTTTGTGCTCCGCCTTCTCCGAGAGCATTGTATTTTGCAAAGACTTTTTCTTTGGTTAGCTGATCGAGTGTCTTTCCTTTCTTCAAAGCTGCTTCTACAATGGCTGTAGTCTCCTTCAGCATGGCAACATAATTCTGAAAATCCTGCATCGAAGCAGGGTCACCATGCCCCGGAACAACCTTCGATGCGGGATCGGCTTCTTTAATAATTGCTTCAAGATTTTTAATGAGCTGCCTGATGTCGCCTCCACCATTCGTGTACACGGCTGGGAACATGCCGAAGAAGAACATATCTCCCATGTGCAGCACTTTTGATTTTGTGAAATAGATGACAGCATCTGAATCGGTATGTCCGTTGGGTAAATGGATCAGGCGGATTTCTTCGCCGTTGAAGTACAGGCTGGTTCTGTCGGTGAATGTGATGTCCGGTAGTCTTCCATGATCGGCAGAAGCACCCACTCTTTTCCTTACATTCTCATGAGCGATGATGGTTGTGTTTTTATCCAGCACAGCATTTCCCTGGATGTGATCACCGTGGAAGTGCGAGTTGAGGGCGAACTTCACTGGTTTATCGGAAAGTTTTTTCAATGCTGCCTGCACCTTTGGCATCATAGATATAAACATGTTGTCTGCGATCAGTATTCCATCTTCTCCAACAGAGGCTGTTATATTTCCGCCTCCAAAGCCTCCTGTACAATCAAGCATGTAAACGCCTGGTGTGAGGGTAGTGGTTCGGATCTTTATACTGTCAGGATTATCCTGAGCAGACATGTTCATGCAGGAGAAGAACGCAATCAGAAGTGTTGCGCATGAAGTAATTGCGGGAAGGCTTATTTTTTTCATGCGCGCAAGATTGACCCTTTTTTGTGTTTTTGAAATCACCCAAAAGCCGTTAATAATTCTGATGAGTTGTTAAGACAAATCAGAAAGGTTTATTCAATGTGCTATATGTGTAAAGGTGCATTGCTTAGTGGCCCAATGATCAACACCTCTGTAACATTTCCCTCCATTCATCGTCGAGCCATCAGTGAAACCAAAACACACCAATGGCAGACTATTGTTTGGAGACAACTGATCTCACCCACAGCTTTTCATCCACTGAGACCGTGCTCAATGGCATTAACCTGAAAGTAAAAGAAGGAAGCATCTACGGCTTTCTTGGCCCGAATGGCGCGGGGAAAACCACCACCCTGAGATTGATCCTCGGATTGCTCAGGAAGCAACAGGGTACCATCACCGTTTTTGGAAAGAGTTTCCATGATCACCGTCTTGAAATATTAAAAAATGTTGGATCACTTATCGAAAGTCCTTCGCTCTACGGACATCTCACAGCACATGAGAATCTTTTGTTGTTCCAGAAGATATTCCAATGTCCCAAATCCAATATCACGGAAGTCCTGGAGCGTGTTGGTCTGGCGAGTACTGGAACCAAAAAAGCCAGTCAGTTTTCCCTGGGTATGAAGCAGCGTCTGGGCATTGCGGTGGCGTTATTGCACAAGCCTGAATTCCTCATCCTCGATGAGCCTACCAACGGCCTTGATCCCAACAGCATGATCGAAGTACGTGAGCTACTTAAAAAATTAAATCATGAATTCGGCACTACTATTTTAATATCAAGTCACTTGCTTGCCGAGATTGAAAAACTCGTGATGGACGTAGGTATTATCAACAAAGGCAACCTGGTTTTCCAGGGAACACTGCCGGAGTTGAAGTCCAAACAACAGGGAGCATCCTTCATCGCGATTGCTACCAATGATAACTCTGCCGCTATACAGGTGTTGAATAAGCTTGGGATAACGGCCACCATCGAACCTGAAAAGCTGATCATCCCGGTGGTATCACGTGTGGAAATGGCAGATATCAATCACGAGCTTGTCACGCAAGGCATTGGAGTGTATGAGATCACTTCTATCAAGAATGATCTGGAGACAATTTTTATGGACCTGATAAACAACTGACCTATGATGACATTTGTACACAGCTTTCAAAGTGAATGGCTCAAGAGAAAAAGAAGCCTTGCAACATGGCTGGTGATCGTGGGTGGATTCTTTACACCCGTCATCGTAATTGCCGCACGACTGTTACAGCCGGAGAAAACCATTAAGACATATTCATCCCCTGACTTCTGGTTTCAATTGTGGAGAAATTCATGGGAGTCTATGGCGATCATGCTTCTTCCAATGGGTGTCATCCTGGCGACGAGTCTCGTTACCCAACTTGAGTACAAGAACAATACCTGGAAGCAGGTCCATGCATCGCCTGTAGGGCTGGCTACGCTTTACTTTTCGAAACTCAGCGTGATCATCTTTATGATGTTCCAGTTCTTTATTTTATTTAACATAGGAATTTACCTCTCCGCGATCATTCCTTACCTGGTAATGGATGTTGAGTATCCGTCCACTGCTATTCCATACATGACGTTCCTCAAAGACAATGCACTTTACTTCGTGGACTGTCTTCCTATCATCGGCTTGCAGTATTTGATAAGTCTTAGATTTAAGAATTTTCTTGTGCCGGTAGGAGCAGGACTGATCCTGCTTGTGGGATCCATTTTTTCAATATCGTGGAAGTACGGATACCTGGTGCCATATTCATATTGCATGTATCATTATCTGATGGGAATAGGGAAGGCCCATCCTGCGGGGAACACACATCTGATGGCGACGGGATATTTTCTATTGTTCACAGTGACAGGGTTCATACTGTTTGCCACAAAGAAGGAGAGAGGATAGAATAAAATAAAATATCTCTAGTTATTAAAGAAGTTCATCGTGCGTTCTACGCCGATGGTGCAGAAGGAAAGCGTGGTCTCGATGGCTTTATCCATGATGTCGGGAAGTGCTGTGAGTTCTTCTTTCCTGAAATTGCTTAATACAAAGTCTACCTGCTGACCTTTGGAGAAATCACTGCCGATCCCCATGCGGAGACGTGAGTATTCCTGACCACCCAGTACAAGCTCAATATTTTTCAATCCATTGTGACCGGCAGAACTGCCTTTGGTCTTGAGGCGCTGGCTGCCGAAGGGCAATGCGAGATCATCGACGATAACCAATAGATTTTCTTTTGGGATCTTGAGTTCTTGTAGCCAGTATGCGACGGCCTTGCCGCTCAGGTTCATGAAGGTGTTGGGTTTGATGAGGTGGACCTGCTTTCCTTTGAATTTGAATTCGGCTCTGTCGGCGAGGCGTTCTGTTTTGAACTCAAGTTTATGGACGTCGGCGAGGCGGTCGAGGGTGAGAAACCCGATGTTGTGACGGGTGAGTTCGTATTCTGGGCCGATATTGCCAAGACCGGCGATGAGGAATTTCATGGGGTAAAAATAATGCTTATGCTTAAATATTAAATTGTGATGTACTTCGATTTAATAAAGGACTTTTCATCTTTTAACTGACTGAAATATGACCTTTTGATCTGAATCGTGAAGCTCTCCGTTAGCCGTGGCGGGTGCGTCAACGAATGGCGCGGCGCCTTGATGACTCATTTTTCACCCAGCGACATCTTCATAAACTTTTTTACCTCTTTGTTAATATCATCAATCTCCTGAATACGCAGATGATGATTGTATTGCTGGTCACCTGGAACCTGAGCGATCTTATGAAAGCATAAGTTGTCTGTAAAAGGTTTGTTGAAAGGAAAGACCACATCCACGAAATTTTTACCCAGCCGGATTACGTAAGCCACTCTTGTCTTTCCGGCAATTGCAATCATCGACTTGGTAGGATGGATCGTAATCTTTCCGATTTTCTGATAGGCTTCTACAAAATTCCAGAAGAGTGCAATGGTGTGCTCTGATTTATTGCCAAGAAAATCATCAAGAACTTTGTCGCCGCAGGAATGAACCTGATTATTATTGACAAACTTCTGATGACAGAAAGGGCAGGTCCACATAAGATGACTCTACAATATCGATGTTTTAAGATATACTAACAATGCGGTAAATTCAGCAAAGACCGACCTTCCATTGTCCTAAACCACCTATGGAAAGAGCGAATAAAACTTACTGAATTTGTTTAACTTTACGTCCAAATCTGAAGTCGAATTTTCTTGCATTATTGTCCGTTTGGACAGCTTTTCGTGTAATGAAAGCTAATTTTTCAGTAGATTGTTAAACGACAAGGTATTGGTAAAGTTTAAATGAGGTAAGGAATTCTAAATTATCGATGTTGGTTTGACAACGGTCCGTATCAGGATATTTTCCTCAAGCATCTGTGATTTAAAATGTTAGACCCTGATCATCCAGGGGGCTAGTCTTAAATTGACCTATGTGTAGAATAGCGGGTATAGTTTCTTTTGAGGGTCAGCAGGAAAATAGGAAAAGCTTATTGCTGATGCTGAATGCTATGGCTCATGGAGGTCCTGATGCAGAAGGCGTTTATTTTGATGGCCCCGTTGTTTTTGGTCACCGCCGGCTTTCAATCATCGATCTTTCTATTGCCGGCAATCAGCCAATGATCAGTGCCGATTCAGAGGTTATTATTTCCTTTAACGGCGAGATCTATAATTTCATGAACATCCGTAGATCGCTTGAAGATCTTGGTGTTTTTTTTACCACGAAATCAGATACAGAAGTAATCCTCCAGGCATATCAGGCCTGGGGCACAAAAGCCTTTGACCTTTTTGAAGGAATTTTTGCATTTGCGATCTATGACAAAAAGAAAGGGAAAGTATTTCTCGTCAGAGATCACATCGGTATCAAGCCGCTCTACTATTACATTAAAGACGGCAAACTCATCTTTTCTTCTGAGGTGCGCGGATTTAAATCCATGAATCCTGAATGGCCGGAGTTTGAAGATTGGAAAATACTTTTCCTGGCATTCGGATCTATCCCACATCCTTATACCACATTGATGGACGTTCATCAGTTGCCTGCTGGTTCATACCTGGAACTTACCTTGAACGATTTTTCAAATGAGGTCCATACTTATTATTCGGAAAGTAATACCAGCGTAATTCCTTCAAATAGTTCTGAAGATCTGAAGACCATGCAGTTTGCCATTCAGGACGCCATCAGGAGAAACATGATCTCTGATGCTCCCATTGGAATATTTCTTAGTGGTGGCATTGATTCATCACTGCTGGTGCTTCTCGCCGACAGAATCCGTTCAGGAGTGAATACGATCTCAATCAATTTTGATGAAGGTTATTATGATGAACATCAATATCAGCAGCTCGCGCTGGAGGAGACATTGAATGTTGATCATACTTCTCATCGTATCACCGAACAAATGTTCTGGGATAATCTTGATGATTTCTGGAAAGCAATGGATCAGCCTTCTATCGACGGAGTAAACTCATACTTCAGTGCAAAGTCCGCGCGCAAGGATGGTTTGAAAGTGGCCTTGTCAGGACTTGGTGCAGATGAGATATTCGGTGGATATCCTTCTTTCAAAAGAATAACCTGGCTGAAGCGCATCAGAAATCTTCCATTCAAAAGACTCATCGGAAAAATAATGGGATGGAAGAATCATGCCTATCGGAGGATCATGTTTTTAAATTTACCAGGCATCATCGGTGATTATCTTTTCCTAAGAGGTATCCATACTCCCGACTTCATTGCAAGCATTCTTCATGTTCCGGAAGAAAGAGTTTGGAAAGCATTGCAGAAGGTTAAAATTGATTTCAGTCCTAAATCAGAGGACATGGATTATGTGTCCAGGCTTGAATCAAAGATCTACATGACCAATCAATTGTTAAAGGATACTGATTGCATGGGCATGTGGCACGGACTCGAAATACGGGTTCCTTTTCTCGATATTGACCTCATTAAGAAAGTGGAGAGCATTCCCCCCGCTCAACGGTATAAACAGGGCTGGCCTAAGTATCTTCTTACAGCTTCCAACCAGCATATTCTTCCTCCTAAAATTATTTTTCGCAAGAAGAAGGGATTTACATTCCCGCTGGAGACATGGATGAGAGTGAGCAAGAACCGTTTTAGAAATCTGATAAAGATGGAGAATGGTGTAATAAAGATTGTAAAGTCTTTTGAAAATGGTCAGGGTCACTGGAGTAAATACTGGAGTCTCATTGTTCTTCATAAATTTGGTCCCGAGGCAAATCCAAGAGGCACTCCAATAAAAAAGCCTATCAATTAGTTTTTCAACAGGAATACCGTCAGGCTTCTTGGACCATGTGCGCCGATGACAAGTGCCTGTTCAATGTCTGCAGTTTTTGACGGCCCCGCTATAAATGTTCCAAACCCTTCTTTCTTTACATTGATCAAGGAATAAGCTTCATGCATCGTTGGAACAATCCTGCTGGTTTCCAACACTATGCATAGGTGCTGACAAATGAATGGCAGCGCACGATGCCCTGTGTTCGCTTGATCAACCCATATAGCACCATTCTCTGCAACTCCTACCTGACCTTCAATAATGCCAACTTCAATTTTCTCCAGACTCAATGCATCCTCTGATTCAATATCTTGAGAAGTTATTGATGAGATCCGGTCGACGATCCTCTGTTGTTCACCGTGAGTGTTTAAAATGTTTTCTCTTGCTTCCGCAATGTTACTTATCTCAACTACTTTGCCGCTGACATTTTTTATTGCAATTATAAAATTCTGAGCAGCATCCATTACGGGAGAATCCCATGTCCATTGTGGAAGAGGAGCAAGCGGCGGCTTATTCTTTTTAATATCACCTAGTATTTTTTCCCGTGAACTCATGATCTGTTTCTGTTTTCAATGTACCAGGATTTAAAGCTTTGACGCGGAACTGCCGGCATCTCTCTTTGCCTATACCAGGGATTGAACATTTTATTTTTAGCGATCCATGGAAATGCCCTGAGCATTACTCTTGCAATCTTTCCAATGAGATCATATTTCCCCGGAGTTGATAAAACTGAATTCAGAACCTGAATGCCTGCCTTCTTCGACGTGGAACCATAACCTTCCTTCATTAAGATCTGTCTCCATTTCCAAAGCTGATCATGAAGATTAATTTTCACTGGACAAACATTGGTACAAGAGCCGCACAGGGTAGAAGCAAACGGAAGATCTGCATTCTCCCTCATATTGAGATTGGGCGCAAGCACTGAACCTATCGGACCCGCAACAGCATTGTGATAACTATGTCCACCGCTTCTGCGATACACCGGACAGGTATTGAAGCATGCTCCACACCGAATGCACTTCAATGAGTCTCTGAAATCCGGTCTACCCAGTTGAGCGGAACGTCCATTGTCTACTATTACAATGTGTAGTTTTTGTCCTGCATGAGGTTTATGAAAGTGACTTGAATACGTTGTGATCGGCTGACCAGTCGCACTCCGTGCCAGGAGCCGCAGGAAGACTGCCAGGTGCTCAACTTTGGGAATGATCTTTTCAATACCCATGCTTGCAATATGAATCTTTGCAAGATGAGTACCCATATCTGCATTCCCTTCATTGGTGCAGATAACAAATCCACCGGTTTCTGCCAGGGCGAAGTTCACTCCTGTGATCGCCAGCTGAGCGGTAATAAATTTTTCACGCAAGTGCTGTCGTGCAGCTTCCGTCAGATATTGTGGATCCGTTGCGCCTTTTTCTGTTCCGAGATGCTGATGGAAGGTTTCTCCAATGTCTTCACGCTTCAGGTGAATAGCAGGCAGCACGATATGGCTTGGGTGTTCTTTTCTGAATTGTACAATCCGTTCGCCGAGGTCTGTGTCAACAACTTCAATGCCTTTGATAGTCAGGTACTCATTCATTCGGCACTCTTCTGTGAGCATCGATTTGCTTTTGACGATCCTTTGAATCTGATTGGCTCTTATAATCTCATAGATGATCTCATTGTGCTCCTCTGCATCCGAAGCCCAGTGAACTTCAAAGCCATTTGCTTTGGCTTTTGTTTCAAATTCAACCAGGTACTGATCAAGATTGGAAAGGGTATGTGATTTGATCTGTGACGCTGCTTCACGTAATTTTTCCCAGTCATCAACTTTATGAGCAGCGTTGTCTCGGTTGGTGCGAACACGCCAAAGTGTTTCATCGTGCCAGCGGGTGCGCTCTTCATCCCTATTGAATAATTTTGCTGCCTTTGCGTGATCCATCAGAAGTTGCTGTTAAGGATTTCAGCAATGTGCATTACTTTCACGCTGCTCTTCTGACGGTTAAGAATTCCTTCCAGGTGCATCAGGCAACTCATATCCACACCTGTGATATATTCCGCCCCCTTGTCAATATGATCATGAACCCGGTCTTTTCCCATAGCGACTGAAACAGCTTCTTCCGTGATGCAGAAAGTCCCTCCGAATCCACAGCATTCATCTTTACGGGAAAGCTCTGCCAGCTCTAATCCCTGGACCATTCCCAGAAGTTTTGCTGGTTTTGAGAAAGCAGGTGTCATTAACTCACTCATAGAAGAGAGATGAAGACCTCTTTGTCCATGGCAACTCACATGAAGCCCAACCTTATGAGCAAACGAAGCATTTAACTGACCGACCTTCAATATATCCACAAGGAACTCTGTCAGCTCGTAAATCGATGACTGTATTTTTCTTACTTCATTGCTTTCAGCCGGCTGAAGATGCTCTTTGATATGAAGGACACAGCTTCCGGAAGGGCAGACGATATAGTCGTAACCCTTAAAATTTGAAATAACGTTGGCATTACATGTTTGAGCATCGGAAGCAAATCCTGCATTGGCCATCGGTTGACCGCAGCATGTCTGCCGGAGTGGAAATTCAACTTCGCATCCCAGCTTTTCCAGTAATTCCAATGTGTTGATTCCAACCTTTGGATAGAACTGATCAACGTAGCATGGAATAAAGAGCGCCACTTTCATAAGTCACAAGATCTCAGGCTTAAATTAGTAAATCACCGAACTAATCCAGTCAGTGAGCTGATTTTATTATCGAAGGACACTCTGGTTACTATTGATTCTTATCCTTTATCTTTATTTTTTTTCTGTTATACCAATGGTGAGCATAGCATCTTTCAGAAAACTGGCATTGTCATTCCCTGAGGCAATTGAACAGCCGCATTTTGACAACCCATCTTTTCGGGTCGCCAAAAAGATATTTGTGACTCTTTCAGAGAAGAATAAAAGAGCATGTGTGAAATTATCAGAGATCGATCAATCTGTTTTTTCAAACTTTGACAAGACGGTGGTTTTTCCTGTTCCTAACAAATGGGGAAAGCAAGGATGGACCTTTGTTATGCTCAGTAAAGTGAGAAAGGAGATGTTGACTGATATTCTCACCACCTCATATTGTGGTGTTGCTCCCAAACGACTCTCCCGCGTTTTTAAAGATTGATCTTTGTTGAACCGTTGATTTTATAAATAGATTATCCTTGGTTTCTTCAGCTCCGGACAAATTCATACTCCATCAACCGATGCGCACTGCGGTATTTCTGATACCACCGGATGTTCATTTGCTGGATATCAGCGGACCTGCTCACGTGTTTTATGAAGCTCAGGATTACGGTGCTCCCTTGCAGTTAAGATTTGTTTCGCTTTACCCCGGTGTGTCGGAAGGAACCAGTACCAGCGGACTTGCTTTTGCAAAGCTTGAAAATTTCGAAAAGATAGCACTAAGCAAAGATGATATCGTTTTTATTCCAGGACTTGATTCCCGTTTTCTGACGGATAAAAAGTTCCTGCAGGGAATCAAAAGGTTCTTGCAATGGATCACTACCCAGCATGGCAGGGGTGCAAAGATATGTTCTGTGTGTACCGGTGCATTTTTACTGGCGGAGTCAGGATTGCTTAAAGGTCATCAGGCAACAACACACTGGAAATTCCAACAACTATTAAAGGAGAGATATCCGCAGGTTGAGGTGATGTCCAACAGGCTCTTTACTCAGGATGATCAGCTTTATTGCAGTGCAGGAGTTGCTTCCGGTATTGACCTTGGACTTTATCTCCTGGAAGAAATGTATGGAACCCGTTTCTCAGCAGCCATTGCACGAGAGGTGGTGATCTATCTTCGGCGGGGAAAGGAAGACCCGCAGCTCAGTGTATTTCTTCAGTACCGCAACCATCTTGAAGATCGTATTCATAAGATACAGGAGTGGTTGTCGCAGCACCTTGACAGGAAATTCACGGCAGAGAGTCTGGCAGAGCTGGTGCACACCAGTGGAAGAAATCTCACCCGTCTTTTTAAAGACACCACCGGAATTACGATCGGCGAATATGTTGAAAAGCTTCGTGTTTCTCAGGCTCTTCAGTTGCTTCATGAAAAACAGAAGGTTGAAAGTGTCGCAAAAGCATGTGGGCTGAAAAGCACCAACCAGCTGAGAACATTGCTCAAACGTCACGCCGGCATTTTGCCCTCCGAAGTATTGTCCTGATACTGCGCTGAGTTGTCCTTCTGATTGAGCATTACGAAGCATTCCTTTGTGGTGTTAAATCAAGTCTATGAAAAAGCTCCTGATCGTTTTGTTTCTGATCGTTTCAGTGAAATCGTTTTCTCAGAATGCGGCTGATGATGTCGCTTATTATTGCGCGCTTTGCAATAATGACTGCGATAAGATCGCATTTGAAAAACCGGGTGTATGTAATCATTGTAATATGACGCTAGTGAAAATGTCTAAAGCAGAACGTATGAAAGAATTATCGTGGAAACCGATCACAGTTGCTTTCTATCTTCAGGATGGTGTTGAAGTGCTGGATTTTGCCGGGCCCATGGAAGTTTTCGCTTACGCGGGATTCAAAGTCTTCACGGTGTCCAAAACTACCAGCCCAATTCTTTCTCAGGGCATCCTTAAGATCATTCCGGATTACAGCATTGCCAATGCACCCGAGTCTGACATGATCGCGTTTTTCGGAGGTAATGGAGAGCGTTCCTTTGACAGCGATGTGATTGGCTGGTTGAAATCACGTGAGTCAAAGACAAAATATTTCTTCTCTGTATGTACAGGGGCGTTTGCATTGGGGAAAGCAGGACTTCTGGATAATAAGACTGCTACCACTTTTCATCTCAGCATTGATAACCTTAAGAAATCTTTTTCTAAAACGACGGTCGTTTCTGACGCCCGCTTTGTTGACAATGGAACGGTGATCACTACGGCAGGGATCTCTGCAGGAATCGATGGAGCGCTTCATCTTGTGGCAAAGCTCAAAGGCGAGAAGGCAGCCATCGATGCAGCGTATTATATGGAGTATGATAAATGGACGCCAAAGCAGGGGCTTATTCTCGAAGCCAAACCCTGAATTGCATTTTCGTTCTTAAATTTTAATTTCAAAGAAGAATGCTGGAACTACGTCCCATCTGCGAAAACTGCGGTAAGAAGCTGCCACCCAACAGTACGGAAGCGATGATCTGCACGTTCGAGTGTACTTTTTGTACGGAGTGTGTTCATGATATTCTGCACAATGTCTGTCCCAATTGCGGAGGCGGCTTTGAAAGGCGACCTGTGCGTCCGCTTGAAAAACTAGTTAAGAACCCGCCGAAGCAAGAGCCATATCTCAAGCCGGTCGACTTTGAGAAATTTCAATCGCTGCTGTTAAAAAACAGGAACGTGGATCCATCGATGCGATAGGTTGTGAATATGTGACTTCAAAAGGCTATAAATGCTGGATGGTTAACCTTTCATCAAAATCTTCTTCCTCAGAAGCCAGGAATTTTCCTCCTTGTTGTTTCAAATTTCTAATTCTGATCAACTATGAGAATCTTCCGTCTAATCATCCTTCTTCTGATCTGGAATGCATCACAAGCTGTGGCTCAGAAGTTCCCAACACCCAAGGAACATTTCGGTTTCAATATTGGAGATGATTATCATCTGGCTACCTATTCTCAAACAGAAGCTTTCTTCAAGATCCTTGCGACCTCCAATCGCGCAAAGCTGGTAGATATTGGTCTTACTGAAGAGGGCAGGCATCAGTATCAACTCATTGTTTCTTCTCCGGAAAATATTAAGAAGCTGGATCGCTATAAAGAGATTTCTACGAAAATGGCCCGTGCCGAAGGAATTACAGAGCAACAAGCTTTGGCGATGGCGGCAGAAGGAAAAGCAATCGTATGGATTGATGGAGGATTGCACGCTGACGAAACAGTTGGAACGCATCAACTGATTCAGAGTGTCTATGAATTCATAACACGCGATGATGCTGAAACGCTACGCATTCTTGATAAAGTAATCATTCTGTTCACCCATGCTAATCCCGATGGTCAGGAGCTTGTGTCCAATTGGTATATGCGCGAACCAAAACCGGAAAAAAGATCTGTAGAGGATCTTCCCAAGCTTTATCAGAAATATGTAGGTCACGATAATAATAGAGATTTCTTCATGCTCAACATGAAGGAAACTCAAAATATGGGAAGGCAACTCTTCATTGAATGGATTCCCCAGATCATGTACAACCATCATCAAAGCGGTCCGGGAGGATCCGTTGTTGCAGGTCCGCCATATCGCGATCCGTTTAATTATGTTTTTGATCCGATGATGATCACCGGAATTGATGCGGTTGGTGCTGCTATTGTTAACAGATTAAATGCGGAAAAGAAACCAGGCTATACACGCCTTGGCGGATCCGTTTTTTCTACCTGGTATAATGGAGGATTGCGTACCACAACTCACTTTCATAATATGATTGGCTTGCTAACAGAAACAGTGGGCAGTCCGACACCAGGTGATATTCCTTTGGTACCAGGAAGATTGATCCCTAATAATAATACTCCGAATCCTGTAGCGCCTCAACGGTGGCATTATCAGCAATCCATCGATTATTCAGTAACCATGAATTATGCTGTGTTGGATTATGCTGCGCGCAACAGTGATCTGCTCTTAATGAACATTTACCGGATGGGAAAAAATTCTATTGATCGTGGAAGCGCTGACTACTGGACACCCTATCCTGCAAGAATAGAAGCGATTAATACTGCCTATAAAAGCAAACCGCGGAAAGAAACGCCGAGAGTTTCATCCGAGCAGATCGGACTCATGGGTGGAAGCTCAGACATTCCAACCAGTTATTATGACAGTATTTTCAGAAAGCCTGCTTTGCGTGATGCACGTGGTTATGTAATTCCGTCTGATCAACCGGATTTTGCAACAGCTGTGAAGTTTGTTAATGCATTAATAAGAACTGGGATCGGGATACAGATCGCCAAAACTGATTTTACTATCGGAAAGAAAAAGTATCCTGCAGGATCATACATTGTTAAAAATAATCAAGCGTTCCGTCCACACATTATTGATATGTTTGAGCCTCAGGATCATCCAAATGATTTTCAATATCCGGGCGGACCTCCGGTACGTCCCTATGATGCAGCAGGTTGGACGCTTGCATTTCAAATGGGAGTGAAGTTTGATCGCTTCATTGAAGACTTCACGGGACCCTTTGAAAAAATAAACTATGGTGAACTTCAAACATTAAAAGGAAGTATTGAGACTTCTTCTGCCGGATATCTATTAAATCCAAAGGCAAACAATTCTGTAATAGCGGTAAATGATTTGTTGAAAGAAGGTGTGGATGTTTATCGTTTGCCGGAAGGTGTTGCTGGTAAGAACATTGCAAGTGGAACGTATTATGTTGTTGCAAGTCCCAAAGCAAAGAGTATTCTGGAAAAGGATGCGGCAGAGTTTGGATTAAAAGCGACAGCAGTTTCCAAATTACCATCAACAGGGCTTGCTAAAGTTTCAAATGTTCGCATTGCCTTATGGGATGAGTTCGGTGGCTCAATGGCCTCCGGTTGGATCCGCTGGCTGATGGAGCAATATCACTTTAAGGCTGAAGTAATTTTCCCCAAGACGATCGATGCTGGTGATCTTAACAAGAAGTATGATGTGATCATTTTTGTTTCAGGAGCAATCCCGGCGGTTCGTACAGAGGGTGCAAATGAATTTGGAACGCCAAGAGAACCAAAGGAAAGTCAGATCCCGGCCGAATACCATTCGACGCTTGGAAAGATCACAGCAGATAAATCTATTCCGATGTTAAAAAAATTCCTGGAAGCAGGAGGGAAGATCGTAACGATTGGAAGTAGCACAAATCTTGCATATCATCTGGGGCTGCCAGTTAAAAATGCGATAACGGAGATTGGACCTAATGGAGTTGAGAGAAGATTGCCAGGAGATAAGTACTATGTTCCCGGAAGTATTCTGCGCATCAATCTTGATTCAACACAAAGTGCAACATGGGGAATGTCGAACAAGGCAGATGTATATTTTTCAAATAGCCCGGTATTTAAACTCGGACCTGATGCAGTGATCTCAGGAAAAGTAAAACCTCTCGCATGGTTCGGTGAAGAAAATCCATTACGCAGCGGCTGGGCATGGGGAGCAAACTATCTTAAAGGTGGTGTGGTAGCGTTTGAGGCACCTGTTGGTAATGGAAAATTATATGCTTTCGGACCAGAGATTACATTCAGAGGTCAGGCGCATGGAACTTTCAAACTACTCTTCAACGAACTTTTCAGTGTTGATGAACGAAGCGTAAAACTTGATGGCAAGAAATGAGAATGAGAGAATAATTTATTTGGTGACGACCTGATACTTCTTCTCTCCACCATCTTCAATCTCCTTAAGAACTCTGGTTTGCTTTAGTTCTTCGATCATTGATTTTAATTGAGCCTCATCTCCTTTGCCTACGGAAGATAGTATCTCCTGATAGGTTTTGATATCGTTGGGAGCTTTGCGAAAGCTTGTAATAAAGTTGAGGATGTCAATTTTTTTCATTCGAAAACGCGTTTTAAATCATTCTTAACGCATTATATTAAGAAAGGTTTGAATTTCAAAAATGCCCGGAATTAGATGCATTCCCCCAGATTAATACGCGCTGTTAAACTCAGATTTGATTCCTTATTGACTGTGAATACTGAATTAACTGTGTTTCCCGCGCATATATAATCTGTGTGGATGCCCAATGCCTGGTCGGATTTATGCACTCCTTCCAAATGGTTGCAATTCCATTTCTCCTGACTTGAATCTTTTTACTTCCACGCCCTTTCCAGGGTAAGAAAGTCTTCTTTGATTCTCATTTGAATCGCGTGAAGAAGTTATTCGAATGTAATTGTGATCACGTCTTAGTGTTTCATTTGAGGTAGCAGAGAGCAGATTCACGCTCATGACTTCATCGGAGGTCAGGATCAAAGATTCCTCATCGCTGAAGCGTCTTCCGCTGTCCCACAAATGCCTGAACAAGGCTTTGAGTCCGCTGAGAAGAAGGCCAAATAAGAAAAATGCCGCCAAAATATCCATAACAATAGGGGTGTAGCTTTGTGGAGAAAACGGCGTTATTTGATTGACGGACAAGGCGGATGCCCTTAATCAAATCGAAGTGCATAAGTTGAACTTCTAACTGTATCTTTTCCCACATAAAGCGTATATAGAAAAACGGAGCCAAACGATGAAGGTTCGGATTTCTTTCAAATATTTTCAATTTTATCACATCACATATTTATCTAACTTTCTTCTATGAATCGCGTAGTGCTTGCTTTTATATTGATACTGCTGATTAGCTGTTCGCCTCAGAAAAAGGAATTTAAGGTTTCGTCCCAACTCACCATGCACACTCTTCAGAACAAGAATGGATTGAAAATGGAAGTCACAAACTATGGTGGCAGGATCGTGTCACTATGGGTTCCTGATAAAAACGGTATGCTGAGCAACGTCGTTCTGGGATACGATTCTATTGATCAGTATCCTTCCGGAAATCCTTATTTCGGTGCCATGATCGGCCGCTATGGCAATCGCATTGCCAAAGGAAGATTTACACTGGATGGAATGGAATATCAACTGCCAATTAACAACGGTGAAAATTCTCTTCATGGTGGCCCTAATGGATTCCACAATGTTTACTGGGAGATTATTTCTGATTCTATAAAGTATCCCAATGCTCTTGTAATGTTATATAAGAGTAGGGATGGAGAAGAAGGATATCCGGGAAATCTTTCCACCACAGTTGTATATTCATTGACGGACAGCAATGAAGTTGTCATCGACTATGAAGCAACAACGGACAAGTCAACGGTTATCAATTTAACGCATCATTCTTTTTTTAACCTTGCGGGAGAGGGCAGTGGTAATATTTTAAATCATGAAGTAATCATCAATGCAGATAAATTCAATCCTGTTGACGCTGGACTCATTCCTACGGGCGAATTAAAATCAGTTTTGAATACCCCTTTTGATTTCCTGAAAGTTCATACAATCGGTGAACGGATAAATACTGAAGATGAGCAACTGAAATTTGGTTCAGGTTATGATCACAACTGGATCCTCGACAAGAAATCAAATGAACTTTCACTGGCTGCAACTGTCAGAGAACCCAACTCAGGGCGTATCATGGAAGTATGGACTACTGAACCCGGCCTTCAGTTTTATTCAGGTAATTTTCTGGATGGTTCAGACATTGGATTTAGCGGAAAGCCCTATGTTTTGAGATCTGCATTCTGCATGGAGGCGCAACACTTTCCGGATTCTCCTAATCATTCAAATTTCCCTTCTACTGTTTTGAATCCGGGTGAGGTGTACAAACAGAAGACTATCTATAAGTTTAAAAATTGATTGAGGTTCTCCTATCAATTTGTTAATTTTTTAGTGACAAGTTCTCCCAACGCCGGACCATGCTTAAACCCATGTCCTGATCCGCCTCCTAAAAAAATTACGTTCCTTGCTTCAGGATGTGTTTCAAAAATGAAGTTGCCGTCAGGAGAGTTTTCATAGGGACATACCCGGCTTTCAATGACTGGAGCATTTTTTAAGCCGGGAAATCTATGACTTATGAAGTTACGTGCATGCTCCAGCACTTTTGGATCAGATATTCTTTCACCGATTGTTGGATCAAAGGCTTCTCCACGGCGATCGACTCCGATCTTGAAGCCTCTGTTTGAATTACCAGGTATGCCGTAATAGAAATCCTTTCCGTCTACATCAATCCACACGGGCATAGAATCATAATCGATGGATTGATCTTTCGGGACACCGAGATAAAAGACTTCCTGCTTCGAACAGGTGATAACATTTCCTAAAACTTCCGGGAACATTTGTCCCATCCATGAACCACACGCGAACAAGTATGCATCTGCCTGCAGGGAAGTTCCGTTGGATAGTATTATTTTATCAAGGCCGGAAGATTGAATCTTACCAGGCTTCACGAATTCCTGAATATAATTACCGCCTTCTTTAATGAATGCTTCCAAAACTGTCTGACAACTTTCCCTGGCATTGAGATTTCCACCAAAAGGATCCAGGTAAGCATGGTGGAGATCATTGGTTTGTATCAGGGGATATCTTTTATTCACCTCCTGAACGTTCAGGTACTCATAATCCATCTTATGCTTTCTTGCAAAAGGAATAGAATCATCCAGCAGGGGTGTATGCTCTTCATAACAAAACCATAGCACACCTTTATTATAGAATAGCTTTTTGTTCCACCGCTTCTCATTCTCCTTCCAGAGTTCAAGGGCACGAACATTGAGATCAAAATAGAATTCATTCGATCCATAGGTAGAACGGATCACCCTGGTTTCATCTCCTGAACTGCTTCTGGAGTTTCCTGCTCCCCAGGCATCAATTAAAATCACATTAAGTCCTTTCCTCAACAATGAAAGGGCAGTCCATCCTCCAAAAGCTCCTGCGCCGACCACTACAATGGTTGATTTGGTAGAAAGCTGTGGAAGACCGACCGAACGAATGAGCGTTGATTTAGGGGAGAAGGTGTTCAGCGTCATTTCTAATCATTTGATAATCCACGAGTTCCAGTTTACGATGAAGCCGGCAATAAATGTGGCCAACATGGCTATGGCAATAAGCTGATGGACCCATTCTTTTCGATAATTCTTTATCGTCACCAGTCCAAGAATGCAAAAAAGGGAAATTTGTATGATCTGATCACCCATAAACCCGCGAACAATGATGTTGCTGGCAATTGACAGCACAGTCAGGATCATCGTGCTGATAAAAAACTTCCTGAAGTTTGCGTAATAGAATTCCTTAAGATCAATCGGGCCATCCTGAACATTGAAAGGAAAGAGAATTCTTGCCAGAATGAAAAGGGTTACCGGGTAAAGGCTGAGGAAGAGGAAAGTTGGAAGTCTCCACTCATCAAAATCATGAAGTTGATATGTCTCCCACCACTCCTGAATGTGAAGAATAAAAACTAAAACGATCCAAAGAAGGTGCGGCCAATAAAGTTTGACTTTGTTCCATTGATGAACAAGATCCGCGACACCTGTCATGATCTGAGTGATGCCTAAACCAAGGATGATAGAGATAAGAACAGATACGTAATCAAAAGGCGTCATTTCAGGCTGATTTGGAGCAAAAAACCATAATTTATATTAATTCTAAATTGTTGATTTTATGGTCTTGTAATGTAGTATCAATGCTTTGTGTCCAAGTTAGCAAAATGAGTTTCGCATGACTCAAACAATCATGCCAAAGCCAAGAAAAATATTTGAAATAATGGCATCCGAGTGTAGATTTGTGCATCTCCGTATAAAAGGCGGAACCCTAACCCACATGATGAAGCGATTGTTCTCGGGAATCTTTATTTGTGTAACACAAGTTCTCCTTTGTTTTCTCCTCTCACTCTCAGTTCAAGCCCAGGAAATTCCGACAGATGCAGCAGCTGTTGCTGCAGGTGAAGCTTTGTTCAACGGTAACTGTAAATCGTGCCACCGTGTGAAGACAAAGTTGATCGGACCTGCACTTGCCGGCGTTGAAGGTCGTGTTCCTTCAGTGGGTTGGATCATTAACTGGGTGCACAATCCTGCAAAAGTGATTGCCAGTGGAGATGATTACGCGGTAAAAATTTATGCTGAGTACAAGAACAGCCAGATGACGGCTTTCACCAGCTTCAAAGACGAACAGATATTATCGATCCTCGCATATGTGAAAGCAGAAGCTGCAAAACCGGATGTAGCTGTCACACCAACACCTGATCCTAAGAATCCAAACGGAGGAGGTGGTGCGCCATCGGCATATCTGGATGCTATCATGGTTGGAATGATCATCATTCTGATCCTTTTAGTCATCATATTAGCATTGATTATCAGCGCTTTGCGCAAATTCCTTGATACAAAAGAGCTTAGCGAGGAAGATCGTGAAATTGTCAACTCACCGATCACTTTCAATTCTGTAACCCGTAGCCCTGGATTTATCTTCCTGGTAATTTTCGTGGTCGGAACACTCGCATTCAAAACTACCATCGATGGTCTTTATTCGATCGGTGTTCAGAAGAACTATCAGCCGAAACAGCCAATTGCATTCTCACATAAGATCCATGCTGGTCAGTATGAGATCGAATGTAAATATTGCCATACCGGCGCAGCGAAAGGCAAGCAGGCAAACATTCCTTCACCAAGCATCTGTATGAACTGTCACTCACAGATCAGAACGGGTACCATTACTGGTGATGGTGAAATAGCAAAAATCTATGCAGCGGTGGGTTATAATCCTGATTCTGCAAAGTATATCGGACCTACCAAGCCAATCGAATGGATACGTATCCACAATCTTCCTGATCTAGCATATTTCAATCACTCTCAGCACGTGAACGTTGCGGGTGTTGTTTGTCAGACCTGCCACGGACCTATTCAGGAAATGGATGTTGTAAAACAATACTCCTTATTAACAATGGGATGGTGTATCGACTGTCACCGCAAGACCGATGTTAATACAAAGGGCAACGCATACTATGATAACCTTGTAGAAATCCACGATAAGAAAACATTTAAGGTTGAGCAGATCGGTGGATTGGAATGCGCTAAGTGCCACTACTAGTCTATTGCCGATTAAAGATTTATTGATTAAGAATTCAGCATAATAATAAAAGGAACGACCAACTCATATGAGTACTACTAAAAAGACATACTGGAAAGGTTTGGAACAACTTAAAAACGACACTGCTTTTGTTAAGCATGCCGGTAAAGAGTTTGCCAACATCGGTGTCGAAGAAGATCCGGGACACTCTCGCCGGGATTTCCTGAAGATGATGGGGTTCAGCGTAGCAGCAGCTTCATTAGCGGCCTGCGAAGCACCTATCCGCAACGCCATTCCTTTTGTTACAAAACCAATGGATGCAGATCCAGGAATTGCTAACTATTATGCGTCAAGTTATATCGACGGCGGTGATTATTGCAGCGTATTAGTAAAGGTTCGTGACGGTCGTCCGATCAAGATTGAAGGAAATACATTATCCAGTGTTTCTACCGGTGGAACCAGTGCGCAGGTGGAAGCTTCTGTACTCTCTTTATATGACAACTACCGCCTCCGTTTTCCAAAGATCGGAGCTGAGAATTCAGACTGGGAACATGTTGATGCTCAGGTAATTGCCAAGCTTACAGAAATTGCAGCCAAGGGTGGACAAATCAGAATTGTTTCCAATACAATATTGAGTCCAAGTACAAAAGTTGCTATTGATAAATTCAAAGCAAAGTATCCTACAACACAACACGTTCAGTACGATCCTATTTCTTATTATGGTATATGGAAAGCCAACGAAGAATCTTTCGGTGTTGGCATGATTCCATCGTATGATTTCAGCAAAGCAAAAACAATTGTAAGTCTTGGTGCGGATTTCCTTGGATCATGGATTTCTTCTATTGAAGCGACAAAACAATACGCAGCAACCAGAAAGATTGATGAAGAGCATCGTGAGATGTCCCGTCACTATCAGTTTGAAGCTAACTTATCATTGACCGGTGCTAATGCAGATTACCGTACAATGGTGAAGCCTTCAGAGTCCGGTTTGGTGGCAGCTCAATTGTATAACCTGATCGCAGCGAAAGCAGGCAAAGCTGGTTTATCAGCAAGCATCGATAAAGTTGTTAATCTTGAAAAGGCAGCCAATGATCTTTGGTCAACCAGAGGTAACTCATTGGTAGTATCAGGTTCTAATGATAAGAGTGTTCAGGTAATAGTGAATGGCATCAATGATATGCTCGGCAGTTACGGAACAACGATCCTTCCAAATCTTCCAGTCAATTTCCGTCAGGGAAATGATGAATTAATGGCAGCTTTTGTTGGTGAAGCAGAAGGTGGAAAAGTTGATGGAGTTATTTTCTATAACTGTAATCCGGTTTACGATCATCCAATGGGAGCAAAGCTTGGTGCTGCTCTTAAGAATATATCATTAACAGTTTCTACCGGAATCACAGAAGATGAAACCGGATCACTGGTTACTTACAAAGCTCCGGATCGTCATTACCTCGAAGCATGGAATGACTTTGAACCAAAGAAGGGTTTGTTCAGCTTATCACAGCCGGCAATCACTCCTTTATTTATGTCAAGACAAGGTCAGGAGACTTTCATGACATGGGCAGGTGCACCTGCGGATTATTTTACAGTTCTTCAGGACAACTGGAAAAACTGGTTCTATGGAAAATCAAATTCTTTGATGGACTTCCAGTCATGGTGGGATAAATGTCTCTATGACGGAGTGCTTGAATTGAAATCTGAAGATTCAAAAACATATACGTTCGCTGCAGATGTTACAGCTTCTGCCGCTTCAATTTCTTCCAACTACAAAGCAGGTGGTCAGGGGATGGAGCTTGCGATCTATGAAAGTTATGGAGTTGGAAATGGCTCACAGGCTAATAATCCCCTCCTTCAGGAATTGCCAGATCCTATCACAAAAGTAGTTTGGGATCATCCAATTACGATTTCTCAGCGCGATGCAAAGAGTTTAGGATTTACAAATGATGGTGAAAGCAATACTCAATACGGAAATCTTACTGTTGCAGGTAAAACTGTAAAAGTTCCTGTGTTGATTCAGCCTGGTCAGGCTCCAGGAACGGTTGGTATCTCATTGGGTTATGGAAGAACCAAGGTTGGTAAGGTTGCTGAAAATCTTGGTGTAAGCGCATATCCATTCATTACGATGATGAACGGATCACTGTCTACAGACATAGTAGCTGGTGTAACACTTGCTAAAACAGAAGAACCATTCCAATTGGCACAGACCCAAACTCACCAGACCTACATGGGGCGTGAGAATGTTATCCAGGAATCAGTTTTAAGTGAATTTAAGAAAGACGCCTTCGCAGGCCGGGATATTCCAAAGGTTACAAATTGGGAAGAAAAGGTTGATCCATCTTCACTCAGCTTGTGGAAAGGTCATGAATACAATCAGCATCACTGGGGTATGTCGATTGATCTTAACACCTGTACAGGTTGCGGATCATGTATCGTAGCATGTAATGTTGAGAACAACGTGTCATTGGTAGGTAAGGATGAAGTTATCCGCCGCCGTGAAATGCACTGGTTGCGTATTGATCGTTACTACAGCAGCGATTCAACAAACTATACATCAGAGGAAGCGGAAATTGCAGCAGAGAATCCGGAGGTTGTATTCCAGCCGATGTTGTGTCAGCATTGCAACAATGCTCCTTGCGAAACTGTATGTCCTGTGGCTGCAACTACCCACAGCACAGAAGGTTTAAATCAAATGACTTATAACCGTTGTATCGGAACACGTTATTGTGCGAACAACTGTCCATATAAAGTAAGACGTTTCAACTGGTTCAAGTATCACGACAATCAGCAATTCTATCAGTCAAACCCTGCGATGAACACTGATTTAGGTCGTATGGTATTGAATCCTGAAGTTACTGTCCGTTCACGCGGTGTAATGGAGAAATGTTCATTCTGCGTTCAGAGAATCCAGGCAGGAAAGCTCACGGCAAAACGTGAAAGAAGATCTGTGAAAGATGGTGAAGTAGTAACAGCTTGCCAGGCAGCATGTTCTTCAGGTGCGATTGTATTCGGAGATATGAATGATAAGGAAAGCGCTATCTCCAAGCTTCTTAAGATCACAAAGGATGAAAAGGGAGCGGCTGCTTCTGATAAGAAAACTGGTAATCCACGTGCTTACAGAGTATTGGAAGAAATCGGCGTGAAGCCAAACATCTTCTATCTGACCAAGATCAGAAACAAAGACGAAGTAAAAGAACACGCATAGTCGGATAAAAATTTAGAAACACGGAACGCTACTATATATGCATTCAGAATCAGTATTAAGAGAAACATTAGTAACCGGTGGAAAAACCGTTCACGATGTATCGCATGACATCAGCCGCCAGGTAGAAGGCGCGCCAACACGATTGTGGTGGATGGCCTTTGGAGTTTCACTTGCGGTATTGACGTATGGGGCATACTGCTGCGGTTACATGTTGTGGAACGGTATCGGTGCATGGGGTCTTAATAAAACGGTAGGCTGGGCATGGGATATCACAAACTTCGTATGGTGGGTTGGTATTGGTCACGCTGGTACACTGATCTCTGCGATCCTTTTGTTGTTCCGTCAACGCTGGAGAATGTCAATCAACCGCGCTGCGGAAGCGATGACGATCTTCGCCGTTATTTGCGCTTTGAGTTTCCCTGCGTTCCACATGGGACGTCTATGGTTAGGATTTTACTGGGCACTTCCACTGCCAAATGCATTCGGTTCACTATGGGTAAATTTTAACTCACCATTGCTTTGGGACGTATTCGCGATCTCAACATACTTCTCTGTATCACTTGTATTCTGGTACATGGGATTGATTCCTGACTTCGCAGTAATCCGTGACCGTGCTGTAAGAGCCGGTGCAAAGACACGTGCTAATGTTTACAATGCTTTGAGCTTTGGATGGGATGGCGCTGCAAAAACATGGTCACGCTATGAGTCGGTTGCTTTGATCCTTGCAGGTCTTTCAACACCACTCGTACTTTCTGTACATACTATTGTATCCATGGACTTTGCGACATCTGTCGTTCCTGGCTGGCACACTACGATCTTCCCTCCATACTTTGTAGCAGGTGCGATCTTCTCAGGATTTGCCATGGTGCTTACGCTCTTGCTGATCACCAGAAAAGTATTCAAACTTGAAGATTACATCACGATCTATCACGTAGAGTTGATGAACATCGTCATTATCATTACAGGATCCATTGTAGGGATCGCTTACATCACTGAGTTTTTCATCGCATGGTATGGACAGGTTCCTGCTGAGCAATATGCCTTCATCAATCGTGCAACCGGTCCATATTGGTGGGCATACTGGTCTATGATGACTTGTAATGTTATCTCTCCACAATTATTCTGGTCTAAAAAGCTAAGAACTAATCTGGTGGCGACCTTTGTGATCTCGATCATTGTAAATATCGGTATGTGGTTCGAGCGTTTCGTGATCATCGTTACCTCTCTTCACAGAGATTACCTTCCATCCAGTTGGACTATGTTCCACCCGACTCAATATGATATCGGTGAGTACCTGTTCACGTTTGGAATATTCTTTACAGCATTCTTATTATTTGCCAAGTTCTTCCCGGTGATCAATATGGCGGAGGTAAAGAGTATTGTGAAATCAACTTCTGAAAAGAAGAAATCATCAACTGAAGCACACCATTAAAAGATAGAATTCAATGAGTACTGCGAAAGAAAACTTTTTGGTTGGAATTTTTGACGATGAAGACGTATTGCTTCATGCTGTTGGAAACATCCGAGACAAAGGAGTAAAGATTAAGGAAGTCTATTCACCTTTTCCTGTTCACGGATTGGATGAAGAGCTTGGATATAAACGCACACGTCTGCCAATCGCTGCATTTCTTTTTGGATTGACAGGTACGATCCTCGCATTGTCAACACAGATCTGGATGTTGGGCTATGACTGGCCGATGATCATTGGTGGAAAGAATCACTATTCAATTCCTCCTTTTATTCCGGTAACCTTCGAGTTTACGGTATTGCTTTCTGCTTTTGGAATGGTAGGTACTTTTCTGGTGGTGAGTGGACTGAAGCCATACAAATGGCCACGCCAATATGATATCCGCAGCACAGATGATAAGCATGTAATGGCAATTGACCTTGGCGATAATAGAGTAAGCAAAGAAGAAATTCGTAGCATATTGAAAGAAAATGGTGCATCGGAAGTCAACGAGAAAAGCTTTTAGTGAAATGAGAACTATGCAGATCAAAAATATTCTAATAGCGGCGTCATCGGCTGTTGTCCTTTGGGGATGTACAGCACACGGTGATAACCCTGGTCGCGAGTATGCGCCAAACATGTATCACTCAGTTGCCTATGAGCCACTCTCTCAGATTACAGACGAAAGTGCTGGTCGTTGGGTAAACTCACTGGACAATGGAGCGAACAGAGGAGAGTACTTCAATTCAAACAAGTATAATCCTAACCGCATGAATATGCGTATGCCGGCCCCCAATACAGTGAAGAGAAATCAATTTGGATGGTTGCCATACAGAAGCAAAAAAGTTGCAAAGGATAGTATTGATTTCATTGTTGGCGGAATGAAGAATCCATTGGATTCAACAGCTGCTATCGTGGATGCAGGAAAGGTTCTTTATGAAGTGGACTGTAAGCATTGCCACGGTGCCAAAGGCATGGGTGATGGAAAAGTTGCAGACAAATTTCCTGGTGTTGCTAATCTTAAAGGAGATTCTTATTTAGGAATGTCAGAAGGACATATTTTTCATGTGATCACCTACGGTGCTGGTTTAATGGGATCTCATGGATCACAGATAAGCCCGGAAGACCGATGGAAGATTGCCAAGTATGTGAAAGTGTTGCAAAAGCAGAAATAATTGAATTGATAAACGATTGAACGAATGAATCATTCACACGAAGTAGCTGACGAAAAATACGAATTCAAGACTGGCACACGCAACAAGCTTTTTATGTTGCTGGGAGCTGGGGTCGTTGTTTTTCTAATCGGCGTATTCATGGCCATGTCAGGCGGAGGCCATCATGAAGCTGCACCGGCAGAAGGAAAAGAGCACGCAAGCTCTGAGATTTCCAGTAACCTGACAGCAAGTGTTGATCAGGAACATGGTGAAAAGGCGGAAGCGGCAAAAGGTGAAGGTGAGCATCATGCTGAAACTCCAAATTGGTTAAAAAGAATTTACTCAACACTGTGGATGAACAATGTGTTCTTTGCAGGACTTGGAATTATAGGATTATTCTTCATTGCAATTCAGTATGCAGCACAAGCTGGCTGGTCAGCAGGTGTAAAAAGAATACCGTTGGCCATGGGTCACTGGATTCCTTATGCAGGTATTTTGATGCTGGTTCTTTTCTTTATTGTAAAGCATGATGTATTCCATTGGACTCACTCAGGTTTGTATGATCCAAGCAGTTCAGAGTTTGATAAAATCATCAATGGAAAAAGCGCATTCTTCTTCTGGCCATTACCAGCAGGAGGGTTCCCGCTATTTTTTGTAATGAGATTGGTTGTGTTCTTCGGCCTTTGGTATTTGTTCTTCATATGGATTAAGAAAGAAATGCTAGCAGAAGACCTTGACGGATCGATTCAGCACTGGTATTCTTCACGCAAGCTTTCAACAATATTCCTGATCATTTTCGGATACAGCTCATCTGTAGCTGCATGGGATTGGGTTATGAGCATTGACACACATTGGTTCAGCACAATGATGGGATGGTATGTATTCGCCAGCTGGTGGGTATGCGGTCTTGCCATGATCACTTTCATCGTAATCTCTTTAAAGGATAAGGGTTATCTGAAAGTGGTGAATGAAAATCATATCCATGATCTCGGAAAATTTGTATTCGCTTTCAGCATTTTCTGGACATACATCTGGTTCGCCCAGTTCATGTTGATTTTCTATGCAAACATTCCGGAGGAAACAGTGTACTTCGTTCAACGCAGAACAGTTGCTCCTTACAGCTGGATATTCTTCGCTAATTTATTCCTGAACTTTGTCCTTCCTTTCCTGTTACTGATGATGAGAGATTCAAAGAGACAGATCGCTATGTTGAAAGTAGCATGTCCGATTGTGATCGTTGGTCATTGGCTGGATTATTATAACATGGTTACACCTGGAGTTATGCATGGTGAAGGTGGACTTGGGTTATTGGAAATAGGAATGGCGATGATCTTTATGGCAGCGTTCCTTTTGGTGACACTCAGCAGTCTGACGAAATTCCCGTTAGTAGCGAAGCATGATCCAATGATGGCAGAAAGTCAGGGACATCATATTTAGTGAATAAGAAGACAGAACGTTAATAACAGGATATGAACATAATTATTGGAATTGGGATCGTGTTAGTACTGGTGATCTTGTTTATGATCTTCCGGATTACCAATCTCGTTGGGTTGGTAAAGGAGAACAAGAGCAAGGTTGGTCCCGGAAATAAGATCAATGCGTTTCTCTTCATGGCGTTCAGCATTTTGAGCCTTGTAGGATTTTTCTACTGGTCATATGTACATTTTGATGAATACACGCTTCCGGTAGCTTCTGAGCATGGTGTTATAACTGATCATTTGTTCTGGATCACGATGGTAATATGCGTTGCAGCGTTCGCCATCATTTCAGTGATCATGTTCTGGTTCACATACAAATATCAATACGATGAAAATCGTAAGGCAGAATTCTTCTCTGACAGCCATACACTTGAAATTGTGTGGACATTGGTTCCGGCGGTTGTGATGGCTCTTTTAATTTTCAGAGGTCTCAATGCATGGAATGATATCACCGGACCTGCTTCAAAGGATGCGGTTGTCATTGAACTTGTAGCACAGCAGTTCGCCTGGACAGCTCGCTATCCAGGTACAACGGATCAGGAACTTGGAAAGATTGATTTCCGCTTGATTGATGCTAATAACGAATTTGGACTTGATCTCCGTGATAAGAATTCATACGATGATTTTAAATCACTTGAACTTCATCTTCCGGTAGACAAAGAAGTTTTACTGAAGATCCGCGCTAAGGATGTTTTGCACAGCGTATTTCTTCCACATTTCCGTGTAAAGATGGATGCGGTACCAGGAATGCAAACTGTTTTCAAATTCATTCCTAAAGTTACAACTGAAGAAATGAGAGCGAAGACAGGCAATCCAAACTTCAACTATGAAATGGCTTGTACTGAGATCTGCGGTAAAGGTCACTTCTCGATGAGATTTCCTGTGATCGTTGAATCAGAAGAATCATTCAGAAAATGGAAAGCATCCCAGGAATCATGGTTGAAACAAAATCCTGATTACGTTTCAAGAATCCCTGAAAACATGCGTGAGTATGCAATAATTAAGTCTGGTATTGCTCCTGATAATGGATCGCATGATACTGGAGTAGTTCAGTCTGTTTCAATCGTTAAATAGAAGACAAATAATACAATGGCAACTGTAGATATACACGTCAATTCAGAAGTTCACCATCACGATGATGATCATGGACATGAGCACCATCATGGTAATTTCTGGACGAATTACATTTTTTCTGAAGACCATAAAGTAATTGCCAAGCAGTTCCTGATAACAGGTATGGCCTGGGCGCTGATCGGTGGTGTTCTTTCAGTGATCTTCCGTCTTCAACTTGGTTTCCCTGATGCTCAACTGGAATGGCTTCGTCCATTGCTTGGCGGATGGATTACAGAACAGGGTAAACTTGATCCTGAATTCTATCTCGCCCTCGTCACTATGCATGGTACCATCATGGTATTCTTTGTATTGACAGCAGGCTTAAGCGGAACCTTCAGTAATTTCCTTATTCCACTTCAGGTAGGAGCAAGAGACATGGCTTCCGGGTTTATGAACATGCTCTCTTACTGGTTCTTCTTCCTTTCAAGTGCTGTTATGTTCACCTCTTTGTTCATCTCTACCGGTCCTGCTGGTGGTGGCTGGACAGTGTATCCTCCCTTAAGTGCATTGCCTCAGGCTGTACAGGGATCAGGTCTTGGTATGACACTATGGTTGGTTGCGATGGCTTTGTTCATCGTCAGCACACTCCTTGGAGGTATTAACTATATCACAACAATCATCAACATGCGCACACAGGGTATGTCCTTTACCCGTTTGCCATTGACGATCTGGGCGTTCTTCTTTACTGCTGTTATTGGTTTGCTTTCTTTCCCTGTATTATTTGGAGCAGCTTTACTTTTGATTTTTGACAGAAGTTTCGGAACGAGCTTCTACTTATCTGATATTTACATTGGAGGTGAAGCACTTCCTCACGTAGGAGGTAGCCCAATCCTGTTTCAGCATTTGTTCTGGTTCCTGGGTCACCCTGAAGTTTATATCGTGTTGCTTCCTGCACTCGGTATCACTTCCGAAATTATTGCTACCAATTCACGCAAGCCGATCTTCGGTTACAAAGCGATGGTTGGATCCATGCTCTTTATTACAATCCTTTCATTCGTCGTGTGGGCTCACCATATGTTTGTGACAGGAATGAATCCATTTCTTGGTTCAATCTTTACATTGCTGACATTGATCATTGCCGTGCCGTCAGCGGTGAAGATCTTTAACTATGTTACAACCCTTTGGAAGGGTAACATCAAGTTTACCGCTGGCATGTTGTTCTCCATCGGATTAGTTTCCTTCTTCTTAACGGGTGGTATTACAGGCCTCTTCCTGGGTAACTCAGCTGTTGATATACAATTACACGATACCTATTTCGTGGTAGCTCACTTTCACCTTGTAATGGGTAGCGCATCGTTCTTTGGAATGATTGCAGGTATCTATCACTGGTTCCCTAAAATGTTTGGCCGCATGATGGATGAACGTCTGGGATCAATACACTTCTGGTTGACTTTTGTTGGTGTGTACATGGTGTTCTTCCCAATGCACTACATCGGTATCGCGGGTTTCCCACGCAGATATTATTCATGGACTAACTTTGAAACATTCAATTCTTTTGCTGATTTGAATATGCTGGTGAGCATTGCAGCGATTATAACATTGTCTGCTCAATTCATCTTTTTGTTCAACTTCTTCTATAGCATCTTCCGCGGAAAACTTGCGCCTGCTAATCCATGGGATTCTAACACAATTGAATGGACTACGCCACGCGTTCCTGGTCATGGTAACTGGACAGGAGAGATTCCAACAGTATATCGCTGGCCATATGACTACAGCAAGCCAGGTGCTAAGGATGATTTTATTCCACAGACAATACCTTATTCAGAAACTCCAGAATCCAATTTGCCGCATGAGAATGATCTCATCAAATTAGAAATGGGAAACAACGGTGCTATTACACCTGATTCAGGTAAGCACTGAAAAGAAAATAATTGAACTCAACAGCGATCAGGCGTTTTTATAAGCTCAGCTTATCAACCCTGGTCGCTGTTTATATTTTAATCCTGGTGGGTGGTGTAGTAAGAAGCACAGGCTCAGGAATGGGTTGCCCCGATTGGCCCCGGTGTTTTGGGCAATGGGTGCCTCCAACTTCCGTTTCACAACTTCCTGAAAATTATAAAGAGCAATACGCTGCTTATCGCGAAAAGAAGAACATTAAGTTTGCCCGCTACCTTTCATTGATTGGACTTGAGGAGACTGCAAGGAAATTAAAGGAGGATAAATCCATTCTGGCGGAAGCGGATTTCAATGCTACCAAGACATGGGTTGAGTATATGAATCGCGTCACAGGAGTGCTGATAGGATTTATGATCATTGGACTGTTCATCGCCTCCTGGAAGATCAAAAAAGAATACCCTCAGTTGTTCCAAGGTTCCCTGATGATCCTGATTCTTGTTCTTATCCAGGGGTGGTTTGGATCCATTGTGGTCTCCACCAATCTCACTCAATGGACGATCACGGTGCATATGTTTTTGGCAATTGTCATGGTGGCTGTTCTGGTGTGGTTGATGGTGCGTTCCGGGGATAACAAACCTCTGGAATTGACAGGAGTGAATGGCTGGGTGATCGCAGGGATGATGGTACTCCTCATTCAGATATTTTTAGGTACGCAGGTGAGAGAAGCCCTTGATCGTTTGTCGGGCACATTGCCCCGCGAAGAATGGATTGACAATGCAGGAATTGATTTCCTTATCCACCGGTCCTTTTCATGGTTGGTAGCACTGGTGCCTGTGATTTTATGGCTAAAACTTCGCAAAACAACCATTGAAAAGTCTTTAACCCTTGTTCCTTTCCTGTTAGTTTTGTGCTCTGTAATGACGGGCATTGCAATGGCCTATTTTGCTGTTCCAGGATATCTGCAGCCAGTTCATTTGTTGCTGGCTGTTGTGACCTTTGGATGGCTTTTTCAGATGTATTTGCAGTTGAATATGAAGGGTTTAGAAGTATCAAAGAATTGAAATGATTACAACGCAAGAGCATAGTATTCCCTCCCTAACAGTGGCCATCAAATCGAAGGCGTACTGGCAGTTGCTGAAGCCAAGATTATCGTTTCTGATTGCCTTTTCCTGTGCCTTTGGTTATGGATTGGCAACACGCGGATCGGTTGACTGGTTTGTTCTTACGGTCTTGTCAATAGCGGGATTTTTTCTTTCAGGGGCATCGGGTGCGATCAATCAGGTTATTGAAAAAGATTATGACAAACTGATGGACCGCACAAAAATGCGTCCACTGCCGACTCAAAAATTAACGGTATATGAGGCATTGATTTTTGCTTCAATCTGTGCGTTGATCAGTCTCTTCCTTCTTTGGAAATTTACCAATCCTCTGACGGTAGGATTATCATTCATTTCGCTTCTCCTATACTGTTTTGTTTATACACCACTCAAGCGTGTCGGGCCGATCGCTGTATTTGTTGGAGCATTTCCCGGAGCATTGCCGCCACTGTTAGGATGGGTTGCAGCCACAGGAGAGATTACGCATGAAGCAATGATTATTTTTGGAATTCAATTCATCTGGCAGTTTCCACACTTCTGGGCAATTGCCTGGGTAGCGGATGAAGATTATAAAAAGGCAGGCTTTAAGTTACTTCCATCCGGTGGTGGAAAAGATTTGAACACGGCTATTCAGATAATGATCTATACCATGTTTCTTATACCACTGGGCCTGTTGCCAGCGAAGTTTGGGATCACAGGTTTGGATTCAGCTATTGTTGCCACAGTGTGCGGTGTAGCATTTTTTGCGGCTACCTTCTCATTGTTAAGAACGGGTAGCAGAAAGTCAGCATTGAGAATCATGTTTGGTTCATTTCTGTACCTGCCGATTGTACAGATCGCATATTTATTGGATAAAGTTTAAAGAGTTATAAGAAAATGGGAAAGGCGATCAGGAGTGAGATGAAGATAGTGGAGGAGCCTCAGAAGACTCTTTCTATGCATCCGAAAAAATTTGCAATGTGGCTGTTCATGGTAACCGTCATGATGCTTTTTGCAGGTCTGACATCGGCGTATATCGTTCGGCAGGCAGATGGAAACTGGAGGTATTTTGATCTTCCTCCAATGTTCTATTACACAACGGTAATTATAATAGTAAGTAGCGTCACGATGCAGATGGCATATTTTGCTGCTAAGAAAAACAACACCAGCCTGTTAAAAATGATGGTGACTGTGACAGCAGTTCTTGGAATTGCATTCCTGATTGGACAGGTAGTGGCATGGGGACAGCTGGTAGATATAAGTGCTCATTTTGTTGGAAATCCTTCTGGTGGATTTGTTTATGTTTTGACAGGCGTGCATGGTGCTCACATCATCAGTGCCATCATTTTTCTTGTTGTAGTTTTGAATTCAGCTTACAAACTGAGGATCAATTCCAAGAATATGGCTCAGATGGAAATGTGTACCACTTATTGGCATTTTCTGGGCATCCTGTGGGTCTACTTATTGCTATTTTTATTGTTTTTTCGCTAGTAAGTACATTGTTAATTTATCGATTCGGTAGTAGATTAGCCCCTGATTAGAAACCTGTAAATTCTCCTCTATGTCACAAACAACAGCCGCAGTTTCCCATGGTAAAAGCGTATGGGATGGCGGTACTTCCCCAATGGGAGTGAGCTACGGAAAGCTCATGATGTGGTTCTTCCTGATGTCGGATGCATTCACTTTCTCCGGCCTTTTGATTACCTACGGTTTGGTAAGATCTTCCAATCCTGCCTATTCCGGTGAAGTAGAGAATTTTGTTTTTTCTCAGAACTGGTGGCCAATCCCTGAAAAGGTATTTGAGGCAGTTCCATTCCTTCATGGATATTCCCTTCCACTGGTATTTGTTGGTATCATGACTTTTGTTCTCATCATGAGCTCTGTTACAATGGTGTTGGCTGTTGAAGCCGGCCATCGTATGGATCAAAAAGCGGTTGAGAAATGGATGTTGTGGACCATCCTTGGTGGTATGACTTTCTTAGGTTGTCAGGCATGGGAGTGGACTCACTTTATTGTTGGAACTGATTCAGGATCCGTCCTGTCTCATGTTGTAGATGGGAAATTCGTTAATGACTTAAAACCAACCTTTGGAGCTGGTCTCGTTGAAAATCAATATGGTCCACCTGCTTTTGCTGACTTCTTTTTCTTCATTACAGGCTTCCACGGCTTCCACGTTTTCACTGGAGTACTATTCAACTTCCTTATTTTCTACAATACTGTAACAGGTGTTTATGCACGTCGTGGCCATTATGAAATGGTAGAGAAGGTTGGTCTATACTGGCACTTTGTGGATCTGGTTTGGGTATTTGTATTCACGTTCTTCTACCTGGTTTAAACGAATAATTAAAAAGACCTATGTCACATCATAAAGAACCTCAGATTGTAGTGCTTCCTCCTGATACTGAAAAGATCAAGAAGTTGTGGAAGGTAGCTGGAATCCTGTTGCTCATAACACTCGTTGAATTTGCTATTGCCTTTACAGTGCCGCACGGTGTTGCTAAGACTTTCATATTTGTAATTCTTACGATCGTTAAAGCTGGATATATCGTTGGTGAATTTATGCACCTTCGTCACGAAGTAAAGGTTCTTTTCTGGGCAGTATTGCTTCCAATGATATTCATTGGATGGATGTTGGTTGCTTTTGTTTATGAAGGCACCAAGATCATAAGCTATTAGAGAAACTTCACCCCCTTACAAAAGGCTAAGGTTGAATAAACTTTAGCCTTTCTTTTTATCACATAAGCAAATTGAAAAAGATACTTTACCTGTTTCTCGCATTACTGCTCCCGGGGTTGATTTTTGTTTTCCTTAAGTATGCGGGAAAGAATGAATTTGTTGTGCCGGTTTATCATGACAAGGGAGTAATCGATCCTCCGTCTGATTGTAATATATCGTATCCTTCTCCATACATTATTCCTGATTCCGTGCGTTCATTACTAAATAGTGATCAGGAGTTGAATGCCATTATTTTTACGGATGGGAAGCTTGATGTTGCGAAAATTAAGACTGCATTAAAGGACGAGCTGGGAGATAATGCTATTAATGTGATAAATGCAATTGAAATCACAGGGCAATCGTCTGGAATTTTGCGGGAGTGTATTTTTTTATTGAACGATCCATTCCAATCAGTGCTTGTCAGCAAAGAAGGGATCATCAGAGGCTATTATGATCTTAGCGATAGGGATGAAATGGATCGCCTGAGAGTAGAGTTGAAAATCTTATTGAAGAAATATTAAGATGGAAGAAGTAAGACCTGAGCCGTACAAGAAACTGATCATTGCCCTTTCGATCATTATACCCGTTGCCGTAGCAGTCCTCTTCAGAATTCCACCTTTACCGGGCTATGATTTCACCTTTCTGCCTCCAATATATGCAACGCTTAATGGCCTGACTGCTGTTTTGCTAATGGTTTCCTTCTGGGCGATCAAAAATGGAAAGAGAGAGCTTCACGAGTTATTAAATAAAACCTGCATAGGTCTCTCTTCAGCGTTTTTGGTGATGTACATCCTTTATCACCTCACGAGCGAACCGACTCCTTATGGTGGAGATGGTGTTATACGAGGAATCTATTTCTTCATTTTGATCTCCCACATTGCACTTTCGGTGGTGGTAATTCCTTTTGTCTTATTCACCTTTTCCAGAGCTCTCAGTGGCAATTTTGAGCGTCATCGCCGATTGGCTAAATTTACATTTCCAATCTGGCTGTATGTTGCTGTGACTGGAGTAATAGTTTATTTGATGATCAGTCCATATTATAAGTAGCGAGCATTATGAAGAAACTCATTTCTGTATTCTTTCTGATCGTTATTGCCATACAGGCGGATGCGCAGTGCGCGATGTGTCGTGCAACCCTGGAAAATAATCTTAGCAACGGAAATATTGGCATCGCAGCAGGCATTAATACTGGTATTATGTACCTGTTCTTTGCACCATATGTGGCAATTGCTGTTATAGGTTATCTTTGGTACAGGACGAGCAAAAAGAATGAGCAAAAACAGTTACAAGACAGCACTACTCTCAGGTAAGTGTCCTCAGTGCAGAGAAGGAGATATTTTTAAATACCCTTTTTCCCGTATTTCACATTTTGCTGAAATGAATAATCATTGTCCAAAATGTGGGGCGCTGCTTGAGCCAGAACCCGGCTTCTATTTTGGGGCGATGTACATCACATATGCTTTTAATGTTGTCATCCTTGTTGCGTTTGGTCTCACGATCTATTATCTCGTGGAGCTACCGGAATTTGTTTACCTGATTCTTATTGCACTCGTTGCAGTTATTACAACTCCTCCATGTTTTCGAATCTCCAGAGTCCTGTGGCTTTACTGGTTTGGAGGACTTCACTACAATCCTGACCTCAATCCGTAGCGGGTTTTTGGTATATTCGTACGGTTGCCTATGAGCCTGCGGAACTCCCTATTACTACTTTTACTTTCAGTCCTGCTTATATCCGGTGGTCTGCTCATTCGTTCTCAATACGCTAAGAGTTTTCATGGAGATCTTCTCATTCATATACAGAAAAATGCCGAAGCTGAATTAGTTTCTATCAATGCCGACGCAAAGAAGCTGATCAGTAATCTTTCTGTAAATTCTACTTCATGGGATGAGGTGGACCATTTTTTTGTTCATGCCGACAGTACTCACATTATCTCATGGAATCGTTCTGACTTTCTTCCTGATCTTACTTCCTTTTCAGGAAATGACAGCATAGTTTTTATTAAGTCTCAACGTGGTGACTTTCTTTTAAAGCGCTGGAATCTTCCAGATCGCTCCACTTTGTATTGTGTTCTTGAACTTGCTGATCGATACCCCATTATCAATAACTTCTTATCTTCCCAGTGGAATTCAAGTATTTTCCCGGTAAGAGATCTGACAATAACCTCTCCACTTTCTTTTGTTGGGGAATCTGTCTCCGTTGATGGACGGGTGCTGTTCAAAATTATTCCTGAAAAACCTGATGTTCATGAAAGTGGATTATCATTTTTATTAATAGCCTTAGCATTTTTTATTATAGGGATTTTGACATGGAACTATAGAAGAATCATTGAGAAATCGTACGGGTATGATGTAACACTGGTTTTCCTTTTCGTAATTCTTCTAGGAGTGAGGATGGGAATGATTGCGATTAACTTCCCCGCGATGTATCTGGCAACAGATCTTTTTGATCCTAAAAAGTTTGCTTCATCTTCTTTGAATGCATCCATGGGTGATCTGTTCTTCAATTCCCTGGCGCTTTTGATTCTTGTGAGCTATCTGTTTTGGAATTTCAAAGAGTTCAGAACTGTTCAATGGATGTTGCAACGATCTGGTATTCAGAGAGCTATCCTGGGAACGGTATGCCTTCTTGCCTGCTTTTTCGCATTGCTGTTTCCGTACGATTTTATTGAATCGATTTATCACAATTCTACACTTGCACTGGATCTCATTCAATCGCTTTCTTTTGATAAGGTCGTCATAACAGCAATCACTTCTGTATTGATAGGGTGCATCAGTAGTTTCCTGATTATCCACGTTCTTTTTGCTCTTGCGAATCACTTGTTTGAAAAAAGCAACATTTCATTTTTTATAGGCTTAGTGGTTGCGGCAGGCATTTTTGTTGCTCAATCATATTTACTGAATCGTGACTTATCTGTGACGTTATTCCTTGGTTTGTTGTTCTTTTCCGTATTAAAAATTTCAAGGATCAATGGCGGAGTGTTCAGGATTTCATTTCAGGTATTTATCTACCTGATATTTTCCCTCAGTATTTTCAGTTATCAAAACGCATCGGCAATACGAGTCTTCTATAAGGAACGTCAGCTTCAGGATCAATTCAGATTTGGAAAGGACTTTCTCATGGAGCGCGATGTACTTGGAGAATATCTTTTGGATGACACGCGTCAAAAGATACAGAAGGACCAGTTTATTCAAACAAGACTAAACAGTCCATTTCTCTCAAAGTCTGCCGTTGTTGACAAGATCAGACGGGTGTACCTCAATAATTATTTTGATCGCTACGAGATATCCATCACGACAAAGAAAACTGAGCAAATTGCAGAGGAGTTGTTTGAGGATTCTGATAGCGTAGTATCACCGATTAGTTTTATTCCAACAGACTATCCTGGAATATCATATGCAAAAGCCACAGAGGGAAATACTGTAAAGAGATATCATGTAAGAATTCCTATTTACTATCAAAGAATGGTAGGTATCGTCCAGCTTGACCTCTCATTGAAAAGAGTTATTCCTCAAAATGTTTATCCTGAGCTTTTAATTGATAATCGGTTTAATCAGATCTATCGGAATAAGGATTTCAGTTACGCAATTTTTACCAAAGGAGAGCTGATCACAAGCTTTGGGCCTTTTAACTATGAGAAGGGATTTCCGCTTGCGCGAATTGATGATCCGCTTTTATATAGTGCAGGTGTAGTTGATAGAAATTACTCTCATATAGGAATAGAGGATTCTGATGGTTCAGTGGCCATTGTGTCAGCATCTTCTTATCCTTCGTTTTATTTGATTACAAATTTCTCCTTCTGGTTTGCGGTGGGTCTTGCCTCGTTGTTCATTGCCCAATTGATAGCAGGATCATTTTCTTATTCACGTGGAGAAAAATTTAACTACACCTCGCGCATTCAGCTCTTCATTTTCTTTGCTTTCCTTTTGCCTGTGCTTGCTGTGAGTATCACCACTCTTACCTTGATAGGTAAATCCAATGAGGAGGGCATTGAGAAGGATTTTCTCGAACGATCAGGAACCATTAGTGAACGTATTGCTGGCTTGATTGCTCTCGATAGTCTTAATGATGTAAATGAAGTGAATCTTGAAAGCTGGATAGAGGAGAATGCTGTGTCTTCAAAGATCGACATATCGGTTTACACACCTGCAGGAAAACTTATAGCCACATCCCAACCTGCCTTGTTTGACAATCAATTGATATCTCCATTACTGGATCGAAATGCATGGAAAGAAATTGTCCTGGAAAAAGAGATTCATGCCGTTACCAGTGAGCAAATTGGAAAGTTGAAATACAGCTGCGCATACTCCTCGGTTCTTTCCCCTGAGACGGGAAAATTGCTTGCTATCGTAGGACTTCCCTTCTTTGAATCAGCTACATTTCTTCAGCGAAGTCAATCTCTGATTATATCCAACATCCTTATTGTCTTTGTGATTGTCTTTGTTCTGTTCTCCCTGCTGTCATTCTGGGCTTCCAGTAGTCTTACTTTTCCGATCAAGTTCATCACAAAAACACTTGGACAAACGACACTTACGGGTCAGAATAAACCTATACAATGGAATTCTTCTGATGAAATAGGAACGCTTGTGAAAGAGTATAATAAGATGGTGCAGAATCTGGTGGAGAGTAAGGATGCATTAGCCTTGAGTGAAAAGGAGAATGCGTGGCGTGAGATGGCCAAGCAAGTGGCTCATGAGATAAAAAACCCATTAACTCCGATGAAGCTTACCCTTCAGCAAATGGAACAGGCTTTAAAAATGGGAAATATTCCCTTGGAGAAATCACAAAAGTCAGTGGATGTACTTCTGAAGCAGGTTGAGATATTGAATGAGATCGCTACGTCTTTCAGCACGTTTGCCAGCATGCCGGCACCTTCACCTCAGGCCGTAGACCTCAACGACACGCTCCAGACCGCTGCCAATTTGTTTGCTGATGAAAGCAGTGGGAGAGTCGTCTGCCATTTGGGAAGCGACTCGTGTAAAGTTTTAGTAGACCTAACATCGTTTAGCCGAGCATTATCGAATATTATTATCAACGCCATTCAATCCAGAAAGGAAGAACAGCGGCAAGTTGAGGTGAGTATTGGTTTTGAGGTGAACAAAAATTCTGTTCTCATTACAATTCGGGATAACGGAAAAGGGATGAGCAAGGAAGTTCAGGAGAGAGTATTTCAGCCTCAGTTTACGACCAAACAATCGGGCTCAGGATTGGGTCTGGCCATGACACGGCAAATTATTCACCAGGCAGGCGGAAAAATATGGTTTGAATCTATAATGGATCAGGGAACCACTTTTTTTATTGAATTGCCAGTCGTCTGATAGAATCGCTTTTTTTATTTGCCTAAGCGTAACCATTATTTCTTTCGTCAGTATATTATTAGGAAGACTGGCATGCATCCCTTGCGTACCGGATTCTGTCTATCCTAAAAATTTTCGGATTATGTTTAAAAATTACCTGCTCGTTGCCTTGCGCAACATATTTCGGAACAAGCTATTCTCATTTGTAAATATTCTTGGACTTGCATTTGGAATGGGGAGTGCGCTTTTGATTTTTCTTTGGATCAACGATGAGTTGGGGGTGGATCAATTTCATGCAAATGGCGATAGAATTTATCGTGTCATGGAAAACCAGAAGTACACGGATGGCAGACTATTCACTTTTTCATCAACGCCAGGCCCGATGGCTCCATTCATTAAGGACAAATATCCGGAGATTGTTCTTGCGACCCGCTACACATGGGAAGTGAACCAGCTTTTTCAATTGGACGATAAATCATTCTATGAAAAGGGCAGGTTTGCGGAACAGGATTTTTTTGAGATGTTTTCGTTTAGTTTACTTTATGGCGACAAGACTTCCGCTTTAAGAAATAAGAACTCCATTGTTATTAGTAAAGCTATGGCATTAAGGTTCTTTGGAACAGTTGATGCTGTTGGAAGGATTCTATTAATGAATACTAAAGATTCATTCACCATTACAGGAGTGCTCAATGATCTTCCTTCTAATTCATCTTTAAAGTTTGATTATCTCATCCCTTTCCAGTTTTTCTGGAATGAAAATATCTCATGGTTGGATAAATGGGATAATAATAACATCAGGACGTTTATCATGCTGGAGAAAGGCACCAATGTCACCGACTTTGAAAGGAAATTTGCAGGTGAAATCAAACTACATGTAGAAAAGTCAGATACGGATCTTTTTATTCATCCTTTTGGAGATGGATACTTGTACGGAGATTTTGAGAATGGTAAACAATCTGGAGGAAGAATTGAATACGTTAGAATATTCTTCGTTGTTGCCATTTTCGTTCTCATGATTGCCTGTATCAATTTCATGAACTTGGCAACTGCTCAAGCATCAAAGAGAGCAAAAGAGGTCGGTTTGCGAAAAGTTATTGGCGCATTCCCACGTCAATTGTTCAGACAATTTATGGGTGAATCATTTTTAACAGTGATGTTATCAGCAGTGATAGCAGTAGGATTGGTGATGATTATTCTTCCTATGTTTAACGAATTGACGGGCAAGCATCTTGGATTGTTTTTGCTGGATGCAAAAATTGCCATCATATTTATCTCAATAATTGTCTTCACTGCATTTCTTGCAGGAAGTTATCCGGCTATCTTCATTTCTGATTACAAACCTGTTGAGGTCTTGAAAGGCCAACTTAGATCTGGCACCGGTGCTTCATTGTTCAGGAAATCCCTGGTGGTAGTTCAGTTTTCACTCTCTATAATCCTGATCATTAGCACGATCGTTGTTTTCAGGCAAATGAATTTTATGGAGAAGCGAGACATAGGATTTGTGCGTGAAAACGTCTTTTACATGTACATGCAGGGAGATATGTCAAAAAAGTTTGATGCAATTAAGAATCAACTTTTATCGGACCCCTCCATTGAAAGTGTCACCGCCACCAGCCAGCTTCCAATTGATATTGGTAATTCGACCACTGGGGTCAGTTGGGAAGGTAAGAATGAAGATGAGCGAATTCTGTTTTCTAATCTTGATGTTGACTATGATTTTATTCAAATGATGAAGATGGAGATGCTGGAAGGCAGGCCTTTTGATAAAAGTATAGTTTCAGACAGTCTTAGTTATATTGTAAATGAAAAAGCTGCATCGAAATTCGGATTTAAGGATGGTGTTGCTGATCAGGATCTGACCATGTGGGAACGCAAAGGCAAGATCGTGGGAGTTGTTAAGGATTTTAATTTTGGATCTCTCCACAATCCTATCGAGCCATTGATATTAAGAATTCGTGAAAGTGAAAATTATAATTGCCTGCTGGTTCGTACCAAAGAAAATCAAAGCAGCGAGGCATTAAAGGCAACGGAAAAAATCTGGAAGCAATATGCTTCTGCATACCCTTTTAAATATTCATTTCTAAATCAGGATTGGGATAATTTCTACAAAGCTGAAGCACAGCGTGGAAAAGTCTTTAACGCCCTCGCGGCTTTATCAATTTTTATTTCATGCCTTGGATTGTTTGGACTTTCAGCCTTTTCAGCTGAGCGGAGAACAAAAGAACTTGGTATTCGAAAGGTGCTGGGTGCAACGAAAGTCGGACTTGTGGGATTGATGGGAAAGGAATTTGCTACGCTTGTAATTACTGCTTCTGTAATTGGTTGTCCGGTAGGCTGGTATATTATGGATTCGTGGTTAAAAAATTATGCGTTTCATGTTGAAGTAGGATGGATCTCCCTTGCAGCTGCCGCTATTGCCTGTTTCTCGGTCTCACTGGTCACCGTAGCTTATCACTCACTCAGAGTTTCAGGTGCTAATCCAGTGAACTCACTTCGATATGAATAAAAGACAGCTTCTTCTAAAGCCTTTCTTTCAATCCTTGCATAACCTTATTTGAGAATACGAAATTATCTAGCTCTTTCACGCCAGAATGCATGATCTCCTGACTGGAGCCTTCCCATAGCTTCTGGCCTTTATAAAGAAACATGATCTTTTCTCCAATACCCATCACAGAATTCATATCATGGGTTACAACCACTGTGGTAATATTGAACTCGTGAGTGATTTCGCGAATGAGGTCATCAATCACAATGGAAGTTTGAGGATCCAGGCCCGAATTAGGTTCATCGCAAAAAAGATAGTTAGGATTGTTAACAATCGCGCGCGCTATTCCCACCCTCTTTTTCATACCTCCTGAAATCTCTGATGGCATTTTTTTATTGACGTTCTCCAATCCTACACGTTTCAAGCAGAAATTTACTCTGTCAAGCTTTTCTGCATGTTCCATTTTGGTTAAAATGTCCAATGGGAACATAACGTTCTTCTCAACATTCTTTGAATCGAAGAGGGCGCCGCCCTGGAAAAGCATTCCAATCTCGCGACGGATCTCGGCTTTCATATCTTTCTCAGCCTCCGTAAAATTTCTGAGATCATAAAACACATTGCCTTGATCTGGATTAACCAGTCCTACAATGCATTTTAAGAGTACGCTTTTTCCCGTTCCGCTGGAGCCGATGATAAGATTGGTCTTCCCCTTATCAAACTCACCGGAAATACCGCTGAGGACGTTTTTCCCGGCAAAAGATTTCGAAATGTCTTTGATCTTTATCATTACCGAACGTAAAGTAATTGAGCCAGTAAATAGTCAGCCAATAGAACTGCAATGATGCTTGAAGTCACAGCCGCCGTCGTAGCAACTCCAACCTCCAGCGCTCCTCCTTGAGTATAGTAGCCTTTAAAAGATGATATTGATGAGATCAGGAACGCAAATACGAAGGCTTTGATAAGAGCAAAAGTTATGGCATACGAATCGAAATAGAATCGTAGTCCATACACAAAATCAGTTGGACTTATTATATCCGTAACTGATCCTACTATATAGCCCCCGAATAATGCACAGGCACCTGCCACGATCACCAGCGCAGGATACATCAGCAACGAAGCAACAATTTTTGGAAGGACCAGATAGGAGGCAGAGTTGATCCCCATAACTTCCAATGCGTCTATCTGTTCTGTAATTCTCATTGTACCAAGACCCCCAGCCATGCTTGAGCCAACTTTACCGGCATAGATCACCGCCATAATAGTGGGGGCCAGCTCAAGCACCGTCATTTCTCTTACTACCTGAGCGATAATGTACTTCGGAATCAGTGGACTTATCATATTGTAGGCAGTCTGCACCGTAGTCACAGCACCTATGAAAAATGCTACCAATGCCACCAGGGAAATTGATTTTACGCCGATCTGGACGGATTCTTCAATGATAAGCCTGTAATACGTTTTAAATGATTCCCGCCGAACAACCAGTGTTCCCAAAAAAATCATGTACTGACCAAATCCCTTCATGAAAACATTTAACTTGCCCTAAAGATAAAATAAAAATCATGAGGAAAGTGATGGTCATCACCGGTGGAACGAAGGGTATCGGCAAGGCTATCATCGAGAAATTTGCCTCTCAGAAATTTGATATTGTTACCTGTTCCAGAAATTCCATGGAGCTGACTGCCCTTCAATCGTATCTCGAAAATACCTACTCAATTAAGGCTCATACTTTCAAAGCCGACATGTCCGTAAAAAGCGAAGTGAAGGGATTCACCTCCTTTGTTTTGGGATTGGGGTTGCCAGTGGATGTGCTGATTAATAATGCAGGGTTTTTCCTTCCGGGTTCTGTGATCGATGAAAAGGAAGGTGCTCTTGAAAGTATGATAAATGCCAATGTGTACAGCGCTTATTATACAACGCGGGAACTCGTACCAGCCATGAAGAGCAGGAAGAGTGGTCATATTTTTACCATATGCTCTATTGCCAGCATCAAAGCCTACCCAAACGGAGGTTCTTATGCCATTTCTAAATTTGCATTGCTTGGATTTACAAAGGTCCTTCGGGAGGAGTTGAAGGAATCAGGAATCCGTGTAACGGCGGTTTTGCCAGGTGCTACAAGGACATCCAGTTGGGATGGGGTTAACTTGCCAGACGAGCGATTTATCAAGCCAGAAGACGTTGCAGAGGCCGTATACGGAGCGTGGTCCCTTTCAGAAAGGACTGTTGTTGAGGAGATCCTGATCCGTCCTCAATTGGGAGATATTTAGCCTCCATTGCCCTCTTCCTTTGAA